>NZ_VFVB01000003.1:0-807784 GCF_006658535.1 Mesorhizobium sp. B2-4-13 | reverse complement strand
TCGCGCTGACCGTCAACGGGGTCGGCGGCACAACCGCCAGCGACAATCTCGTCGTCCATGTCGTCGACGACGTGCCGGCTGCGGTCAATGACGGTCCTTACACGGTCGTCGAGGACGGCGCCGGGGCGGCCAACACGCCGCCGACGAGCACGGTCTCGGGCGATGTGCTTGCCAACGACGTCTCGGGCGCCGATACGCCCAAGAGCTTCGTGGCCTGGTCGGGCGCCGACGCCGCCACCATCGCCACCCTCAACACCTATGGCACGCTGACCCAGAACGCCAACGGCACGTGGTCCTATGTGCTCGACAACAGCAAGGCCGCCACCCAGGCGCTGACCTCGGCCAGCAATCTGAGCTACACGCTGCACTACACGATGCAGGATGCCGACGGCGACACCTCGCCGGCGACGCTGACCATCAACATCACCGGCGCCAACGACAGCGCCTCGGTGGTGACGGCCTCGGCCCAGGGCGCCGACAACACCGTCTTCGAGGCCGGCCTCAACCCGAACGGCTCGAACGCGGCGGCCAACAGCGAGACCAGCACCGGATCCTTCACCATCTCGGCCACCGACGGCATCCACGACATCGTCATCGGCGGCACCAGCTTCACGCTGGCCCAGATCCAGGGCTTCAACGGTACCCAAACCGTCAACACCGGCGAAGGCATCCTGACGCTGACCGGCTATACCGGCGACGCCCATTCGGGCACCGTCGCCTACAGCTATACGCTGACCGCCACCATCGACAATGACAGCAAGGTGCCGACCGGCAACGACAGCATCGACGCCACCGGCTTCAACGACAGCGTCGCGCTGACCGTCAACGGGGTCGGCGGCACAACCGCCAGCGACAATCTCGTCGTCCATGTCGTCGACGACGTGCCGACCTTGGGCGCCTTCATGCCTGGAACAATTCCGAACGAGATTGGATCGGTCAACGGCACGTTTGCATTGGTAGCAGGCGCCGATGGCATCCATCATTTCAACATAACTGGACCGGCCATCGCAGGGATCAGCTACAGCACTACAATCCAGGCTGACGGCACTACCGTATTGCTGGCTGAAACCTCCACCGGGACCGATATCTACTCCCTGGCCGTTCACCCTGACGGCAATTACTCATTTTCACTTATCACGCCCGACGCGGCAACAACGATAACTCAGACACTCAGTGGGCTATCGCCTGGTGGTCCAACACCTTTCCTGGAAACTCCAAACGGCTTGATCGAGTTCACAGGTACAGGCAATGGTGTCAATTCATCGACACAGGGCTTCGGCGTCTCCGATCAATTTGTCGAAAATGCTGAGACCTTCACTATGGAGTTTCACACTTCCGCTACGGCGGGCAACGACGCACCGACGCTAAATCCGAAATTTGTTGGCAGTCTCGATTTCAACGTGAACAACGGCTCTGGCTCTGTCCATTGGACGGCAACCAATTCGGTTACCAACCAGACACAGAATGGAACCGCGACAGTGGTCGGCGGACACCTCGTGATCGATCCCGCTATCGATTTCAACCTAATTTCCATAACCGGTGATCCGGGTGCAAAAATGAGGTTGTCTGCCGTTGATATTTCCCAGACGATATTGCCATCCGACACGAGTTTCCATTTCCAGGTCAGTGCGGTCGACGGCGACGGTGACGTCAGTACAACTCAATCCTTAGACATTCATCAGGTGGCCGGGAGCGGAGACGGGTCCTTCACCCTCCCTGGGTTCACGGGCACGGTAAATGACGTGATAGCCGGAAGCACGCTTACCGACACGATCTCGGGCGGAGCCGGATCGGACATTGCCGACTACACCGGCAGCCTGTTGGCTGTTTCGATAAACCTCGCGGATGACGGACATGCAAATCCGGCGGCTTTTTCGACAAATCCGGCGGATGCGACGATCGGCGGCGGCGATGCCACCGGAGATACGCTAACGAGCATCGAGGGATTGATCGGCGGTTCGGGCAACGATTACTTGTTCGGGAATGCCGGAGACAACTATCTCGCAGGTGGCCTCGGCAACGATACCCTTAAGGGAGAAGGGGGCAATGACACTCTTATCGGCGGAGCAGGCAACGACGTGCTCGTCGGCGGTCCAGGCCAGGATATCCTGACCGGCGGCGCAGGTACGGACACGTTCAAGCTTGAGAATCTCGATATCAAGGATCTCATTACCGACTACAGCGGCGTCGGCGGGCATGGCGACGTAATAGACCTTACGTCGTTGTTCGACACGGCGCCCGGCGGGGCCAATGTCGGCGACTTCGTGAACTACAATTCGGCAACAAACACGCTGAGCGTTGACGCCAACGGCCTGACCGGCGGCGCCAATTTCGTCGAAGTGGCACAGCTGACCAACACGCCCGTAACCAACACGATCACGCTGCTCTACGACGACGGCACCGCGACGCATACGACAACCGCAAATCTGGTCTGACGCCATGGCGCGCGGCGAGATCATCATGCTATATATTAGAAATCGGTTTTTTAAGGATACGGGGGACATCATAATGAGTTCAAGGTTGCTGATTTCGGCCACGGCGCTGTTCCTGGCTGGATCGACCGGCTTTGCCGCCGACATCATCGAGGGACCTGTGGCCGATTATTGCCGCACCGTTGGAACCTCTAATCTGGTGCTGACCGACAACACAGTCGACCTCACGAAACAGGTCGTCAAGCTGATGGACGAGTCGGTTGCCGTCGCCAACAGCCCGGAATGGATCAACTCATCCCGGCCGGTCTTCGTCTGGGCATCGGAAGCCAAGGTCGCCTGCGGCATGGCTTACGGCTACCTGAAGACCAACTACAAGGACGAAGACACGCTCAATAAATGCGAGTGTTTTCACGACCGCATGGTCGAGTACATGAACTGACCGCAAGAGCGAAAGCGCTGGCAGAAAATGGAATCTGACCGGCAGGTTCACCGCCTGCGGACATGGGTGGTCGCTTGCGCGATGGCGCTATCGCTGCTCGGCTGCCAATCCAAAGGCTCGGTGTCGGACGCGCTCGACCCCGCTGCCATCCAGGTCGCCAATCAGCCGGCTGCTGTTGTTGCTGTGGCAAACGCAAGCCAGGCGACGCAGTCCCTCGGCACGGGACCCACGAAAGTCGCCATGCTGCTGCCGCTGTCCGCTTCCGGATCAGCGGGCGAAAACGGCAAAAAGATGCTCGACGCCGCCAAGCTCGCCATGACGGACCTCGGTAATCCCCTGCTGACGCTTACCGTCGAGGACACAAGGGGAGACGCGGCTTACTCCCAGCAACTGGCGGTAAAGGCCATAACTTCGGGAGCGAAAGTGGTCATCGGTCCGACCGAACTGCCGGCGGCGCAGCATGTCGCCAAACTGTCGGGCTCGAACCGGCCGGTGGTTCTGGCTCTCGCGGACAATTTTGCCGGCGGCCCGGGCGTCTATGCGGTATGCCTTGGCGAGGCGGACAGCGCCGCGGCGGGCGCCGGCGCAATCGCGGCCAAGGGCGGCAAGAAATTCGTCCTGCTGGTGCCAGCGGGCGCGGGTGCCGATATTGCCGAAAAACGGGTCGCCAACAGCCTCAGCGTGTACGGCGCCGCACTTGCGATCACCATCCCCTACACGAGCGCCGACAGCGCGGCAAAGGCGGTCGCGGACATGGGCTCGCTGGTTGACGCCCCCGACGCCGTGATCGTCGCCAGCGGCGACAGCAATCCATCGCCAATCCTGATCGCCCTGAAGGCAAAAGGCATCCCTGGAAAATCAACCTCCGTGGTTGGCACGAACCGCTGGCTGGAGCACCCGACCAGTCCGCTTTTCGAAGGCGCCTATATCGCGACGCTCGACCAACATGAAACAGGCCCCATTTCGGATCGTTTCAAGGCAAGCTTCAATTACCAGGCCGACGTCAATGTCGCTTATGCCTATGATATGGTCGCCCTTACTGCGGGGATCGCGAGCGCTGCCGGACCCAATGGCTTCAACAGGCAGGTTTTCGAGAACCCGAATGGCTTTCGCGGATCGACCGGCTTGTTCAGGTTCCGCGCGGATGGATCCAGCGAACGCTCAATGCCGTTTTACCGGATTGAAAAAGGTGCGCTCAAACTGGTTGCCAAATCGACGTCCAGCTTCTAGCGAATTGGGCGCGGGCGGCCCGATGGGACATCGGGGGCGCGTTCGCATGATGATCGCGCTCGCAGGCATCGAGCTTCTCATCGGTATCCTGCTGCTGGTCAAGGCAGCGACCCTGTTCCCCGTCGAACGAAGCCTCACCGACCCAGCCCCTGACGTCGGCGATGACGTCGCGCGACATCCGGCTCGATCGATCGTCAACTCAGCCCGCAAGATTGCCGAGGATCTCATCGCACCGCCGCAGATCGAGGGATCGGAGATGGAGCGGGTGGAACCTCGTTTGCCGCTTGGCGACCTCGGCCTCGCATCACGCCCCAAGTCATGGATGCCCAGGGATTGGCGGGAAACATTGCTTTACGATCCAGTGGCCACGTCGTCGGCTGGTTTCGACTCCATGGGGCGGAAACTGTTCATCAGTGGAACCCAGGGCGTCCAGACCGACAGGGTCTGCCTGTTTCACGAGAGCGCGTGGCCATGCGGACAGCGGGCCTACGCGGCTTTCAACAACTGGATGCGCGGGCGAGCGCTGAACTGCTTCGTGCCTCCGGTGGTCGACCGCTTCCCTGTCGCGGCGACATGCAGGCTGGGCAAACAGGATGTCGGCGCCTGGCTGGTATCGAATGGCTGGGCGCTGGCCTTGCCGAGCGGCATCTATGGCAAGGCCGAAGCAACAGCCAGGGCGGCGGAGATGGGAATCTTCAGCCCGCCATAGGCGACAGCACCGGATTCGCCACAAAGGGCAGCATCCTCCGTTCAGAAGCTTGGCGATCTAACCAACGTGTCAAATTGTATTGTTCTTCGAAACCGAAATCGTAACTTGCCGGTCTTATGCTTGGCGATCGAACGGAGATCGACGATGAGCAATGCAGCAGCTGATGTCCCGGTCCATCATGAATGGAAGACCATTGCCTGGCTGGCATTTCTTGGAACCGTCGGCAGCCTGTGCGTGTCCCTCGTCCTGAACTATCTGCTGTTGTTCAGCGAGGCGCTGACGCCTTTCGGGCGCGGCATGATCACGGCAACACTTTTGCCTGTGGTGATCTGCCTGCCGCTGTTTGTGTTCATAGGCCTGAAACTGGCCGAGATCCGTCGCTATCGGCGGGAACTCAACCGGGCCGCGACCTTCGATACGCTGACCGGTTGCCTGAACGGGAGGGTCTTCACGTCGCTGATCGAGAGACGGGCGATCAGGTCTTCCCCGCAGGGCGAGCGATCGGGCGCCTTTCTGGTCATTCATCCTGAACACCTGAACGCCATCAACTTGCGCTTCGGCCTGAACTGGGGCGACGAGGCCTTGCGCCTGATCGCTTCAACCATCCGGTCTTGCGTGCGCTCGCAAGACGTCGTCGGCCGCATAGGTGCCTCCATGTTCGGTGTGTTCCTTCCCGGAACGAGCGAGGCCGAAGCAAGGACGGTTGGCGAGCGTATCCGTGCCACTGTCTCGCAGGTCTATTTCGCCCCTCAGGGAGCCGAGGAGATCCTGGCCGTGTCCGTCGGGGGCGTGGTTTTCGAGCAGGACCTGGACTTTGAGGACATGTTCCGGCCTGCCGAAGAGAGCTTGTCGGGCAAAGGCGGTTTTGGACTGTCGCGTATTCAACGCGCTTCAATCTAACGAGCCGGCACCATTCTATCGCCAATAGGCGGAAGGCGTGCGCCCTGCCGGCAAATGGGCGGGCACGCCTTGGGATCCCCTCGTGATCGCGAGACGGGCTCGTTGCTTTTCGAAGCCGGCTTATGCAATCGTGGCCATGGACGCCAGCCTGCCGCTTGCACCCGGCATGCCACCTGACCAAGATCTCCGGACCCGACCTCGATGGCTGGTGTATCGACGGAACAGAATGAAATTTTACTCAGCCGCCGAGCGGATTGCCTTTATCGCCACGCTCATTGCGGTCTTGGTGCTCGCGTTGCTGCCGATATCTCGCCTCGACGAATTCGGCATCGATATCGGCTTCCACTACGACAAGGCCAACCATGCGAGCGCCTTCGCGATCCTGGCGTTTCTGGGAAGTCTGGGCTGGCCTGGCCGCAAGACGAGGCTGATCATCTTCCTCGCCCTGGTTGGAGCCGCGATCGAAATCCTCCAGGGCACGTCGCTGATAGAGCGTGATCTCGACGTGTTCGATTGGATCGCCGATTGCGTCGGCATGGCTTGCGGACTTCTGGCGGCAATCTGCGCGAACTGGATTTCGCGACGCGTGCATTGAGATAGCCAATTCAGCAAGTTGCCGCTGAAGGTGAAGGTCTACCGCGAACTGCGCGATCGCGAGCGGGATCGTCGTGTGCCTGTGCTGAAAATGGGCCCGCTCTATTTCCTCTGGGCCTCGGCCAAACACCGGTCCCACGGACACGATCAGAAAACCTAAGCGGTCCGCCGATGGCTGCCGGACGCTCCACCTCGCGGTGGCGGTCGGACGCGTCAACTCGCCTCGCGCATCGCCTCTGCCGCCTGCAAATCGACAGAGACAAGCTGGCTGACGCCCTGCTCGGCCATGGTCACGCCGAACAGCCGGTCCATGCGGGCCATGGTGATGGGATTGTGGGTGATGATGACGAAACGCGTCTCGGTGGTCTTGGCCATCTCGTCCATGAGATTGCAGAAGCGCTCGACATTGTGATCGTCGAGCGGCGCATCGACTTCGTCGAGCACGCAGATCGGTGCCGGGTTGGTCAGGAAGACAGCGAAGATCAGCGACATCGCAGTCAGCGCCTGCTCGCCGCCCGACAGCAGCGTCATGGTCTGCGGCTTCTTGCCGGGCGGTCGGGCAAGAATCTCCAGGCCCGCCTCCAGCGGATCCTCGGATTCGATCAGCTGCAATTCCGCCGTGCCGCCACCGAACAGATGCGAGAACAGTCGCTGAAAGTGGCTGTTGACGACATCGAAGGCGGCCAGCAGCCGTTCGCGGCCTTCACGATTGAGGCTCTGGATCGCTTGCCTGAGCTTGCGGATCGCTTCGATAATGTCCTCGCGCTCGGAAACGATCGCCTCCAGGCGCTCGGAAAGCTCCCTCTGCTCTTCCTCGGCACGCAGATTGACGGCGCCGAGCCGTTCGCGCTCGACCTTTAGCCGATCCAACTGGCGTTCGATCTCGGGCATTTCGGGCATCGGATCGTCGGCTTCCAGGCCGGTGTGGCGGATGACCAGATGCGGCGGCGTGTTCAACGTTTCCTGGATGCGCGCCTCGACCTCCAGCCGGCGTTCGTCGGCCGCCGTCAGCCGTTCTTCGGCGCGGGCGCGGGTTTCGCGCGCTTCGGCCAGCGACTGGATGGCTGATGTGGCCGCCTTGTCCAGTTCGGCCTGCCTGTTCTCCGCCTCCTGCAACCGGTCGGCGGCCGCCTTGCGCAAGCTTTCGGCCTCGGTGAGTTGCGACAGCAGCGCACGCCGCTTGGCGTCGATCTCGTCGGGCGCATCGGCCAGCCGTTCGCGCTCGGCCTCGGCCTCTGCCTTGCGTTCGGCGAGCGATGCGATCTGCGTCGAGGCGTTTTCGGCGCGCACCAGCCAGTTGCTGCGTTCGGCACCTATGGCGTCAAGCCGGCGTGTGCGTGCCTCGGCTTCTCGCCGCAAGCCCTCGTGGACGGCGCGCGCGTCTGCAAGCGCGGCGCGGTCGCGCGAGACATTGGCCGAGGACTGTTCGAGCTGCAATTGCAGGTCGCCGAGGTCGGGCGCATCCTGCAGCAGCATCTCGGCCTCGACGAAAGCCGCTGACGTCTCCTCATGGCTGTCGACGATGCGGGCGCGCGCCTCGTCCAGCGCGGCACGCCGGCTCGATAGTTCACCGCCGGCCTTTTCGGCCTCGGCCAGCGCATTGCGGGCGGCGTCCAGCCGGTGCTGGGCCTCACGTCCCGCCTGGCGCGTGTCGCGTTCGGCTTCGCTTGCCTGGCGGAGCGCCTGCTCGGCCTGCGCTAGCGCTTCCTCGGCCTGGCGCAGCACAAGCGTCGCCTGCACCGCTTCGGCATCGAGTTCGGCAAGCCGGTTCTTCTGTGCCAGCCTTTGTGCCGCGGCGGTCGGTGCATCGGCGCTGGCGGTCAGGCCGTCCCAGCGCCACAGCGCACCCTGGCGGCTGACCAGGCGCTGGCCTGGAGCCAGAAGCCCCTGCAACCGGCGGCCGTCAGCGGCCTCGACGATGCCGATCTGCGCAAGACGTCGGGCTAGTTGCGCCGGCGCGCGAACCACGCTGGCAAGGCTCTTGATCCCTTCCGGAAGCGCGGCATCGCCGGGCTGGATTTCGCTTTCGCCCCAATGCGCCGGTGCACTGCGGTCGAGCGGCACGTCGAGGTCTTCGCCAAGGGCGGCCCCCAGCGCCGTCTCGAAGCCGCGCTCGACGCTGATCTGCTCCAGCACCGAAGGGAAGAGATCGCCGCTGGCCGCGTTCAGGATCTTGGCCAGCGTGCGCGCTTCGGTTTCGATCCGCGCCAGCTCCGCCTTGGCGTCCTGAAGCGGCGGGCGGGCAGCGCTTTCAGCGCCACGGCCGTCGATGACCGACTGTTCAGCCTGCTCCACCGCTGCCTCGGACTCCTCCAGCAATGCCATCGCCTGCTCGACCAGTACCTGCTTCTCGGCCGGATCCGGCAAGCCGGCGACCTTGGAGAGGATGTCCGACAATTCGCGGTCGACGTCGGCGAGTTGGCGGGCGAAGCGGTCGCGACGCTCCGCGGTTTCGCGCAAAGTCCGTTCGATCTGGTGGCGCGAGGCGGCGGCCTCGGCGCGCTCGGCGGTCAGCGCGGCAAGTTTGGCTTCGCTTTGCGCAAGCGTCGAGGCGGCCTGTTCGAATACAGCGCGGGTGGTGGCCTCACGCTCGGCGGCACCGGCGTTTTCGGAGTTCAGCGTGGCCTCTTCCGCACGCAGGCGCTCGAGAACGTCGGCATTGTCGCGCACCATCCGCTCTTCGCGGGCAATGTCGCCGTCGAGCTGCTGCAGCCGGCGTTCGAGTTCGGCCTGCCGGTTGCGGATACGGCCAGCTTCTTCCTCGATCTGCGACCTGGCGATCGACAGGCGCTGGAAAGCCGCGGCAGCCGCGGCTTCCGCGTCGCGCAGGTCAGGCAGGCGATGGGCGGAGATGCCTTGCTCCTTGGCCGCGTTCATCTGCGTGGCGGCGCGGTCGCCGACGAGCGCCGTTGCCGTGGCCAGCGCCGAACGCGCCTCGCCTTCCTGTGTCTTGGCCAGCGTCCAGCGCAGGTGCAAGAGCGTTGCTTCGGCCTTGCGGATGTCGGCCGACAGGTTCTTGAAGCGGGAAGCCTGGCGCGCCTGGCGCTTGAGGCTTTCGATCTGGCTTTCCAGCTCGCCCACGACATCGTCCAGGCGTTCGAGGTTCTGCTCGGCCGCCTTAAGCCGCAATTCCGCCTCGTGGCGACGGGTGTGCAGGCCGGAAATGCCGGCCGCTTCTTCGAGCAGGGCGCGACGGGCCTGCGGCTTGGCCTGGATCAGTTCGCCGATACGGCCTTGCCCGACCATCGAGGGCGAGCGCGCGCCGGTCGACTGGTCGGCGAACAGAAGCTGCACGTCCTTGGCGCGCGCTTCCTTGCCGTTGATGCGGTAGAGCGAGCCGGCCTCGCGCTCGATGCGGCGCGACACCTGCAGTTCGTCGGCATCGTTGAAGGCGGATGGAGCCGAGCGGTCGCTGTTGTCCAGGAAAAGCGTGACTTCGGCGGTGTTGCGGGCGGGACGGGTGCCCGAGCCGGAAAAGATGACGTCGTCCATGCCGGACGCGCGCATGTTCTTGTAGGAGCTTTCGCCCATCACCCAGCGCAGCGCCTCGACAAGGTTCGACTTGCCGCAGCCGTTCGGCCCGACAATGCCGGTCAGGCCGCGTTCGATGACGAACTCGCCGGGTTCGACGAAGGACTTGAAACCAAGGAGGCGGAGGCGCGAAAACTTCATTCGCGCGCCTCATACACCGGTTCGGCAAGAGTGTACCGAGGTTTTGCGATAGGGCGCAGAGCGCGCGAACGGATAGAGAGGCAAGCAGCGCCGGAGCGCTGCCGCTTCAGCACTGAGCCGATGTCAGAGCAGAGGGTCGATGATGGCCGACATTTCCTCAATCGACATCGCCCCTTTGTAGGTCTTACCGTTGATGAAGAAGGTCGGCGTCGAGTCGACCTTGAATTCATTGGCGCCACGCTTCTGAACCGATCTCACATCGTCCAGAAGTTTCTGGTCCGTCAAGCAGGCCTCGAAGGACTCCTGTGTAAAACCGGCAAGCTTGGAAATTTGCAGCAGCGCTTCCTTGGTGTTCGACACGCCGACCCAGTTCGCCTGCTGCCTGAACAGCACGTCGACCATCGGAAAATAGTTATCCTTGGCGCAACGCGCCAGCATGAAACCGGCTTCGGCGCTCGGATCGAATGGGAATTCGCGCAGGATGTAGCGCGCCTTGCCGGTATCGATGTACTTGGTCTTCAAATCCGGAAAGGTGGTCTCGGCGAAATGCGCGCAGTGCGGGCAGGTCATCGAGGCGTATTCGACGATGGTGACCTTGGCGTCATCCTTGCCGAGCTGCTTGTCGGACAGCGCGCCCGGCTTCATCAGTTCGGTCATGTCGACGGTGCCCTGCGCTTCCGGTACCTGGACCGCGGCGGGCGTGGCCGGCTTTGCGGGCGTTGCCGGATTCGCGGGTTTGACATCCGCGGCCTTCGCCTCTTCGCCGGAATCACTGCAGGCGGCGAGCAGGGCCACCGCCGGGATGGCGGCCAGCGATGTCAGGACGTTTCTGCGAGAGAAGCTTTGGCCAAACGGGGGACGGCTCATACGAATCACCTGATAAGAGTTGGATTTTGCAATGCAAAGGCACGAAAAGGCGAGAGTTGGCGCGAATTAAGGCATCCCTGTCCCCAATCCAATCGTGAAACCTGACAAGGGCGATCACGAATGCGCGAGATTAACGACAAACCTATGACCGTTTCCAATCAGAACCAAGGGGATCGTCTCCGTTTGGGCCGACCGGGCCGACTGTAACCGTTCCACTTCGCCCTTGGCCAGACGGCCTCGGGATAGTCCCTGGGGTCATTGCAGCCGTCTAGGCTTTCCTTGCGCCCAGAATGGTCGCCCCCAGCCGTTCCAGCGAGGCGCGCAGCCCGTCATCCTCTATAAGCCCGACAGTATCGGACAATTTCGCCTTTTCGGCCGCGCTCAACGCCCTGAGGGTGGGTTTGGGCCGGGCTCTTCCCGAGCTTATCGGCTTCTGCACGATCCTGATGCGGCCTATCGCCCTGAAACCCAGGAAGGCGTTCACCCGGTTCATGATCTCGCCGGTCTCATGCTGCAGATGAAGCGCGGCCATGCCTTCGCAGGCGATGACCAGTACGGCCGGCTCGAACGGATCATCCTCGTGCAGGCGGCGCGGCCACTGGATCTTTTCGGGCCGCGAGTGGATGGCCAGGCGCGGTCCGGCAATCTCTTCCCACGACTGGACCAGACCGATCGAGATGCCTGCCCGCTTGCGCAGCACCGGGTCGAGGATGTCGGTGGCGAGATCGCTCACCGGAACGGGATTGCCGAAGCGCCTTTTCCCTGCCATGTGCGTTCTCCAGCCACGACCCAGCAGATACCGGCCAGGCCAACGCAAGATCAATGGCACCAGCAGACCAGACCCGCAAGGCCCAGACCAGCAAGGCCATCTCGGATGATACGGCGTCGCGCCTGCTCGCCTGGTATGACGCGCATCATCGCGAATTGCCGTGGCGCGTGACGCCGCGCGAGCATGCACGCGGTGTGCGGCCCGATCCTTACCGTATCTGGCTGTCGGAGGTGATGCTGCAGCAGACCACCGTCGAAGCGGTGAAATCGTATTTCCTCGCCTTTGTCGAGAAATGGCCCGATGTCGAAGCGCTGGCCGCGGCGCCGACGGAGGATGTGATGAAAGCCTGGGCGGGGCTCGGCTACTACTCCCGCGCCCGCAACCTCAAGGCCTGCGCCGATCTGGTGGCGGCACGCGGCGGGCGGTTTCCGGACACCGAGATCGGACTTCGAGAATTGCCGGGGATCGGCGCCTATACATCGGCGGCAATAACGGCCATCGCCTTCGACCGCCACGCCGCCGTCGTCGACGGCAATGTCGAACGCGTCATCTCACGGCTGTTTTCGATCACGACGCCGCTCAGCGAAGCCAAGGCCGAGATACGGGTCCATGTCGAGCGCATGATGCCGGCGACAAGGCCCGGCGACTTTGCCCAGGCGATGATGGATCTCGGCGCCACGATATGCACTCCGCGCCGGCCGCGCTGCATGCTGTGCCCGCTGCGCGAGGACTGCAGCGCCGTTGTTTCAGGAGATCCCGAAAATTTCCCGGTGCGGCTGCCGAAGGCCGACAAGCCGCTGCGGCGGGGGGCTGCTTTCGTTGCCATGCGCGACGACGGTGCCATTCTTTTGCGCAAGCGGCCTGAGAAAGGGCTGCTCGGCGGCATGACGGAAGTGCCGACCACCGCCTGGACGGCGCGGGTGGACGGAGCCACCACAGAGGCGGCAGCGCCCTTTACCGGCGACTGGCGGCGCGCCGGGACAATCGCGCATGTGTTCACCCATTTCGCGCTCGAACTCGAAGTCTTTTGCGCCCACATCAAAGGTGATGCCCTGGCAGGGTATTTCTGGTCGCCCGCCCATGAGATTTCAGGCGAGGCGCTGCCCACCGTCATGAAAAAGGCAATCGAGGCTGCGATACCCGGCGCGACGAAAAAACCGTCGCCATTGAGTGCAAAGAGGCCCCATGACTGAAATCCGCCACATCGTTTTCGACATCGGCAAGGTGCTGATCCATTACGATCCGAACATTCCCTTCAGCCGCCTCATTCCCGACGACGAAGAGAGAAAGTGGTTCTTCGACAATATCTGCACGCATGACTGGAACATAGAGCAGGATCGCGGCCGGACGTGGGAAGAGGCCGAAGCGCTGCTGATCGCGGAGCATCCCGAGCACGCCGAAAACATCCGCAATTTCCGTCGCTACTGGCACGAGATGGTGCCGCATGCCTATGAGGACAGTGTCACCATCATGCTCGGCCTGATCGACAGCGGCCACGATGTGACGATGCTGACCAACTTTGCTTCCGACACGCTGGCCGAAGCGCGCGAACGCTTCGATTTCCTCGATCGTCCGCGCGGCGTCACCATCTCGGGCGAGATCGGCAAGATCAAACCGGATCGTGGCATCTACGACCATCACGTGGCCGCGTTCGGCCTCGAGCCGTCGGCGACGCTGTTCATCGACGACAGCCAGAAAAATGTCGACGGCGCCAAGGCCGCCGGCTGGCAAGCGGTGCTGTTCACCGATGCCAGCACGCTTAAAGCAGACCTTGAGCGATTGGGGATCAGAGTGTGATCTCCATCGCTTGCGGCGATCCGGTGAGACTTTGAATCACCAAATATGAGGCAGGCTGCAGGACTCAGGCCCCTGCCCTTTCCATGCCAAGCCGGGCGATGCGGCGCAGTTCGTCGATGGGGGTAAGCCCGCCGCTGCGCTCATAATGCCAGAAGGTCCAGCCGTTGCAGGCGTCCAATCCCTGCACCTCGGCGCCGATCTTGTGGATCGAGCCGGCGCTGTCGCCGATCGCGACGGTCCCATCGGCGCGAACCTTGGCGGCCCAGCGCTTCTTGGCGTCATAGAGCGTGGCGCCGGGCGTCATCAGCCCGGTGTCGATCAGGCTGACGAAGGCGACGCGCGGCTCCGCGCGCTTGCCGGTGAGCACGGTGAGATCCGCCTCGTCGAGTGGCCGCACCGCGTCGATGCGCTCATTGGCGGCGTCGATATAGGCCTGCTCGCGCTCGATGCCGACGAAGTGACGGCCGAGGCGCTTGGCAACCGCGCCTGTCGTACCGGAGCCGAAGAACGGGTCGAGCACGACGTCACCCGGCTTGGTCGAGGCCATCATGATACGGGCAAGCAGCGCCTCGGGCTTTTGAGTCGGATGCAGCTTGTCGCCATTCTCATTCTTCAGGCGCTCGCCGCCGGTGCAGATCGGGAACAGCCAGTCGGAGCGCATCTGGATATCGTCGTTCGACGCCTTCAGCGCTTCGTAGTTGAAGGTATAGCCCTTGCCCTTCTGGTCACGCGAAGCCCAGATCATCGTCTCATGCGCGTTCTGGAAGCGGCGGCCGCGAAAATTCGGCATCGGATTGGTCTTGCGCCAGACCACGTCGTTGAGAATCCAGAAGCCGAGATCCTGCATCTTGGCCCCGACGCGGAAGATGTTGTGATAGGAGCCAATGACCCAGATGGTGCCGTTGGGCTTCAGCACGCGGCGTGCCGCCAGCAGCCAGGCGCGGGTGAAAGCGTCATAGGCTTCGAAGCTCTCGAACTGGTCCCAGTCGTCGTCGACCGCATCGACCTTGGACTGGTCGGGACGGCGCAGGTCGCCGTCGAGCTGCAGATTGTAGGGCGGATCGGCAAAGATGACGTCGATCGACTTTTCCGGCAGGCGGTCGAGCGCCGCGACGCAGTCGCCTTTCAGGATCGTGTCCAGCCATTCGGATTGCTGGGGAGCGTGGGAGAGCTCGTCGAGAAGACGCACGGCTGACATTTTTACACCCAAGGCACGCGTTACTGTTTACTGCCCGTTATGGTTACCGATCAGCGTAAAT
The DNA here is from genome assembly GCF_006658535.1 of Mesorhizobium sp. B2-4-13. Classification (NCBI taxonomy): domain Bacteria; kingdom Pseudomonadati; phylum Pseudomonadota; class Alphaproteobacteria; order Hyphomicrobiales; family Phyllobacteriaceae; genus Mesorhizobium; species Mesorhizobium sp. B2-4-13. The sequence continues at coordinate 793,116 of NZ_VFVB01000003.1, read as the reverse complement.
ATTCGGTGAAGCTTTATCGATGCCGTGGAGGAGTTTGCGAAGCCGTGTCCATTGGTGTATGCCGCGCCGCTTGAGCCCTGAGCGGCCATTCCTCCACCCTCCATCGTTCGGATCACCATGCCCCAGCCAGATCTTGTCATCTTCGATTGCGACGGCGTGCTCGTCGATTCCGAAATCATCGCCGCGCGGGTCGAAGCTGAACTGATAACCCTGGCCGGATACGAAATCTCGGCGGAGGAGATTGCCGAGACCTATGCCGGCCTGACCTTCAAGGACATACTGATACGAATTGAGGAGAAGTCCAAAATCCCGTTCCAGGTGTCGCTGATCGACCGCGCCGAGGAACTGGTCGACCGCAAACTGCGCAGCGACGTGCGCGCCATCGAAGGCGTGCGCGAAGCGGTCGCCTCGGTCACGTCGCAACGCTGCGTCTGCTCCAACTCACGTTCGGAGCGGATCGAGTTCATGCTGGAGAAGGTGCATCTGTTGCCGTTCTTCGCCGGGCGCATCTTCTCGGCGATGGAAACGCCGACCGGAAAGACCAAGCCGGCTCCAGACGTGTTCCTGCATGCCGCCGAAAAGCTCGGCGTCAACCCGGCGAACACCTTCGTCATTGAGGATTCCGTGCACGGCGTCACCGGCGCCAAGGCCGCCGGCATGCGCGTGATCGGCTTTACGGGCGCCAGCCACAGCTATCCCGGCCATGCCGACGCCTTGACAGAGGCCGGTGCCGAGACGGTGATCCGCCGCTGGGCGGAACTGAAGAGTGTCATTGCCGCTCTGTCGGAGTGGTCGGCGGATGCCTGAGATGCGTGCGTCCGGCCGGACGCACGCCAGGCCGACAGCCGCCTAGTTCGTCGCGGCCGTCTTCTTCCTGTGGGTCTTCTTCCTCGGCTTGTCGGTCGTCGCCTTTGGCGCGGTTTCGTCGTAACCGGCATAGGCTTGATAGTCCTGCGCCGTCGGCGCCGGTACGACGACATTGGAATCGGTGAAGACAAACTGGGTGGCGACCGAGGGATCGGTCACCTGAACCTGATACTGGTGGATCTGCGAATAAAGCACGTCGGTGCCGTGCATGACCGCGGTGCGGATCGGCATGGTGATGGTGCCTGGCGTGAACTTCGGCCCTGGCACGATCTTGCCGGCAACCGCGATCTTCATCGTCAGTTGTCCGTCGGCACGGCTGCAATCGCGGGTCACGTCGCTGATCGACGCCTGATAAATGATCCTCGCCGAATCGTCGGGCGGCGTAGCAGCAGCGGCGTCAGCGGCGGCCTGGGCCGCGGCATCCGCAGCGGCATCGCCGGTCTTCTTGAGCTTCGGCTTGGGCTTCTGCACCTCGTTGACATAGGTATTGAAGAAGGCCGTGCCGTCGCGCACCGTCACCCTTGGACAATAGGCGTTCAGCTGGCTGGCCAGCACCTTGGGGTCCTGCGGCGGGGGTGGCGCCGTCGGATCCTTCTTGCCGAAACCGAGGTTCAGGATGCCATTGTCGCCTGATTGGCAGCCCGCGGCGGCAAGCATAAAGCCGGTGAGCGCAAGACCCGCCAAAAAGCGACCACTTGATATACGAAACGCCATGAAACTGCACTTCCCTCTCGCAAAGCTGGTGACGTATATCAACCGCGCGGCAAAAATGCGACTAGAGCCGGTGCAGAAATTAACCACCTTGTGGTGAACGGAAAAACAGGCGGCAAACGGATCTGTGACATGCATTATGTGAGCACCCGCGGTGAAGCGCCCGCGCTTGGATTTTCCGACGCCATCCTGGCGGGCCTGGCGCGCGATGGCGGCCTCTACGTGCCGCGCGAATGGCCGCATTTCTCGCCATCCGAGATCCGAGCCATGCGCGGCCTCGCCTATCCCGACCTCGCCATACGCGTGCTGACGCCGTTCCTGGGCGGCGAGATCGCCGCGCCGGTCTTCGAGCGCCTGGTCCGCGAAGCCTATGCCACCTTCCGCCATGAGGCCGTCTGCCCGCTGGTGCAGACCGGCGCCAACACTTTTGTCCTCGAACTCTTTCATGGGCCGACACTGGCGTTCAAGGACGTGGCGATGCAGTTGCTTGCCCGGCTGATGGACCATGTGCTTGCCGAACGCGACCAGCACGCCACCATCGTCGGCGCCACGTCGGGCGATACCGGTGGCGCGGCCATAGACGCCTTTGCCGGGCGCAGCCGCACCGACATCTTCATCCTTTTTCCGCATGGCCGCGTCTCGCCGGTGCAGCAGCGGCAGATGACGACGTCGAAGGCTGAAAATGTCCATGCGCTGGCGATCGAGGGCAATTTCGACGACTGTCAGGGCCTGCTGAAGGACATGTTCAACGATCACGGCTTCCGCGACCAGGTGTCGCTGTCGGGGGTCAATTCGATCAACTGGGCACGCATCATGGCCCAGATCGTCTATTATTTTTCCTCGGCATTGTCGCTCGGCGCACCGGACAGGCCGGTCTCGTTCACCGTGCCGACCGGCAATTTCGGCGATATCTTCGCCGGCTATGCCGCCAAGAAGATGGGCCTGCCGATCGACCGGCTGGTCATCGCCACCAACGACAACGACATATTGGCACGCACCTTCGCGACCGGCGAATACCGGACCAAAGGGGTCTTTGCGACCACCTCGCCGTCGATGGACATCCAGGTTTCGTCGAACTTCGAACGCCTGCTTTTCGAGGCGTCAAACCGCGACGCCGCAACGGTGCGGCGCTACATGGCCGGCCTCAAACAATCGGGCGCCTTCACCATCGAAGCCGCGGAAATCGCCGGTATGCGAACCGAATTCGACGCCGGCCGTGCCGATATGGACGAGGTTGCCGCCACCATCCGCTCGACGCTGGCAAACAGCAACTACCTGCTCGATCCACATACGGCGGCAGCCATGCATGTGGCGGCGGCCAGGGCTGCGGGCGCCGTGCCGATGGTGGTGCTCGGCACCGCCCATCCGGCGAAATTCCCGGCCGCCGTCGAAGCCGCCAGCGGTGTCTCGCCCGCCCTGCCCGCATGGCTAGGGGGATTGATGACATTCGAGGAAAAATACACGGTACTTCCATCCGACCTCAAAATGGTGGAAGATTACGTCAGTCGCCGCGCGCGGGCGGCGCGTTAGGGAGTACGAGCCATATGGGTGTTGAGGTAAGCCGTCTGTCGAACGGCCTGACAGTCGCCACCGAAACCCTTCCAAGTATCGAATCGGTTGCCTTGGGTGCCTGGGTCAAGTCGGGTGCCCGCAATGAACGCGAAGACGAGCACGGCATGGCCCATCTGCTCGAGCACATGGCGTTCAAGGGGACGAAGCGGCGAAGCGCCTTCGAGATCGCCTCGGAAATCGAGGACGTCGGCGGCGAGATCAATGCGGCCACCAGCGTCGAGACCACGTCCTACTACGCCAGGGTGCTCTCCGACGATGTGCCGCTGGCCGTCGACATCCTGTCCGACATTCTGCAGGAGTCCGAATTCGACCCGCAGGAACTTGAGCGCGAACAGCATGTCATCCTGCAGGAGATCGGCGCCGCGCACGACACGCCCGACGACATCGTCTTCGACCGTTTCACCGAGACGGCCTTTCGCCACCAGACCATCGGCCGCTCGATCCTGGGTACGCCCGAAACGGTAAAATCCTTCACCTCCAAGCAGTTGCACGATTTCATAGAACGCCAGTATGGCGCCGAGCGGATGGTGATCGTGGCCGCAGGCGACATCAAGCACGACAAGTTCGTGCGCGAGGTCGAAAACCGGCTCGGCGGTTTCCGCAGCAAGGCCGACAGCACCATCCCGCAATACGCGCAATATGTCGGCGGCGACTTCCGCGAGGACCGCGACCTGATGGACGCGCAGATCGTGCTGGGCTTCGAGGGCCGCGCCTACCATGTGCGGGATTTCTACGCCTCGCAGGTGCTGTCGATGATCCTCGGCGGCGGCATGTCATCGCGCCTGTTCCAGGAGGTCCGCGAAAAACGCGGCCTCTGTTACTCGGTCTACGCCTTCCACTGGGGCTTTTCCGATACGGGCATATTCGGCGTTCACGCCGCGACGGGCCAAAGCGACATCGCCAAGCTGGTGCCTGTCATCATCGACGAGTTGCAGAAGGCCGGCGAGAGCATCCTGCAGGAAGAACTCGACCGTGCGCGCGCCCAATATCGCGCCGGGCTGATCATGTCGGCCGAGAGCCCGGCCAGCCGCGCCTCGCAGATCGCGCGGCAACTACTCCTTTTCGGCAGGCCGATCGCGAAGGAAGAGCTGATGGAGCGCCTGGCGGCGCTGACGATCGAGCGCCTGACCGACCTGTCGTCGCGGATGTTCTCGACCAAGCCGACGCTTACCGCTGTCGGGCCCGTGGGTACGCTGGCACCATATGAAGCGATCCTCGATTCGCTTCCGGGCACGCAGACCACGGCCCGCAGGCTCGCCGTCTAAGTTCCAAGCGCCGTGTTCGCGCTCCCTTTCTTTCGCCGTGACCTGCCGGCACTGAAGGGCAATCTCGTCACGCTGCGCGTGCCGTTCACCAACGACTATCGCGAGTGGTCGGCGGTGCGCGGCGAAAGCCGGGCGTTCCTGGAGCCATGGGAGCCGCGCTGGACTCCGGACGAACTCGACCGCACGGCATGGCGCCTGCGCATCAGCCGCTATCGCGAGGACTACGCACAGGGAACCGCGATCGCCTTCTTCATCTTCGAGAAATCGAGCGGCAAGCTCGCGGGCGGCATTACGCTCGGCAACATACGCCACGGCGTCTCGCAAAGCGGCCATGTCGGCTACTGGATCGGCGAGCGCTTCGGCGGCCGCGGCCTGATGACAGACGCGGTCAAGGTGGTGGCCCGCTTCGCCTTCGATACGCTGAGGTTGCACCGGATCGAAGCCGCCTGTATTCCCGACAATATCAGGTCGATCCGCGTGCTTGAAAAAGCCGGATTCCGGCGCGAAGGACTTCTGCGATCCTATCTCAGGATCAACGGCATCTGGCAGGACCACTACCTCTACGCCCGGATCGCCGACGATTCGCCGGGCGCTGGAACGAAGGACTGATTTTTGACGAATTCCCTGCGAAACGGGCCGCTGTTCGCCTTTCTGCTGGCGACGATGCTGACGCTGTGCGCGGCTTCGTCGGCCTTTGCCGTAGAACCGATCAAGATCGCCCGCGACGATGTCGCGCTCGATCTTTCGCGCGCCGTCGAAATCTACCGCAACCAGGGTGAGAACTTCCAGGTGTCGACCGCGCCCGGGCCGGACGGCATCGTGCGGCGGATCGAGGTCGAAGCCAACGATGCCCGCTCGACCGGCGACTGGGCTGTCTTCGCGCTCGCCAACACCACCGACCAGCAACTCGATCGGCTGATCGTGGCGCCGCACTTCCGGCTGGTCAATTCCGGCATCTTCTGGCCGGATCTGGGTTCTACGCGCATCGCCGCCATCACGCCCAGCGAAGGCTTCGCGCTCGACCGCCAGACCAGCCCCGACGCCGACGTGTTCCGGGTGACGCTGAACCCCGGCACGGTGATCACCTTCATCGCCGAACTCGCCTCGCCGAAGCTGCCGCAGGTCTACCTCTGGGATCCGGAATCCTACAAGGATTCGGTCAATTCCTACACGCTGTTTCGCGGCATCGTCATCGGTATCGCCGGCCTTCTGGCGCTGTTCCTGACCATCCTGTTCGTGGTCAAGGGGACGTCGATGTTCCCGGCGACGGCGGCCCTCGCCTGGGCGGTGCTTGCCTATATCTGTGTCGATTTCGGCTTCCTCAACAAGGTCATCGAGATCTCGCCCGGCAACGAGCAGATGTGGCGGGCCGGCACCGAGGTGGCGCTGGCAGCGACCTTCGTGGTGTTCCTGTTTGCCTATCTCAACCTCAACCGATGGCACGGCCATTTCAGCTACGGCGCCCTGGTCTGGATTCTGGGGCTGCTGCTGATCGCCGGCGTCGCAATCGTCGATCCGGCGGTCGCCGCCGGCATCGCCCGCATCTCGTTTGCCGCGACCGCACTGACCGGGCTCGGCTTGATCATCTTCCTCGGTATTCGTGGCTATGACCGAGCGATCATGCTGGTGCCCAGCTGGGTCATGGTGCTGTTGTGGTTATGCGGATCGTGGATGGCGATCACCGGCATGCTCGATAACGACATCGCCCAGCCGGCACTTGGCGGCGGCTTGATCCTCATCATCCTGCTGATCGGCTTCACCGTCATGCAGCACGCCTTTGCTGGCGGTGCGCTGCATCAGGGGCTGTTCTCCGACCTCGAGCGGCAGGCGCTGGCGGTCGCGGGATCGGGCGATACGGTGTGGGATTGGGACGTGCTGCGCGACCGCGTGGTGACCAAACCCGACGTCAGCATCCAGCTCGGCCTTGCGCCCAACAGCCTGGGTGGTGCCGCCCGCAACTGGCTGCCGGTGTTGCATGCCGACGACCGCGACACATTCCGCACCACGCTCGATGTGGTGCTGGAACATCGCCGCGGCCGGGTGTCGCAGAATTTCCGCCTGCGTGGCGCCGATGGGCACTATCACTGGTTTGCCCTGCGCGCGCGACCCGTCATCGGATCGGACGGCGAGGTGATCCGCTGCGTCGGTACCATGGTCGACGTCACCGAACAGAAGAAATCCGAGGAACGGCTGCTGCACGACGCCGTGCACGACAATCTGACCGGCCTGCCAAACCGCGAATTGTTCATGAACCGGCTGGAGGCGATCATTTCGATCGCCCGCACCGAAGAGAAGGTGCGGCCGACCGTCTTCGTCATCGATATCGACCGCTTCAAGCAGGTCAATGACGGGCTCGGCATTTCGGCCGGCGACACCATCCTGCTCACCATAGCGCGCCGCCTGCACCGGCTGCTCAAGCCGAAGGATTCGCTGTCGCGCTTCGCCGGCGACCAGTTCGCCCTGATGCTTTTGTCCGAGCAGGACCCTGCCCGCATCGCCGGCGTGGCCGATGCGATCAAGCATGCGATCAACAATCCGATCACCTTTGCCAAGCGCGAGATCGTGCTGACCGCCTCGATCGGCCTGATCACCTGGACCTCGGCGCAAACCTCGGCCGAGGACATGGTCAAGGACGCCGAGCTCGCCATGCACCAGGCCAAGCGCTTCGGCGGCGACAGGATCGAGCCGTTCCGCCCGGCGTTCCGCACCGTCGGCACCGATCGCCTGCAGTTCGAATCCGATCTGCGGCGCGCCATCGAGCGGCGCGAATTCACGCTGGCCTACCAGCCGATCGTGCGGCTCGAGGATGGCAGCGTCGCCGGCTTCGAGGCCCTGCTGCGCTGGGACCATCCGCGCCGCGGCATGATCCCGCCGGCCGATTTCATCCCGGTCGCGGAAAGCTGCGGGCTGATCGTGCAACTTGGGCTGTTTGCCATGCAGCAGGCGGCCGAGGATCTGGCAGGATGGCAAAAGCAGATCGGCGACGCGCCGCTGTCGGTGTCGGTCAACCTGTCCAGCCGCCAGCTCATCCGCCGCGACCTGGTCAGCGACGTGCGTTCCGTGATCGCGCGCGCCAATTTGAAGCCGCGCTGCTTCCGGCTCGAACTGACCGAGTCGCTGGTCATGGACAATCCCGAGCAGACGGCCCATGTGCTGACCAAGCTCAAGCAGCTCGGCATCGGCCTGTCGCTGGACGATTTCGGCACCGGCTATTCATCGCTCGCCTATCTGACGCGGTTCCCGTTCGACACCATCAAGATCGACAAGAGCTTCGTCGACGACAGCACGCCAAAACGCGCGGTGTTGCTCAAATCCATGGTCAACATGGCGCATGAGCTCGGCCTTTCGGTGGTCGCCGAGGGCATATCGGACGAGCGCGATGCGTTGGAGCTGCGCCAGATGGGATGCGAATATGTCCAGAGCTTCATGTTCGGCGCGCCGATGCCAGGCGACCAGGTGCTGAAGACGCTGAAGGAGCAGTATCCGCTCACGCAGGCCTAATGCATGTCACCCGGAAGTGTCCTCGGTTCCGGAACAACGACATGCATCACTATTGTTGCGAGAGTCGCAGCGCATTGACCAATGCTGACAGCGCCGCTGGCTGAAGCTGACGACTGGGATAATACAGGAAAAAGCCTGCGATTGGCGGCGTCCATTCCTCCAGGACGCGGACAAGCCGTCGCTCCGCGATATACTCCGCGACTTGCTCTTCATAGGCGAGACCGAGACCAACGCCGGCGAGCGCCGCCTCAATCACCAGGTGAGTATCGTCGATTATGAGCGAGCCGCTGGCGTTGATCGTGACCGACTTTCTCGCACGCTCGAACTCCCACCGAGATGGACCACCTGGAAGACGCAGGGCTATGCATTGATGATCCTTGAGATCCCTCGGCTTTTGGGGGACTCTTCGTGATGAGAAATAACCGGGCGATCCCACCACAGCCAGCCGCAACTCCGGCGTGACGCGTACCGCGATCAGGTCTTTCTGAATATATTCGCCGAGCTGGATACCGGCATCGAACTCGCCGGCAACGAGGTCTACAGGGCCTGTCGTGGTGACAACGTCGAGAACGATATCGGGGTAGGCCTGCGCGAATGCCGCGAGCCGTGGCAGCAGCACCATTACGGCGGCCGAGCGTGACATCACAATTCGAAGGCGCCCCGCAGGGCGCCGCCTGAGGCTTCGCGCTCCGTCAAGGGCAGCAGCGATTTGCTCAAGCGCCGGAGACAGGTCTTTCAAGAGAGCGGCCCCTGCGGCTGTTGGCGCGACGCTCTTCGTCGTTCGAGCCAAAAGCCGTAGCTCGAGCCGCTGCTCGAGCCCACGGATAGTGTGGCTCAGCGCAGATTGAGACACGCCTAGTTTTGCCGCGGCTCGTGTAAAGCTTCGTTCCCGGGCGACCATCGCGAACGCAGCGAGTTCGTTCAGTTCGTTTCTCATCATTCATGAATATCACTCATGAGGCCTTGCTATGCAACAGGCCTATCCTCATAGGTGACTCTGTCCTAGCTTTGATCGGCAACGGCAGATTGAGGTACTCTATGATCGTAACATTCCGCAGCGATAACGTCCTCGGCTGCACCGCCGGCGCCTGGCGGGTCTGGTCGCTCTCGGACGGCTATATCGAGATGCCGGCGGACCTTCTGCGCGATCCGCGCAATAAGCCGGTTCCGCAAGTAGCGCAGGCGGGAGCGCTACGCCTTTCCGTCAATTGCTTTGCCCTCGCGGGTCCAGGCGTTGACGGCATTCTGATCGACAGTGGAGGAGGCGGCTGGGCCTCAACAACAGGACGCCTCGAGCGGACGCTAGCCGAAGCCAGCATCGATCCTGCCTCGATCACGGTCTTGGCTCTCACCCATGCCCACCAGGATCATGTGTACGGGCTTTTGACCCGGGACGACCGGGTGCTCTTTCCGAATTTGAAAGCGATCGTAATCGCCGAGGAAGCTGTCGAGAGCTTTCTCGCCGAAACAGACCTTGCGCGGTTCAGATCCATTTTGAAGCCCGTGCGGAATGGCGACCAGGTGGCCAAGCGACTGCGAGCAGTTGCCCTGCCGGGTCATGCTCCCGGTCACATCGGCTACGCTTTCGACACGAACGAGGCCCGCTTCCTGTTCTTCGGGGACATCGTTCATGTGCCGGCCTTGCAGTTTGGCAATCCCGCGTTGAGTTGGGGCTATGACGACGACCAAGCGATCGCACGCGCAACGCGCCAGAAGGTTTTCCGCGACGCGGCCGAGGCTGGAACATGGATCGCCGGAGCGCACCTTGGCTGGCCGGGCATCGGCCGCGTGATGCGTGAGGACGGAGCGTACGGCTATGAGCCGGCATAGCGGATAACAAGCCGGACACGCGGTTTCGCCTGTTTACGCAATTCCAAGCCTGAACAGCTCTCGCGCACCGCCATGGGATGAGATTGCGCTAACGGCGCAGCGTTCCGGCTGCGCCTTACCTGGCGAAGGGGCCCTGGCCGGCAAAGACGAGGCTCAAGCGTGCCCGGCGGCCAGGCTGAGATGGGCGAGATCGATGCCGATGGAGGCGAGAATCCGGTCGTATTTGCGTTCGATGTCGGCGTCGAACAGCAATTCCGGCGTCGCCGGGCAGGTCAACCAGCCGTTCTCAGCGATCTCGGTTTCCAACTGGCCGGCGCCCCAGCCGGAATAACCGAGCGCCATGAGCGCGCGGCGCGGCCCGCGTCCTGACGATATCGCCCGCAGTATGTCGACGGTCGCGGTCAGGCAGATGTCGTCGGAAACGGTGAGCGAGGAATCCACACGGTAGTCGCCCGAATGCAGGACGAAGCCCCGGCTGCGGTCGACAGGCCCGCCATTGCGCACGACGAAATCGCGCGCCTGTGCCGGCAGGCGGATCGCCTCCTGCTCGTTCATGATGCCAAGCTGTACCAGAAGGTCCGGGAACAGCATCTGCTGCGTCTGGTTGATGATCAGGCCCATCGCGCCTTCATCGCTATGGGCGCAGATGTAGATGACCGAGCGCGTGAAACGGTCGTCCTTCATACCAGGCATGGCAATCAGGAACTGATCGTCGAGAAAGCCGCGGCCGGCGGCTGTCTTTTTGTGGCGCAACAAATCCATGCCAGGGAAGGTAACGCGTTTCCCCGGCGCCGAAAAGATGCGCCGTAGCGGATTCGACCAAAGCTCATATTGCGAGTCCGGCCTTGGCTTGCCCGCAAAGGTCACGCAAATATGATATCAGCACGGCCATGAAATCATTGCGCGGCCACGAAGGGACGATCAAATCACCGCCATGCAAAGCTTGAAAATCCTGTTGCTCGGCGCCGCCATTGGATTGGCGGCCGCCCTCCCAGCCAGCGCCTCCTCATCCGCCTGGTACAACAGCGAAGGCGGCAAGGTGCGGCTGGTGACATCAGGCAAGCCGGACGACGCCGGCCGCATATACGGTGTTCTCGATATCGCGCTCAAACCCGGCTGGAAGACTTATTGGCGCGACCCGGGCGATGCAGGTGTGCCGCCGCAGCTCGACGTTTCGGCCAGCACCAATATAGCCGATGCGACACTGTCTTTTCCCGCGCCGCAGCGCCACGATGATGGCTATGGCAAATGGGCCGGTTACAATTATCCGGTTTCCTTGCCCGTGACGTTCACGCTGGCGGCGCCGAACCAGCCGGCGGTCATCGATGCCGACGTCTTTCTCGGCATTTGCGAATCCATCTGCATCCCCGTGCAGACACGGCTGAGCGTCGACCCCGCTTCCGATCCCGATAATGCCGACGACGCGGCGCTGGTGAAGGCGAGTTTTACCGCACTGCCGGCTGCGGCAAAGCCTGACTTCGGCATCAAGGTGCTGCCCGGCGATCACGAGACGCTGGTTGTCGAGGCAAGTTTTCCTGGCGATCCGCAGGCAGCGGATTTCTTCGTTGCCGGCGAACGCGACTATATGTTCGGCACACCTTCCCGCGCGGAAAAGGACGGCAAGCTGATCTTCACCGTGCCGATCCTCGATCGCCCTTCGACGACGCCGACCGACGGCGGGCTTCACTACACGTTGACGAGTTCGGCGGGCGCGGTCGAAGGGTTGCTGCCTTTCCCTTGATGCCGCGATGGTTGCAGGAAGCCGCCGAGTTCGTTACGCAAGCACGCGTCTTTCCCTATTCCAAGCGAGGAACTCATGACCATCTCCGTTGGCGACAAGCTGCCCGAGGCGACCTTCAAGACCATGACCGCGGACGGCGCCAAGCCGATCACGTCGGCCGAGATTTTTCCGGGCAAGAAAGTGGTGCTGTTCGGCGTTCCCGGCGCCTTCACGCCGACCTGCAGCAACAACCACCTGCCCGGCTATCTCGAGAACCATGACGCGATCCTGGCGCGCGGCGTCGACACCATCGCCGTCGTTTCGGTCAACGACGTCCACGTCATGGGCGCCTGGGCGCGCTTCACCGGCGGCGAAGGCAAGATCCTGTTCCTCGCCGACGGCAATGGCGATTTCGCCAAGGCGGTCGGCCTCGACGCCGACTATTCCGGTGGCGGCATGGGCCTGCGCTCGAAGCGGTTTTCGATGATTATCGACGACGGCAAGGTTACCGCGCTCAATGTCGAGACCAAACCCGGCGTCGACGAGTCCGGCGCGGCTCATATTCTGGGCCAGCTCTGAACTTCGACGGCCAATCACGCGAGGCCGCAATGGCCGGCCTCGCGTGACAAGCAGCCGCGCTCCAGAATTGCCGGTTTTCGGGGGGATCCTACGATGTTTGACATCTTCTGGCGCGCTGTCGCGATCGGCGTCGGCGCGACCGTCCTGATGGATCTCTGGGCCTTCTTCCTGCACAAGGCGTTCGGCCAGCCACGCCCGAACTGGGGGCCGGTCGGGCGCTGGGTCTGGCACCTCCGCGACAAGGTGTTTCACGACGATATCGGCGATGCGGCGCCCTACGCGTATGAACAGGCGCTGGGCTGGGCCTTCCATTACTTCGTCGGCATCGCCTACGGCATAATCCTGGTGATGCTGGCGGGCGCGGGCTGGCTGGCCGCGCCGACCTTCCTGCCGGCCTTCATCCTCGGCATCGTTACCGTCGGCGCCGGCTGGTTCCTGCTGGCGCCAGGCATGGGCGCCGGCTGGGCGGCCTCGAAGCGGCCGAATCCGATGCGGGTCCGCGCCCTCAATCTGGTCTCGCACACGGTGTTCGCGCTCGGGCTCTACGGTACGGCGCTGCTGATCCGGTAGACAGCTAGAACAGACTGTTCAGATCCCGCCGCCCGTCGACCACACGGACGATTTCAACCCACTCCACTGGGCCATCGTCCGTGTTTGGAATCGTTTCGTAGAGCAGTACAAAAGGCGCCTCCACCAGCATTCGTGCGGAAGGCCTGATATCCGGTCGCCTGACACCCATGCGCGGCTGGTCTGCCAGCTGCATGGCCCGCGCTTCTAACTGATCGTAGTAACGATCGGCCGCCCGTATGTTTTCGCTGCCTATCGTCACGTAGATGTCGATGAGGTCAGCCTTGGCCGCGGGTGACCAGACTAGCCTAACGGCCATTCCGCGAGGCTTCCGTCAGCTCTCGCCGAGCTTCCTTTCGCAACACGTCGAAATCCACAGGCTCCGGTCTCCCGCTTGCCTTGCCTTCATCCCACAACCGTCTCAGCCGACGAACATCGTCATGCCGCAGTTCGCGCTTGGCCAGCCAATCCCGCATCGCTTCACGCACGATCTCGCTTGCAGTGGCATACTCGCCCGCCTCCACGGCCTCGCGCATCAGGGCTGCCTGTTGTGGGGTCACAGCCACGCTCATTTTTTCAACGTTCGCCACGCTGCGTCCTCTCTTGCATTGCTCGATAGTGGGAAATATTACTCCCATCCACATCCTCGAGCAACTGCGATGTCGCGAGAAGAGCCTGTCCTTGCGCTACGAGTACGGCTGCGGTACGCCGATCAGGACAGCCTGTCGATCGGTCGCCATCCATGAATAATTTGGCGCGTGTGGGTATCGAAGGCGAAATAGTTGCCGCCGCCCGCCAGCTGATCGGCTTCGCGGCTGATTTGTCTGCCGCTGAGCGACAGCAGCAGGAGCGTGCCGACACCGCCATGTCCGACAAGGGCGATGTTGCCGCCGCCGGCACCGAGGACGGCCTCGACCTCGCTCACGATGCGCTGCTGTGCGTCGATGGCCCGCTCCCAGCCACGAATGCTTTCGTGCGGATTGGCGAAGAACCGGTCGGCGACCGCCTCGAACTCCGGAGGCGGCAGGAAACCCGTCGCCGACCGGTCGTTCTCATGCATCCGTTCCCTCACCTGCACCGCAAGGTCGAGGTGCCGCCCGAGCACCTCGGCGGTTTCAACGGCCTTGCGTTCGCCCGACGACACCACACGCCCGATCGATGCGATCCACGGCTGGTTCAGCATTGCATGCGCCCTGGCACGACCGATGTCGGACAGACCCCAATCCGGCACGGGCACGCTGGCGTCGATCTGAACCTGAGGATGGGTGATGTAATAGGCGATCGGCATAACAGAAATTCTCCTGTCGGCCTGGCGCAGCGAATGCCAGAAGCTCAATAGCTCTGGGTCGAACGACGCGCCTTCGGGGCCAGCGGCTGCTTTGCCTGGACATCCGGCTTTGGCGCCGACACTACCGGCCTGAAAGGCCCTTTCTTGAACGGCGCCATGCCTTCCCTAGCCAGCTCGTCGGCGCGCTCGTTCTCGATGTGGCCGGCATGGCCCTTCACCCAGTTCCAGGTGACCTTGTGGCGCCGGTTGGCCTCGTCCAGCGCCTGCCAGAGTTCGCCGTTCTTGACCGGCTTCTTGTCGGCGGTCTTCCAGCCATTCTTCTTCCAGCCATGGATCCATTTGGAAATTCCGTCCATGACGTATTTGCTGTCGGTATGAAGCTCGACCGTGCAAGGCTCCTTCAACGCATTCAGCGCCGAAATGGCCGCCAGCAATTCCATGCGGTTGTTGGTGGTTTCGGCCTCGCCGCCGAAGAGTTCCTTGGTGGTGCCGTTGAAGCGCAGGATGGCGCCCCAGCCGCCGGGGCCGGGATTGCCCGAACAGGCGCCATCGGTAAAGATTTCAACCTGCTTGCTCATGACACCCCGTTTTCGGCCAATCCATATTCCGAAGGAAATCTGATCGCCCGGTGGAACCGCATCCTTCGGATATATTCGGACGGGTCGCGTTTCATCACCAGTCCGCCATCGGGGACGGTCAGCCAGTCGTAAAGCCGGGTCAGCATGAAGCGTAGCGCCGAACCGCGCGCCAGCATCGGCAGCGCCGCTTTCTCGTCATCGCTCAGGGGGCGCACGCTTTGATAACCGGCAAGCAGTGCCTTGCCCTTGGTAAGGTTGAAGGAAAAATCCTTCTCGAAACACCAGGCGTTGAGGCAGGTGGCGACATCATAGGCATAGAGATCGTCACAGGCGAAATAGAAATCGATCAGCCCCGAAAGCTTCTCGCCCAGGAAAAAGACATTGTCCGGGAACAGATCGGCATGAATGATGCCCTCGGGGAGGCCCTTGGGCCAGTTCCGCTCGAAATCGGCAAAGTCGGCATCGACCTCGGCCGCAAGGCCCGGCTCGACCTCGTCGGCGCGGCCGCGAGACGCATCCCAAAGCTTGCGCCAGCCGTCGAGGGCGAGCGCGTTCGGACGCGTCATCGGAAAGTCGGCGCCGGCCAGGTGCAGCGCCGCCAGCGCCTTGCCGACCTCGGCGCAATGCGTTGCGGCCGGTCGCCGCAGCGAAAGTCCTTCGAGGAAGGTGATGATCACGGCCGGCCGGCCGGCCAGCGTGCCGATGACGCTGCCGTCATGCGCGGTCACCGGCAGCGGGCAGGACACCCCCTTGCTGGCGAGATGGCCCATTAGCCCGAGGAAAAACGGCAAATCCGCCTTCTCGACCCGCTTTTCATAGAGCGTCAGGATGTAGGAGCCGCTCGAGGTGTGCAGCAGAAAGTTCGAATTCTCGGTGCCTTCGGCGATGCCCTTGTAGGATAGGAGATCGCCGACCGGGTAGTGCTTCAGGAAAGCGCCGAGTTCGCCCTCCGCAACGTCGGTATAGACCGCCATGGCCGTTCACGCGGTCCCATTGACGAAGGCCATGTCGGCCGGCGTCAGTTCGACATCGCGCAGTACCCGCATGACCGGAAAATCCTCTGTTTCGGTGGCCGTGACGGCCAGGTCGATGGTGACGTCGAAACGCTGGCGGAACGCGTCGATGATCTCGTCGACGATGATCTCCGGCGCCGATGCTCCCGCCGACAGGCCGAGCGTCGAAATGGTGCCGATGTCATTCCACGGAATTTCAGCGGCGCGCTGCACGAGAAGCGACATCGAGGCACCTGCCCGTTCCGCAACTTCGACAAGGCGGCGCGAATTCGAGGAATTGGGGGCGCCGACGATCAGATAGAGGTCAGCACCCGGGGCGGTGTCCTTGACCGCTTCCTGGCGGTTGGTGGTGGCGTAGCAGATCGATTCCGCCGCCGGCGCCTGCAGGTCCGGAAAGCGCTCCTGCAACGCGCGGATGATGCCGGCGGTATCCTCGACCGAGAGCGTGGTCTGGGTGACGAAACCAAGTGCTTTTGGATCGGCCGGTACAAGCCGGGCTGCGTCGGCTTCGGTCTCGATCAGCGTTACCGCGCCTTCCGGCAACTGCCCCATTGTGCCGATCACCTCGGGGTGCCCAGCATGACCGATCAACAGCACATGGCGGCCAAGCCGCTGGTGACGCATTGCCTGCTTGTGGACCTTGGAGACCAGCGGACAGGTTGCGTCGAGATAGAACAGGTTGCGCGCCTGCGCATCCGCCGGCACGGACTTGGGCACACCGTGCGCGGAGAAGACGACCGGCGACTGCCGATGTTCGGCCGGGATTTCGGAAAGTTCCTCTATGAAGACGGCCCCAAGGCTCTGCAGCCCCTCGACGACATAGCGGTTGTGGACGATTTCGTGGCGGACATAGACCGGGGCGCCATATTTTTTCAGCGCCAGCACGACGATCTGGATGGCACGGTCGACGCCCGCGCAAAAACCGCGCGGCTGGCAGAGCCGGATCGTCAGAGGAGGCTTGGCGATTGTGTGAAGCATCAAATCCTGCCGGTTGGTCAGCGCCGAAATGAGGTGCCTACCCCTGCCCTGTCAAGGGTGTCGGTGGAAAGAGAGGCGTCGCTTGCGTTCATTCCTCTTTCGCGGGCCGGCGAAGCCGGAGGACAAGCACCGCGGCGAGTGCCGCGGCAAGCCCGTACCAGGTGACGGCATATTGCAGATGGCTGTTCGGAAGGTCGATGATGGTGACACCCCCGACCGGAAGGCCGCCGGGATTTGGCGTCTTGTCGGCATCGATGAAGATCGGCACCAAGGTGAACCCAGCCGGCAGGCCGGCGCTCGCGGCCATGACGTCGCGGTCCTTCCAGTAGAAGATGTTCTTCCCCACATCATTGTCGGGAAGCATCATGGAGGGCTTTGCCGGCAGCGGGTTGCGGGCAAGCCCGGTGACCGTGACCCTGCCCGTTACCTGTCCCTTGGCGCGCTTCGCCGCATTCTTGAGGTCGTAGGGAACAAAGCCGCGGTTGATCAGGACGAAACGACCATCGTCGAGGGCCAGCGGCGTATAGACATTGAAGCCGGCATCCCCTTCCCAGGTCGCGTAGAAATGCCGCTCGCCGGAATGCACGAAAGTGCCGGTGACAGTGACCGGCGTGTAGTCGACGTCGCCGGTCGAGGCGAATTCCTTCTCCACCTCGGAAAGCGGTCGTGGCGCCGAATGGGTGCGCTGGTCGATGGTCTGCAGCAGGCCTTCCTTCCAGTGCAGGCGCTGGACCTGCCAGGTGCCCAGCGCCAGCAGAATCAAGAACAACACAAGGCCAAGGACGAACAACAGTGCCGATCGTGGCCGCGAATGGCCGCGGTCTTTCAGGGACGCTTCGCTCATTCGCCGCGATCCAGCCGACCCTCGGCTGCTTTGTTGCTGTATTGCAGGGTGAGCAGCACGCCCTTGATCAACCGAAGCGCCGTGAGACACAGCACCAGGGCCAGTGGGATCCATATCAGCAGATGCAGCCAGAGCGGCGGGCTCAGCGTCACCTCGACCCAGAGCGCCAGACCGACGATGATGAAGCCGATGATCAGGATGACGAACACCGCCGGTCCATCGCCGGCATCGGCGTAGGAATAGTCGAGGCCGCAATTGACGCAGCGCTTGCCGACGGTGAGAAAGCCGGAAAACAGCCGCCCCTCGCCGCAACGCGGGCAGCGGCCGTGCAGGCCGGCCGAAATCGGATCGATCGGAGGCCAGATCGCCTTGTCTTCACTCATGCGTAGTGCCGTAATTCATGGCTATTGCTCGATCTCGATCGGCGTCCCATCGGCCACCATCGCCCAGATTTGTCCATATCGGACTCCGTAACCCCAATGCAGTCATCGGTCCAGTCGACCAATTGAAGCAGCCAGCCCCACTAGCTGAAGCCGCTTCGCCTCCTCGACGCGCAAGACCTTCTCGGGCAAGAGCCGGAATGCCAAGACGTTAAAATGCGCAAATTGAAGTCAGCCGCATCTTTCATCGATTGGCGATCCTTGCGCCGAAAAGAAGAAAGGCGGCCACGTCGCCGCGGCCGCCTTCCCGAAATTGAAACTCAAAAGGCTGGATCAGTGGCCTTCGATCACCGCGCCGACCGATCCCCAGACGTAGATCGAGGCGAACAGGAACAGCCAGACCACGTCAACGAAGTGCCAATACCAGGCGGCCGCCTCGAAGCCGAAATGCTGCTTGGGGGTGAAGTCGCCCTTCATCGCCCGGATCAGGCAGACCAGCAGGAAGATGGTGCCGATGATGACATGGAAGCCATGGAAGCCGGTCGCCATGAAGAAGGTGGCGCCGTAGATGGAATCCTTGAAACCGAACGGCGCGTGCATGTACTCGTAAGCCTGCACCATGGTGAACAGCATGCCGAGCCCGACGGTCAGCACCAAGCCGTTGATCAGGCCCTTGCGGTCGCCATGGATGAGCGAGTGGTGCGCCCAGGTGACCGTGGTGCCCGACAGCAGCAGGATGATGGTGTTGTAGAGCGGCAAATGGAAGGGATCGAGAACCTCCATGCCCTTCGGCGGCCAGACACCACCGGTAAACGTGTGGCGGGCATAGTTCTGCACCTCACCGGCAAAAAGGCTGGCATCGAAATAGGCCCAGAACCAGGCAACGAAGAACATCACCTCCGAGGCGATGAACATGATCATGCCGTAGCGCAGGTGCAGCGACACGACGCGCGTATGGTGGCCTTCATGCGCTTCCTTGATCGTGTCCGACCACCAGGCGAACATGGTGTACAGCACGATCACAATGCCGATGAAGAACAGCCACGGATTGGCGATGTTGACGCCGAAGATCGGGAAGGAGCCGCCTTTCAGGTATTCCATGAGGCAGACACCGCCAAAAGCGGTGACAAGCGCCCCTACCGATCCCAGGAAGGGCCATGGGCTCGGGTCGACGAGATGGTAGTCATGGTGTGGTTTTGCGTGCGCGTCTGCCATATCAACCCCCGAGATTTCCTTCGGTATCTGAAACTGTCTTGCTATTGCCCTGGGCCGGCCCGGACGACGCCACCGGCTTGGTCTTCTCGACCGGGAACATCGTATAGGACAGGGTGATCGTCTTCACGTCCTTCAGTTCCGGCACATTCACGATGTCGGGGTCCACATAGAACAGAACCGGCATGTCCAGCGTCTCGCCCGGCTTCAGCGTCGTATCGGTGAAGCAGAAGCATTCGACCTTGTTGAAGTACGGACCCGCCAGTTCCGGCTGCACGTTGAAGGTTGCGCGGCCGGTGACGGGGCGATCGAACTTGTTGGTCGCCTGATAATGCGCCTGCACGGTCTGCCCGATCTTCATGGTCATCGAGCGCTGGACCGGCTGGAACTCCCATGGCACGCCGGCGATGTTGGCGTCGAAGCGGACGGTGATCTCGCGATCGAGCACGCGGCCGGCATATTGCTTCTCGGCACGTTGCGTCGTGCCGCCATAGCCGGTCGCCTGGCAAAACATCTTGTAGAGCGGCACGGCTGCATAGGCCATGCCAATCATGCCGGTGAAGAAAGCAAGGCAGACAACCGCGACAACGCGGTTGCCGGTCTTGCCTACCGTCTTCTTGGACGTCTCGGCGCTCATCACATCGAGCCCGACAAATTGTGGCCGAACTTCACGATTGTCGCGATGTAGAAGATCACGACCAGCACCGCCAGCGCCACGCCGATGGCGATGGAACGGCTGCGCTGGGCCTTCTTCTGGCGATCGGTCAAGGTGACCGTTTCGAGTTCTTTCTCGGCCATGGTCATGCCCCACCCATGGCAAGTGCGCGTTCGACGACACTGTCAGCCAGATAGGCGGCGAAGATTGCGAAGAGATAGAGCAGCGAATAGGCGAACAGGGCCTTGGCCGGCTTCATGACGCGGTCATCGTCGGCTATGCCAAGCACTTTCCAGGCATACCAGACGAAACCAGCCCCCAACAGCAAGGCGGCCACGCCGTAGAACGGCGTCGTATAGCCGAGCAGCCAGGGCAGCACGCCGACCGGGGCCAGCACCAGCGCGTAGGCGAAAATCTGACGGCGGGTCGATGCATGGCCGGCGACGTTGGGCATCATCGGGATGCCGGCGCGGCCATAGTCCTCGGACTTGAACAGCGCGAGCGCCCAGAAATGCGGCGGCGTCCACAGGAAAATGATCAGGAACAGGATGATGCTTTCGAGGCTGACCGACCCGGTCACCGCGGCCCAGCCGATAACCGGCGGGATGGCGCCCGCTGCACCGCCAATGACAATGTTCTGCGGTGTCGAGCGTTTCAGCCACATCGTGTAGACCACGGCATAGAAGAAGATGGTGAAGGCCAGCAGCGTCGCCGACAACCAGTTGACCAACACGCCGAGCGTCATCACCGACAGCACCGACAACACCAGGCCGAAGCTCAGCGCCTCGTGCGGCTGGATCCGGCCGGAAGGCACCGGGCGGCTAGCGGTCCTGGTCATCACCGCGTCGATGTCGGCGTCGTACCACATGTTGAGCGCGCCAGAGGCGCCGGCCCCAATCGCAATGGCAAGGATGGCGATCACCGCCAGCAGCGGATTGATGGTCATCGGGGCCGCGACCAGTCCGACAAAGGCGGTGAACACCACCAGCGACATGACGCGCGGCTTCAGCAGGGCGAAGAAATCGCCCGCCGTAGCTTCCGACATACGGAAGCCCGCTTCGTCAATGCTGGTTTTGTCGACTAGGGCCATGCGTACTCAAGTCCATCATTCCGTTGGCCAAAACCGCCGGCGGGCCGGCGGTTTTGTATTCGAGCGGGAGCCGCCTTACTTGATCTTCGGCAGCTGCTCCCACTGGTGGAACGGCGGCGGCGAAGGCAGCTGCCATTCGAGCGTGGTAGCACCCTCACCCCACGGGTTGGCCCCGGCGATCCGCTTCTTCTGGAAGGCTTCGAACACGCCATAGAGGAAGATCACCACACCGACGGCCGAAATATACGAACCGTAGGACGAAACCATGTTCCAGCCCGCAAACGCGTCAGGATAGTCGATGGTGCGGCGCGGCATACCGGCGAGGCCGAGGAAGTGCTGCGGGAAAAAGATCAGGTTCACGCCGACGAACATGACCCAAAAATGGGTGTTGGCGATGACGGGCGAGTACATGTAGCCGGTCATCTTCGGGAACCAGTAGTACCAGCCGGCGAAGATGGCGAACACCGCGCCCAGCGACAGTACGTAGTGGAAGTGGGCAATGACGAAATAGGTGTCATGCAGCGACCGGTCGAGACCGGCATTGGCCAGCTGGACACCGGTGACGCCACCGATGGTGAACAGGAAGATGAAGCCCAGCGCCCACAGCATCGGCGGCTTGAACGAGATCGATCCGCCCCACATGGTTGCGATCCAGGAGAAGATCTTCACGCCCGTCGGCACCGCGATGACCATGGTGGCGAAGACGAAGTAGCGCTGCGTGTCGAGCGACAGGCCCGTCGTATACATATGGTGCGCCCAGACGATGAAGCCGACCGCGCCGATCGCGACCATGGCATAAGCCATGCCGAGATAACCGAATACCGGCTTCCTCGAGAAGGTCGAGACGATATGGCTGATGATGCCGAAGCCCGGCAAGATCAGGATGTAGACTTCCGGGTGGCCGAAGAACCAGAACAGGTGCTGGAACAGGATCGGATCACCACCACCGTCAGGCGCGAAGAAGGTCGTGCCGAAGTTGCGGTCGGTGAGCAGCATGGTGATGCCGCCGGCCAGAACCGGCAGCGACAGCAAGAGCAGGAAGGCGGTGACCAGCACCGACCAGGCAAACAGCGGCATCTTGTGCAGGGTCATGCCTGGCGCGCGCATGTTGAAGATGGTGGTGATGAAGTTGATGGCACCGAGGATCGAGGAGGCGCCGGCGATGTGGATTGACAGGATCGCCAGATCCATGGCCGGTCCGGGCTGGCCCGAAGTTGACAGCGGCGGATAGAGCGTCCAGCCGCCGCCCACGCCAAAGGCGCCAGGCGCACTCGGCACGAACATCGAGGTGAGCAACAGGATGAAGGCCGGCGGCAGCAGCCAGAATGAGATGTTGTTCATGCGCGGGAATGCCATGTCGGGAGCACCGATCATGATCGGCACCATCCAGTTGGCGAAACCGCCGATCAGGGCCGGCATGACCATGAAGAAGATCATGATCAGCGCGTGCGCGGTGGCAAACGCATTGTACATGCTCTTGCCGCCGTCGATCGCGGCGTCGCCGTTCATGCCATAGACCATCTGCGCAAGACCGCTGAATATCTGGATGCCAGGCTCCTGCAGCTCCATGCGGATGGCGACCGAAAGCGCGCCGCCGATTATGCCGGCCATGATCGCGAAGATCAGGTAGAGCGTACCGATATCCTTGTGGTTGGTCGAATAAACCCAGCGCACCCAGCCATGATACGGCTTGTGGTCGTGCCCGTCGTGAGCTGCAGCGTCTGCCATGTTCCGCTCCGTTCCCTAAATCTTGCTAACCCGCGGCATCAGTTGCCGGCGGCCGCTACCTTGTTCTGGCCATCGACCTCGGCCATGAGCGTCTTGTTGGCACCTGGCAGGTCGGTCTTGGCCGCGGCCAGCCAGGTCTTGAACTGCGTGTCCGACACCACACGAACGGCGATCGGCATGAAGGCATGGTCCTTGCCGCAGAGCTGCGAGCACTGACCGTAGTAGAGGCCTTCTTTCTCCGCCTTGAACCAGGTCTCGTTGGTGCGGCCGGGAACGGCGTCGATCTTGATGCCGAAGGACGGCACGGCAAAGGAATGGATCACGTCGGTCGCGGTGACAAGCACGCGGGTCATCGTGTTGACCGGCACGACCAGCTCGTTGTCGACGGCGAGCAGGCGCGGATAGACCGCGCGATCCTCCTTGCCGGCCTTGGCGCGATCGCCATCCTGAAGAATGGCCGAATTGAAGGCGAGCGTGTTGTCGGTCTGGTATTCGTAATCCCAGTTCCACTGGTTGCCGGTTGCCTTGACGGTCAGCTTGGCCTCTTCCGGCGGCGTATATTGGGCGGTCAGGAGTTGGAACGAGGGGATGGCGAGGCAAAGCAGGATGACGACAGGGCCGATGGTCCAGATCACCTCGATCAGCGTGTTGTGGCTGGTCTTGGACGGGGTCGGATTGGCGCTCGCGCGGAATTTGACGATGCAGTAGATCAGCAGAAACAGCACAAGGACCGTGACCGGGATGATAAACCACATCGTGTAGTTTCCGAACCACTCGATCTGCCGCATCATGTCGGTCGCAGGCGCCTGGAAGCCGATCTCCCACGGCCTGGGCTGGTCCGCATAAGCGGATCCGCAGGCGAGGAACGTGGCAGCAGCACCGGTGCTCGCTAGGAATTTTCTCATCGCCCTCTTCGTCTCCCAGTCTCTCGCCGGCTGTGCCCGCGAGAATAACCAACAATGCCGGGACGGGAATCCCGGACAGTCTCAAGCTGGTTCAAACCATACTCTTTTTCCCTCCGCAAGAAAGGAGCGGTCGAAACCGTGCGGCATTTTTGCGCGCAAGCTGACGTGGCTCTTCCGGGGCAATGGCCGTAGTGGCGAATCGCGTATGTTCGGCGGGCCGCACGCCTTGTGCCGGCGACACCCGCAAAGCGTCGTAATTCAGGCGAATTTGGCAAGGAAAAGCGCCGCATTGCCTTTTTAGGGACAGTTCGGCCACGGTCTCGTCCTTTACTTGGCATTGGCGCGGCTTAAAGTGCCGTGATTCGCAATGGAGCCGTCATGAACTCTTGGCTTTCGAGACTGAGGCATACGCGACTGGGCCTTTCGAGAACCTTGGCAAACGCCCTGTTTCTCGCGGTCCTGTGCGCGGCCGGTCTGTCCATCGCCGGCAACGCCAATGCTGCCCAGCCAAGCGGCACGGTGCGCTCGACCCATGGCGCATGGTCGATCATCTGCGACACGCCGGCCGGCGCCACCTCGGAACAATGCGTGATGATGCAGAACGTCGTCGCCGAGGATCGTCCGGAGATGGGGCTTTCGGTCGTCGTGCTGCGCACCGCCGACAACAAGGCCGAGATCCTGCGCGTGCTGGCGCCGCTCGGCGTGCTGTTGCCGAACGGCCTCGGGCTCAACGTCGACGGCAAGGACATTGGCCGCGCCTATTTCGTGCGCTGCTTCCAGGACGGCTGTTATGCCGAGGTCATTCTCGAAAAGCCGCTGCTCGACACGCTGAAGACCGGTACGTCGGCAACATTCATCGTTTTCCAGACCCCGGAAGAGGGTATCGGCATTCCCGTCGACCTCAAGGGTTTCGCCGAAGGCTTCGCCGCTCTGCCCTGATCGCGGCTTCGCGCTGAACCAGGCCTGGACGCGGCTTTTGCCGACCCCAGACGCATGCCTTGCGTTTAGCGAACGAAATCATTCGTCGGCGCCGATTCGTCATTGCCGATTGTGTGGGCGCGGCTTCACGCCTACATCGGGGGGGAAAGCAAACATCCCACGGACGGACGCGCCATGAACAGCCTGATCGGCCAATTCGACATTTCAGACGACCGCATCAAGCAGATCGTCGCTGACACCATCAAGGGCGCGGACGACGGCGAGCTTTTCCTCGAATACAGCGAGAGCGAAGCGCTGATGTTCGACAATGGCAAGCTGAAGACCGCCAATTTCAACACCGACCAGGGCTTTGGCCTGCGGGCCGTCGCCGGCGAGGCCAGCGGCTACGCTCATTCCAGCGACCTGTCCGAGGCGTCGCTGCTGCGCGCGGCCGAAGCCGTCTCGACTGTCAAGGGTGGCTATTCCGGCACGCTTGCCGCAGCCCCCGCCCGTACCAACCGCCATCTCTACGGCGACGAGAACCCGATCCCCTCGCCTTCCTTCGAGGCCAAGGCGAAGCTGCTGCAAGAAATCGATGCCTGGCTGCGCGCCGAGGATCCACGCGTGCGCCAGGTGACGGCCTCGATCGCCGCGTCCTGGCAGCATGTCGAGATCGTTCGTGCCGACGGCCAGATAGTGCGCGATATCAGGCCGATGGTCCGCGTCAACGTCTCGGTCGTCGTCGGCGACGGCGACCGCCAGGAAAGCGGCTCCTATGGCATGGGCGGGCGCAAGGCATTCGGCGAATTCCTGATCGAGGATAGTTGGAAGCACGCCGCCAGGGAGGCGCTCCGGCAAGCGGTGGTCAACCTGGAGGCAATCCCGGCCCCGGCAGGCACTTTCGACATCGTGCTATCCAATGGCTGGCCGGGCGTGATGCTGCACGAAGCCGTCGGTCATGGTCTTGAAGGCGATTTCAACCGCAAGAAGACGTCGGCGTTCGCCGGCCTGATGGGGCAGCAGGTGGCCGCCAAGGGGGTGACGGTCGTCGACGACGGCACCATCCCAGAGCGGCGCGGCTCACTCACCGTCGACGACGAAGGCACGCCTTCGGCCCGCAACGTCTTGATCGAGGACGG
Organism: Mesorhizobium sp. B2-4-13; assembly: GCF_006658535.1. Taxonomy (NCBI): domain Bacteria; kingdom Pseudomonadati; phylum Pseudomonadota; class Alphaproteobacteria; order Hyphomicrobiales; family Phyllobacteriaceae; genus Mesorhizobium; species Mesorhizobium sp. B2-4-13. The sequence goes on along the minus strand of NZ_VFVB01000003.1, from coordinate 767,776 downwards.
CAAACTGGTCGGCTACATGCAGGACCGGCAGAATGCCCGGCTGATGGGCATGAAAGCCACCGGCAATGGCCGGCGAGAAGGCTATGCGCACCAGCCGATGCCGCGCATGACCAACACTTACATGACCTCAGGCGACATGGAGCCGGACGAAATCATCGCCTCCGTCAAGAACGGCATCTACGCCGTCTCCTTCGGCGGTGGCCAGGTCGACATCACGTCGGGCAAATTCGTGTTCGGCTGCACCGAGGCCTACATGATCGAGAACGGCAAGGTGACGCAGCCGATCAAAGGCGCGATGCTGATCGGCAACGGGCCTGATGCCATGCACCGCGTCTCGATGGTCGGCAACGACATGAAGCTCGACAACGGCATCGGCATGTGCGGCAAGGCCGGCCAGGGCGTACCCGTCGGCGTTGGCCAGCCGCATCTCAGGATGAACCAGATGACGGTCGGCGGCACGCGGGTTTGAAACTCGGTGCCGTTCCGGTGTCATCGCCCGCCGTGACGTTTCCGGATGCAGGCGCCCTCCACCATGCCCATTGTGATCCTGACAGGGGCCGGCCTGACAGGGACCGGCTTTGCGGCGGCCGGGACCTTGAAGTGGACACAATCCACATTAACAAATTATTAGGTCTTTGACTGCCTGGGCTGCCTCTCGAGCACGAACGCAGCACCAGTTCCTCGTTGCGGTGGTGGTTTTGGCAATGCGGCACTCCCCCGTCCTGGCTCTCCTGCTTGGCTTTGTTTCGTTGATTGGTGCGGCATCGCTGCTAGCCAGTCCGGCGTCGGCCCAGTCGACTTTGTTCAAGTCGCGATCGACCCAATCTTCCATGGATGGATCACGCTCTGCCTCCGTGGGTGGAAGCACCAGCGTCCCCTACGGTTGGATCGATTTCTGTCATCGCCGCCCAAAAGAGTGCAAGGTGCCGGCTCTGCCGGCCGCGAATGTCAAGCTGACAGCGCGGACCTTCCGCATCCTCAAGCGGATAAATCAGAAGGCGAACAGCGCCATCAAACCCGTCAGCAATTTCGATCACTGGGGCACGATGGCGGACCATTGGGATTATCCGGTTGACGGCAAAGGCGATTGCAAGATCTACGCACTCTACAAACGCAAGCTCCTTCAAGAGGCTGGATTTCCCCGGCAAGCGCTGTTGATGACGGTCGTGCGCGATCTCAACAATGAGGGCCACACCATCCTGACGGTGAAAACCGATAAAGGCGATCTTGTCCTCGACAATATGGTCGACCAAATCAGGCCTTGGAACGCAACCGGCTACTACTTCCTGAAACGTCAATCGCAGCAGAATCCGAATGTCTGGCAGTCGGTCAACCAGCGAGGCGGCACGCCGAAAACCTTCGCGAATGCTGCAAAGCTCGCAGATTGAGCCTGCCTGGACCGTACGGTTCAGGCATTACAGGCGTTCGGCGGCTTTTTTAGAGCGGTTCGGTGTTTGATAGAATCGCTGAACCGCTCTCTCTTCATTTCGACGCAATTCCGGACGGAAAACCGCTACCCATTCTTCCTGGAGTCGCTTTAACCGGAGGATCCCGCAGCAGCGCTTCGGAAGCGCGGTTTTCTGTGGCCTCAGCAGTCTGAACGAAACGTGCTCAGCCGCGCCTCTTCTTGGGTTTTTCCAGCAAGGCGACCGCCTCGACATGTGGCGACCACAGGAACTGATCGATTGGCGTCACGCTGTTCAGGGTATAGCCGCCGTCGATGAGAATGCGCAGGTCGCGGGCCAGCGTCACCGGGTTGCAAGACACCGCGGCAACGTATGGAACGTCCGAGCGGGCGATCTGCGTCGACTGGTCTTCGGCGCCGGCGCGCGGCGGATCGAAGACAAGGCCGTCGAAGGCGTTCAACTCCTTGAAGGTCAGTGGCCGGCGAAACAGGTCGCGTCGTTCGCCCGTCACCCGCTTGAGGCCGGTCGCGAAACGTGATGCCCGGTCGAGCGCCGAAAGCGCGGCCGCGTCGCCTTCGACCGCATGGACTTCCGATTTCGCCGCCAGCCGCAAGGCAAAGCTGCCGCAACCGGCAAAGAGATCGGCAATTTTTTTTGCACGCTTCAGATGTCCGGCGACGATCTCGGCCATGGTCCGTTCGGCGGCCTCCGTCGCCTGCAGAAAGGCGCCGGGCGGCACGGCGACCGCAACACTGCCGAACATGACCACGGGCTTCCTTGGTTCGATGACGATCTCGTCATCGATGGACAGCCTGGCAAAGCCTTGCGCAACGACAAAGTTGGAGGCGATACGGCGCTGGTGTTCGCCGAGCTTGCCTGACTCGTGCACCGCGATGTCGAGGCCGGAACCCGTAACGGTGACCGCCATCCGGAACGATTTGGTGGTGGCGCATATCAATTCGGCCAGCGCCCTCAGCTGGCCGAGTGCCGCGACGATCTCGGGCAGTGAGATCGGGCATTCGGATATGGAGATGATCTCGGGCGACAGATGGCGATTGAAGCCGAGCAGCATGCCTGCGTCCGTGCGCCGGGCGGCAAGCACGACGCGGCGGCGCGACTGCGGCGCGCAGGCGACCAGTTCGCCAATCTCGCACTCGATGCCCTTGCCCTTCAATGCGTGCACCACCTTTTCGCGTTTCCATCGGCGATAGGCTTCGGTCTCGAAATGCTGGAGGGCACAGCCGCCGCATTCGGTGAAATGGCGACAGGCTGGTTCGACGCGCAGCGGAGAGGCTTCCAGCACCGCCATCAGCGTGGCGCGATCCCGCTCGCGCGCGGCGGTGACGATCTCGCCTGGCAGCGTGAAGGGAATGAACAGATCGCCGCTCTCGGTTTCGGCGATGCCGTCGCCCTGCGATCCGAGCTTTCGTATTGTGAAGCGTACGCTCATCGGTCCTTGATCCCACCGAGCAGGAATTCGCGATTGCCGTCGCCACCTTCGATCGGCGACAGATGCAGGCCAAGCGAGCGCCAGCCGGGAACGGCATCCAGCCAATCCTGCAGCAGGCCCGCGACACGGGCGGCATCGAAGGGATCCTTCAACAAACCGCCCTTGCCGATCGCCTCGCGACCGGCCTCGAATTGCGGCTTGACCAGAAAGATCGCACCGGCGCCGGGATTGGCAATGGCGAGTGCCGGCGGCAGCGCCAGTTTCACCGAGATGAAACTGACGTCGGAAACGATGAAATCCGGATTGCGGCCGGCAAGATCGGCAACGGTGAGATCGCGCGCGTTCAGGCCCTCGATCACGGTCACGCGCGGATCACCACCGACATCAGGATGCATCTGGCCATGCCCGACATCGATTGCCGTGACATGGGACGCGCCGCGTTCGAGCAGCACCTGGGTGAAACCGCCGGTCGAGGCGCCGATGTCGAGGGCCTCGCGACCGGCCGGGTCGAGGCTGAAATGGTCGAGCCCGGCGATCAGCTTGAGCGCGGCGCGCGAGACATAGGCTTGCGCCGGATCGTCGATGGCGACAACGCATTGCGGCGAAACGTTCTGGCCGGGCTTGCGGGCTATGGCGCCGTCGACCGTCACCGTGCCGCGCTCCACCGCGTCGCGGGCGCGCGAGCGGCTGGCAAACAGCCCGCGCTGGACGAGCAGGTCGTCGAGCCGCTGGCGTGTGCTGGCTGGCAGAGGCGAGTTCATCGGCCTTCTCTGACGAAAGCCCGCGGTGAAGGCAAGGACATTAGATGGACCAAAGTGATCCTACGAGAGCGGCTGGTGCATCGAACCAGGCTGCGGCTTGCGCCCATCATGCCGGGTCCGGCAGAATATTGGTCACGAAGAGCCCTCTGTTTGTCGCAACTCGAAGGAGAACGAATGCTGACGGGAACCTGCCACTGTGGCGCCGCCCACTGGACGCTGGAGGGCGACCCCGGCCCGGTGACGGCCTGCAACTGCACGCTTTGCCGCCGCTATGGCACGCTCTGGGCCTATGATTATGTCGACGAACGCATTCGCGTTTCGGGGCCAATGGGCAGCTATACGCGCGCCGGACAGGAAGACCCGTCGCTCGAGATCCTGTTCTGCCCGCGTTGCGCCTGCGTGCTCGGCTGGCGCGGACTGCGCGCCAGCGCCTCGGGTCGAAGACGCATGGCCGTCAATGTCCGGCTGGCGCCCCCCGAGGCCGTCGCCGATCTGCCGATCGACCATTTCGATGGCCTCGACACTTACGACGATCTGCCGCGCGACGGCCGCTGCGTACGCGACATGTGGTTTTAGAAGATGGTTCGCGGAGCCTGGCGCTCGATGGCTGGAGACAAACCGTCGTCTCGACCGCCTGAAGCCTGCTCACGCGCATGCCCGGTCGCAACAGGTGATACAGGCGAAGGATCCGGCGGCACCACAAGCTGCGGAATTTGCTTGTAGGAAAAGCCGCCGCGGATATCGCCCATCTTGCCGGCGACAATGCCTATCGCCGCCTTTTCGAGATTGCGGTCGTAGGGCGTTTCGGCGGCAGCCGGTACGACCATCACCGCCAAGAAGGCCGCGCCGCACAGAAGCGTCTTCATTCTCGTTGTCTCCCTGCCTGGCTGTGATCTAGCAGGGCGGCGTTGAAAAACGGCCAAGGGACAGGGTAAGCAAAACGCCAAACGGCAACGTTAACAATGCCTTATAAAATCGAGCCGGCAAACTGATTCAAGCTGTTGAGGTTTTGATTCAGGCGCGCTGGGCGCGGACCGTATGACCGAGCGCGGTGAATACGGTGCGCACGATTCCGGCGACGTCGAGGCCAGCATCGGCATACATCTTCTCTGGCTTGGCGTGGTCGGTGAAGTCATCCGGCAGCACCAGCGGGCGTACCTTCAGGCCGCTTTCGAGCAGTCCTTCATGGGCGAGGAATTGCAGCACATGGCTGGCGAAGCCGCCAATTGCGCCCTCCTCCACCGTCACCAGAACCTCATGCGAGCGGGCCAGCCGCCGGATCAGATCCTGGTCGAGCGGCTTGGCGAAACGGGCATCGGCGACCGTGGTGGAAAGCCCGGCCGCGCCGAGTTCCTCGGCCGCGATGAGGCAATCCTGCAGCCTTGTGCCGAAGGACAGGAGGGCAACCTTGCTGCCTTCCCGGACGATGCGGCCTTTGCCGATCTCCAGAACAGAGCCGCGCTCGGGCATGTCGACGCCGACGCCGTTGCCGCGCGGATAGCGGAAGGCGATCGGCCCGTCGTCATAGCTGGCGGCGGTGCGCACCATGTGACGCAATTCCGCCTCGTCGGCCGCGGCCATTACGACAAAGCCCGGCAGGCTTGCCAGGAAGGTGGTGTCGAAGGCGCCGCAATGGGTGGCACCGTCGGCGCCGACAAAGCCGGCGCGATCGATGGGGAAACGCACCGGCAGTTTCTGGATCGCGACGTCATGGACGACCTGATCGTAGGCGCGCTGCAGGAAGGTCGAATAGATCGCGGCGAAGGGCTTGTAGCCTTCCGTCGCCAGGCCGGCGGCGAAGGTCACCGCATGCTGCTCGGCAATGCCGACGTCGAAAGTCCTTGACGGAAACACCTCGCCGAACAGGTCGAGGCCGGTGCCGCCCGGCATCGCGGCGGTGACGGCGACGATGCGGTCGTCCTCGCGCCCCTCCTGGATCAGGCTTTCGGCAAACACCTTGGTGTAGGCCGGTGCATTGGCCGGCGCCTTGGCCTGTGCGCCGGTGATGACGTCGAATTTGTTGACGCCATGATACTTGTCGGCGGCCGCTTCCGCCGGCGCGTAGCCCTTGCCCTTCTGGGTGACGACATGGATCAGCACCGGACCCTTGCCGTTGTCACGGACATTTTTCAGGACCGGGATGAGATGCTCCAGATTGTGACCGTCAATCGGGCCGATGTGATAGAAGCCGAGTTCCTCGAACAAGGTGCCGCCGGTGACGTAACCGCGCGCATGCTCGACCGCGCGGGTGATGGCTCGATCGGCCCGCTTGCCGAGATAGGAGGTCAGCTTCTTGCCGAAGTCGCGCAGGCCGACATAGGCCTTGCCGGAAGCCAGACGCGCCAGATAGGCGCTCATGGCGCCGGTTGGCGGGGCGATCGACATGTCATTGTCGTTGAGGATGACGATGAGGCGCGCATCGAGCGCGCCGGCATTGTTCATCGCCTCATAAGCCATGCCGGCCGACATGGCGCCGTCGCCGATGACGGAGATGACATTGTTGCGCCCGCCTGAGAGGTCGCGGGCGGCGGCCATGCCGAGGCCGGCCGATATCGATGTCGAGGAGTGGGCGGCGCCGAACGGGTCGTATTCGCTCTCGGCTCGGCGGGTGAAGCCCGACAACCCGCCTTCCTGGCGCAAGGTGCGGATGCGGTCGCGACGGCCGGTCAGTATCTTGTGCGGATAGGCCTGGTGGCCGACATCCCAGATCAGCCGGTCATCGGGTGTGTTGAAGACATAATGCAGCGCCACCGTCAGTTCGACCACGCCAAGGCCGGCACCGAGATGGCCGCCGGTGCGCGACACCGCGTCGATCAGTTCGAGGCGAAGCTCTGATGCCAGTTGCGGCAAGTCGCTCTCGGCCAGCGTGCGCAGGTCGGCCGGGACGCGAACCCTATCGAGAAGCGGCGTATGCGGCGTTGCGTTCACGTTGGGCCCAGACTTTCTGTTCATCGGCGGGATAGGCCGCCGGCCGGCGAAAGTAAATGCGTGTCGCTGACGCGGACGGTCAGCGCATCACCGATCTTCTCAGCCTTCCGGCAGCGGTATGAATTCTTTCTCATCGCCAGGAACGATATCGAAGCGGCCAGTCTTCCATTCCTGCTTGGCCTGCTCGATGCGCTCCTTGGACGAGGAAACGAAATTCCACCAGATGTAGCGCTTCGAACCAAGCGAGGCGCCGCCGAACAGCATGAAATGCGCACCGGTCGATGACGATATGACGATCTCGTCGCCGGGCCGGAATACCAGCAGCCGTTCCGCTGGGAACGCATCACCCGAAATCGAGACCTCGCCCTCCAGCGTGTAGATGGCGCGCTCCTCGGCATCGGCTGGGATTTTTACGCTGGCGCCGGGCGCCAGCCGCAAATCTGCGTAGAGCGTTTCGGAATCGGCCCGCACCGGAGATCGCAAACCCTGGAAATCACCGATGACGACGCGGCCGCTGACGCCTTCGGCGTCGATTTCGGGAAGCCGCAGCGCCGCTGTGTTCTCGAACACCGGTGCCACCTCTTCCTTGCCGTCCGGCAGAGCCAACCAGGTCTGCAGGCCGGAGATCGACATCGGCGCGCCGCGCAATTCCTGCGGCGTGCGCTCGGAGTGGACGATGCCGCGACCGGCCGTCATCAGGTTCACGTCGCCGGGTTGAATGACCATTTCGGTGCCGAGCGAATCGCGGTGCCTGATCTTGCCGTCGAACAGATAGGTCACGGTCGACAGGCCGATATGCGGGTGGGGACGGACATCGAGCGCCTGGCCCGCGCGCATGATCGCGGGACCCATTCGATCGAAGAAGATGAACGGCCCGACCAGGCGCCGCTTGGCGGTCGGCAAGGCGCGACGCACCTCGAAACCGCCAATGTCCTTGGCGTTGGGGATAACCATCAGCTCGATCTGGTCGCTGGCGAAGGCATCGCCGGCCTCAGGGTCCTTGCCGGGGAAGAAGCTCATGAACTCTCCTCGTCAGCGGTCAGTGGGCGCTTGGGCATATCAGGCGAACCGGATCGCCGCTTTCGCTTTTAATTTGGCCGCCACCTCTTCGCGATTGCGAGGATGCTGGTGGGTTTCGAGGGAATCGAGCAATTCGCGTGCGGATGCCGCGATGGCTTCGACCGCATGATCGAACACATGCTGGTTCTTGGCAGAAGGCCGCGTCGTGCCGCTCAGCTTGCGGACAAACTGCAGTGCCGCGTCGCGGACTTCGTCGTTGGTTGCCGGCGGATCAAAATTGAACAGGGTCTTGATGTTTCTGCACATCGCTTCCGTATCTCCTCTTGTCCGTTTCAATCGGGACGAACTGTATCCTCAATGATGATCGTGTCCAAAAACCGGTAAGGCTGCTCCGGACCTCAGTCCGCGTCGAGCGGCTCGGTTCCAACCGGCTTGCCGTCGCGCGACAGCCTGATCTTCTCGACCTTGTCCTCGGCGGCCTTCAGCAGCCGGTCGCAATGAACCTTCAGCGCCTCCCCGCGCTCGTAAATCCGGATCGACTGGTCGAGCGGCACGTCGCCACGCTCCAGATCATCGACGATCTTCTCCAGTGCGTCGAGTGCCTGTTCAAAGCTCATCGCCTTGACGTCTTCGTTGATCTCACCGGTCATCATTCATCCTTTCATCAGTCGCCCGACATGGGCGGCGACCGAAAATGCCAATCCCTGCAGATCGTAGCCGCCCTCGAGCAGGCTGACGAGCCGGTTGCCGCCGTGGATTGCGGCGCGCTGCATCAGCTGGCCGGTCGCCCAGTCGAAATCGTCCTCGGTCAGATTGATTTTCGCCAGCGGGTCGCGATGGTGCGCGTCGAAGCCGGCCGAAACGATAATCAGATCCGGCGCGAAATTGTCGAGTGCCGGCAGCACGCGCGACAGGAACGCATCGCGAAACACCTCGCTGCCCGTCCGAGGCGCCAGCGGCGCATTGACGATGTTGCCGGCGCCGGTCTCACTCTTCGCGCCCGTGCCGGGATAAAGCGGCATCTGGTGCGTCGAGCAATAGAGCACCGAGGGATCGTCCCAGAAAATATCCTGCGTGCCGTTGCCGTGGTGCACGTCCCAGTCGACGACCGCGACACGCTCGGCGCCGTGCTTCTTCTGCGCATGGCGCGCTGCGATTGCCGCCGTGTTGAAGAAGCAGAAGCCCATGGCCGTGGTCTTTTCGGCATGGTGGCCGGGCGGACGGGCGGCGACGAAAACGTTGTCGGCGCGGCCCGCAAAGACGTCGTCGACGGCAGCATTGGCGGCACCGATCGCCGTAATCACCGCTTGCCAGCTTTTCGGGCTGGCGGTGGTGTCGGCGTCGATGCGGGCAATGCCTTCGTCGGGGATGGCGGCGCGGACACGCGCGACGAAATCGGCGGGATGCGCGTAGAGGATGGTCGCCTCGTCGCCGTGCGGTGCCTCGACGCGGTCAAGCGTGGCAAAAGCTTCGTCGTCGAGCACGCGCTCGATGGCGCGCAGGCGGTCGGGCCGCTCGGGGTGACCGGGCGGCGTGATGTGTTCGAGAAAGATCGGGTGCGTGTAGAGACGGGTGGCCATGCCCCCTATCTAGTGCCCCGGCGTCGTGATGGCCATGCGTTGCGGCTTGATCGCTGGGGAAAATCGAACCTGCGTCCATTCATGTCGCTGCGGGCATTGGCGGCGCCGGCCCTTCGGCGTAAGGTCGCAACCACTGCCTGGTGCCCGCCGGGCTGTTTGTTTTAGCGACATTCTGCGACGCCAAGTGATTCCACTTGGCTGCAAATGCCTTGGCGGGAGAATCGGGAACACGGTTGAACTCCGTGGCGTGCCCAACGCTGTGAGGGGGACCGCGCCGGTAAAATGCCACTGTCGATGACGGGAAGGCACCGGACGCGGGTTGATCCCGAGCCAGAAGACCGGCCTGGCAGGCATCGTCATCCGCATGGTCAGGCGGATGACATCGATTGCAATCGCAAGGGGACAAGCGATGCCGGAAGCTATGACCGCTCCAATGGGCGATGGATTTGACCAGATTGCGCGCGACGCTGTTTACCGCGCCATGTTTACGCGGCGCGACGTCCGCAGCCATTTTACATCGGAAGCGATCGACGACGAAGTGCTGGCGCGGCTGCTGCTTGCCGCCCATCACGCGCCATCGGTCGGCTTCATGCAACCCTGGAACTTCATCGTCATTCGCGATGCCGCGCGGCGGGCGGAAGTGCGCGACCTGTTCCTGGCCGCGCGAGAACGGGAACTGCCTGAAATCGAGGCAGAACGGCAGGCGCTCTACCGCAAGCTTAAGCTGGAAGGCATTTGCGAAAGCGCGCTCAACATCTGCATCACCTGCGACCGCGAGCGCTCGAAAGGCTCGCCGCTGGGGCGCTGGCACAATCCGGAGATGGATCTCTACAGCACGGTCTGCGCGGTGCAGAATTTTTGGCTGGCGGCACGCGCCGAGGGCGTCGGCGTCGGCTGGGTCAGCATCATCGAGGCGCAAGCGCTGAAAAGCTTGCTGGGTATTCCCGATCAAGTGACGCCGATCGCCTATCTCTGCGTCGGCCGCGTTTCCGAATTCGCACCGAAGCCGGATCTCGAAACACACGGCTGGGGCCGGCGGCTGCCGTTGCCCGAGCTTATCATGAGCGAGACTTTTCGCGGACAAGGCGAAGCGCCGCTCAAATCAGCAGTGGCGCGCCTCGGCACCGTCGCCGGTGCGCCGGCGAGGCCGGTTGATCAGCTCGTCGCGCCGGCAGTGCCCCACCGTGAGCCACCGAAAGAAGCCAGTGCCCTGTCCTTGAGTTCCCTGAACTTCGACGAGGCTTCGGCCAGCCTGGCGTCCCAGGCGGCATCGGGCACCTGACCCTCGATGGTCTTGAAATAGACCTGCATCAGGCAGGCAATGGCGAACGGCTCGATGAAGGCCGCCTTGAAAGCCCAGGCAAAGACGATTGCCAGCACGAAAGCCCAGCCGGCGAGCTGCCCGGGCATGACGTAAAGAATAGCGGCTGCCGGAGCCAGCATCAGCAGGAAAATCACGAACGACACGCCCCACATGATGACCCCTAGCCAGACGGCATTCTTGACCATGGTCTTGCCGTTCTGGGCGTAGAGCACAACGCCTTGGCGCGCGGTTTCGAACGGCGAGGACGAACTGTTGCGGATGTTGTAGCCGAGAATGATCTCGTCGACATAGGTCAGCGACAGGCGAATCACCGTGTTGAGGAACGAAACCAGGCCGCTCAGGCCAGGAATGGGCAGGAAGGCCGCGATGCCGCCGAGCAGGCCGGTGATGGCGCGTATGGCGCCCTTGACCAATTGGTCGACGACGAAAAGGATGTTGGCCTCGGCAAAACGCTCGGTCACGACCTCTTTCGCGTAGGCGATCTGGTTCTGGCCATTGGGAATATCATGGCCCTCGATCAGATGCACCATGACGGCGATATGGCCCGCCTTGACGACGTAGAGGATGTATTCGCGGATCCAGTGGACGGCGATCGAGACGATGCCGAAACCGACCACGCCGCCCCACATCGCAAAAGACAATGGTCCGTCGGGATCGGTGGAAATATGGCCGACGCCATAGCCGACGGAGGCGCCGGTGCCGGTGGCCACGATGTAGGCCAGGGTGATCCCAAAATAGATGATCATGCGAAAGACAATGAAAGGCCAGGTCCGCATCATGATGGACACCGACCTGCCGATATCGAAATCCCACATGCCCGAATCTCCCCTCAGAGATGGCTGCGGAGGATGCGCTCAAACCGGCTATTGTCAATTGCAGGCAGTGGCGGGACTGCCATGGTGGTTCATCTTGAAAGCGCTTCCGGCTTTTTCAGCAGGCCTTCGAGCAATTGCTTGAACGCGGCCACCACCATCTTCGATGTCGCTTCGGGATCTTGCGAATTGGCGATGCGCTGCGCGGCCTGGCTGCTCGCCCCATTGATCAGCCGCGCTGCCGACTCCGGGTCGACGCCGGGGACGACCACCCCTTCCCGCTGCAGCGCTGTCAGATGATCGGTCATTGAACCGACGCAGGCATTGGCATTCGACCACAGTGCCGGATCGCCCAGCACAGCCGGACCATCCCGGAACATGATGCGCTGGATTTCCGGCTCCAGCGCCATTTCGATATAGGTGGTGCATTCGTCGACGAAATGCTGCCAGCGGGTCGGCGCCCGCGACGCGACCTCATTCACCCGGGCCGCCATTTCCGCGTCGATTTCGGCGATAACCGCCTCAAGCAGTCCCTTCTTGTCGCCGAAGTGATGATAAAGGGCGCCGCGCGTCAGCCCGGCCGACGCGGTGAAATCATCCATCGACGCTTCGGCATAGCCGATGGTGCCGAAAGCCTGGCGCGCCGCGGCGATCAGCTTGGCGCGTGTCTCGGCGATCATCTCCTTGCGCGGTCGATGCATGCTTCTGGCCTTACTTACATACGCTCCGTATGCCAATTGACATACGCGACGTATGCTCTATTTAACACTTATACGTCTCGTATGTAATTGTCGAATCGCCCCTTGTCGAGGAACAGGATCATGCAAAACCCCTATTCGGAAATCTTTCGCGCTCCCGGAGCCACGGGCTTTGCCGCCGCCGGCTTCATGGCGCGCCTGCCGATCGCCATGGCGCCGATCGGCATCGTGGCGATGCTGTCGCAGACGCGTGGCGAATACTGGCTGGCGGGTGCGGTTTCGGCGACATTCGCCTTGGCCAATGCCTTCCTGGCGCCGCAGATATCGAGGTTGGTCGACCGCCTCGGCCAGACGCGGGTTGTCGTACCCACCACCATCATCTCCGTGCTCGCATTCGCGGCCCTGATCGCATCGGCCAATCAAGGCTGGCCGGTATGGACGCTGTTCGCGTCGGCACTGCTGGCCGCGGCGATGCCAAGCATGCCGGCCATGGTGCGGGCGCGCTGGACCGAGATTTTCCGGGGCCGGTCCGAGATGAACACCGCCTTCGCCTTCGAGTCGGCGGCGGACGAACTGGTCTATATCGCCGGCGCATCGCTGTCTGTGGGCCTCAGCGCCGCGCTGTTCCCGGAAGCGGGCGTGCTCGTCAGCACGCTGTTCCTCGCCTTGGGCTCGACAGCCTTCATTCTGCAGCGTTCGACCGAGCCGCAAGTGCGGCCGGTGGACCATGGCTCCAGCGGCTCGGCAATCCGCCTGGGGCCGGTCCAAATCATCACCTTCGCCATGATCTTCATCGGCGCGACCTTCGCGACGACGGAGGTGAGCACGGTGGCGATCACCAAGGAACTCGGCCAGCCGGGCACTGCCAGTCTCGTCATCGGCGTCTATGCGCTGGGCTCCTTCGTGCTCGGCATCATCATCGGCGCGCTCAACCTGAAAGCACCGCTGCAACGCCAGCTCGCCATCGCGGTTGCCTTGGTCGCGCTCGGCACACTGCTGCCGCTTACCGCCAGCACCGTGCCAGCGCTCGCGCTGACTGTCTTCATCAGTGGCGTGGCGATCTCGCCGACCTTCATCACCGCCTTCGGCCTGATCGAGCGGCATGTCCCGGAAGCGATGCTGACCGAAGGCATCACCTGGGTAACCACCGGGATCGGCATCGGCATGGCGCTGGGCTCCTTCGCCGCCGGCGCCGTGGTGGATGCATTCGGCGCCCAGAACGGATTCTGGGTCTCGGTGACGTCAGGCGCTATCGCGCTGATCACGGTGCTGCTCGGCCAGCGCAGCCTCGCCACCCACGAATGCGAGTTGGAAGGATGCGAGGCGGCAATCCCGGCCGAGTGACAGGCAGGGTTTGTCGAGATCAGAGGATCTCGGTCTTGGCGATGTGAATGCCAAAACCCTCGAGGCCGACATAGTGGCGTTCGCGCGAGGCAATCAGGTTAATGGATGAAATGCCGAGGTCCTTCAGGATCTGGGCGCCAAGGCCGATCTCGCGCCATTCGCTCTCGCGCCGGCGCGCCTCTTCATGGTCCTCGCGGTCGCCTGGCGCCGGCCGGTTGCGCTCCTGGTGGGCAACGCCGACCGAGCCTTCCCTGAGATAGACAATGACGCCGCGCTTGCGCTCGCCCATCGCCTTCATGATGCCGTCGAGCCGGTGGCTGGTTCCGAACACGTCGGTCACCACATCCTCCGAATGCAGCCGCACCGGCACCTCCTCGCCATCGCGGATGTCGCCGAAGACGATGGCGACGTGATGCATCGTGTCCCAGGGCAGCGTGTAGGTGAAGACCTGCGCCTTGCCGCCCAGCGTCTCGATGTCGGAGCAGGCGACGCGCTCGACCAGGGTCTCCTTGCGCTGCCGGTAAGCGATGAGGTCGGCGACCGATACCTGCTTGAGGCCATGCTCCTCGGCGAAAGCCGCGACCTGCGGGCCGCGCTTGACGGTGCCGTCGTCGTTGACCAGTTCCGAGATCACGCCGATCGGCGGCAGGCCGGCGAGCTTGCACAAATCGACCGCCGCCTCGGTATGACCCGAGCGCATCAAGACGCCGCCCTCGCGCGCGATGAGCGGGAAGATGTGGCCAGGGCGGACGAAATCGGAGGCGCCGACATTGCCGTTGGCGAGGTTGCGCACGGTCAGCGTGCGGTCGTCGGCCGAAATGCCTGTCGTCGTGCCATGCTTGAAGTCGACGCTGACGGTAAAGGCGGTGGTGTGAGCCGAATCATTGTCGGCCACCATCGGCGCGAGGTTCAGCCGTTTAGCCTCCTCGCGCGGCATCGGCGTGCAGACGATGCCCGACGTGTTGCGAACGATGAAGGCCATCTTCTCCGGCGTGCAATGGACGGCGGCGACGATCAGGTCGCCCTCGTTCTCGCGCCCGTCATCGTCCATGACGACGACGATCTCGCCGCGTTCGAAGGCGCGGATGGCTTCGACAATCTTCTTCTGGTCGTAAGGCATGGAACGCTCGCTTTGCTCGCAGGGCAGTAGGGGAATAGGGCAGTAAGGCAGTAGGGGAAAGGAAAATCCTGGCTGTTTCGGCTGGCTGCGTAACCTACTGCCCTACTGCCCTACTGCCCTACGGCCCTATTCCCCTCCCTTCCCCGTCTGTCCTCTGTGCCGCAGATAGTGGTCGGCAATGGCGCAGGCAACCATGGCCTCGCCGATCGGCACGGCTCGGATGCCGACGCAAGGATCGTGGCGACCCTTGGTCATCACTTCGACATCCCTGCCGTCCTTGTCGATCGATTTGCGCGGCGTCAGGATCGACGAAGTCGGCTTCACCGCAAAACGGGCGACGATCGCCTGGCCCGTCGAGATGCCGCCCAGGATGCCGCCGGCATTGTTGGACAGGAACACCGGCTTGCCGTCATTGCCCATGCGCATCTCGTCGGCATTCTGTTCGCCGGTGATGCGGGCGGCCTCGAAACCATTGCCGATCTCGACGCCCTTGACGGCGTTGATCGACATCAAGCCGGACGCGATGTCCTGGTCGAGCTTGGCGTAGATCGGCGCGCCGAGGCCGGCAGGCACACCGTCGGCGACGATCTCGATCACCGCGCCAACCGAGGAACCGGCCTTGCGGATACCGTCGAGATACCGCGTGAAAACAGGAATCGAAGCCGGATCCGGCGTGAAGAACGGGTTCTCGGCATCGCCGATGAAATTCCAGTTCCAGTTGGCGCGGTCGATCGACTTTTCGCCCATCGACACGAGCGCGCCGCGCACCACCATGCCCGGCACCACTTTGCGGGCGAGCGCGCCGGCAGCGACCCTGGCAGCGGTCTCGCGTGCCGAGGAGCGGCCGCCGCCGCGATAGTCGCGTATGCCGTATTTGACGTCGTAGGTGTAGTCGGCATGGCCCGGCCGGAACTGGCGGGCGATCTCGCCATAGTCCTTCGAGCGTTGATCGACATTCTCGATCAACATCGACACCGGCGTGCCGGTGGTGATCATCGTCGCGCCGTCCTCGTCGAGGACGAAGCCTGAGAGGATCTTCACTTCGTCCGGCTCGCGGCGCTGCGTGACGAAGCGCGACTGACCCGGGCGGCGCTTGTCGAGTTCGGCCTGGATTTCATCGCGCGTGAAACGGATACCCGGCGGACAACCATCGACCACGCAGCCGAGCGCCGCGCCATGGCTCTCGCCCCAGGTGGTGACGCGGAAAAGATGGCCGAACGTGTTGTGAGACATGGAAAGTGCCCTGCCCGGCATCGAAACCGGCTGAAGCCAGCCTTCTATTGGCGTTTTCCACAGTGGTCAAACTGTGATCCGACGGATTTAGTTTTGACACATTCGGTTGGTTTCTGCTCTCCTCCATTCGCCGTTGAGGATCCGCCGCCACCCAGGCCGGCGCAATGACCAAAGAGGACGATGATGCGTACCCTGATTGGCGCTGTTGCCGCCACGCTGCTGCTCTCCACCGCCGCCTTTGCCGGCCAGACCGAAGGCCTGATCAAGAAGATCGACAAGGACGCGCTGACGCTGACGCTGGACGACGGCAAATCTTACAAGCTGAACGCCGAAACCGATCTTGATGCGCTGAAGCCGGGGATGGACATCGTCATTGCTTACGATGTGACCGATGGCGAAAACGTCGTCACCGACATGCAGCTGCCGGGGGACAGCGACACGAACTAGGAGTTGGCGTCACCGGGCGAGCCACTCCAGGCTCCTGCCTTCAAGTTTGAGCACGCGATCCTGCGGTATCTCCAGGTTCGCGGCCTCGTCCTCGGCCATATCGAGCACGAAGCGAAACAGGGTGCGCATGACGCCCCCGTGCGTCACGCAAATCGTCTGCCCCCGAAGCTCATCGAACCATGGCTTCACCCGTTCGAGCAGCATCTGGTAGCTCTCCGCGCCTTCACCTGGCGGCTGAAAATTCCACTTGTCCAGTGCGCGGGATCGGCTCGCGCCGGGCGACTGCCTCTCAAGCTCGGCGAAGGTAAAACTCTGCCAATCGCCGAAATTGACTTCAATCAGTCTGATATCGGTTCGATAGGCGAGCGGATCGAGCCTCATGGCGGCGCGGATGCGTTCCATCGTTTCGCGCGTGCGTCTCATCGGACTGGCGACGAAGTCGAATTCCTGGGGAGCGCCGACGAGTTCGGCCAGCCGATGCCCGTTTGCGCTCGCCTGTTCGCGGCCGAGAGCATTGAGATCGGTATCGGCCTGGCCCTGAAGCCGGAACTCGGCATTCCACGCGGTCTGGCCGTGGCGCACGATATAAACCAGCGGGTACATCAGCTCTTCCGGAGATCGGGCCAGGGCCTGGACGGAGGAAAGGCGGGGAGAGCTAATCCTTGACCGTCGAAATATCGGGTGCGTCGACCGCTTTCATGCCGACGACGTGGTAGCCGGAATCGACATGGTGCACTTCGCCGGTGACGCCACGCGACAGGTCGGACAGGAAATAGACGCCGGAATCGCCGACCTCTTCCTGCGTGACCGTCTGCTTCAGTGGCGAATTGTATTCGTTCCACTTCAGGATGTAGCGGAAGTCGCCGATGCCGGAGGCGGCAAGCGTCTTGATCGGACCGGCCGAGATGGCGTTGACACGGATCTTCTTGGCGCCAAGGTCGACGGCGAGATAACGCACGCTGGCCTCCAGTGCCGCCTTGGCGACGCCCATGACGTTATAGTGCGGCATGACCTTCTCGGCGCCGTAATAGGTCAGCGTCAGCAGCGAACCGCCCTCGGTCATCAGCGCTTCAGCGCGCTTGGCGATGGTGGTGAAGGAATAGACCGAAATGTCCATGGTGCGCAGGAAATTGTCGCGCGTCGTCTCGACATAGCGGCCGGTCAGCTCGTCCTTATCGGAAAAGGCAATGGCGTGCACGAGGAAGTCGAGCTTGCCCCAATGCTTGGCGACATTGGCGAAGACCTCGTCCAGGCTCGCCGGATCGGTTACGTCGCAATGGCCGGCGACAAAGGCGCCCAGTTCCGCCGCCAGCGGCTCCACGCGCTTCTTGAAGGCTTCGCCCTGATAGGTCAGCGCTATCTCGGCGCCGTGATCGACGCAGGCTTTGGCAATGCCATAAGCGATCGACCTGTTGTTGGCGACGCCAAGAATCAGGCCGCGCTTGCCGGCCATCAGGCCCTGTCCACCCGCCATATGCGTGTTCTCCGCAAGATATCTGCTTTGTGGAGTGCCTATCGCACAGGCATACAGCCCCTTCAAGCGTTCAAAGCGGACAGTTCGGGGGACAAAAGCTCTCGATCAGCCTTTTTGGCCGCGCAACAGCGATTCCAGCGCGCTGTCGCCGCCTTCCGGCAGCATGATGCGCACATGGGCATAGAGATCGCCATGGCCGCCGGCTTTCTCCGGCAAGCCCCTGCCCTTGAGCCGCAGGACCTTGTCCGAGCTCGACCAGGCGGGAACGTTGACCGCAAGCCTGCCTGTCGGCGTCTCGACCGGCACCTTGGCGCCCAGCACCGCATCGGCCAGCGAAACCGGCAGGTCGGCGTGCAGGTCACGGCCTTCGATGCGGTAACGTGGATGCCGGCGGATATGGATCTTGACCAGTGCGTCGCCGGGTTGGCCCGGTCCCTGCTCGCCCTGGCCCTTCAGCCGGATGGTCTGGCCATCCTCGACATAGGCCGGCAGCTTGACCGCAACCTTGCGGCCATCCGGGAACATCGCCGTCACCTTCTCGGCATTGGCCGCTTCCTCGATGGTGACGTCGAGCGTGACGTTCAGGTCGGCTGCTGTCGCCGCCTGGCGGCGGTCGCCCGCGCCTGGCCCGCGCGCGCCTGAAAAGGCATCGCCGAAGATCTGGCTGAAGATATCGCTGTTGCCGTCGAATGGATCGCCGCCCGGACGGCCCGAACGGAACTCGAATCGCGAGCCTCCGGCGCCCTGTTGCTGGCGGCGGAACCCGGCAAAGGGGTCGCCACCGCCGGCCGCACCTTCAAAACCCTGGAAACGCGGCTTGCCGTCGGCGTCGATCTCGCCACGATCGAAAGCCGCACGGTTCTTCTCGTCGCCGATGACCTCATAGGCCTGATTGGCCGCGGCAAAACGGTCCTTCGCCTTGGGATCATTCGGATTCTGGTCCGGATGATGCTTCTTGGCGAGTTTCCGGTACGCCGATTTTATGTCCTTGGCCGATGCGTTCTTTGCAACGCCCAGCACCTCATAGGGGTCGCGCATGCTTCCTGCCCTGGAAATGAGTTGAGTCCATACTTGCCCCCTATATGCGCTCGCATAGGAAGAAATTCCAGTAGCGGACCTTCATATCGACGGCGGAAAATCAGAGTGCCTTGAAGCCCTGCATGCGCCAGCCGCCGGCACCGGCAAGACAGAGTTCGCCTTGGAACATGGCAACGCCGTCAAAGCTTTCGCGCGAAACCTTGAAGCGGCGGCAGGTCTGGCCGCTGTCCTTCAATTCCGCCAGTTCGGTGATGGAGCCGCGCGAGCCGGTGCCGGTGTTCGCCCACGGCACCGCCTGGCCGCCGAGTTGCTCGATATCGGCGGACGATACCGCATTGCCGATCGTCGTCTGGTCGGAGTCGCGATCCGAATCGGCCGGCTTGGGCGAAGCCGATGTGCTGCTGGTCAGGATCGAGCGGTCGACTTCGGCCTTTTCCAGGCTGAAGCCACCTGCACCGCAGGCCGCGAGCGGCAGGGCGACTGCCACGATCGCCGCTTTCGTGCTGGCTGAAGCGATAACGCCCCATTGCCTGCTGTCAAAAGCTTGCGCGATACGCGACAATCGGCAACCTCCCTGGTCTCGTGACAATTTGAGAAAAACTATGAGTGACACAGAGTTAACAAGCAGTGACTTTACCGAGGCGGCCGAGCCGTTTCGCCTCTTTGCCGCATGGCTGGACGACGCTACCAAGAGCGAAATCAACGATGCCAATGGCGTGGCATTGGCGACCGTCGATGCCGAGGGCATGCCGGACGTAAGGATGGTGCTGCTCAAGGGGTTCGATGAAAGCGGCTTTGTGTTCTACACGAATTTCGAGAGCGCCAAGGGCCAGGAGATTCTTGGCAGCATGAAGGCGGCGATGTGTTTCCATTGGAAATCGCTGCGCCGCCAGGTGCGCATTCGCGGTCCGGTGGAGCTCGTCAGCGATGCGGAAGCCGACAGCTATTACGCCACGCGGCCACGCGGCAGCCGCATCGGCGCCTGGGCGTCGAAGCAATCGCGCCCGCTGGAAAGCCGCTTCGCGCTGGAAAAGGCGGTCGCAGAATACACGGCGCGTTATGCCATCGGCGAAATCCCGCGACCGAAACATTGGTCGGGCTTCCGGATCGTGCCGAAGACGATCGAATTCTGGCACGACCGGCCGTTCCGGCTGCATGACCGCGTCGTCTTTTCACGCAACGCGGCAGGCGGCTGGGACAAGGCCAGGCTCTATCCCTGACGAACCATTAGCCCTTTTTCCTGGTCATGAATGCCGTGAGGGCGGCGCGCGCCTCGTCGGATTTCAGCCGCTCGCGGAAATGCTCGCTCTCTATCCCGATGCGGGCAACCAGATCGTCGCGTGAGCCACGCATCAGGTCGCGCGCGATCTTGAGCGCTTGCGGTGGCTTGGCCGCGATCTGGCCGGCCGCTGCAAGCACCGAAGCCTCCAGCCCACCTTCCTCGACCACCTCGTAGATCAGCCCGGCGGCCTTCGCGCGCTCGGCCGAAAATCCCTCACCGAGACCGAGCAGCGCGAAAGCACCCTGCTGGCCCAGGATGCGGGGCGCCAAAAGGCTCGATCCTGCCTCGGGCACGAGGCCGAGATCGACGAAGGGGGTCCGAAACACGGTGCGCGGCGTGGCGAAAGTCAGGTCGCAGTGCAGGTTGATCGTGGTGCCGATGCCGACCGCGATACCGTCGACGCCGGACACGATGGGCTTTTCGACCTCGGCCAGGGCGATCAGGAAATCCCAGACTTCGGTGCCGCCATCGCCGCCGGTGGCCACGACCATGAAATCGGCAAGGTCGTTGCCGGAGGAAAAGGCGCCCGGCACGCCGAGAAAGACATGAACGCGGACCGCCGGATCGGCGTCGCCTTCGGCAAGGGCCGCCGACATTTTCGCATACATGGCACGCGTCAGCGCGTTCTTCTTGTCCGGCCGGTTCATGCGGATGATCTGGATGGCGCCCTGGCGCTCGACGAGGATGTGGTCTGTCACGGTGTTTTCCTTGTGAAGGTCAGGCGGAAATCAGTGCCTCGGCGGCAGCAGCCAGGCTGACGGCGCCGTCGATGACGCGCTCCTTCAAAGCGCTGGCTTCGCCAAGCAGGTTCTCGGCGAAGAAGCGGCAAAGCGCGATGCGGCCTTGGTCGGCAAGAGCGGCCCGCGCCAGATAAGCGCCGCCGGCGGCAAGCGAGATCAGCCGGAGATACGGTGTCGCGCCAGCCAGCGCCTCCTCCGTCCGGCCCTCGGCCGACAATTTCTGCAGGAAACGCGTCGCTTGCGTCAAATCGGAGAGCGCCTGATCGAGAGTGTCGGCGGTGCGGCCAAAACCTTCGAGGTTCGACGTTCGCACCGCATTGGCGATGCCGGCCAGTTCGTCGATATAGCCATGCACATGCTCGCCGCCGCCAAGCGGCAGTTTTCGGGTCACCAGGTCGATCGCCTGGATGCCGTTCGTGCCTTCATAGATCGGCGCGATGCGCGCGTCGCGATAGTACGCGGCCGCACCCGTTTCCTCGATGAAGCCCATGCCGCCATGCACCTGGACGCCGAGCGAGGCGACTTCCACGCCGACATCGGTCGAAAACGCCTTGGCGAGCGGAGTCAGCAAATTAGCACGGTCGCGCCAATGCGTCGCCTCGCCGCCAGACGACACGCGCGCCATGTCGATGGCATGGGCACAGGAATAACTGATCGACCGCGCGATCTGGGTTAGCGCCTTCATGGTCAGGAGATTGCGCTGCACGTCGGGGTGATGGACGATCGGCGCCATGCCGGCGCCGGCGTAATCCGCCGCCTTGCCCTGGCGGCGTTCATTGGAATAGGCAATCGCCTTCTGGGTCGCTGCTTCCGCGACCGCGACGCCCTGCATCCCGACAGCAAGGCGGGCATTGTTCATCATGGTGAACATGCAGGCGAGGCCTTTGTTCTCCTCGCCGATCAGCCAGCCGATGGCGCCAGGCCTGGCGCCTTGAAAACCGTCGCCATAGATCATGGTGCAGGTCGGCGAGGCATGGATGCCGAGCTTGTGCTCGAGGCCGGAACAGAAGACGTCGTTGCGCGCGCCGAGCGAGCCATCGTCGCCGACCAGGAATTTCGGCACCAGGAACAGCGAGATGCCACGCGTTCCGGCCGGCGCATCGGGAAGCCGCGCCAGCACCAGATGGATGATGTTGTCGGTGAAATCGTGCTCGCCGTAAGTGATGAATATCTTCTGGCCGAAGAGGCGGTAGGTGCCGTCGCCGGCGGGCTCGGCGCGGGCGCGCAAGGCGGCGAGGTCCGATCCGGCCTGCGGCTCGGTCAGGTTCATCGTGCCCATCCATTCGCCGGAGACGAGCTTTGCCAGATATGTCGCCTTGAGTTCCTCGGAAGCGTGCTTGTCGAGCGCCTCGACCGCGCCCATGGTCAGCGTCGGGCCGATGCCGAAGGCCATGGCGGCGGAGTTCCACATTTCGAGTGCGGCGACGCCGAGCATGGTCGGCAGTGCCTGGCCGCCATACTCTTCCGGCCCGGAGAGCGCATTCCAGCCGCCTTCGATCCAGCGGCGATAGAGTTCCTTCCAGCCCGGAGGCGTGGTCACCGCGGCATCCCTGAGCACGGCGCCATGTTCGTCGCCGATTTTATAAAGGGGGGCCACCTCCTCGGAGGCGAAACGGCCCGCCTCACCAAGGACGGCGTCGACCAGATCCTCGCTGAGGTCTCCGAACGCTCCCGTGTCGATGGCGGATTTCATGCCGGCCACATGCTTCAGGGTGAACGCGATATCCTCGACCGGTGCCCGATACATGCCGCTCGATCCTCCCTTATGCATCGGCCTCGTCGACCGTAGAGCCAGTGCCGCCGCAAAACCATCCGCCTTTGGGCGGTCTCCGATCGCCTTTTTACGTAAACGTCAAATTTTGTCACGCTGATTTTGCAATCAGGCAGGGCTGTATTAAATTCGACAGATGCCGGGCCAAATCGACCGGCGACGGAAAACCAGCGACCGGAACATTCCCATGCTTGCCAGACCTGACGCCTATCGCTGCATCGAATGCGGTTTGCCCTATCGGGCAACCGGGTTTTCCTATTATCACGGCGACCTGGGAAATGGTGCCGCCTACTGGTCGGATCGCGGCATATTGTGCTCGCCGCGATGCTCGCTTGCCCACCACCGCAAACGCGCCGCCGAAGGTACGCTGCAACAGGAGCCCGCGCCCAACCCGTTCGAATTTCAACCGTTCAGCCGGCGCTAGCTTATCCCGCACCAGGGTCCGAGAAATATTTTCTTAACCATAGCGGTCCAGGATTTACCCTTGATCAACGGGGATTCCCTGTTTTGAAAAGGACGGCGCGCCTCCTTCGCCGCACGGCGCTTCTCGCTTTCGCGGCAGCGATTGTGCTGGGCACGGCGGCAAAGGCTTCGGACTTCTCCGAGCCGTGGAAGAGCGCTGACCGCGCGCTCGTCATCGACGCCTACGAATACAATTCCATCGACTGGGCCCAGCTTGCCACCGACAAGCGCATCGTCGCCTTCATCAACAAGGCTTCCGACGGCATGCCGCCGCCCTATTTCTGTTTCGGCGGCGACACTGACGTGAAACTGTGCAAGGCATTGTGGAAACGCCACGCGGTGACGCGCGAATTGTTCCAGACACGCAGGGTCGTGGCCAAGGCGCTCGGCATGAAATGGGGCGCCTATCATCTCGCCCGTCCCGGCAATCCGGTCGAACAGGCCAACAATTTCCTCGATTTCGCCGACCCCGCACCGGACGACCTCATGGCCCTCGACATCGAGGGCATCGATCCCTCGCAATGGATGTCGCTCGACGATGCCGAGGAGTTCGCCCGCCAGGTGCATCGGCGAATCGGCCGTTTCCCGGTGCTCTACACCAACGGCAAGACCGCCCAATATATCGCCGACAACCGCTACAAATACCGGCTCTTGTCGCGGCTGCCGCTTTGGTACGCGCGCTATAAGCCTGACATCGACGTGCATTTTCCGATGGGCAACTGGCAGGGCTACGCGCTCTGGCAGTTCTCGGCGCAGGCCAATTGCGGCCGCTTCCGTTGTCCCTACAGGGTTGCCGGCACACCCGACAACATCGACGTCAACGTGGCGCCCACGGATGCCGTCACTCTGCGCCAGCAATGGCCTTTCGGTGGCCTGATCGACGTGCCTGCCGATTATCTTGCCAGCGTACCAGTGCCGCTCTCGCGGGAAGCCGCGCTCGCCGGCAAGGCCACCATCATTTATGCCGATGTGGCGACGCCGCCGACCTTCGAGGAAATGGTCGCCGTGCTTGGTTCGCGGTGGTCAAAATTTCGCGACGGGTTCCGCATGCCAGTCGTGAAGACGGTGCCGCGACGGCCGGGGTTCGGCATTGTCCAATATGTGGCCTGGAAGCGGGGCGGGCAGCGTTCCCCCGAACAGCTTGACGCCGCCTTTGCCGCGGCCGACCCGGTCAGCACCGCTTCGACAACCCTCGACCGAAGTCAGCAATAGCCGCCACCCGGTCGGAGCTTCAGCCGGCCTGCTCGCGCGCCACGGCCCGCCAGCCTATGTCGCGGCGGCAGAACCCGTCCGGCCAGTCGATGCGGTCGAGGGCGGCATAGGCCCGCGCCTGCGCCTCTCCGACGGTGGCGCCGCTCGCCGTGACATTGAGCACACGGCCGCCATTGGCGACCAGCGCACCGCCATTGATTGCGGTGCCGGCATGGAAAATCTGGACGCCTTCACCGGCGGCGTCCTCGACGCCGCGGATGACGGAGCCTTTCTCCGGTGTGCCGGGATAGCCCCTGGCCGCCATCACGACGGTCAGCGCCGCCTCGTCACGCCAGCGCACCGACATATGCGCGAGCTGGCCATCGGTCGCGGCATTGAGCAGCACCAGCAGGTCATCCCTGAGCCGCATCATCAGCACCTGGCATTCCGGATCGCCGAAGCGGGTGTTGTATTCGATCAGCTTCGGCCCGCTTTCCGTGATCATCAGTCCGGCGAACAGAATCCCGGCGAAAGGCGCGCCAAGCTCGGCCATGCCGCGCATGGTCGGCTCGATGATCTCACGCATGGTGCGCTCGATCATGTCAGGCGTCATTACCGGGGCCGGCGAATAGGCGCCCATGCCGCCGGTGTTGGGACCGACGTCGCCATCACCGACGCGCTTGTGGTCCTGCGCGGTGCCGAAGGGAAGCGCCGTGGTGCCGTCGCAGAGGCAGAAGAAACTCGCCTCCTCGCCGGTCATGAATTCCTCGACCACCACCTCCGCGCCGGCAGCACCGAAGGACCCGTCAAAGCAGGAAGCGAGTGCCGCCCGTGCCTCGTCCATCGTCATGGCGACGGTGACACCCTTGCCGGCTGCGAGCCCGTCGGCCTTGATGACGATCGGCGCGCCCGTCTTCTCGACATAGGCCTTGGCCGAGGCCAGGTCGCCGAACCGGCCATAGGCGGCGGTCGGAATGTTGTACCGGGCGCAGAGGTCCTTGGTGAAACCCTTCGAACCTTCCAGCCGCGCGGCGGCCTTCGAAGGCCCGAAGACGCGGATGTTTTCGGCGCGCAGATCATCGGCGATGCCGGCGACGAGCGGCCCTTCCGGGCCGACCACGACGAGATCGATTTTCTTCTCCCGGCAGAAGGCAACGACCGCGGCATGATCGGTGATATCAAGCTTCACCAGTTCGGCCTCGCCGCCGATGCCCGGATTGCCGGGGGCCGCGTAGAGCTTGGTCAGCAGCGGCGAAGCGGCGATCTTCCAGGCCAGCGCATGTTCGCGGCCGCCGGAGCCGAGAAGAAGAACGTTCATGGCCACCTCTTGATGCCGCCTATCCCATAGAGAAAACAACCCGCTATTGCTCTCTGGGCGACGGGTCAAGGCATCAGGGTGGATTGCGCACGGGAACGTTATCCCTGTCGAATAGGGCGCCGGCCACCACCGCCCCTATTCCGGCGCTCGTTCAGCCCTGAAAGACCACCGGAAACCAATCCTCGCGCAGCTTCTGTCCCGGCTGCATGCCATGGCCGTGATAGGGCGGCGAGGTGCGGCCCGGTCGCTCGACATAATGGGCATCGTCGCCGACCCAGCGCAGCGACAACGCCCGGCGCCGGGCCGCGGTCATATTGCCGCGCGCGCCGTGTGCCGTCCTGAAGTCGAACAGGATGGCGTCGCCCGGCTCCATCTCCCATTCGATAACTTTCATCGACGGATCGGTGTCGGGATCGGGCACCGGACGATAATCGCCCTCGGCCGCGTAAAAATTGCCGTCGTCCAGCCAGCGCACCGGCAGGATCATCTTGTCCCATCTGTGCGAGCCGGCGATCAGGCGCAGCGTCGCTTCCTTCACCGGATCGATGGGGATCCAGAAGCTCACCGTCTGCTGGCCGTCGACAAAATAATAGGGGATGTCCTGGTGCCACGGCGTCGGTTTCTGCGTACCGGGCTCCTTGACCAGCACATGGTCGTGGAAGAACTGCGCGGTGCGCGACTGCATCACCGCGGCCGCCAGTCGCGCCGCCGGCGAATTGCGCACGACATCGACGAATTCAGGGATACGCTCCCAGTTGCAGTAGTCGTCGAAGAAGCTGCCCTTGCCGCCAGCGATGTCGGACGCGGTGGCGCTGCGGCTCCGCATGTTGCGCTCGATGCCGGCGGCAATCGTGTCGACCCAGCCCTTGAAGGCGCCGCGGATACAGACCGCGCCGTCACGCTGGTAGTCGGCAATTGTCTGCGCATCGATGATTTCGGTGACGATTGGCTGCGTGGCGGTTTGGGAAGCCATGGTGTCCTCCTCTCAGGATCGAGGCCACTATCGCAATGTCCTCTCATTCAGTAAAATAATAACTTCTCATCTGACACATAGGTTTTGACTATGAGCCTTACGCTCACGCAACTCCGCTATCTCATCGCCGTCGCCCGCCATGGCAGCGTCACCGGCGCGGCGCGAGCGATCAACATTTCGCAGCCGTCGGTTTCAGTGGCCATCGACACCATCGAAAGGGATTTCGGCCAGAAACTATTCGTACGCCAGCGGGGAAGCGGCGTTTCGCTGACCTCGTTCGGCCGTGTCGTGGTAGCGAAGGCAAAGCAGGTTCTTGCCGAGACTGACGAACTCATGAGCCTGGGGGCGGGCAATTCAGCCATCGGTGGGGAGCTGGTGCTCGGCTGCTTCGAGGATCTGGCGCCCTTTTTCGCGCCGGGCCTTATCCGCGCCTTCTCCGAACGTCATCCAGCGGTCGCGGTTGTCGTCCGTGACGAGACGTTCGAGACGCTTGGGCGACGCCTGGCGGACGCCACAGTCGACCTCGGCCTCAGCTACGATCTCGGCCTGCCGTCGCATTTCGCCCGCATCCTGCTGCACGAGCTTCGGCCGCATGCGCTGCTGCCGGCGGGCCATGCACTGGCGGGCCACCCCGAGGTCAGCCTGGCGGATCTGGCCGCCTACCCGCTGATCACGACCGACCAGCCGCATAGCTGGCAGCATATGCTCGACCTGTTCCGCGGCCGTGGCCTGTCGCCGGTGGCCGACATGCGAACAAGTTCGTTCGAACTCCAGCGCAGCATGGTGGCCAACGGCTTCGGCGTCGCGGTCAGCTATACCCGCCCGCATGGCGACCGCAGCTATGACGGCTTGCGCCTCGTCTGCAAACCGCTGTCGGATCCGCTGCCCATGCAGCGCATCATTCTCACCCACGATACGCATCAGCGCGTGTCGAATGCGGCGCTGGCTTTCATCGCGGTGGCGCAAGTCTGGTTTTCCACACGCGACATCTTCGCGTCGTGACGGTTGGCGGGCCGCCGCTCCTCCGCTTGCCGCTTGACGGTTTCCGCCACTGCTGCCACTCCATGCCGATGGAACCTGTCCAGTCAAAAGCGGCCCAGGGTCGCGTCGCCGATGCGCCGAACCGCCATTGGGTCTATCGCGTGCTGCCGCGCGCCATCTGGCCCTATGCGCAACTGGCGCGGTGGGACAGGCCGATCGGCTGGCAGTTGCTTTTGTGGCCATGCTGGTGGTCGGCCGCACTTGCGGCGAGCGCCTATCCGCGCCCAGGCGACCCGCTGCTCTCGCTGCTGCCGGCGCCCTTGTACCTCGTGCTCTTCCTGATTGGCGCCATCGCCATGCGTGGCGCCGGGTGCACCTATAACGACATTGTCGACCAGGACATTGACAATCAGGTCGAACGCACCCGCTCACGCCCGCTGCCGTCCGGCCAGACCACGCGCCGGCGGGCCTGGCTGTTTCTTGTCCTGCAGGCCCTGGTCGGCCTGACGGTGCTCCTGCAGTTCAACAGCTTTGCCATTCTGCTCGGCGTCTGCTCGCTGGCGATCGTCGCCGTCTATCCATTCATGAAGCGGATAACCAACTGGCCGCAACTGTTTCTCGGCCTCGCCTTTTCCTGGGGCGCGCTGATGGGGTGGGCGGTCGAGTTCGGTGATCTCGATGGCCCCGCCATCATGCTCTATATCGGTTCGATCCTGTGGGTGATCGGCTATGACACGATCTATGCCCACCAGGACAAGGAAGACGACGCCATTGTCGGCGTGCGTTCGACCGCGCGGCTGTTCGGCGACAACACCAAGGCATGGCTCGCGGGGCTCTATGGCGGTACGCTGATCTGCTTCGCCATCGCCTTCGCCTCGGCGCAAGCCCCGGTGGTGGCACTGGCGGGATTGATCGCCGCCGGCGCCCACATGGCGCGGCAGATCGCGGTTCTGGATATCGACGATCCAGACCAGTGCCTGCGGCTGTTTCGGTCGAACAACCAGGTCGGCTGGCTGATTTTCCTCGGCCTCATCGGCGGCGCGCTGTGGGTGACGCTGAAGCCGCTGGTGTAGCGGCTTATCCTTCTCCGTCTCTATACGAAGAGAAGGTGGCGGCAGCCGGATGAGGGGCAGCGCCGACCTTTGGAGGCGAGGCGAGGGTTCATCGACGAACCAGCGCACACGCAATTAAGGCCAAAAAATCATGCCAGCGCTGCCTCTCATCGCCCTGCCGGGCACTTCTCCCCGTATAGTGACGGGGAGAAGAACGCTAGTCTCTTGAAATGATCTCCTCGCCGCCGATCACCAGCCTGAGGCCGAGGTCACCGGCTCTGCGGCGGGCAAGGAAGCGGGGGCGGCGCATATTGGAAACGCGGCCCTTGCGGCGCTCCCGCGGCGGCAATGTCTTGATGGCGGCGCCGAGCGATTCTTCCAGGGTGCGGGCGACGCCATCGGATTCGATCAGCAGCATCGGCAGACGGTAGGCGTCGGCCCAGGCGCGCCAGTCGGCGGCGACGTCTTCGAGATCGTCGGCCACCAGCAGCGGCACCGACAGCATCGGATCGTTGTGCAGGAGTTCCAGGGTCACCGTGACATTGCCTTCCGGATCCTCCATCGCACGGGCGGCGACGCCGCGAAATGCATTGGCGGGCAGCACGATGATCGCCGGCAGGCCGCTCATCTCGAGCAGGCGGCGGATCACGGCGCCGCGCTGGTCGATGGTGAAGGTTACGTCGCCATAATCGTCGCGCGTGGCATAGCTCACCACCTGCGGCAGGCGGAATGGGTCGAGACGCATGTTGCGTCCCGCCCAGACTGGCTTCAGTCCAGTGTTCACGTTCATAGAGCGCCTTCCTGTCTGTCTCCTGAGAGCCGGTGTCCGGTTCTCTCCGGGCCAGTTTTCCCGGCCTCGTTATGGGGAAACAGTAGCGCCGGCTCCTTACCGCCGCGCTTAAGAAAGTCGGTTAAATTTTGCTGATCTCAGGGATGGTTATCGGAATGCCACCAGCCACAGGATGTTGAAAGGATCAGATAACCTTACCAGGATTCATGATGCCCGCCGGATCGAAGGCAGCCTTTACCCGGCGCATCAGATCGATGGCCATCGGCGGCGCGGTGGCGATCAGTTCGTCGCGCTTCAACTGACCGATGCCGTGCTCGGCCGAGATCGAACCGTGCAGGCTGCGCACCACGTCATGCACGGCCTTGTTCATCGCATGATAGAGCGCCAGGAACGCCTCGTCGTCGCCATCGACGGGCCGTGAAATGTTATAATGGAGGTTGCCGTCTCCCATATGGCCGAAACAGACCACGCGGGCGCCGGCGCTCACTGACGCCACGGCGTCGGCGGCCTCCCTTATGAAGCGCGGTATCGATGCGATCGGCACCGAAATGTCGTGCTTGATCGAAGCGCCTTCCGGCTTTTGTGCCTCGGGCAACAGCTCGCGAAAATCCCAGAAGGCATCGCCCTGCCCGAGGCTGGCGGCGATGACGGCATCGCCGACGAATTCCTGCTCTAGACCCGCCGAAAGCACATCCTCGATCAGCGCCCGAGAATCCTCCGCTGAGCGGCCGGACGATATCTGCATCAGCACGTACCAGGGCCAGTCTTCGGCCAGCGGCCGCACGACGCCCTGGGCGTGCGCAAGGGTAAAGTCATACGGGCGCTTGCCGATCAGTTCGAAGGCCGTGAGTGCGGCCCCGGCGCGGTCCATGGCCAGGCTGAACAGGGAAAGGGCGGCTTCGGGCGACGACAGGCCGACGAAGGCGACGTCCCTCCCCTTCGGCTTCGGGAACAGTTTGAGCACGGCGGCGGTGATGACACCGAGCGTGCCTTCGGCGCCGACGAACAGGTTCTTCAGGTCGTAGCCGGTGTTGTCCTTCTTCAGTTTGCGCAAATCGTCGAACACCTCGCCGGTCGGCAGCACCACCTCGACGCCGAGGCACAGTTCGCGCGCATTGCCATAGGCCAGCACGCCGGTGCCGCCGGCATTGGACGACAGGTTGCCGCCGATCTGGCAGGAGCCTTGCGCGGCGAGCGACAGCGGAAACAGCCGGTCGGCGGCATCGGCCGCTTCCTGCAAGGTCTGCAGGATGACACCGGCCTCGACCGTGACCGTATTGGACAGCACATCGATCTCGCGGACGCGGTTCAGCCGCGACAGCGACAGGATGATTTCATGGCCGGATCTGTCCGGCACCTGCGCGCCGACCAGCCCGGTGTTGCCGCTTTGCGGCACGATCGGCGTTCCGGTCTCAGTCGCCAGCCGCATGATCCGGCTGACCTCGTTGACGCTGCCCGGCCGAAGCACCAGGGACGTCGCGCCGTGCCAGAGGCCGCGTCGCTCGATCAGATAAGGCGCGATGTCCTGCTGGTCGCGCAGCGCATATTTCTCGCCGACGATCGCCGCGAAACGATCGATGAGAGCAGGATCGAGTGTCTTTGCGGTTGCGGTCATCTGGGAAAACTACGTTGTGGGCTGTGCGTTGTCACGAGGAGCGGCGGCACGGGAGAGCCGGTCGTTGATGGCCTCGCCGAGCCCGTCAAAGGGAATTGGCTCGACGGCGATAATCCGCGCGCCGCTACGGTCCAAATCCTGCATGTAGGCAAAGAGATTGCTTGCCGCTTCACGCAGGTCACCTGACAGGGAGAGGTTGAGGAAAGCGGTCGCGCCGCGCCAGCCTTCCGCGCGGTGGTCGCCGAAGGCAAGCAACGCCTCTCCTTCACCAACCGTGCCGGCATTGAGCCGAACAGCCGCGCCCGGTGCGTAGTGCGAGGCAAGCATGCCCGGCGCCTCGACGCCGGCAATGCCGCCGCGCTGCAGCTCCATGCGGATGGCCGCCTCGATCTCGTCGGCGGCAATGCCGCCGGGCCGAAGCAGGCGCAACCTTTCGCCTTCGGCCTTGACGATGGTCGATTCCAGCCCGACCGGCGTGGCGCCACCATCGACCACCAGTTTGATGCGCCCGCCTAAATCCGCAGCCACCGCCTGCGCCGTCGTCGCGCTGATCTTGCCGGATGAGTTGGCGCTGGGCGCGGCAAGCGGTCGGCCAAGCCTGGCGATCAGGTCGCCGCCAAAACCCCTCGGCATGCGCACGGCGATCGTGTCGAGCCCGGCCGTGACCAGCGGATGAATGCCGTTGCCGGGGCGCTGTGGCAGTACCAGCGTCAGCGGACCCGGCCAGAAGGCAAGCGCGAGCTTCCTAGACAGCGGATCGAACGAGGCGATGCGCTCGGCCATCGCCATGTCGGCGACATGGGCGATCAACGGATTGAAACGCGGCCGCCCCTTGGCTTCGAAAATGCGCGCCACGCCAATGCCGTTGGTGGCATCGCCGGCAAGCCCGTAGACGGTTTCCGTCGGGATGGCGACGACATCGCCGCCCAGGAGCAGCGCCAACGCCGGTTCCATCGCTTCGCCGACGGCAAGTATTTCAGCCACTCTCGTCACCTCGCGGATGCCGGCTGCGTAATACGACGGGGCCGCCGGGGCAAGCGGGCATTGGCAATTCATCAATTCCTAAAATGCTATCTTTCCACGAAAGCCGGCATCAATCGCCGAGTACTATCGTGCGGCTTCTGGGCAATGGGAGCTATGTCGGTGTCTGTTCGTATCTGGGGAGCGCTTGCCATCACTTTGGCCTCAATGGGTGGCGGGGCTCAGGCCTCGTCGCTGGTCTTTCCCGGTGCGCCGGCCTCGACACCCTCCATCCTTGCGCTGAAGGCGGCCGACGGCAAGGCGAGCGATGTTGTGTCCGTCGTTGTGCTTGGCGAGCCTGACGTCACCTACGAAAAGGTCGCGGCAATCCCCGGCAAGGCCGAGGCGAGGCACTCCTTCGCGCAGAGCCCGATGATCATTAGGGGCGGCGTCGTCGGCGGCGCTTTCTCGACACCCATGCAGGCCAAGGCGCCGGCCGCGGCAACGGCCCCAGCCACCCCAACCGCCCCCGCCACGGCGACAGCCTCGGCAACCCCCGCGCCGGCAGCGCAAGGGAAAGCAGCGGCACCGGCGGCAGCCGTACCGCCACCGCCAGCCCACCAGCCTGCTTCGGGAGCCGGCAAGGTCAAGTAGCGACCACCCGAACCGGACGGGCAAAATGCTCGGCGGCTTGACGGCGGTCTGGCGTCCTGCGCACCACTGTCCGGCGAATTTCTTCTAGAGTATCTTGCTGGCGGCCCTGCGGCTGATTTTCGCCAAGTGGCTCCAGCGGACGCAATTGCATCGTTCAAGGCAGAGGGGGTTGCTCATGAAAAATTCGAAGACCGTTACCGTGGCAGGGCTTCTGTTGGCGTCATTGCTTGGTGGCGTGGCCCAAGCGGACGACATGCTGGGATCCTATGTCGCGCGCATTTCTGATCGCGACCACCAGGCGAGCGACGGCTATGCGCTGGATGGCGCCGCGCAGATGGTGCGGCAAGACCGCGCCAACTGGCACAAATTCCATCGCCGCGACGGCGACGACGAGGGCGACGCCTGGTTCAGGACCAACGACCAGCGCGCCGACCTGCAGCGCATGCTGGAGCGCCCTGGCGCGATGAGTTCCTCGACCAAGCGCGCCATCGTCAATGGCGAGCCGCTGATCCAGGTCGACGTCTATGAAAACAGCGTGCGCGTCAGCATCCTGGAGAACTGATCAAATCAATTTGGGAAGACGGCGGAAGGGCGGCGCGAAAGCGCCGCCCTCGAGAACCTGTTAACTGAAAATCAGGCTGCTTCTTCCTTGTCGTCGTCGTCTTCGGACTCGCCGTCTTCGGATTCTTCGGCGTCATCGCCTTCGGCCTTCACGGTGTCATCGGCGTCGTCTTCGTCAGACTCTTCGCCGTCTTCATCGTCGCCTTCCTCGTCATCGCCATCTCCGTCTTCGTCAGACAGATCAGCGGCTTCGACCGTGATCGCAGCGGCGTGATCGAGGGCGGTTTCGGAAGCGGATTCAAGCGGCTCGGCAGGAGCCGAGGTTTCTTCTGTCACTTCGATTTCGTGATCGGAATTCATGGAAGCCTCCGTTGGGATGGGGAACACGCCCCTTTTGCCACGGAGAGATCATCCTCATATGACTGTAAGCCGGCTCGAAGGGCCGGCCGGAACATATTTTTCCCGGGGCCTGCGGCCCCTCTATCCCGGCGTGATCTCAGGACAAACGGAAACCGTTTGTCCGAGAAAATCGGTGCCGACTTTTCGAAAAGTGCTTCTCAACCAGCGATTTTCGAGAAATCCGCGACCTGACCGGTAGCCGTGCGAATGCGCGCGAGCAGCGCCAGTCGGTTGGCACGCACGGACAGGTCCTCATCATTTACGAGAACATGCTCAAAGAAGGAATCAACGGGTTCACGCAACACGCTAAGCGCCAGCATGGCAGCCGAAAAGTCTTGGTTTTGAATTGCTTCGCCGGCTTGCTTCTCGGCCTGATTCACCGCGGCAAACAGCGACTTCTCCGCATCTTGCCGGAACAACGCCGGCTCAACGGTTTCGGCGACGGCCGTTTTCTTCTTCTCCTCGGCGGCCAGAATGTTGGCGGCACGCTTGGTGCCGGCGAGCAAATTCTTGCCGTCCTCGGTGTCAAGGAAAGAGCCAAGCGCCTCGACGCGGCGCACGATCTGCAGCAGGTCATCGGATTGAGGCGTGATCACCGCGTCGATGAGATCGTGCCGGGCGCCCTGGTCGCGAAGGTAGACTTTCAGGCGGTCGTGGAAGAAGGCGAGGAGGTCGCGGTGAGGGTTGGCAAAATCAAAAACCGGCCCCTTGATCTCAATGTGATACCGTGAGCCATCTTCTTCAGATTTTGAATCTTCGAACTTCCCAAGATCGAATTGCCTACGCGCAAATCTGATCGCTCTTTCCAACAACTCGCGATCGACCTGCTCCACCTGATCGTCCTCGATCGATTCGATAATGTTGTCGAAATCATCGCGGTAAAAATCATCGGAAGTCAGATCGTCAACTATAGACACTTTCGGTCGATAGCTGGGTTCTATAACCTCGTACACCGGCAATTGCAGAAGTGGATACCGAATCCCGTTCTCAATCAAAATTCTCACCACCCCGAGCGCCGCCCTTCGCAACGCGTACGGATCCTTGGATCCCGTCGGCTTCTCGTTGATTGTCCAGAAACCGACCAGCGTGTCGAGCTTGTCGGCCAGCGCCACAGCGATCGATACCGGATCGGTCGGCACACGATCGGACGGGCCCTGCGGTTTGTAATGCTCCTCGATCGCTGCGGCGACCGAGGAATGCTCGCCTTGCAGCAGCGCGTATTTGCGGCCCATGGCGCCCTGCAGCTCGGGAAATTCGCCGACGATTTCGGTAGTGAGATCGGCCTTGGCCAGAACGGCAGCGCGACCTGCAGGCAAACGATCGGCGCCAACGACCGGCGCTAATTCTTCCGCCAATCGCTTGATGCGCTCCACCCGCTCGCCCTGCGTGCCGAGCTTGGCATGGAAGGTCACATTGAGATGGTCGAGCCGCGCCATGCGCTGGTCGAGCGGCTTTTTCAGATCGAGCCCGAACTTCTCGGCCGATGCCTGGAGTTGGTCAAGGTCCGGCAAATCGCCCTGGTCGGTAGTCCAGAAATAGAGCGCATCGGACAGGCGGGCGCGCACCACCTTGCCGTTGCCGTGGGCGATCTCCTTGCCCCCGTCCTTCGCCTCGATGTTGGCGGTGAGGATGAAGCGGTTGGAAAGCGCCTCGCTTTCCCCCTGCGGCCGCGTGACAAAACACTTCTGGTTGGCGCGGATGGTCAACCGGATCACTTCCGCCGGAATGGCAAGGAAAGCCTGCTCGAACTCGCCCATCAGCACGACAGGCCACTCGACCAGCCCGGACACTTCTTCAAGCAGCCCCTCATCCTCGACCAGGTCGAGCCCGTTGGCGAAGGCGAGGTTGCGGGCGTCGGCGAGGATGATCTCCTTGCGACGGTCGGCGTCGAGCACGACCTTGCCCGCCTCCAGCTTGCCCACATAATCGTCGAAGCGGCGCACGGTGATTTCGCCGGGCGCGAGGAAACGGTGGCCGTAGGTGATGTTGCCCGAACGGATGCCGTCGATCTCGAAATCGACCACCACCGGCTCCTCGGTCTCGGGGCCGAAGGTGCACAGGATCGACTGCAGCGGGCGCACCCAGCGCAGCGAGCCCGGTTTGGCCGAGGCCGGTCCCCAGCGCATCGACTTCGGCCACGGAAAATCGCGGACGAGGTCAGGCACCAGTCCGGCGATGATCTCTTCGGCCGCCCTGCCCGGCTTCGAAATATGGGCGACGTAGAAGTCGCCCTTCTTCGGGTCGGAATGGACATGCGCCTCGGCGATCGAAGACAGGCCGGCCTTGCGCAGGAAGCCCTGGACCGCCTGTTCTGGCGCCGATGTCGACGGACCCTTGATTTCCTCGTGAATGTCTTTTGAGCGTGCGGTGAGCCCGCGTATATCGAGCGTCAGGCGCCGGGGCGTCCAATACTCACGCGCCGCCTCATAGGTGAGACCCGCCTCGACCAGACCGTCGGTCAGCATCTTCTTCAAATCGCCCGCCGCCTTGCGCTGCATGCGGGCAGGAATTTCCTCGGAACGAAGTTCAAGAAGCAGGTCAGGCATCGGGGTCAGCTCATGCGGGAGAGTGGTCCGGGCGGGGCATAGCAACTCGGCTGGCCGCTGTCACCCTTTCCAGAAATTTTGGCCACTCTGTCGGGACGAGCCGAACCCGCCCGTCCTTGGATCAAAGATTTCAATGAACCGAAAGCTGCGCTGAAGCGACCCACGCTCAGGCAGGGAACTATTGGCTGAACGACGATGAAAACGGCATCCAGACTTCTTCAGATCCTTGCGCTCAGCGCCTGCTTCACCGCGCAGGCCCACGGCGCCTTCTCGATGCCGGGCGTGCGGCAGGCGCTACGGACAATGGCTGGCCAGAGCGGCCAGGTCTTGCCGCCGATCCATGCTTCCCTCGGAATGATCGAGGACGCTTGAGGCTCAGGCCGCCAATCCACCGGCCTGCGTCTTCAAGAACGCCTCGCCGCAGGCCTTCGCCAGATTGCGCACGCGCAGGATGTAGCTCTGGCGCTCGGTGACAGAGATCACGCCACGCGCGTCCAGCAAATTGAAGACATGGCTGGCCTTGATGCACTGGTCATAGGCCGGGAAGACCATCTTGTGCATCGGCAGATTGTCGTTCGACGCCGGCGCGCCGGCGTCGAGCAGCGCCTTGCACTCGGCCTCGGCGTCCTCGAAATGCCTGAGCAGCATCGCCGTGTTGGCGTATTCGAA
This sequence comes from Mesorhizobium sp. B2-4-13, assembly GCF_006658535.1. NCBI lineage: Bacteria > Pseudomonadati > Pseudomonadota > Alphaproteobacteria > Hyphomicrobiales > Phyllobacteriaceae > Mesorhizobium > Mesorhizobium sp. B2-4-13. The sequence continues at coordinate 731,177 of NZ_VFVB01000003.1, read as the reverse complement.
ATTGTGGCGCGAATATTCCTGCTCGGCCTGCAGGAACACATCGCCATAGGTCACCTTGTCGGCGCCCTCGCGGCCGTTGAAGTTGAGGTCGTAGACATTGTCGACGCCCTGCACATACATGGCCAGGCGCTCCAGGCCGTAGGTGAGTTCCCCCGCCACCGGCGCGCATTCGATGCCGCAGACCTGCTGGAAATAGGTGAACTGCGACACCTCCATGCCGTCGCACCAGCATTCCCAGCCAAGCCCCCAGGCGCCCAACGTCGGGCTTTCCCAATCGTCCTCGACGAAACGTATGTCGTGCAGCAACGGGTCGACGCCGATTGCCGCCAGCGAGCCGAGATAGAGCTCCTGCAGATTGGGCGGATTGGGCTTCAGGATCACCTGGTACTGGTAGTAGTGCTGCAGCCGGTTCGGATTCTCGCCATAGCGGCCGTCCTTGGGACGGCGCGAAGGCTGGACGTAGGCGGCGTTCCAGCCCCTGGGCCCTAGCGCGCGCAGCGTCGTTGCCGGATGAAAGGTGCCGGCGCCGACCTCCATGTCATAGGGCTGGAGGATGACGCAGCCATAAGCCGCCCAGTAATTGTGCAAAGTGAGGATCAGCCCCTGGAACGAGCGGCTGGGATGCGTATGGGCTGGGATTTCAATCGTCACGGTGGCCTCGGCGACACAGGCTAGCTTGCGGCCACGTCCTAGAGACACGGCGGCGAAGCGTCAAGCAAGGCGCGCGCCCGCGACCTTTGCAGGACCGGTCGAAAGCTTTGCGAGCGGCTGGCCCATTGCCGGACGTGGCGACCTGCGCTCTCTTCGAAGCCCTGTATCACCCATGTCAACGACGACAGGTCAAGCCATGTCCAACCCCGTCACCATCCGCCCCGTCACGCGCCAGGATTTCGACCGATGGCTGCCGCTGTGGGACGGCTACAACGCTTTCTATGGCCGTTCGGGCGAGACGGCGCTGGCAAGCGACATCACGGCAATGACGTGGTCCCGCTTCTTCGACGCCTATGAGCCGGTGCATGCGCTGGTCGCGGAAAACGAAGGCGAGTTGCTTGGCCTCGTCCACTACCTGTTCCACCGCAGCACCACGGCGATCGCGCCGAACTGCTATCTGCAGGATCTTTTCACCAGCGAAGCCTCGCGCGGCAAAGGCGTCGGCCGGGCGCTGATCGAAGGCGTCTACGAGCGCGCCCAGGAGGCCGGTTCCGGCCGAGTATACTGGCTGACGCATGAAACCAATCACACGGCGATGAAGCTTTATGACAAGGTCGGCGAACGCTCTGGCTTCGTCGTCTATCGAAAGATGTTCTGAGCGCGTTCTGAGCAGACGGACATCAAAACGAAAACGGGGCTCCGAGAGCCCCGTTCGGATTCCAAAAAGGCGTTTCACCCCTTCGGGGCGGGAACCGGCTCCGGCTTGACCTTCGGGGTTTCCTGCGCCGTGTTGGACTCGATCGGCGGCAGGCCCTTCATCAGCTTCTGTTGCAAGGAGGCAAGCACGTCGGGATCCGGCTTCAGGTCGCGGGCCTGGTTCCACTGGAAGGTGGCTTCCAGCTTGCGGCCGACGCGCCAGTAGGCATCGCCGAGATGGTCGTTCAGAACCGGATCTTCCGGCTTCAGCGAGACCGCGCGTTCCATCTCGCGCACCGCGTCATCGAACCGGCCGAGGCGGAAATAAGCCCAACCCAGGGAATCGACGATGTAGCCGTCGCTCGGCTTGAGATCGACGGCCTTCTGGATCATCTCCAGGCCTTCCTTCAGGTTGGTGTTCATGTCGACCCAGGAATAGCCGAGATAGTTCAGCACCTGCGGCTGGTCTGGCTGCAATTCCAGCGCCTTGCGGAAATTCGGCTCGGCCTTCGGCCATTCCTTCAGCCGCTCATAGGCGATGCCGCGCTGGTAGAAGATGTTCCAATTGGCGGCGGTCGGTGTCTTCAGCACCTCGACGGCCTTGTCGTAGAGATTGGCGGCGGAGCGGAAATCCTCCTTCGAGGAGTAGACACCGCCGAGCGCCAGATAGGCGCGCATGTCGTTTGGATGAGCTTCGACGAAGGCCTTCAGATGCGTGATCGCCTCGTCATGGCGGTCGAGATCGGCAAGGTTGAGGCCAAGCTGCAGGTCCGAAATCTCCTTCAGCGGCGAAGAGTCGGGGATGCGCCGATAGAGCGCGATGGCGCCCTCGCCGTTCTTCAGCTGTTCGGCCACGGCGGCGAGTTGCACGAGGGCAGCGTCGCTGTCGGGCTTCAGGGCCAAGGCATATTGCAAATAGAGGCGCACGAATGGCTCGCCGCCGCCACGGTTGAGCGCGGTGGCAAGATCGAGCAGGATTTCGGAAGCACCGTCGGACGGACCGGACACGAAGGGCGCGATCTTGTCGCCCTTGCTGATCCTGTCGCGCAAGGCGACGATTTCCAGCTTGCCCGGCGAGAACGCCTCGGCCTGGTCGAGCACCGACATCGCCTTGGCCTTGTCGCCCTTGCGGGCCAGGAACGAGGCATAGGCCTGCGCATTGCGCATCCAGGTTTCAGGCGCCGCACCGCCGGCGGTGGTGTCCTGCATCGTCGCGGCATAGATAGCCTCGGCCTTTTCAGGCATACCAGACGCATCGGCGATCAGGGCGCGGTGGAAGGATTTGAACAGGCCGAACCAGTCCGGCCCCTGCAGCTTGTCGATAGAAACCATCGCTTCGCTGGCCTGGCCGGCACCTTGCTCGGCCCAGCCGGACATGACGCCGGAGATCAGCCGATCGAGATCGGATTCCAGCGACAGCTTGAGCCAGTACTGTGCCTTGGTGAAATCCTTCTTGTGGAAGGTGTCGACCGCCAGCGCCAGGCGCGAGAAGCGCTCGACATCGGGCACTTCCTTGAGCTTGTCGGCATAGACCAGCGATTCGTCGAAGCGGCCTTGAGCGATCAGCGACAGCATCAGGCTCTGCTGCAGGGCTGTGTCACCAGGATTGAAGGCCAGGGCTTGCTTGTAATAGGCGATGGCGCTGTCGAGGTCGTTGTCGCCCTCGGCGATCCTGGCAGCCAGATAGGCGCCCGAGAATGACGAGATCTTGACCGGTTCGGTGGATTGCTTGGCATAGGCCGGCAATGCCGAAATCGCCATGCCCGTCACAATTGCCAGCCTTGTCAGCCAGCGCGCACGTCCCTGCTGCATCATATCCCTTTCAGCCAGGCGCCATCTCCGCGTCAGCGGATCGACCCAGACTCGATCTTTCCAGGCAAAGCATGGCCTTTTTGGGGTCGCGCTTCAATCCGCCTGAAATTCACAATCGGGTCACCCGATTAACAAACCATGGCTAAATGGGACGGTTTTGCGCGTCAACAGGCCGCCGCAGCCGCGCATCGCGATAGCCGCCGCTTGCCACCGCGCCGCACAGCCCGCTCCATTCGCAGCCGCCGCACGCCTTGCGCACGTGGCCGGTCGAAAACGCCTGCCGCAGCCTTGTCAGGATGGCGGCATCGAGATCGACGCGGATGCCGTGCCGGATCGGCCGAGCCAGCAGCGCTTCCACGTCTTCCGCGGCCTGCCGGTCCCGTCCGGCCGCACTGTCACGCAGGCAGTGCGGTTCCGGCTCGCCAAGCAACGGAGCGCAGATGTCGTCTGGTCCGGAAACGAGGAGGATGTCCTCGCCCCGGCTCAAGCGCTCCGCGATCCCGTCATAATTGGCGGTAAAATCGGGGCTGTACCCCTTGCCCACATAGGTGAGCAGGCAAAGGAGATGGTGGGCGCGCAGCCTGACCGTCACGGCTTGGGCAAGTTCATCTTGCCGTGCGGGAGCGCCATCAGCGTCGCGGCGCCAAGCGCCGATTTCAGCAACCCGCCGACGATGAACGGCACGAAACCGAAGGTGATGGCCTTCTCGGCGCCGATCATGACGGCAAGCCAGGCTGTGCCGAGAGCCAGGCAGGCAAGATTGCCGAGCAGCATGGCGGCGAAGGCAGGCAAAACCCTGTTGCCGTTCCAGCCGCGCTCGGCCAACCAGCCGACCAGTGCGCCGGTGACAGGAAAGGCAAAGAGATAGCCACCCGTCGGGCCCACGAAATGCTGAATGCCGGCAGCGCCGCCGGCCAGGACTGGAATGCCGACAGCACCTTCGACCAGCCATGCCGCGATCGTCACCGCGCCAAGCCGCCAGCCATAGAGCGCACCGATCAGCGTCACGGCGAAGGTCTGCATGGTCACCGGAACCGGCACCATCGGAACCTCGATGTAGGAGGACAGCGCCAGCAACAGCGTGCCGAGCACGACGGCGCCGGCCTGCCAACCGAGCGATCGCTGCTGGAGACGCAGCGGGCTGAAGGACGGTCTGGCGGACGAGAATGCGAGGTTGGTCATAGGCTTCCCTTCGGTCGATCCGAAATTATAGATAATTTCTGTTTTCGATCTATTATCGAATCCACATTTCTGGAGCGATAGCAAGCCTGGGCTTGGGAAAAGATCGTTCAACCCACGATCGCGAAAGCTTCGCGCGTGGCGCCTGAGGCTGTCTTGACCGGCTTGCGGCCAATCCATTGGACATGCCGTCCCAATGTTGCCGCGGCCGATTCGGTGTTCCCCTGCCGCAAGGCGGTGAGGATCGCCCGGTGGTCCTGGTCGGTGCGCGTCTCCCACTCCGAGCGCCAGGCCGCGAACAGGAAGCGGGCGCTCGCCGCGTGCAGGTCGTCTATGGTGGCAAGCAGGCGGGGCATGCCACAGGGCGTCAGGATCAGCCGGTGAAAGGCACGATTGGCCTCTTCCCACGACCTGACGTCATGGGATTTGTCGCCGGCTTTTGTCGCCTCCTCGGCCTGGTCGAGAATGGCCGAGGTCAGATGCGGCGCGGCTTGGCGCAGTGCCAGCACTTCGAGTGCGGCTCGCATCTCGGCGACCTCCTTGACCTCGCTCAGATCGAAGGCCGCGACACGCACGCCACGGCGCGGCTCACTGACGGCAAGGCCCTGCGCCTCGAGGCGGCGAAAGGCCTCGCGCACAGGAACGTGGCTGGTATTGAATTCCTCGGCGACATGATCCTGCCGCAACCTCGCCCCCGGCTCGATCGCGCCGGAGATGATGCGATCCGCCAAAACCTTGCCGATGCGGACGGCGATGGTGTCGTCAGTGCCCTTAGCCATGGTTTATAGATAATTTGCGGTGGTGCGGCTTGTCGATACGGCAGGGCGAATTCACAGGCGTCTTTTCACTGACGGCCCCCGGCAGGAAGCCGTCAGGCGCTCAGTTCACGCGGCTGATGCAGAAGTCGATGACGTCGATCAGCGCCGATTTCTGCGGCGTCTCTTCCAGCGGCGCCAGCGCGTCGCGGGCGATCTCGCCGAAATGGCGGGCGCGCCCGATCGTATCGGCAATGGCGCCGTGGCGGGTCATGAGGCCGATCGCCTTTTCCAGCCCGGCGTCGTCGGTGACATTGTCCTCGATGGCGCGCTTCCAGAAGGTGCGTTCGGCCTTGCTGCCGCGCCGGTAGGCGAGGATGACCGGCAAGGTCACCTTGCCCTCGCGGAAATCGTCGCCGACATTCTTGCCCAGATCCTTGCTGGTGCCGCCATAGTCCAGCGCATCATCGATCAGCTGGAAGGCAAGGCCGAGATTCATGCCGTAGGAACGCAGCGCCGCACGGTCGTTGCGGGTTGCCTGGGCGATGACCGGGCCAACCTCGGCGGCGGCCGAAAACAGCGCGGCGGTCTTGGCCTTGATGACGGCGAAATGCTCGTCCTCGGTGGTTTCGAGGTTCTTGGCGGCGGCCAGCTGCATGACCTCGCCCTCGGCGATAATCGAGGCTGCGCTGGACAGGATGTCGAGCGCTTCGAGCGAGCCGACATCGACCATCATGCGGAAGGCCTGGCCGAGCAGGAAGTCGCCGACCAGCACGCTGGCCTGGTTGCCCCAGATCATGCGGGCGGTCTTCTTGCCGCGCCGCATGCCGCTTTCATCGACCACGTCGTCATGCAGAAGCGTGGCCGTATGCATGAATTCGACCGAAGTGGCGAGCTTGACGTGGCCCTCGCCGGCATAGCCGAACATCTGCGCCGCAGCCAGCGTCAGCATTGGCCTGAGCCGCTTGCCGCCGGACGAGATCAGGTGATTGGCGACCTCGGGGATCATCTCGACGTCGGAGCCGGCCTTGGACAGGATCAGCTCGTTGACACGTCCCATATCGGCAGCAGTCAGATCGATGAGATCCTTGATGGAGGCGGGCTCCCGCTTCCCGTTTTCGATGTTGAGAACGACACCCACGACAATCACTCCCGTCTTGGTATAACGCGTGCGACGGCACCCTTAGTCCCGACAAGACTCTAGGGCCGCTGGCACGGCCACGGCAAGTGGCGAATTGGCGCGGCGGCGGCGACAGCGTGTCAACGCCGGGAAATGCGGGAATGCGGCCGCACGTTTACATGCACGCCGCAACCTGCGAGTTTCTTGCGATGATAGAGCTCATCCGCACCAACGACGCCGTCATCATCTCCTTTGTCGAATCGCTGATGCGCGATGCCGGGATCGGCTGCTTCGTCGCCGACCAGAACATGAGCGTGCTCGACGGCTCGCTTGGTATCCTGCCGCGACGCGTCATGGTCGATGCCGACCAGGCCGACGCCGCGCGCCGCATCCTGACCGATGCCGGCATCGCCAACGAGATCCGGGGGAAATAATGTCGGCCGCGCCAGCCGCCCTTGTCCCGGATACGCCGGCCCACACGGTCGATGCGTTCCACCGCGGCCGGTTCTGGCTCGTGCAGCCCAAGCATGGCGGCCATCGCGCCGGGATGGATGCAATGATGCTGGCCGCATCCGTACCATCCTCGTTTGGCGGCCGGCTCGCCGATTTCGGGGCCGGCGCCGGTGCTGCCGGTCTTGCGGTGCTGTCGCGCTGTCCGGGTGCCCAGGCTGTGCTGGTCGAACGGGCGCCTGAGATGGCGGCCTTCGCGGCAGCCACGCTTGCCCATCCGGGCAACGCGCACCTCAGCGATCGCGCTGCCGTGCTCGTCGCCGATGTCACCGTGTCGGGCCGCGCCCGGGCCGCCACCGGCCTTGCCGACAATGATTTCGACTTCGTCATCATGAACCCGCCTTTCAACGCCGCCCGGGACCGCGCCACTCCCGAGCCGCTAAGAAAGGAAGCGCATGTCATGGAGGACGGACTGTTCGAAAGCTGGATCCGCAGTGCGGCGGCGGTTGTCAGGCCGCGCGGCGGGCTTGCCGTCATCGCCCGGCCCGAACAGCTCGGCGCCATTCTCGACGCGATTTCAGGCCGCTTCGGCGAAGCCGAGATGCTCGCCGTGCACCCTCGCCCGGACGCGGCCGCAATCCGCATTATCGTGCGGGCAGCACTTGGGGCACGAGGAAAGCTCGCCATCCGTCCGCCCCTGATGCTTCACGCGCGATCGGGCAACGGCCCCGACGAGCGCAGCGAAATGATCACCAACGGGCTCGCCTCGCTGTTCGGAGACTGAGCTGTTGGCGGCCTACACATTGCCGTTGGCCGGGAAATCCCTACATGCCTGCAACCATCGCCGGAGACCACGCCATCGTGAAACGTCTTTTCAACCGCCTGCTGCCGAAGTCCTGGCGCTCCTCCGTCGTCACCGTTCCGGTCATCCGACTGCACGGCACCATCATGGCCGGCGGAGGCCAGTTCCGGCCGAGCCTGTCGCTTGCTTCCACCGCCGGACTGATCGAAAAGGCGTTTTCCTTCGAGGCGCCGGCGGTCGCGATCTCGATCAATTCGCCGGGCGGCTCGCCGGTGCAGTCACGGCTGATCTTCAAGCGCATCCGCGACCTTGCGGTCGAGAAGAATAAAAAGGTCCTGGTCTTCGTCGAGGATGTCGCGGCGTCCGGCGGCTACATGATCGCGGTCGCCGGCGACGAGATCTTCGCCGATCCCTCCTCCATCGTCGGCTCGATCGGCGTGGTGTCGGCCTCGTTCGGTTTCCCGGAACTGATGAAGAAGATCGGCGTCGAGCGCCGTGTCCACACCGCCGGCCAGAACAAGGCGGTGCTCGATCCGTTCAAGCCCGAGAAGAAGGAAGACGTCGAGCGGCTCAAGGTGCTGCAGCTCGAAGTGCACGAGACCTTCATCGATCTGGTCAAGGAGCGCCGCGGTACGAAGCTGGCGGACGATCCGGACCTGTTCACCGGTCTGTTCTGGACCGGCAAGCGAGGCCTGGAGCTCGGCCTCGTCGATGCGCTGGGCGACATGCGCACGGTGCTGAAGACCCGCTTCGGGCCGAAGACCCAGCTCAGGCTGGTGGCGGCGCCGCGCGGTTTGTTCGGCCGCTTTGGCCTGTTCGGCTCGAGCAAGGGCTTTTCGGCACCCGATATCGCCGCAGTTGCCGCCAGCGGCGTCATCGATGCGGCGGAAGAGCGCGCATCGTGGGCGCGCTTCGGGCTTTGAAAAAGCCATGAAAGCGTCTAGCATGGTTGCCCGAAAGACCCGACCGGCCGGTCTTACCGGCCCAGCGTGGTAGGAGTTTGACATGCCGCAGCTCATTTTTTTCGCCGTCGTCGGCGTCGCCGCCTATTTCGGTTACCGCACCTTCGTGCGCGAGGCTGAACGCGTGACGGCCAAGGTGCGGCGCACCGAAAAACAGGCGGCCAACGGCGCGATGGGAACGCTGGTCAAGGATCCGCAGACCGGCGAATACCGGCTGGCCAAGGACTGACCCTCATTTCACTCGCAATCGAGACTGCGGAATCCGGTCAGCGTGTCCGGACATGGGCCGCACCCGCCAAGATAAACCTAGCTTTGCACGTCACCGGCAGGCGCGCCGACGGCTATCATCTCATCGAAAGCCTGGCTGTGTTCACGCGCTTTGGCGACAGGATCGAGATCGCGCCGGCCGACGCCGATGAGTTCAGCGTGTCCGGCCGATATGCGGCGGACGTACCGCTCGATGGCGGCAATCTTGTGCTGAAGGGCCGCGACGCCCTGCGGCAGGCCGCCGGCGTTCGGAGCACGCCGCCGGTAAGCATCAGGCTCGAAAAGAACCTTCCGGTCGCATCCGGCGTGGGCGGAGGATCGAGCGACGCGGCGGCCGTGCTGCGCGGGCTGACCGCGAGCTGGGGGCTGGAGCTCGACAGCGCCGAACTGGCGCGGATCGGTCTTTCGCTTGGCGCCGATGTGCCGATGTGCCTGGCGGCAAAGCCGCTGGTCGCGCGCGGCATTGGTGAGGAACTGTCGATGGTGCCGGATTTTTCAGCACTGGGTCTCGTGCTGGTCAATCCGGGTGTGCCGGTCTCGACGGCGGAAATCTTCGCCGCACTTTCGCATCGCGATAATGAGCCGCTGCCGCCGCTGCCGCGCAGTATCGAGTTTCACAGCCTGCGCAACTGGCTGGAAATCACCCGCAACGATCTCGAGCGGCCAGCCCTTGCGATGCAGCCCGCCATCGGCAGGGCGCTTTCGTGGCTTGATAAGGCCGGATCGGGCTTTTCACGAATGTCCGGATCGGGCGCGACGTGCTTCGGCCTGTTCGAGACCGGCAATGTCGCCAAGCGCGCTGCGGCCGAGATCCGCGGCCGCCAGCCCGACTGGTTCGTCGCGGCAACGCGCAGCATGGCGTCGGAGGCTGGGCGAGATGGCCAGAATTGACGAGAGCCGTGCCTTCATTCCGGTGCGCATCGCGGTGCTGACTGTTTCCGACACACGCAGCCTGGCCGACGACAAATCCGGGCAGACACTGGCCGATCGCATTACCAAGGCCGGCCACATCGTGGCCGCCCGCGATATCGTCACCGACGACCGCGAAAAAATCCGCGACACCGTTCTGGCGTGGTCGCGGGACAAGGCCGTCGACGTCGTGATCACCACTGGCGGAACCGGTTTTACCGGACGCGATGTGACGCCCGAGGCGCTGGAGCCGATCTTCGAAAAGCGCATGGACGGCTTTTCGGAAGTGTTCCACCGCATTTCCTATGACAAGATCGGCACCTCGACGATCCAGAGCCGGGCGACCGGCGGTGTCGTCAACGCCACTTTCGTCTTCGTGCTGCCGGGCTCGCCCGGCGCCTGCAAGGACGCCTGGGACGGTATCCTCGAGCCACAGCTCGATTACCGGCACATGCCCTGTAACTTCGTCGAGATCATGCCGCGCCTGGACGAGCATCTGCGGCGCGGCAAATCGGCTTCGTAAGCAACGCCACGCAGAGCCGTTGCAAAAATCACCCCCGAGAGCGGTGCTGCTGCTTCGGCTGCGCTGGCCAGATTTCGGCGTCGAGCCGCCTGGTCGCCAGCCCGCGCGCTAAGGCCTCGGCGGTGCCGGCGTTCTTGGACAGAGATGCCGCCTGTCGCTTGCTGATCACCAGTCCGTCGGCGAGCGCGCGGTTTGCCGAAAAGACCCGGGCCAGGAACGGTGGACGGCTGCCCCGCGCCCGCGAGAACCGGGCCGCTATTGTCTGCCTGGCCGTATGGGCGACGACGGCGTCGATCCAGCCCTCCACCAGCCTCGCACCCGGTTCGAGAAACAGCAGCCAGTCACCCTTGGCCTGGCGGATGCCGGCGGCGATGCCGCCGCTCCCCACATAGTGGCAGCCGGCATGCTCGGCGACGCGATGCGTCTGGTCGCTGGAGCCCGTGTCGCAGACGACAACCTCGCGCACCACGCCCTCGACCGCGCCGCCAATCAGCGTCGCCAGCGTACGGGCGAGCCCCTCCTCGTCATTGTGCGTTTCGATCAGAACACTGAGCATGGTTAGCCGAATAGCGGAAAGCGTTGGTCGGCGCCAGTTTTTGCAGCGCACCATAGAAAGTTCTTGATTTGTTCTCATCGAGAAAATAGGAATAATTTCATGAACAGAGCGATTCGACACAACATGGACAGTCCCTGGGAGCGGGCGAAGATGGAACCGATCATGCGAGCCGACATTGCAGCCTTCGGAGCAGGACGAGCCGAAATGGCCAATGCAATGATCGAGCAGAGCGGCATGCGGGTCCGTCCGGACCGCAACCGCGGCCGGTCGGCAGGCATCAATCCGTCCGGTCGGTTCGAACCTGTCAGCCGGCATGTCTTCGACGATGGCTGGAGTTCGCTGGAGGAACTTCCTCCCTTCAAGACCGAGGTGCAGGTGGAAAAGCCGCGCACCATCATCACCCGCAACGAATCGCCCGACATCTCCTTCGACCGGTCGATCAATCCCTATCGCGGCTGCGAACACGGTTGCGTCTATTGCTTCGCGCGGCCGACACACTCGTTCATGGGCCTGTCGCCGGGCCTGGACTTCGAATCCAAGCTGTTCGCCAAGCCCGACGCGGCACGCCTGCTCGACAAGGAATTGTCAAAGGATGGCTACCAGCCGCGCACCATCGCCATCGGCACCAATACCGATCCCTACCAGCCGATCGAGAAGCAGTACCGGATCATGCGCGAAATCCTCGAAGTGCTGGAGGCGCGCGGCCACCCGGTCGGCATCGTCACCAAGTCAGCCCTGGTCGTGCGCGACATCGACATTCTGTCGCGCATGGCGGAGCGGGGCTTAGCCAAGGTGGCGCTGTCGGTGACGACGCTTGACCGCATGCTGGCCAGGACGATGGAACCTCGGGCATCGACGCCGACCAAGCGGCTGGAGGCGATCAGGCAGCTTTCGGATGCCGGTATCCCCGCTTCGGTGATGGTGGCGCCGATCATTCCGGGCCTGACCGACCAGGAGATGGAACGCATCCTCGACTCGGCGCACCATGCCGGGGCGCGCGAAGCCGGCTATGTGGTGCTGCGCCTGCCGCTGGAGGTCAGCCCGATCTTCAAGGACTGGCTGCTGCGCCACTATCCCGACCGCTACCGCCACGTCATGTCGCTGGTCCGTTCGATGCGCGACGGCAAGGACTACGATTCGGAATGGGGCAAGCGCATGAAGGGCGCCGGACCCTATGCTTGGCAGATCGGCCGGCGCTTCGAAATCACCGCCAAGCGGCTCGGCCTCAATGCCGAGCGGCGTACGCTGCGGACCGACCAGTTCGTCGCTGCCGGCAAGGACCAGGAGCAGTTGATGCTGCTCTGAACCGAAAATCGCCTCGGCTGTTCATTGCCGCCGTGGCAAAGAAATCCCGTCCGGCCTGCCCCGGCCTGCAGACGGTGCCCTCCCGGTCCGGCGCCCCACCCGACCCGGAGGGACTTGCGGAGAATCGGAGCCGATGCGAACCTCGCCGCAACATGGCTCGCGCGCGTTCTGATTCTCCGCCTCTCTTCGAAATCGTCGAGAAACCCGATTTCTCCTTCGAGACGAAGGCGATGGCCGATGGTTTGTGGCCGGTCGCGGGGATGGACGAAGCCGGCCGCGGCCCGCTCGCGGGCCCCGTGGTCGCGGCGGCAGTGGTGCTCGACCCCGCCAATATTCCCGAGGGTCTCGACGATTCCAAGCGGCTTAGCCACCTGCAGCGCGAAGCGCTGTTCCTGCACATCATCGGCTCCGCTCTCGGCGTCTCGATGGCGTCGATCAGCGCCGAGGGCATCGATGGCAGCAACATCCTCAAGGCGAGCCTCGAAGCGATGCGCCGCGCACTGGTCGGGCTGCCGGTGCAGGCTAAGCTCGCGCTCGCCGATGGGCGCGACGTGCCGCCGGGATTGCCCTGCGAGGGGCGCGCGCTGATCAAGGGCGACCAGCGCTCCCAATCGATCGCCGCAGCCTCGATCGTCGCCAAGGTCATGCGCGACCGCATGATGCGCGGCTGCGGCAACCATCACGACCGCTACGGCTTCGAAGTCCATATGGGCTACGCCACGGTCCGGCACCGCACGGCGATCGAGGCGCATGGGCCAGTGGCTCGGCTGCATCGCACCTCGTTTGCGCCGTTCCGGCTGGGCGGGACGGATCTGGTTGAGGAGGAGAGCTTGGCCGGGCTGGAGTAAGGCGACGGCAGCGGCAATTCCGATCTTCCCCACGAGAGCGGAGATTGGCCGCTTTGACCCGCCGCTTTCTCCCAAACAAAAAAGCCGCCAGGTTGCCCGGGCGGCTTCATGTCAGCGACTGAAGAACGCTCAGTTCAGCTTGGCCTTCACATCCTGCAGCGCGGACCTGAACAGGTCGGCTCCGGCCTTGGCGTCAACCTTAGCGGCGAGCAATGCGCGTGCCGCCTCGACGGCTATGTCGACGGCGCTGGCGCGCACTTCGGCAACCGCGTCACGCTCGGCTTGGCCGATCTTCTGCTCGGCAAGCGCGGTGCGCCTGGCAACGTAATCCTCGGTCTTCTTGTGGGCGTCGGCAGCCAGCAGTTCGGCCTCGCGCTTGGCGGCCGCTACAATGTCGGCGGCCTCCTGCTCGGCTTCCTTGCGCTTCTTCTTGTATTGGCCAAGCAGTTGCTGGGCTTCGTCGCGCAGCTTGCGGGCCTCGTCCAGTTCACTGCTGATCCTGGCCGCGCGGGCGTCCAGCGCCTTGGCGATCATGCCGGGCACCTTGATGTAGACGGCGATGGCCAGGAAGATGATCAGGGCAATCGTGGCCCAGAGCGTTGCGAGAGATGTAGCGTCCATGATGCGCTCCTCACCGGGCCACGGATTTGACCGCGGCCGCGATCTCGGCCTTGCTGGCCTTGCCGCCAACGAGTGCCTCGACGATCGCCGAAGCGGTATCCTCGGCGATGCTGCCGACTTCTTTCATGGCATTGGCCTTGATGGAAGAAATGCGTGCCTCGGCCTCGCCAAGCTTCTCATCGAGCGCGGCCTCGATCTTCTTGCGCGCGGTGTCGGCTTCCGCCTTCGCCGCATCGCTGGCCTGCTGGCCGATCGAGTTCGCGTTCTTCTTGGCTTCCGCCAGTTCCTGTTCGTAAGCGGCAACGGCGGCGTCGGCCTCGCCCTTCAACTTGGCCGCCTGGTCGAGATCCTGGCTGATGCGGTCGTTGCGGACATCGATGATGCCGCCGACGCGCGGCATCACGACCCGCTTCAGGAACAGGTAGAACAGCCCGAACGTGATCGCCAGCCACAGAAGCTGCGACGGAAACGTCTCCGGATTGAATGGCGGAAACGTGCCGTGCGCTTCGGCAGGCACGCTGGTGCCGGAATGCGTGTCGCCTCCGGTCGCAGCGTGGCTGGTGTCGGCTGATGGCGCGGACTCTTGCGCGAAGGCAGATGTCACGAACATGGACTATCCCCAGATATCAGGCCCGCCGCTTGCGCGGCCGGCCTGTCCAATCTTCTCAATACTCAGCCGAACAGGGCCAGCAGCGCAATGAGAAGCGAGAAGATGCCCAGAGCTTCGGTCACGGCGAAGCCGAAAATCAGGCGGCCGAACTGGCCGTCGGCGGCCGACGGATTGCGCAGCGCGCCCGAGAGGTAGCTGCCGAAGATGTTGCCCAGGCCAATGCCCGCGCCACCCATGCCCAGGCAAGCGATGCCGGCGCCGATGTACTTTGCTGCTTCTGCGTCCATTTGTTCAACTCCTTTGGATCTGAAAATTTCGTTGCTATTCCATCCGGCGTCGTGCCGGAAACCTGATTAGTGCGAAGGATGGAGGGCGTCGTTGAGATACATGCAGGTCAGCACCGCAAAGACATAGGCCTGCAACAGCGCCACCAGCAATTCGAGCGCCGTCAACGCCACCGCCATGGCCAGCGGCAGGATCGAACCCGCAATGCCGAGCGCACCCAGCGCACTGAGGCTGACCACAAATCCCGAAAAAACCTTCAGCGTGATGTGGCCGGCGAGCATGTTTGCGAACAGACGAACCGAGAGGCTGACCGGGCGCGACACGAAGGAAATCACCTCGATCGGAACGACAAGCACCATCATCAGGAGGGGCACGCCCTTCGGCACGAACAGCTTCAGGAAGCCAAGGCCATGCTTCATGAATCCATAGACGATCACGGTGCCAATCACCATGATGGCCAAACCGAAGGTGACGATGATGTGGCTGGTGATGGTGAAGAAATACGGGAACAGGCCGAGCAGATTGGCGACCAGCACGAACATGAACAGCGAGAACACGAAGGGGAAGAATTTCATGCCCTGCGTGCCGGCGGCATCGCGCAGCATGTTGCCGACGAACTCATAGGCCATTTCGGAGACCGACTGCAGCCGGCCGGGGACCAGGCTGCGGCTCGACGTCGTCAGGAACAGGAAGGCCGCGGCAATGACCACGGTCGCGACCATGAACAGCGCGGAATTGGTGAAGGACAGATCATAGCCGCCGATCTCGATCGGAACCAGCTTGATGATATGGAACTGGTGGATCGGATCGACCTTGTCAGCTGCCACGTTCAAACCCCGTCAATGCCGCGCACGGCTAAATTACCATTGCCGCGCCAGGGCGGCTATTTGCTGTCGCCTCGGTCAGGACGCGATTTATCGCCCTGTCCGAATTCCGCCACAACGCCAGCTGAACGCATGACATTGAGCACGCCGGCGCCAAAACCAAGCAGCAGGAAAATGATCAGACCCCACGGCGATGTCCCCGCCATACGGTCGATGATCCAGCCGATGCCGGCGCCTACCACCACCCCGGCGATAAACTCGCTGGATAGCTTGATCGCCTGACCGTATCCGGTCACTGGTTTCGCGTCGTCTTTCCCCTCGAGCCGGTTCGGCAGCCTTGTCGCAAGCGATGCTCCAAGTTCACGCCGACGTCGCTCAAGATCGTCGTCGCGGATTTCGGGGTCATGCTGCTTGCCGCGGCCGGTTTCTCCGGTTCCGTCTGGCCTGTTTTTCTCGGCCATCGCAACCCCCCTGCCCGGGCAGACCGTCACCGTCCGTCCGCTTCTAAAGTCGCCGGCAACATAGTTAGAGGGTTTGCGCCCGTCAAGCCACGGAGGGAAGTTCCGCGCTGTGTATTTTAGCTAGTAAAATCAAACGGTTAGAAAGGTGCGACATCGTGCCCTTTGCGATCGGCGGGATGCGCCGCGCGAATCCCCCCGACAATGTCTCTCCGATCGACCGTGCGACCGTGCGAAAAGACGGGCGGGCGGCGGACCGTTCAGCTCCAGCCACCACCATAGGTCCGGTAGAAGATATGCAGGCCGATCTTGGTCATCTTCTGCATCGTGCGCGCCCAGCCGGGATGGACGTAATTGGCATAGTAGTGGGTCGACGATCCCACTTCCGGAATGAAGATCTTGCCAGCGGTGACGGCCATGCCGACATCCTGAGCGGTCTTGTAGGCGACCGGATTGTCGATGCGCTTCTTCCTGCCGTCGCAGGCGAAGGAGAACTGGCAGCGGTTGAACCAGCTGTCGTTCTGGTAGACGACGCCGCAGATCGAATTGGGATAGGCGGGGTTGCGGACCCGGTTGAGGATCACCTGGGCGACGGCGGCCTGACCGCGCACGGCTTCGCCGCGGGCCTCGAAATAAATGCCGTTGGCCAGGCACTTCTGCTCCGGCTTGGAGAAGACGCTGGCCGGAAGCGGATTCTGGATCCATGAATGGTCGCCCTTGGCCATCGGCGGAATGAAGCGGCCGCTGTTGGGCTCTTCATCCTGAAGCAGGGCTTCAAAGGGCGAGGCCTTGGCATAGTCCGGCGCGGATTGCGCATAGGCGGTCGCCAGCACATCGGGATGGTCGTTGTTGACCAGGGCCGCAAGCATGGCCGGCACGCCGGGATCCGGCTTCTTGTCCTCACGCGCATGGAATGCCGCGGCGATCTGGATTTCCTTGCCTTTGATCCGCGGCTTGGCGAAGGCCATTTTCAGATCGCCGTCCATGCTCGGCCGCATCAGCGAGGAGGTCCGCTGGAAGATCGAGCCGGCATTGAAGTTCTTCGGTGGCGCCACGGGAGAGACCTGGACGATGCGGCCCTTCTTGTCGGCGCGCACGACGCGATCCTCGTCGGGCGACCCGCTGACCTTGCCGCCCTTGCCGCGAAACGAGACGGCGCCGACACCGGGAAGGCGAACGCCGGAACCCGAGATCGAGCTGGTGACGTCGGAATCGACGAACGGCATCTCGGCGGCGTGGACCGAACCGGCGACGGATTTCTCGACATAGGAATTCCAGCGCGTGGTCGGCGATTCAAGGCCGGAAACGAGGCTGGTCATGTCCTGGTAGGCAGCGACGGTCGGAAAGCCGATCCAGATACCAAGACCGATGATGAACGGAGACACAAGGCTGCGTTTCTCACCGGCGGCGGCCATCAGCCGCTTCAACACACGTCGATGCACGGAACTCTCTCCAGGAACGCAACTGACCCCACTGAAGAGCAAAATGATGCATTAACCTTGATGGGACGTTAACGAGGTCGGTCAGGTTTTCTCGGTCGGCTGGAGGTCGTGGTTTCGAAGTCGGGCGATTTTGCGGCGGCAGGCTCAGGTCCGCCGCAGGAAGATCGGCCAGGCGACCAGGGCGCAAGCGGCTGCCGACAGCCACACGCCAGGCCACGACCAGAGGTGCAGCAGCCCTGGAATGGCCACAGGAACCAGGAAGAAGCCGACGAAGACAAAGCTGTTGGCAAGGCTGAGTGCGGTTCCGACATGGCCTGCACCGGCAAGCGTGGCAAGCTCGGTATAGGCAACGCCGTGCCAGGCGGAGACCGAGATGCCGGCAACGACAAGCACCAGGGGCAGGACAACGATCAGGAAGGATTGGCTGGCAGGCATCGTGGCAGCGGCCAGAACCAGCAGCCAGAGCACCACGAAGGCCAGTGCGCTCAGCGCACTGCACAAGCGAAGAAATTGACGGCGGTTGCCGTGGCGGTCGGTAAAGCGGCCGCTCCAGACGCGCATGACCATGGCGCCGAGCTGTACAACGGCGAGGCTGGCGCTGATCGCCGTCGTGCCAAGCCCGGCGAAGTCGTGCAGGAACACCGACGCGAAAGTGAGGACCGCCACCTGCGGAAAGCAGAGCAGGCCGATGGCGGTCGAGATGCGCCAGACCTCGATGTTGCGCAACGGTGCCGGTCCGGCCACATCAGATGAGACGGCGTCGCCCGCCATCGGCGGTTCGTGCAGCCAACGCCAGGCGAACAGGGCGGAGAGAGCGGATGCCGCCGCCAGAAGCCCGAACACCGCGGCGAAACCGAAAGCCAGGGCAAGCGAAGGCAGGACGAGCGCGCCAAGGCCGCCACCAAGCGGCACCGCCGTCTGCCGGATGCTCATGGCAAAACCACGCTCATTCTGCCGGAACCAGCCCATGATTGCGCGGCCGCTCGAGCCATTGACACTGCCGCCGAGCAATCCCGTGACGAGCAGGCTTGCCGCCAGCAACGTGACATCGGGAATGCTTGAGCTTGTCGGCACGACGAGCATCGCCATCGCAAGCAGCCAGGCCGCCGTTGCACCGAGGCCGATCAGAAGCACGCGGCGATCCCCCCAGCGGTCGGTGAGCAGGCCCCATGGCAACTCACTGAGCGCAACCCCCAGGCCAAGAAGACCGAGCGCCAGGCCAAGCTCGGCATTGCTCAAGTGATAGCCTTGGCGAAGCACGACCGCCGTTGCCGGTATGCCGGAGAAAGTCGCCGAGAAACCGGCGTTCGCGGCCACCCCGATGCCCAGGACCTTCCAGCGGTGGTTGGGGCCAAAGGTCCGGCCGGCCGCGGTCATGGCAGTGCCTCGCCCGGATAGCTGGCAATCGTTGCGAATGACGGTGGCAGACATGATTCCATTCCCGTGACGCCGGCCGAGCGGCCTTGACGGGAGGCATATAGCGCCATAGCTTCATCCATAAAATCAGGAAGATTTTGATCGATAATCCTGAAAAAAAGGACGATCTTATGCGCCGTGTCACATTCGATCTCGACGTGCTGAGGACTTTCGTCATCGGCATGGAACTGGGAAGTTTTGCCAGGGCAGCTGAGCGGCTTGGCCGCTCGACCTCCGCCGTCAGCGCGCAGCTGAAGAAACTGGAAGAGCAGGCCGATACGCCGATCTTCCGCAAGGCGGGGCGCGGCCTGTCACTGACCGAAGCCGGCGAGACGATGCTCGGCTATGCGCGGCGCCTGATCGAGCTCAATGACGAGGCAGCCCTGGCGATCCGCGACGTCGAACTGGAGGGCTGGGTGCGGCTCGGCCTGCAGGAGGATTTCGGCGAGGCCGTGTTGCCGGAAGTGCTCGGTCGCTTCGCTCGCGCCCACCCCAAGGTCCGGATCGAAGCACGGATTGGACGCAGCCACGAATTGGCCGAGCGTGTCCTTTCCGGCAACCTCGACATTGCGCTCGCCTGGCATGATGGCACGACGCTGCCGTATAGCCGGCATGTCGCCGACGTGCAGGCGCGCTGGATCGGCCCGGCGAAACCGATGGAGGCAGGTCCCCACGATGGCGAGGCGCTGCAACTGGTCGTGTTCGAGGCGCCTTGCCTGCTGCGCACCGTGGCGACCGAGACGCTGGATCGTGCCGGGCGGCCCTGGCGGATGGCGTTCTCCAGCCCCAGCCTTGGCGGCATATGGGCGGCGGTGGCGGCTGGCCTCGGGCTGACGATCCGCACCGATATCGGCCTGCCCGCGAATGTCCGGGCGCTCGCGCCCGGAATGCTCGGGCTGCCGCCGCTGCCGAAAATGGCGCTGCATTTGCATCAGAAGGATGCCGAGCTCGATCCGATCGCGGCGCGGCTGGCCGGCATCCTGCTGCAATCGGCGTTCGAAGCGTTGCCCGAGGGTGCCGAAATGAAAGAGAACCTGCTGAAAGTCGCTTAGCCGCAGCTCTCGGCGGAGGGGGTCGCCGCTCCCTATCGTCAACGCTTCTTCGCGCGGCCGGCGAACGGATTGTCCGAAGTGCGCAGCGCGATGCGGATCGGCACGCCCGGCATGTCGAAGGCTTCGCGCAGGCTGTTGGAGAGATAGCGGACATAGCTTTGCGGCATCGCGTCCGGCCGCGAACACTGGACCACGAAGCCCGGCGGCCGGGTCTTGGCCTGGGTGACGTATTTGACCTTCAGCCGGCGTCCGGCGACGGCGGGCGGCGGGTGATGCGTCAGGATGGCTTCAAGCCAGCGGTTGAGCTTGCCGGTCGAAACACGGCTGTTCCAGACCTTGTGCGTCTTCAGCACCGCATCCATCAGCTTGTCGAGGCCGCGTCCGGTCTCGGCCGAGACCGGCACGGCCTGGATGCCGCGCGCCTGCGGCAACAGCCGCTCGGTCTTCTCGCGCAGTTCGGCCAACAGTTCCTGCGGGTTGTCGATCAGGTCCCATTTGTTGAAGGCAATCACCGGTGCCCGGCCCTCGCGGATGATCAGATCGGCGATCTGCAGGTCCTGCTTCTCGAAGGGAATGGTGGCGTCGAGTACGATGATGACGATCTCGGCGAAACGGATGGCGCGCAGGCCATCCTGCACCGACATCACTTCCAGCTTTTCGTGGATCCTGGCCTTGCGGCGCATGCCGGCCGTGTCGAACAGTTTTATGCGGCGTCCGCGCCAGTCCCAGTCGACCGAAATGGAATCGCGGGTGATGCCGGCTTCCGGTCCGGTCAGCAGCCGCTCCTCGCCGATCAGCGCGTTGATCAGCGTCGATTTGCCGGCGTTCGGCCGGCCGACGACGGCGATGCGCATCGGCTTGGTGTCGTCATAGGATGGCTCGGCGTCCGGATCGGCGATGTCCTCGCCGATCAGCACCTCGCTGGCGGCGGCGTCTTCGTCTGTATCCTCGTCTTCACCGAAGGCGCGCGCCTCGCCGAGGGCTTCGATCACGGCGTCGCGCAGGTCGGGCATGCCCTGGCCGTGCTCGGCAGAAACCGGGATCGGTTCGCCAAGGCCAAGTTCCCAGGCCTCAAGCATGCCTCCCTGGGCGCCCTTCGCCTCGGCCTTGTTGGCGACCAGCACGACCGGCTTGCCGGATTTTCGCACGATCTCGGCAAAGGTCCTGTCATCCGGCAGCAGGCCGGACTTGGCGTCGATGGTGAAAAAGATCAGATCCGCCTCGCGGATGGCGATTTCGGTCTGCGCGCGCATGCGGCCCGGCAAGGTCGAAGCGCCGGCGTCCTCGAAGCCCGCGGTATCGATGACATCGAAATGCAGATCGTAAAGCTTGGCGGCGTGGACGCGGCGGTCGCGGGTCACGCCCGGCGTGTCGTCGACAAGCGCCAGCTTTCTTCCCACCAGCCGATTGAAAAGCGTCGACTTGCCGACGTTAGGTCTGCCGATGATGGCGACTTTGAATGTCATCCGACCCTACATCTTCCACGCATGTCGTGGTGCCAAACCGCTGCGCGCCTTGGGCAACGGGTCACGATGCGCTGCCCGACCCGCGGATCAGCTCGGACATCAAGGTCGCCCGCTCGCGCGTGTTGCGCGGGGCGCCATCATCGGAGGCGATCTGATCGAACAGCTTCAGCGCGTCCTGGGTCTTGCCTTCCTTCCAGGCGGCAAGGCCAAGCGCCTCGCGCGCGCTGTGGCGCAGCGTGTTGGTGTCCGATGTCAGCGCCTCGACGCGGCTCGACACGTCGGCGAAGGAGCCATGATCGACGAGCAGGAGCGCCGCCCTCAGCCGCGCCATGTCGCGCAGGCCCTGGGGAATGGCGGTGTCGGCGGCGACATCGTCGAAGTCCTTGACGGCGGCAGCGACGTCGCCCTTGTTGGCCTTGACCGTCGCGGCGCGCATGCGGGCGAGCAGCGGATAGGCGCCGTAGCCATCCTTTTCCAGCTGATCGAGCGCGGCCAGCGCGTCATCGTTCTTACCGTCATTGGCGAGCTTCAGCGCCTGCGAGAAGGCATCGCCGGAGCGATTGGCGCGCGTCTCGTCCCAATAGCGATAGCCGACGAAGGCCGCGGTGCCGAGCACCACAAGCACCGCAATGACAAGCAAGGCCGGGCCAAAACGGTCCCACAGCTTCTGCGCCTGCTCGCGGCGCATCTCATCATTGACTTCGCGAATAAAACTGTCGTCGGACATCAATCAAACCATTCCTGCCCCGGGCCGGGGCGGTTCATGAGCCCGCGTTTTAGCGAAATTTTGTCGGCATGGAAGGGGTTCGGCCGGAAAATCGGCTATTCCCGGGGCAAACAAATGTTTGTCCCCGGCAAACAACTGTTTGTCCCCCGGGCAAACCAATGTTTGTCCCCGGGGGCAAACCCACGAAAACCCAATCGCACCGGCGCCACATTTGCGCGATAGCCGGCTTGCCGACCACCCGGAGCCCGTGAATTTGCCGATGCCTTGTTTGTCCCGCGTTGTTTTGTTCTCGCTTGCCTCACTCGCCACCGCCGGCGTGGCCCTGGCCGATCCGCCCGCGCCACCAGCACCGGCAAGGCCGAAGCAGATCGTGATCATCTCCTTCGACAGCGCGCGCGACATCTCGCAGTGGAAGCGCAGCCGGGCGCTGGCCCAGCGCACCGGCGCGCATTTCACCTATTTCCTGTCCTGCGTCTTCCTGCTGTCGCCCGAGACACGCGGCCAATACACCGCGCCTGGCAAGACGGCGGGCAAATCCAACATCGGCTTTGCCGCCTCCAGGCAGGACGTGGCCGAGCGGCTGGAACAGATCGGCCTCGCCGCCCATGAGGGTCACGACATTGCCAGCCACGCTTGCGGTCATTTCGACGGCAAGGACTGGAGCAAGGCAGACTGGCTGAAAGAGTTCGCCTCTTTCGAGCACATTTTTGAGAACGCCTATGCGATCAACGGCATTGCGCCCGAACCCGAGGGCTGGCGGGAATTCGCGCGGCATGCGGTGGCGGGTTTCCGGGCGCCGTATCTGTCGACTGGCAAAGCGCTTTACGAGGCACTCCCGACAGCCGGTTATCGGTTCGACGCCAGCGGCGTTTCAATGGGTCCTGCCCTGCCGCCGACCGTTGGCGGCATCACCCACTTTTCCCTGCCGCAGATTCCGGAAGGGCCGAAATCACGCCCGGTGATCGCCATGGACTACAATCTGTACGTCCGCCATTCCGGCGGCTTCGAGCGGCCGAGCAACGCCGGGGAGTTCGCGGACCGGACCTATCAGGCGTTTCGCGCCGCCTTCGACGCGCAATATCGGGGCAAGCGCGTTCCGCTGGAACTCGGCTTCCACTTCACGCTGATGAATGACGGCGCCTACTGGAA
Organism: Mesorhizobium sp. B2-4-13; assembly: GCF_006658535.1. NCBI lineage: Bacteria > Pseudomonadati > Pseudomonadota > Alphaproteobacteria > Hyphomicrobiales > Phyllobacteriaceae > Mesorhizobium > Mesorhizobium sp. B2-4-13. Next base: position 708,292 of record NZ_VFVB01000003.1, on the reverse strand, counting down.
TGCGCTGGAGCGTTTTGCCGGCGAAGTCTGCGTCAAATCAGATGTCGAGTGCATCAGCTTTCGAGATTACATCTCGCGGCAGGATGGCGGCCAGAAGCAGGCGCCGGTTGGCGGCTGAGCCGCCAACCGGCGTTTCGTCAGAGCATCCCTAGGCCGGATCCCCGGCCCCTTGCCTTGCCAGATAGCGCTGGTCGATATCGGGCAACGGCTCGCCTTGCAGCGTCGCCTCGAAGGCGCGCAGGCGTTTGTGCACCGATTGCAGCTCGACGATGGTCGACCATGAGGTAAGCAGGAACTGCAGCGAACCCGTCACCTTGCCGAACGCGTTCGATATCTGATTCAGCGCGCCGAACGTTATCTTGTGCGCGACCAGCGACGGGCCCAGGATCAGCAGCGAGAAAATGTTGTCGGCCTGAAGGTAGGTGTACCGGACGACGTTGAAATAGATGTAGTGGAAATAGAGCCGGAAATAATTGTGCCGGACATTGGCGAACAGCTCGGCGGTGGTGGCGGGTTGCGCCCTGTCCGCATGATCCTCGCCATAGACCAGCTCCTTGCGGTAAGCGGCTTCGACGCGCTGGTTTCGGAACTGCAGGCCGGGAAGCTTCATGCCGGCAATCATCACCGAGATCGTGCCGAACAGACACCAGGCAAGTGCCGCGACCACCAATGGCTGCGGGATCGCGCCGATGATCGGCAGTTCGCTGATGTGGGCCTGCAACTGGATCATCACCGGCAGGAAGGCGATCAGGGTCATGATCGACTGGACAAAGCTGGAACCGAGATCCTCCATGATCTGCGAGAACCGCATCGTATCTTCCTGGATGCGCTGCGAAGCGCCCTCGATATGGCGCAGCCTGCTCCAGTTCTCGATAAAGTAGTTGTTCATGGCTGTGCGCCAGCGGAAGATCCAGTGGCTGACGATAAAGGCGTTGACCACCTGCACGTTCATGCCGACCAGGGCCAGCCATGAGAAGTCGGCCAATCCGGTGTAGAACTCGGCGTTCGTCGACTTTCCGGTCCCCGACATCAGCCCCTGTACATAGTCGAAGAACGGGCCGTACCACGCGTTGACGGCGACGCTGACCTGCACGTTGAAATAGATGAAGAACAGGATGACCGCCGTCATCAGGATCGACCAGCGCTGCCATGGGTGCGGCGAATACCAACTCCAGAACGCGTAGAAGATGGCCACGCAAAGCGTGAAGTAGATATAAAACCAGAGGAATGGCTTCGATACGAGAATGGCGATGCCGATGATGGGTGGCGCTCCGGGAGCAGCAGGCGGCATGCCGAAAACCGCCCCCAATTGCTCCCCGCCGAAAAACCAGAACAGGATCGCCGCAAGGCTCCAGATGGCGGCCGAAGAGAAGAACAGCTTCGGCTGCGGGAAGAAGGATACGAACACTGTGGCGAATTCCTCGATCGATGCGCAAATCAGCAGGTTTGAGCCGGCATAAGGTCACACATTAGGGGGAAAGAAAATGCCTGCCCGATGCCGGTGCAGAGCAAGACCACAAATCATGGCGATTTTGGCGCAGCGGACCACGTGACGGCGCCGGAGGCGACCAGGACGGCCGCGGCGACGATCGAGGCGAGGAAGAAATCGCCCGATGCCTGCGCTAAAAGCCCGGCCGCGATCGGGCCGATGATCTGGCCAAGACCGAAGGAGGCGGTCATCAGGGCAAAGATGCGCCGGGGCGACGCTGGGGCCTGCTGCCTGGCGGCCTGCAGGCCAAGTGCCGTGATGGCAATGAACGTGCCGCCGAGCAGCACGCCACCAAGCAGCGGCCCCATGCGCCCGCCGGTGGCGACGCTCGCGGTAACGCCGACAACTTCGACGAAGCATCCCAAGGCATAGGCGGCATAAAGCCCGATCCGCGCCGCTATCTTCTGCCACAGCCAGACCGAAGGGAAACCGGCAAGGCCGGCAACCATCCACACCATGGCCTCGAAGACGCGGCTGCCGCCGCCTTGGCGCACGATGGCCACGAGGAAGGTCGCCGTCACCACATAGCCGAAACCGAACAGCCCATAGGCGACGATCACCTTCATCAGCGACCGATCCTTCGGCAGCGCCGGTTCACGGCGGACCTCGCCATTGGCGAGCGGCCCCTGGTTCACCAGCAGCACCACGGCGACGAAGCCGCAAGCCGAAATCGCCCCCGACCACAGCCAGCCCTGCGCCCAGCCGGCATGTTCGGTGACCAGCACCGCCATCATCGCCGCCGATATCGCTATGCCGAGGCCGACGCCGCCGAAATGCCAGGCCTGCAGATCGCCGCGCCCGGCGGCCGCGATATGGCTGAAAACGATGCTGGCCATGAACACCATGACGAAAGCGCTCGCCAGACCGGCCAGAAAACGAATGGCGACGAAGGCGGCCATGGCGTCGGTCAGCCCCATCGAGGCGGCCAGCACGGCGCTGGCACCGAGGGCGCCCAGCATCAGTAAACGCTCGCGTCCATGTGCCCAGCTGCCCGCCGCCACCAACGCGCCAACGAGATAGCCTAGATAATTTGCCGAGGCGATCCAGCCGGCATTGGCCGGCGACAGATGCAGTTCCTCCATCATGCCAGGCAGGATCGGCGTGTAGACGAAGCGGCCGATGCCCATGGCAACTGCCATGGCGATCATGCCGGCGAAGGCGTAACGCAGCGCTGTCGATTGGGGCGAAGTCATTGCAGTGCACAATAGATGTGCGAGCGGGTGAAACAATCCGCCTCGTGTTGGGCCAGTGCCCTGATCGCGATCGCGCGCTCAGCAGCGATCGCCGAAACCGGCGCTCGGTGAAACGGTCTCATACGCGGTCCGGCGCGCCGTCAACCGGAACGGCACATCACCGAGTTCGCGCTCCGACATTACACCCAGCGCGGGATGGGCAAGCGGATCGGTCAGCCAACTCAGCGTATCGAAGTCGCAGTCCGTGTCATCCGGCGAAGTGGCCGCGACCAGGGCCTTCAGCAACATGCTCAGCATTTCCGGCTCCATGGGCCTGTTTCCACCCATAAGGTCTGCCGTTTCGATATCCGTTTCAATTGAGATTTCGGCCGGATCGGTTTAGAAAATCTCAAATGGCCATGCTCAACCGCGTTCATCTCAACGGCCTTCGCGCCGTGGAAACCGTCGCCCGTCTCGGCTCGCTCGCCGCCGCCGCCGGCGAACTCAACGTTTCCGTCAGCGCCGTCAGCCAGCAGATCAGCCGCACCGAAAAACAGCTCGGCCAGGCACTGTTCGAGCGCACGACCAGCGGCCTCGTCCTGACCGAATTCGGCGCCGTCTTCGCGGCCCGCCTGGGCACTGGATTTCGCGAGCTTGCCCAGGCCGTGGCACTGGCCGACGAAGCCAGCCAGTGCACATTGGTCGTTTCGGCGGCACCGGCCTTTGCCTCCAAATGGCTGCTGCCACGGCTGTCGCGGCACTTCGACCGGCATCCCAACGTGCTGCTGCGTATCGACGCTTCAGTGCGGCTGGCCAATCTCGATCACTCGGACGTCGACATTGCCATCCGGCTTGGCGACGGCAAATGGCCGGGTGGAAAGGCGGAGCTGCTTTTGGCGCAGGAAGTCTTCCCGGTCTGCGCGCCCGGGATTGCCAGAAAACTAACGTCGATCTGCGACCTCGCCCAGACCTGCGCCATCACCGACGAGCGGGCGATGATCAACTGGGAAAGCTGGTTCGCGGCCGCCGGCGTTCAACCCGTTACCTTCCAGAAAGGCGCGAGCTTCACCGACCCGATGCTGTGCCTGGAATCGGCGATCGCCGGCCATGGCGTGATGCTCGGCTGGCAATTGCTGACGGCCGATGCGCTGGCCGACGGGCGCCTGGTGGCGCCGTTCGGAATTCGCGCTCAGAGCGGCCTCGGCTACTGGCTGGTGACCTCCGCCACCAAGGCCGAGAGCCGCAAGGTCCGGGACTTCATGATCTGGATCAAGGAAGAGATCGCGGCGACGATGGCGCGGTTCGGATCGTCGGTCGCGGAGCCCAGCGGCACGATCACGGTGGAAAGCACCGCGGCACCGGTCTATGTTCAATCAAACATCCCAAGACGACAGGCAGGATCATGACCACACATTCGCGCGGCGTTTCCGCAACGATCGACCCGGTGAAGCTCGACAGGCTGGCGGAAGTCGCCATCAAGGTGGGGCTGCAATTGCAGCCCGGACAGGACCTGGTGCTGACATCGTCGATCGCGGCCCTGCCGCTGACCAGGCGCATCGTCGAACACGCCTACAAGGCCGGTGCCGGGCTGGTGACGCCGATCTTCAACGATGACGAGATGACGCTGGCGCGCTACCGCTTCGGCGCCGATGCTGGCTTCGACCATGCCGCCGGCTGGCTCTACGAAGGCATGGCTAAGGCCTTCTCCAACAACGCAGCCCGGCTTGCCGTGCGCGGCGAGGATCCGTCGCTCCTGTCGGCGCAGGATCCGGCGAAGGTGGCGCGCGCCAACAAGGCCAATTCGATGGCCTACCAGCCGGCGCTGGAGAAGATCACCGGCTTCGACATCAACTGGAACATCGTCGCCTATCCGGATCTGGCCTGGGCCAGGCAGGTTTTCGCCGGCGATGCCGACGACGTGGCGGTCGCGAAGCTCGCCGACGCCATCTTCGCCGCCTCGCGGGTGGATGTGGAAGACCCGATCGGCAACTGGACGGCGCACAATGCGGCGCTGCGCGGCCGCACCGAATGGCTCAACGGCCATGATTTCCATGCCCTGCATTTCGCTGGACCGGGCACCGACCTGACGGTCGGGCTGGCGGATGGCCATGAGTGGATGGGCGGCGCCTCGACCGCCAAGAACGGCATCACCTGCAATCCCAACATCCCGACCGAGGAAGTTTTCACCACTCCGCATGCGCGGCGCGTCGAGGGCCATGTCTCCTCGACCAAGCCGCTGTCCTACCAAGGCACGCTGATCGACGACATCTCGGTGCGCTTCGAGGGCGGCAGGATCGTCGAGGCCAAAGCGTCGAAAGGTGAGGACGTGCTGAAGAAGGTGCTCGACACCGACGAGGGCGCGCGTCGTCTGGGCGAAGTGGCGCTGGTGCCGCATTCCTCGCCGATCTCGGCCAGCGGCCTGTTGTTCTTCAACACGCTGTTCGACGAAAACGCCGCCTGCCACATCGCGCTCGGCCAATGCTATTCGAAATGCTTCGTCGACGGCGCCTCGCTCAGCCCTGACGAAATCGCGGCGCGCGGCGGCAACAAGAGCTTCATCCATATCGACTGGATGATCGGGTCGGACAAGATCGACATTGACGGCGTCGCCAAGGATGGCAGCCGCGTGCCGGTGATGCGCAAAGGCGAGTGGGCCTGAGGGGTTCGGCGTAGGGAGGTCGAATGGCTTTCGACCTGATGGTCAAGCGGATTTACGAGCCGCCCGCTGCCGATGACGGGCAGCGGGTGTTGGTTGATCGCATCTGGCCGCGCGGCGTCAGCAGGGAGCATGCCGCGCTGGCACTGTGGCTGAAGGAGATCGCGCCGAGCGACGACCTGCGGAAGTGGTTCGGGCACGAGCCGGCACGTTGGGCGGAATTTCGGAAGCGGTACGGGGCTGAGCTCGACGGGAATGGTGAGGCGGTTGCGCAGCTGCGCGGCTTGCTTGGCGAGGGCAAGGTAACGCTGCTCTACGGCGCGCATGATGAAGCGCACAATAATGCGGTGGCACTGGCGGAGTATTTGAGCGCGGGTTGAGGCGCTCGGACCTTCGCGAGCAGGCGGACAGCGCCCCTCTGTCCTGCCGGACATCTCCCCACGAGGGTGGAGATCGGACGGCGCGACGCTTCCGCCTACTTCCCCACCGTCTGCTCATAAACCTCCGGCTTGAAGCCAACCACCACCCGATCGCCGATCTCCAGCACCGGCCGCCTGATCATCGTCGGCTTGGCCAGCATCAACGCTTTCGCCTTCTTCTCGTCGAGGCCTTGCTTGTCCGCCTCCGGCAGTTCGCGAAACGAAGTGCTGCCCTTGTTGAGCAGCTTTTCCCAACCGACCTTGCCGGCCCAGCCATTCAGCTTGCCAGCCTCGATCCCTTCGGCCCGATAGTCGTGGAAACGATAGGGAAGGTCATGGCTCTCCAGCCAGACGCGCGCCTTCTTGATCGTGTCGCAATTGGTGATGCCGTACATGGTGATCGTCAAAGTGCTCTTCCCTTGGGCTGACAGTCGAATCCGTTTCGCAGCCTAAAACCGCCCTTCCCGCTTGGCCAGCAGCTTGGTCAGCGTTGCCGGAAATTTGGCGCTTGCCAACACTAAGGGAATTACCTAAGTGTTTCCAATCGCTTTTTGACGACCCGGAACCGATCGATGACCAGCCTCCAGAGTGCAAATCCAAGCCTCCCGCCGATCGACGGCATTTTTCGCGCGCTTGCCGACCCGACGCGACGGCGCGTGGTCGAGCGGCTGAACAGGAGCCCTGCTTCGGTCAGCGAACTGGCCCAGCCTTTCGATATGGCCCTGCCATCCTTCATCGACCATCTCAAGATTCTCGAAGGCTGCGGGCTGGTTCGTTCGCAAAAGACCGGACGGGTCAGGACTTACGAGCTTGCGCCTGAACCGTTGAAGCTCGCCGAAAGCTGGCTGGCCGAACAGCGTACAGTTTGGGAACGCCGCCTCGACCGGTTCGATGCCTATGTCATGACCCTCAAGGAGCAGGAAAAATGAGTTATTCCTTCGAGCCCGATCCCCGGCTGGACCTGACGCTGGAGCGCGTAATCGATGCGCCGCGCGAATTGCTTTGGCGAGCCTGGACGACACCTGAGCATGTCAGGCAGTGGTTCACGCCGAAGCCATGGCTGATCACTGACTGCGAGATCGACCTCAGGCCGGGCGGCCTGTTTCGGACACGCATGCAGTCGCCCGACGGCAAGGAGGTCAGTGACCGCCACTGCTGCTATCTGGAAATCGTGCCCAACGAGCGGCTGGTGTGGACGGATGCGCTGCTGCCCGGCTATCGACCCTCGGGCGAGCCTTTCATCACCGCAGTCATTTCGCTCCATCCGGATGGCCAGGGTACGCGCTATACCGCCACAGCCATTCACCGTGACCAAGCCACCCGCGACAACCATGAAGAGATGGGTTTCTTCGACGGCTGGGGCACGGTGGCCGATCAACTTGCGCAGTATGTGAAGACGATTTGAACGCTCCCAGCGGCCAGAGGATCGCTCTGGCCGCCGTGCAAATTTTCAACCTTGCCGCAAAGAGAGCAAAGCTGGGAAGACCCGATTTCCGGCCTCAGTAGTAAAAGCGCTCTTCGGTGATCTTGCCGTTCTTGACCGTGTACAGGCCAACCTCATCCATGGTGACACGCTCGCCGGTGGCCTTGGGCGTTATGTCAAAGGTGAAGCGCACCGCGAATTGATCGCCGTTGACATAAGGGCCCTCGACCGAGCCGCCATGCACTTCGTGGTTCTCTTGCCACCACTGGCTTTTCTGCCTGAGGGCCTCCTTGCCGTGACTGACGGCCATCGGTCCCTCCATCGCTTCGTAGCTGATGATATCGTCCGCATTGTATTTTTCGGCAGCACCTTCGTTGTTGCCCTGCTTGAGAAGTTCGGTGAACTCCTTGGCGATTTCCGTGACGGTCATTTTTGTTCCTCCTGTTCAGACGCATTGCAAGTAGGGAACCGCTTGCGGACCTGCCATCGCGGACAGGTCGATAGCTGACATGACCCTGTCAGGATGGGGTGTCGCGCGAACCAGCGCGTGCTTCGTTACATCGCAATCAGCGGCCAACGTTCCAGAAAGTCATATTGCGTCAGCCCGCGCAGGCTGTGCACGAGAATGAACTCCCGCGCCACGAAGCTGATCGGCTCGATCGGCAGTTGTGGGATAAGTTTCTGGTCATAGGCAAGGGTCATATGAGGGACGAACCCGTCTGACGCCTTCAGGCCTTCACGCAGCATTTCGACGCCGAGATTCCCGCTCAGTTCACAAACCGGTCCGTCATCGGCCACAAGCACGAAGGGATGCTTGGCCGGTCGGCCTGTTGTCGCCGGGCGGCCAGGAAAGCTCCTGGCGTGGCGAAAGGTGATCTCAAAAGCAGGCATCTTGACGCGCTGCCCCGATCGGGTGGCCGCAAAGATGATCTTCGACCGCAGCCGCTTGTAGTCCCCGACATGCTGCTGGCTGACATGAAAACGCTCCGGTATCAGCGGTGAGCCGGCTATGCCACATTTGTCGCATAGCCGGCTTTGACAATCAGCAAACCGAAAATAATCCCCTGCCTGCAGAAACACGCCGAAGAAGACACGATCGGGCTTTTTGGGCCGCCTTGGCGGTTCTGGAATTCCGAAATCTAGTTCGCCTTGGTACATTACCTATACGCTCGCCAAGGAACGCCTCCGTTCTGTTCTGGCGCCCAGAACAAAACACGAACAATTCTCTGAGTCAAGTTCGAGTAACCGGACCTAAGCCCGGTGATGTCCTTGACATCCGGACGTCGTGGATGACCCAGTCGGCATACTCGCGGCCACCGCTCGACTGCTTGGATGGGATAGACCTTTGAATGGAATCCGGCGAAAGTGCCGCGCCGACCGGGCCAGCATTTTCGATTCAACGAGGAACCCAACTCATGACCAACCCGACACATCTGCCCGCCGAAGGCTTGTTTGTCGGCCGCGCCAGGAGCGGCGATGCCTCGCACCCCCTGGTCGTCACGGTGCGCGACGGCACCGTCTTCGACATCACATCCAGCGCGGCGCCCACCGTGCGTGACGTCTGCGAATTGGCCGACCCGGCCGGCCATGTGCGCTCGGCCACGGGCAAGCCGATCGGTTCACTCGACGATATCGCGTCCAACAGTTTCGAAGCCACGCGCGACCGGGCAAAACCCTTTCTGCTGTCGCCGGTCGACCTGCAGGCGATCAAGGCTTCCGGCGTCACCTTCGTCGTCAGCCTGCTCGAACGGGTGATCGAGGAACAGGCGCGTGGCTCGGCTGATAAGGCCGACGCCATCCGCGCCGACATTGCGGGTCTGATCGGCCATGATCTTTCGAAGCTCAAGCCCGGTTCGCCAGAGGCGATGGAGATCAAGGCCAAGCTGATTTCGCGCGGCGCCTGGTCGCAATATCTGGAAGTGGGCATCGGCCCCGATGCCGAGATCTTCACCAAGTGCCAGCCGATGGCCTCGGTCGGCTTCGGCGCCGATGTCGGCCTGCATCCGGTTTCGACCTGGAACAATCCGGAGCCGGAGATCGCCATGATCGCCGCCTCGAGCGGCAGGATCGTCGGCGCCACCATCGGCAACGACGTCAATCTGCGCGACGTCGAGGGCCGTTCGGCGCTGCTGCTCGGCAAGGCCAAGGACAACAACGCCTCGGCCTCGCTTGGCCCCTTCATCCGGCTGTTCGACGACACGTTCTCCATCGCCGACGTGAAGCAGGCCGTCGTGCGCCTGAAGGTCGAGGGCGAGGACGGGTTTTCGCTGGAGGGGGCAAGCTCGATGGCCGAGATCAGCCGCTCGCCGGAGGAGCTGGTTGCCGCGGCCATGGGCCCGCATCACCAGTATCCGGACGGGCTGGCGCTCTATCTCGGCACCATGTTCGTGCCGTCGAAGGATCGCGGCGAAAAGGGCAAGGGTTTCACGCACAAGGTCGGCGACATCGTCACCATCTCGTCGGAAAAATTCGGCGCGCTGGTCAACCGCGTGCGGCTGTCGCCCGATTGCCCGCACTGGACTTACGGCGCCAGCCATTTGATGCGCGACCTGGCCAAGGCCGGCCTGCTCTAAGCGGCTCTTTGGGGACTTTCGCCCTCAGAGACCGCCCAGACGTGATCGGGATAGTCCGCCCGGCTGAGCTCTCGGCGACAATCATCCGACTGCCCGGGAAAAATCATCCCGACTGATGCGATCTGATGGGGTCGCTGATGGCGCCGCGTCAGGCGCCCACTACATCTGCAGATGGAGGCTTGCCATTCGCCGAAAAAGGGAATGCTCTTAGGCATCCGAGCGGCGCTGGCAAAAAGACGCAATCCGGCTGAAGCCGGAACAAGGGACGGATCATCTTCAATCGGGAGGAAATCAAATGCTGACGAGACTAAGACTTGTGCTCTACGGCCTGCTGATCGCGCTGACGGTCATTCCGGCAGCCGCGCAGGCCAAGACGTTCTACTGGATTTCACATGGCGGGCCGGCCGACCCGGTCTGGACCTACTTCCTCGCCGGCGCCAAGCAATGGGCCAAGGACACCGGCAACACCGTCAACACGTCGTTCCACAATGGCGACGTCGCCTCGCAGCAGGAGGCGGTCCGTGCCGCCCTCTCGGCCAAGGCCGACGGCATCGTCACCACCAGCCCCGATCCGGGCAGCCTGGTCGAGATCGTCAAGGAAGCGCGCGCGGCCAACGTCCCGATCATCAACTTCAACACGCCCGATCCCAAGGCCAATTTCAACGCCTATGTCGGCGGTGACAACGTCACTTTCGGCAAGCACTGGGCGCAGTATCTGGTCGACAAGGGCCTGGTGAAGAAGGGCGACTTCGTCTGGATGCCGGTCGAGATCCCCGGCGCCACCTACGGCGTGCAGGAAGAAGAAGGCATCAAGAGCGTCTTCGGCCCGCTCGGCATCACCTATGAAGTGACCGAAGCGACGCTCGACCAGGCCGAGGTGATCAACCGCATGGTCGACTACCTCACCGCCCACAAGGGCAAGGTCAACGCCATCATCGGCCTGGGCGACCTCGTAACCGGTTCGATCAAGCGCGTGTTCGACCAGGTCGGCGTCAAGCCGGGCGAAATCCCGGTGGTCGGCTGGGGCAACTCGCTCGACACCACCCAGGAAGTGCTGAACGGCTATGTCAATGCCGGCCAGTGGCAGGATCCGCAGGCGACCAGCTATGTGGCGCTGTCGCTCGCCAACATGGCGGCCAGCGGCATTCCTCCGGGCTTCAACGTCATCACCGGCGCGCTCTATGAGAAGGACACCGCGGCGGTCTACGACAAGATCCTGTCCGGCAAATAATCCGCGATCCCCTGGCGCCGCGCGTTTTCGCACGGCGCCAGATATCTTCCTGCGCCGTGGCATGCCACCCGATGCGGTGGAGCTCGCGGCCCGTCCCAACCATGTCGCGGGTTCCCAGTGGAAAATCATTCGCTCATCCAACGCCTGATCGCGCGGCCGGAATTCGGACCTTTCATTCTGCTCATCGTGGAGATCGCCGTTTTCTGGGGTTTCAACCACGACTTCCTGTCGCCGCAGAACATCTCCAACACGCTGGCCTTCACGGTCGAGCTCGGCCTGATCGCGCTGGCGATGACGCTGTTGATGACTTCGGGCGAATTCGACCTCTCCGTCGGGTCCCTGTTCGGCTTCTCGCCCGTGCTGATGTGGACGCTGTTCAATGCCGGCGTCACCTCGCTGGAAATGGGCTTCCTTGTCGCGCTGGTGGTTGCCGCCTTGATCGGCCTGGTCAATGGCTGGTTCGTCACGCAGCTCAAGATCCCGTCCTTCCTGGTGACGCTCGGCATGCTGCTGGTGGTGCGCGGCAGCGCGCTTTTCATCACCGACGGGTTTCCGCAGCGCACCTGGAGTGCCGAAGGCAGCTGGCTGGCGGAGGCTCTGGTCGGCGACTTCTTCATCGGGCCGTTCCGCATCTACATGTCGCTGTTCTGGTTCATCGCCGCGGCGATCGCGCTCGGCTATGTCCTGACGCAAAGCCGGACCGGCAACTGGATCCAGGCGGCGGGCGGCAATCCCAACGCGGCGCGTGCCCGCGGCGTCAATGTCAATCGCGTCAAGGTCGGCCTGTTCGTCCTGTCGTCGGTCATGGCCTCGCTTGCCGGCGTCATCTCCTCGCTGCGCACATCCGCCGCCAACCCCAACAGCGGCACCGGCTACGAGCTCGAGGTGATCGCCATGGTGGTGATCGGCGGCACCGCACTCACCGGCGGGCGCGGCACCATCATCGGCACCGTGCTCGGCATCCTGATCCTGCGCGTGATGCGCAACGGCATCGTGCTGATCGGCGTGCCCGGCCTTGCCTACAACATCTTCATCGGCGCGATCATCCTTGGCATGATGGCGCTGCATTCATGGCTGGAACGCCGGCACCAGGCGGGGACTTGAACCATGGCCGAGCCATTGATCCGCATGCACAGCATCCGCAAGTCCTATGGCCGCGTGCAGGCGCTGGTGGACGCCAATTTCCATGTCAACGAGCGTGAGATCGTCGGCCTTCTGGGCGACAATGGCGCCGGCAAATCGACGCTGATCAAGGTTCTCTCCGGCGCGGTGCCGCTGACCAGCGGCGATATCTTCATCCGCGGCAAGAAGGTCACCTTGCGCGATACCAGCGACGCCATCGCCCACGGCATCGAGACCATCTACCAGGACTCCGCCCTGGTCACGCAATTGTCGATCGCGCGCAACCTGTTCCTGGGTCGAGAACCGATCAAGCCGCCGCGCTTCCTCAACCGCATGGACCAGGACGCCATGAACACGGTCGCCCGCGATCTGCTCAAACAGGTCGGCATCTCCAAGAACATCCCGCCGACGACGCCGATCGGCTCGCTCTCCGGCGGCGAGCGCCAGGCGGTCGCGATCGCGCGCGCCATGCATTTCGACAGCGACCTGATCATCCTCGACGAGCCGACCAACAATCTCGGCGTGGCCGAGACCCAAGGCGTGCTCAGCTTCGTGCGCAACGCCCGCGATTCCGGCCACTCCTGCATCTTCATCGCGCACAACATCCACCATGTCTTCCAGGTGGTCGACCGCATCGTCGTCATGCGCAGGGGCAAGGTGGTGGCCGACGACATCGATCCGAAGACGACAACCGTGACGGAAGTCGAGCGCATCATCACCGGCATGTCGGACAAGGACATCCGCGACGCTCTCGCCGACGGCAAGCCGGCGCACTGAGGACGTGCGGAGCGACGTGTAGGGTTGCGGCATGAAGGCTACCGTCTCCGACATCGCCAGGAACTGCGGGCTGTCGACCGCGACGGTCGACAGGGTGCTCAACAACCGGCCCGGAGCGAGTGCCGCCAACCGGCAACGCGTCATGGAGGCCGCCAAGCAGCTCGGCTATCTGCCGGTCGCCGACCAGGTGACGCTTCCCTCGAGGCCCGCAAACCTGGAATTCTTCCTGCCGATCGGCTCGAACGACTTCATGCACGACCTGGCAAAGCACATCGAGGACTACGCCTCGCGCCTGCCGCTGGTGGCGTCCTGCCGGATTCACAATCTCGCCGGTATCTCGCCCAATGCCTTGCAGACCGCGGTCGAAAAGCTGTCGCTGCGCGCCAACGGCGTCGGTGTCATCGCGGTCGATCATCCCAGGACGCGCAATATCCTGCGCGACATGGTCGAGGCCGGTATCCGGCTGGTGACGCTGGTGTCCGATATTCCGGCCGCTCCCCGCTCGGCCTATGTCGGCATCGACAACCGCGTGGCGGGGCGGACGGCGGCACTTTTGATGGGACGCTTCCTCGGTGGCCGCGAGGGGCAGCTGGCGATGGTCGTCGGCTCGCGTTCCTACCGCGGCCATGAAGAGCGCGAGATGGGCTTCCGCTCCGTGCTTGGAGAGGAGTTTCCCAACCTCACCGTCAGCAGCGCCGTCGAGATCAATGACGAGCCCGATGCCAGCTATGCCGCAACCATGAAAGCGTTGCGCAACGAGCCGGAACTGCTCGGTATCTATTGCGTCGGCGCCGGGCGCTCCGGCATTGCCAAGGCGATCCGGGAAACCAGGCCCAACCGCAAGCCGGTCTTCATCTGCCACGATCTGACAAGGGAGACACGCGGCTACCTCGTCGACGACCTCGCCGACGTCGTCATCGACCAGAACGCCAGGCTGATCGCGGAGCAGTCGGTGATCCAACTGCTCGGCTCGATCGCATCATCGGCGCCCTATCTCACCCGCAAATTCATCGAGCCGCGACTGATCTTCCGGGAAAACGTGCCCGTGCAGTGAGATCCCGCATCTCCTGGGGAACATGACCGCCCCGGCAAATCTGCACAGCAGCTATGCACAATTCATTGTTGCCGAATCATTGGGCAACTCGTAGGTTCTGGTTGTCGGCCATCTACTCCTCCCAGATGCGATGCCGACGCTGAATGGGGTGCACCTCCTCCCGCGCCACATTCGAAATCGAGCCCGCTGCCACCTCCTCCCGGCAGCGGGCTTTTTTCGTTCAGTCAACGGGAAATAGCGTGCTGCCTATAGGGCAGCAGACATCATTTCGGTCACGCGACCGCAAAATCACCAGCAGCCACGGCAATACTTAACCGGCGGCAGTGCCCCGGAAGGAAACGATCAGTCCTTCAGCCATCCGCACGAACTGCGTACTCGGGCCCTCGGCACCGACGGTCTGCACGCTGACCCGCGCACCTTCAAACAGCAGCGACAGCGTATCGGCGAGAAGCTCGGCCTGGCCGATGCCGGCATCCCGGCAGAGTCCGACCAGGCGTTCGCGCTGGGCTTCCTTGAGTTCCTTGATGACGCGCCTTGCCGGATGATCGGGTTCGGTCAGCTCGGCGGCGGCGTTGGCCATGTCGCAGCCACGGCCGTCGGTGTTGAGCATGGCGGCGGCCTTGCGAACCCAGGCATGAAGTTGAGCGAGCTTGTCACCCGGATGCTCGGCCTCGAACGTTTCCCACATCGCGCCAGCTTTCAGCGCGTTGGCGCGCAGGCATTCGACGATCAGTTCGTCCTTGGATTCGAAGTGACGATAGAGCGTCATCTTGTTCGTGCCGGCAGCCTCGGTGATGGCGTCGACGCCGACGCCCTTGATGCCGTGCTTGTGGAACATGTCACGCGCCGTCTCCAGAATCCGATCCCGGGGACGAGAGCGCTCCACGACGCCGTCTGTCATCATGATCTCCTTTCGTTTCCAAAAAACTCTCGGCCACCTCTTGACTAGGGTGTTACCGGTCTGTAACTTCCAGAATGTTACTTACTGGTAACACCTATATCGTCCGTCGTCAATAACAAGGTCGTGAACTGGTCCTACCAGATCGAGATGGACGAAAAGATTGCCAATCATGCGGCCTCGGCCGGTGAAGAGATGAAAAACGGTTCGTGAGCACGGGCTGCGAATCGACAGACAAGGAGCCGGCCAATGCCACAGCGCCGCGATCTTACCATAGATGAGGCCGTCCGGGATCCGATGATCCGGCTGGTCATGAAGGCAGACGGGGTCGACCCCCGCGCGTTCGAGAACATGTTGCGCTCGCTTGCCGATGGGCAGCGTCGCGAGGTGCCGTTGCTGCGTTCACGGGAAGGGTCCCGGGACGGGCGCGGGCAGTTGTCCAGGGTGGCCAGCGCCTTCGGGCGGGCAAGAGCGGCCGGAGAGGCGTGCGTGTCGTGGTAAACTTCTTCATCCATCGTCCGATCTTCGCCTCGGCGATCGCCATCATCATGGTCCTCGCCGGCACGATTTGTTATTTCCTGCTGCCCGTCTCGCAGTTTCCGGACATCACACCGCCGCAAGTCGTCGTCAGCGCCCACTATCCGGGCGCCAGCGCGCAAGTGGTGGCAGACACGGTGACGACGCCGCTGGAGCAGCAGATCAACGGCGTGCAAGGCATGACCTACATGTCCTCGACGAGCTCCAATGACGGCTCGTCGACCATCACCATCACCTTCGATGTCGGTTATTCCCTGAGCACGGCCGCCGTCGACGTCCAGAACCGCGTCTCGCAGGCCGCCTCGTCGCTGCCGGCGATCGTCAACCAGGGCGGCGTGACGATCAAGAAGCAGAACCCGAACTTCGTGCTCATCGTCAACCTGACCTCGCCCGACCATTCGGTCGATCCGGTGGCGCTCTCCAACCTTGCCTATCTGCAGGTGGTGGATCCGCTGAAGCGGCTGCCTGGTGTCGGCGACGTGCAGATTTTCGGCGAACGGCGTTATTCGATGCGCGTCTGGCTCGATCCGGACAAGCTCGCCAATCTCGGCATCACCGCGGTCGATGTGCAAAATGCCATCGCCGAACAGAACGTCCAGGTGGCGGCCGGCAAGATCGGCCAGTCGCCGGCGCCCGCCGGCACCGCCTTCGAGATGCAGGTCAACGCCGTCGGCCGGTTGAGCGACCCGAAGGAATTCGGCGACATCGTCGTGCGTGCCAACACCGACACCGGCTCGCTGGTGCGGCTGCGCGACGTCGCCCGTATCGAGCTTGGCGCCCTGCAATATTCGTCCTCGGCCTTTTTCGGCAAGGACCCGACCGTGGTGCTCGCCGTCTATCAGATGCCCGGCTCCAACGCGCTCGATCTGCAGCAGCGCGTCAAGGACAAGATGCAGGAACTGTCGGCCCGTTTTCCCAAGGGCGTCGACTATGCGATGCACTACGATACGACGCGCTTCGTCTCGGCCTCGATGCATGACGTGCTGATCACGCTTGGCGAAGCCCTGGTGCTCGTCGTCGCCGTGGTCTTCATCTTCCTGCAGAGCTGGCGCACGACCATCATTCCGACCATCGCCATTCCGGTGTCGCTGGTGGCGACGCTCGTCATCATGGAGATGATGGGTTTTTCGCTCAACATGCTCTCGCTGCTCGGCATGGTGCTGGCGATCGGCCTTGTCGTCGACGATGCCATCGTCGTGGTCGAGAATGTCGAACGACAGCTCGAGGCCGGACTGAAACCGCTGGCGGCGACAAAGGCCGCCATGGCCGAGGTCACCGGCCCGATCATTGCGACCACCGCCGTGCTGATGGCGGTGTTCGTGCCGGTTGCCTTCATTCCCGGTGTCTCCGGCAAGCTCTACAACCAGTTCGCGCTGACGGTGGCGATCTCCGTCGGCATCTCCGCCTTCAACTCGCTGACGCTCAGCCCGGCGCTCAGTGCAGCCTTCCTGCGCCATCGAGGCGAGACGCAATTCTTCCTGTTCCGCTGGTTCAACACGGGCTTCGACAGGCTGTCGCATGCCTATGCCCATGGCGTGCGCATCCTTATCCGGCTGCGCTGGATCATGCTTGGCCTGTTCGCCGCCGGCCTGGTCGCCACCTACTTCGTCTGGCAAAAGCTGCCCTCGACCTTCCTTCCGGTCGAGGACCAGGGCTATTTCTTCGTCGTCATCCAGCTGCCCGACGGCGCTTCGCTGGAGCGTACCGATGCGGTGGCCCAGAAGGCGCGCGACATCCTGCAGGCGACGCCAGGCGTCGACATCGTCGGCTCGATCAGCGGCCTGAACTTCCTCACCAGCGCGGCGCAGTCGAACTCGGCGGTCGAGTTCGCCATCCTCAAGCCGTGGGAGGAGCGTGGCCCCGACCAGAGCGCCTCGAAGCTCGTCGGCGACGTGCGTGGCAAGCTGATGCAGATTCCGGAGGCTTTTGCGCTCTCCTTCGATCCACCCTCCATCCCCGGCATCGGCACCACGGGCGGCTTCGAATTCGTCGTCGAGGACCTCACTGGCCGCGGCAGCACGGCCCTCAACGACGCCACGCAAGCGGTGATCGCCGAGGCCCGCAAGCAGCCTGAAATCAATCCGCAGCAGCTGTTTTCGCCGTTCTCGACCTCGACGCCGCAGTTCAACTACGATCTTGACCGCGCCAAGGCGAAGCTGCTCGGCCTCAACCTGCCCGACGTCTTCAACACGCTGCAGATCTATCTCGGCTCGCTCTACGTGAACGACTTCAACCTGTTTGGCCGCACCTTCCGGGTGACCATCCAGGCCGACAAGGATTCACGTGCCGGTGCAGCCGACATTTCACGGCTCTATGTGCGCAATGCCTCCGGCGGCATGGTGCCGCTCAGCACGTTGGGGAAACTGGTGCCGTTCGTCGGCCCGGAAACCGTGCCGCACTACAACAACAACGCCTCGGCCACCATCAATGGCGGCGCCGCTCCCGGTTATTCGTCGGGCCAGGCGGTCGCCGCCATGGAACGGGCAGCGGCGACCGCGCTGCCCAGGGATTTCGGTTTCGAATGGACCGGCATCACTTTCCAGGAGCTCAAGGCGGGGTCGATCGCGTCGGTGGTCTTTGCCCTCGCCATCGTCTTCGTCTTCCTGATCCTGGCGGCGCAGTACGAGAGCTGGGCGATGCCCTTCATGGTGCTGCTGGCCGTGCCGCTCGCACTGTTCGGCGCGTTCGCCGCACTTTGGGTGCGCGGCATGCAGATCGACGTCTATTCGCAGATCGGCTTCGTCATGCTGATCGGCCTGGCGGCCAAGAACGCGATCCTGATCGTCGAGTTCGCAAGACGGCGGCGCGAGGAAGGCCTCAGCATCGTCGAGGCATCAATGGAGGCCGCCCGGCTGAGACTGCGGCCGATCCTGATGACCGCGTTTGCCTTCATCCTCGGCGTGGTGCCGCTGATGATCGCCACCGGTGCGGGTGCCGCCAGCCGCCAGTCCATCGGCACCACCGTGTTCGGCGGCATGGTCGCCGCGACCATCCTGTCGCTGGTGTTCGTGCCGGTCTTCTACGCGGTCATCGAACAGCTGCGCGAACGGCGCGGCGGCGACGAGCCCGCTTCTCAACACACTGAACCAACGGCCAAACCCGCCTTTCCTCCTCTGGCGGAAGCGGCCGAATAAGATTGGAGAATCATCATGCGTAAATGGAAAATCGCGTTGGGAACGGCTGTCGCGCTGGGTGCGATCTCGGTGGCCAGTGTCCACCTGCTGGACATGGGCAATCTCAGCCTGAATGCCGGCACGGCCGGGGCCGCGCCGGCTCCAGCAGCGTTCGTCATGCCGGTGCCGGTGGCGAACGTGGTCAAGAAGACGATCCCGATCTATCTCGACTATGCCGCGCGGACCGAGCCGATCCGCAGCATCACGCTGCAGGCACGCGTCCCCGGCTATTTGCAGGAACAGACGGCGCAAGACGGCGCCGACGTGCGGCAAGGCGACCTGCTCTACAGGATCTCGCCCGATGACTTCCAGGCCTCGCTCGACCAGGCGAAGGCACAGGTTCAGCGCGACACGGCGACCCTCGATTATGCACGTTCCAATCTCGGTCGCGGTACCGAACTCGCCAGGAGCGGCTACCTGGACAAGGACAGCTTCGACCAGCGCACCAGCACCTTGCGCGAGGCGCAGGCGTCGCTGGCGCTGAACCAGGCGGCTGTGCGCACGGCCGAGCTCAATTTGAGCTACGCTGAAATCCACGCGCCGTTCGCTGGACGTCTGGGCCGCAACCAGGCTTCCGTGGGAACGCTGGTCAGCGTTGCCGGCACCGTGCTCAACACGCTGGTGCAGCTCGATCCGATCTACGTCACCTTCAATCCGAGCGAGACGGACCTGGCGCAGATCGAGGAAGCGCGTGCCGCCGGCCCGATCGAGGTCGAGGTCCTGCTTCCCGGTGAGACCGAGGCCCACCAGAAGGGCGAGCTCACCTTTATCGACAACACGATCGATCACTCGACCGGCACGATCACCGCACGCGCCACAATCGGCAACGCCAAGTTCACGCTCTTGCCTGGCCAGTATGTTCGCGTGCGGCTGCACGTCAAACAACAGCCCGATGCGCTGATGGTGCCGCAGGTCGCACTGGGATCAAGCCAACTCGGCAAGTATCTCTATGTCGTCGGCAAGGGCAATACGGTCGACCAGCGGCTGGTTTCGCTGGGGCCGACCAGCGGCGACATGGTCGCCATCCTCAGCGGCGTCGCTGAAGGCGACCAGGTGATCACAGGCAATCTGCAGAAGATCGGCCCCGGAATGCCGATTTCGCCCCTGCCACAGAAACCGGCTACCTGACTCCCCCGCAGGCCCGGTTTCCGCGCGGCGCCCCGACCTTTTCTCAGGTCGCGGGCGCCGTTTTCACGAGCAGACCGACCAGGGCGGCGACATTGGCGCTGGGAGACGGAAAAATCCGATCACTTGCTCTTGTTAGATTGTCGACAATCTGATTGTCTCTGCTTCTGTTCTCGCGGGAGTGGGCCGGATGGTGAAGACGGAATTCAGTCCGATTGCCGACACGACACGCCGTGCCGAAATCGTGGCACTGCTCAGACGCGCGATCCTGACCGGTCAGCTCGAGCCAGGCCAGAAGCTCAACGAGCTCAGGATTTCCGAACAGATGCGGGTCAGCCGCGCGCCGTTGCGCGAAGCGATGCGCGAGCTGGTGCAGGAAGGCATCCTGACCAGCATTCCCTATGCCGGCACCTTCGTCATCAATGTCACCGCCAAGGACATCGACGACGCCTATTCGCTCAACAAGGTGCTGGACGAGTTCGCCATCGAGCGGATGTGGGAACTGCGCGACCAGCGCTTTTTCGATGAGCTCGACCGGCGCCACGAAGCGGTGAAGCAGGCGACGCGCAACCGCGACACCACGCGCCAGATCGAGACCGCGCTGCAACTGCATGGCCTGATCCATGAATGGGCCGACAATTCCGTGCTCTTGGAGACCTGGCAAAGGCTGACCAGCCGGTTGCAGATGTATTTCGCCCTGCACCAGCAGGCACGCAAGGAAGCCGTGCCGGCCGAAGACGTTCATGAAACCTATGTGGCGCTGCTCAAGAGCGACGACATGCGTGCCGCCCAGCGCCACACACGAGAGCATATCGACCACGATTTCGAAGAGCTTCTTGCCTATGCGCGCGGCCTCGAAAAGCGTTCGTCGAAAGGCGCCTGACCCTCCCCCTCATCGCGGATAATGGATACCCCACGTGCAGATCGAAACCATCAAAGCCTATCACGTCGTGCAGCCTTTCGTGGACGGCCCCTATCGCATGTCCAAGGGGCGTGTGGCCGACTGCTTCGACGCTGTGATCGTCTCCATCACCTCCGACAGCGGCGTCACCGGCTGGGGTGAGATGGCGCCGCTCGGCAATTTCTACTCGGCCGCCTTCCCGGCCGGCACCCGAGCCGGCGTGCCGGAGATCGCACCGCACCTTATCGGCCAGGACCCGTGCGGGCTGGCCAGCATCGGCCGACTGATGGACACGGTGTTCAAGGGCCATCTCTACATCAAATCGGCGCTCGACATGGCCTGCTGGGATCTGGCGGCGCGTGCCGCCGGCGTACCGCTGGTGACGCTGCTCGGCGGCAGGGAAAGCGACACGGCCGAACTCTACAAGGTCGTCACCCATGGCACGATCGATCAAATGGCCGCACTTGCCAAGCGCATCGTCGAGGACGGTTTCCGCCGGCTCCAGGTCAAGGTCGGCGGCAATGTCCATGACGACGTCGAGCGCGTCATGGCGGTCGCCGCCTCGGTGCCGAAAGGCACTGTCATTTTCTGCGACGCCAATGCCGGGTGGACACCATACCAGGCACGTCAGTTCACTGACGCGACGCGGGCGATCGACTATACGTTCGAGCAGCCTTGCACGACGATCGACGAGAACATGTCGGTGCGCCGCATGCTCGACAAGCCGATGGTGCTCGACGAATCCGTCACCTCGCTGGAGGCGATGCTGGAAATCCATCGCCTCGGCGCGGCGGACGGGCTGACGCTGAAGATCTCGCGGCTCGGCGGCGTCACCAAGACCCGGCTGATCCGTGACGTCGCCGTCGATCTCGGCTTCATGATCACGGTCGAGGATACCGGCGGCGCCGAGATCGACACATCCGCCATGGCGCATCTGTCGCTGTCGACGCCGGAGGAGCGCCGGCTGCACGCGATCGCCTTCCATGAATGGGTGACGGTGCGCACCGCGTCGAACGCGCCGCCGGTCACCGGCAGCCGCATGGGTATTCCCGCCGGCCCAGGCCTTGGCATCGACGTCGTTCCAGACCTGCTCGGCAAGCCCTTCTTCGAAGTTGGACGCTGAGATGAAGATCCGCGGCATCAAGGCCACGCCGATCAATCTTCGCCTCGAAGCGCCCTATGCCTGGGTGTTCGGCGAACTCGACGGTTTTTCGCCTGTTATCGTCGAAGTCGAGACCGAGGACGGCCTTGTCGGGCTGGGCGAAGCACCGACGCCGGCAGCGGCCGCCATCATCAATGATGTTCTTGCCCAGCGGCTGGTCGGCCGCGACGCCTTCGACATTGCCGGCGCCGAACATGTCTGCCTGCCGTTTTGGACCGGCGTGCAGTCGATCAACGACCGCACCCGCATCACGGCCTTCGGCGCCATCGAGATGGCGCTTTGGGACCTGCGCGGCAAGGCCTGGAACCAGCCGCTCTATCAGTTGCTCGGCGGGGCCGTGCGCAAGGACATCCCGTTCACCGACTATTTCTCGCTGCGCGGCGATGGGGATGGTGTCAAGGGCGAGACGACGCCGGAAGAAGTCGCCGACTATTGCGTGGAACTGCACGAGACACACGGCACGACCTTCTTCGAAGGAAAATTCTCGACCGACGACCCAAGGATCTCGCTGAGAATGGTCGAGCTGATCCGCGAAAAACTCGGCGACGATGCGATGATCCGCATCGATTCGAACCAGGCTTACTCGCTCAGCACGGCGCGGCGGCTTGCGCGGCCGCTGGAAGAGCTCGGCGTGCGCAACTGGGAGGATCCGGTGGCGACATCAGAGGAGATGCGCGAACTGCGCCGCCATTGCTCGATCCCGTTCTCGACCCACAATATCGACATCGCGCGCGCCATGGACCTCAAGGTGCCGGATGCATTCGTCGGCAACCCGACCGCGCATGGCGGCGTCGGCCGGATGCTGCGCTTTGTCGGCGCCTGCGAGCACGCGGGCATCGATTTCTGGTGCTACAGCGGCGACAGCGGCATCGGCAGCGCGGCCTACCTGCATCTGTGCGCAGCACTCGGCTGGATCCGGGAGCCGAACCAGTCGCTGTTTCGTATGCAACCTATGGACATCACCGAGGAGGGGCCGTTTTGCCCCAGGAACAATACGGTGCGTGTCCCGGAAGGTCCCGGTCTTGGTGTCACCTTGTCGCGGGAAAATCTCGCGGCGTGCCATCGCGACTTTGCCGAGAACGGCCCTTGCAACAAATATCACGACCCGGCCAAGCCCGGGACATATCGCCGTTTGCCGCTGAACTAGGAGAACGACACGGGAAAGGAGACGTATTTCAAGAACAAGAGTCCGCCGCCGCGATCGATGGCGACGGCAGGAGCGGACGGGTGGAAGCATTGCTCAAGAAAATCTGACCCCCGCGCCGCAAGGATCGGATGGACCAGGAAAAACCGCATGCTACAGTCCCGTGCGACTGACATCGTTGATGGCCGGGACAGGAGAACTCCACGGACTTCGTCAACTGAAAAACGCATTCATCAAACCATAAGAAACAGGGGAAGGGTTAAACCCATGATCAAGAACTACCGCATTCTCGACCTGATCCGGCGCAATCGCTCGCCGCTTGAAAATCACCTGATCGACGGCCTCGTCGACGGCCGTGTCAGCCGCCGCGACTTCATCCGCCATGGCAGCCTGCTTGGCCTGTCGCTGCCGCTGCTTGGAGGCATCACCACGGCTGCCGGCCTTGGCGGCATGCCGTCGCTGGCGCGCGCCCAGGGCGCACCCGGCGCCACCATCCGTGTCGCCAGCAGCGTGCCGGCGGCAGCCATCGATCCCGTCACGATCGCCGACGCCGGCGGCCTGCTGATCATGCAGCAGGTTGCGGAATTCCTCTGCGTCGACGGCCCCGACCTGGTGCTGCAGCCCGCGTTGGCCGAGAGCTGGAAGCCGAACGACAACGGCTCGGTTTGGACCTTCAAATTGCGCAAGGGCGTGAAATTCCACAGCGGCGGCGAAATGAAGGCCGAGGACGTGGTGGCGAGCATCGACCGCCTGGCCGATCCGGCAAACTCATCCAACGCGCTGTCGGTGTTCACCGGTATCCTGTCGAAGGGGGCCAGCAAGAAGGTCGACGACTACACGGTGGAATTCCACCTCGACGCGCCGAACGGCAATTTTCCTTACATGGTCTCGTCGGACAATTACAACGCCGTCATCATCCCGGCGGACTACAAGGGCGACTACGAGAAGAGCTTCGATGGCACCGGCCCGTTCAAGGTGGAGAAATACACGCCGAAGGTCGGCGCTTCCTTCGTCCGCAACGAGAACTACTGGGGAGCGAAGGCGCTGCCTGACCGTACCGAGTTCACCTTCTTTACCGACGTGCAGCCGATGATCCTGGCGCTGCAGGGTGGGCAGGTCGACATCATCAACCAGATGCCGGTGCTGGCCGGCGTGGCCCTGCTCAACGATCCGGGCTTCGAAATCATCAGCCTGAAGTCGTCGGCTCACCAGCAACTGCATCTGCGCTGCGACGACGGCCCATTGAAGGATGCACGCGTGCGCCGCGCCATCGCGCTCTGCCTCGATCGCGACAAGCTCGCCGCCGGCCTGATGAAGGGACGCTCGGCGCTTGGCAATGACAGCCCATTCGCCGCGGTCTACCCCTCGACCGATACGAGCATACCGCAGCGCAAGCAGGACATCGCGCAGGCCAAGCAGCTCATGGAAGCGGCCGGTGCCGGCAAGGGCTTCAAGATCACGCTGACCACCGAGCGCTATCTCGAAATCCCCGAATATGCCCAGCTCATCCAGAACTGGGTCAAGGAGATCGGCATCGAGCTCGAACTCAATATCCTCGACCAGAGCGCCTATTATGGCGACGCGGTGTTCGGCAAATCGAACTGGCTGGATTCGGTGATGGGCATCACCGACTATGGCCATCGCGGCGTGCCGAATGTTTATCTTGCCGCTCCCCTGAAGAGCGACGGCACCTGGAATGCCGCGCACTTCAAGAACAAGGACTACGACGCGCTGGCGACCAGCTATATCGCGGCGCTCGACCTCGAGGCGCAGAAGGCTGACGCCGGCAAGATCCAGAAGCTTCTGCTCGAGGAAACGCCTGTCATCTTCGGCTATTTCTACGACTACCTGACGGCGACGGCGAAGGGCGTGGCCGGCGTGCAACCGACAGCCATGTCGCAGCTGTTCCTCGAAAAGGCATCGAAGGCGTAAGCGAAAAGGGAAAGCCAGTCCTCTAACAGCCAGCTCCCCAGGGGGCTGGCTTTGCAAGGAGTCTTAGCCATTCTCTCCTTCTTTGCGCGGCGTGTGTCCCTGTCCCTGGTGACGCTGTTCCTGCTCAGCATCATGGTGTTCCTGGGCGGCCAGGTCCTGCCTGGCAATGTCGGGCGCGCGATCCTCGGTCCGTTCGCCGACCAACGCGCGGTCGACGCGCTCAATCACACGCTCGGCGTCGATCGCCCGCTGCTCATCCAGTACTGGAGCTGGATCTCGAACTTCGTCCAGGGCGACATGGGCACCTCCTACATATTCCGCTCGCCGGTGGCGCCCTTCGTCATCGGTGCGCTTGGCAATTCGATGAAGCTGGCGGCGGTCGCCTTCGTGCTGGTGGTGCCGATCGGCATCCTCGGCGGCGTCATTGCCGCACTCAACCTCAACCGCCCGCTCGACCGCATGATCAGCCTCGGCGGCCTGTCGGTGACGGTGCTGCCGGAATTCGTCACCGGCATCATCCTGATCCTGATCTTCGGCGTGTGGCTGCGCTGGCTGCCGATCTCGGCCGCGTGGCCCAGGGATGCCGGCTTCTTCACCCAGCTCTATTACCTGATCCTCCCGTCGCTGCCGCTGTTCCTGGTGCTGTTCGGCTATATTGCGCGCATGGCGCGTTCCGGCATGATCGAGGCGCTCGATTCCGACTATACGCGAACCGCCGTGCTCAAGGGCCTGCCCTGGCGCACGGTGATCTGGCGCCATGTGCTGCGCAATGCGCTGTTGCCGACCATCACCGTCATCGCGACCCAGACCGGCTATCTCATCGGCGGCCTTGTCGTGATCGAGACGCTGTTCCGCTACCAGGGCATCGGCTCGCTGATCTTCACCGCCGCGCGCGGCAAGGATTTTCCGATGCTGGAATCCGGCATCCTCACCATCGGCATCGTCTATGCGGTGGCCACATTGATCGCCGACTTCCTCTACTCCGTGCTCAATCCGCGCATCCGCCTGGGGTCAGACCAATGAGCGCCGTCCAGACCCCCTCCCCCGCGCAGGACGACATGCGGCGCCGTGGCCCGCTGGCCGAAGTGTTTTTTTCACTGCTGCGCTCGCGAACGTTCCTCGTCGGCATCGCCATCGTGCTGTTCTGGGTCGTCTGCGCGCTGTTTGGCGAACATTTTGTCCCCTACGATCCGCTCGCCGACGACATCATCAACTCGCTGGCGCCGCCTTCGCGCGAACACTGGTTCGGCACCGACCAGATCGGCCGCGACGTGTTCTCACGCGTCATCGTCGGCTCGCGCGATATCCTCACCGTCGCGCCCCTGGCGACCTTGCTGGCGACGGTCGCCGGCACCGCGCTCGGCCTGCTCACCGGCTATTTCCGCGGCCTCGTCGACGATGTCGTCAGCCGCATCCTTGAAGCCTTCATGGCGATCCCCGTGGTGATCGTGGCGCTGCTTGCCATCGTCGCGCTGGGCACGTCCAAGACCACCGTCATCATCGTCATCGGGCTGAGCTTCGCGCCGATCATCGCGCGCACCGTGCGTTCGGCGGTGCTGGCCGAGCGCGAGCTCGACTATGTCGCCGCCGCACAGCTCAGGCATGAGAGCGCGCTGCATACGATGTTCGTCGAGATCCTGCCCAACGTCATCCCGCCGATCCTGGTCGAGACCACGGTGCGGTTGGGCTACGCCATCTTCGCGGTCGCTACCCTCTCCTTCATGGGCTTTGGCATCCAGCCGCCGTCACCCGACTGGGGGCTCTCCATTTCCAGCAATTACGGCATGATCGGCGGCGGCTTCTGGTGGACGGTGCTGTTCGACGCACTCGCCATCGCCTCGCTGGTGATCGGCGTCAACCTGGCCGCCGACGGCGTGCATGGGGCCTTCAATGACTGAACCCACCAATACATCGACCGGGAAGGCAAAGGACGCGCTTGATATCAAGGATCTGTCGGTCGCCTACCGGGTCGCCGGCCGCAATCGCGCGGTGCTGCGCGATCTCAGCCTCACCATCGGTCAGGGCGAGGCCTATGGGCTGGTCGGCGAATCCGGCTGCGGCAAGTCGACTGTAGCCCTCACGGTGGTGCGCTACCTCCCGCGCAACGGCTCGATATCAGGTGGCGCCATCTCACTCGACGGCCAGGACGTGATGAAGCTCGACGCGGAGGCGCTTCGGCGCGCGCGCGCCGAAAGCGTCTCCATGGTCTATCAGGACCCGGGAAAGGCGCTAAACCCGTCGATCCGCATCGGCCGGCAATTGACCGAAATTTTCGAGCTTGGCGGCATCACGGGCCAAGCTGCCACCGATCGCGCCATCGCCATGCTGAACCGCGTGCGCATCTCCGATCCGCCAAGCGTCATGCAGCGCTATCCCCACCAGCTGTCGGGCGGCATGCAGCAGCGCGTGGCGATCGCCATGGCGCTGGCCAATGATCCCTCGATGCTGATCCTCGACGAGCCGACTACCGGCCTCGACGCGACCGTCGAGGCCGAGGTGCTCGACCTCATCGCGCAGCTCAGGCAGGAACTGTCGGCGTCGATCCTGTTCATCAGCCACAATCTCGCCGTCGTCTCCAACATGTGCGACCGGGTCGGCGTGCTCTATGCCGGCATGCTGGTCGAGGAAGGACCGACCGATGTCGTCTTCAACGATCCGCGCCACCCCTACACGGTGGCGCTGCTGCGTTGCCTGCCGCGCGGCGGCCAGCGCAAGGACCAGGGCCGGCTCGACACCATCCCTGGCTTCCTGCCCGGCATCGGCGCTGACATTAAGGGCTGCGCCTTCGCCGACCGCTGCGCGCTGGCCGCCGACCGCTGCCGCACCGAATTGCCGCCGCTCTATGATCTGACCGACGAGCGCGGGAGGCGGCTGTCGCGCTGCCACTACCACGACCAGGCGCAGGCCCTGCCACGTACCACGCCCGCCAACGTTGTGCCCGCACCGAAACCCACGACGGCGCCGGTGCTGCGCGTCGCCGGGCTGAACAAGACCTACGCCAGCCACGGCCATGCACTGCGCGCCGTCAAGGACGTTTCGCTCGATCTCAGGCCCGGCGAGACGCTCGGGCTGGTCGGCGAATCCGGCTCGGGCAAGACCACCTTCGCCAGGCTGCTGCTCGGGCTGGTGCCTCCCGATGAGGGCGGCACCATCGAGCTCGAGGGCAAGGCGCTGGCGCCGAAGCTGGAGAACCGCGGCGACGACCAGGTCAAGGCGATGCAGATCGTCTTCCAGAACCCGGACTCCGCCCTCAACCGCTCGCATTCGATCCGCCATCTGATCGGCCGTGCGCTGAAGCGGCTGGCGGGCTTGAGGGGTGCCGCACTGGAGGCACGCCTCAACGATCTCGTCCGCTCGGTGCGGCTGACTGAACGGCATCTGGCCGTCAAGCCGCGCCAGCTGTCGGGAGGGCTGAAACAGCGCGTTGCCATAGCGCGCGCCTTCGCCGGCGACCCGCGCATCGTCGTCTGCGACGAGCCGACCTCGGCGCTCGACGTTTCCGTCCAGGCGGCGATCCTCAACCTGCTCGCCGACCTGCAGGCCAAGGAAGACGTCAGCTACATCTTTATTTCGCATGACCTTGGCGTGGTGCGTTATCTCTCCGACAAGATCGCCGTGCTCTATCTCGGCCGCATCATGGAGATCGGCCCATCGGAGGACGTTTTTTCCGGACCGCATCACCCCTACACCGAGGCGCTGCTATCGGCCGTGCCCAAGCTCGGTCAGACCGAGACGGCACGCATCCGGCTCGATGGCGAAATCCCCAGCGCCACCAACCCGCCATCGGGCTGCGTCTTCCACACGCGCTGCCCACGCAAGATCGGGCCGATCTGCGAACAGCAGGAGCCGCCGCTCGCCGAGGCCGAGCCGGGGCATTCGATCCGTTGCCACATTCCCTATGCCGAGTTGAGGCGGCTGCAGAAACCGGCGGCGGTCGCAGCCCTGCCGGCGTAAGCGGCCCGCATCCATCACGCCTGGCCGGTCATGCTGAAGGAGCGGTCCCCCTCGGCAAAGCCCCGATCACCGGTCCAGTCCCTTGCCAGTGTCCGCAATCCGGTCAACGCGACGTCGAGCACATCCGACGATGCGGGATTGCTGGGATAGGCGAGATAGATCGGCCGCTGAAACACAGGCGCATCCTCGATGCGTTTCATCTCACCGTTCTCGATGTAGCCGCTGACGGCACTGAGCGGCAGATAGGCCGCGGCTTTTTGCGACAACACGTGCTGCAGGCCGATGAAGACCAGCCCGGCCGAGATTGCCGGCTGCACCATGCCGGCGAAGGCACGGTCGTGCTCGATGCGGAATTCGAGCCCCCAATCCATCAGGATGTAGTTCTGCGTCCACGGTCCTGCCTGTGCGGAATGCTGGACAAGCACGACCTGATCGACGGCCAGCGTCTCGTAGACGATGCCGGGATGCGGCCGCGGCAGATAGAGAATGCAGATGTCGAGCAGTCCTTCGGCCAATTGGTCGATCGCCAGGTCGGGAAAGCTTCCTTCGAGCCGCAGCGCCACGTTCGGCCGCTGGGCCCGCATCCACGCGATCCATGGCGAGGTGACGCGATCCCAGAGATAGGCGGGCGCGGTGAAGCGCAACAGCGACTCGTAACCGTCGGGAACAGCGATGTCCTGCCGCGATTGCTCCCAAGTGCGGGTGATGGAGGAGGCGTGCGGGAGGAACTGCCAGCCAGCCGGCGTTAGCGTGACGCCGTCGCGATCTCTTACGAAAAGCCGGCGCCCCAACTGCTCCTCCAGCCCCCTTATCCGGGCGCTGACCGTTGACTGCGCGAGATTGAGCCGGCTGGCCGCGACCGTGAAACTGCCATGCTCGGCGACCTCCAGGAAGCTGCGCAGGTTTTCGGTATCCATGCCATCACTCCAGCATCGAAAATTTCGATGGGCCCCATCAAAAAATATCGCTTTCCGGTCGCGGTCAACAATGACCTAAATGGCCATTCTCCCGAGGGCAAGCGAGGAATGCAGCCATGCCAAGGCATTTCATGACGATCGACGCCGCCCGCAAAAGCCTCACGGAAATCGAAAATTCCGCTGTCGACGAGTTGCTGGCAGGCAGGCTCGACCGGCGTAATTTTCTCCGCCACGGCAGCATGCTTGGCCTGTCGCTGCCGTTGCTTGGCGGCATTTTGGGAGCGGCCGGTTTCGGCACGCGAAAGGCCCGCGCCGAGGGCAAGCCGGGCGGCACGGTGCGCGCCGGCGTGGCCACGCCCGGCGGTGCCATCGATCCCGTCACCTTCTATGACAGTGGCAGCTATCAGCTGGTTTTCCAGACCGCCGAATTCCTTTGCACCACCCAGCCGGATCTGACCTTGAAGCCGGTTCTGGCGGAAAGCTGGTCGCCCAATGCGGACGGCAGCGTCTGGACCTTCAAGCTGCGCAAGGGCGTAAAATTCCACAATGGTGAGGAATTCAAAGCCGACGACGTCGTCGCAACGTTCGACCGGCTGGCCGATCCCAACGGCGCCTCCAACGCGCTGTCGGTGTTCAAGGGCCTGTTGTCGAAGGGTGGAACCCGGAAGGTCGACGATCACACCGTCGCCTTCCATCTCGATGCGCCGAACGGCAGCTTTCCCTATTCGGTGTCGATCGACAATTACAACGCCGTCATCCTGCCGGCGAGCTACAAAGGCGATTACGAAAAGACTTTTGAGGGTACCGGGCCGTTCCGGATGGAGACCTATACGCCGAAGGTTGGCGCGACCTTCGTGCGCAATCCCGACTATTGGGGTGAGAAGGCATTGCCCGACCGGCTCGAATTCAAGTTCTACGGTGACGTGCAGCCGCGCATCCTGGCGCTGCAGGCCGGCGAGGTCGACATTCTCGACGCGGTTCCGCTCGATGTCAGCCAGGTGGTGCTGAACAGCCCCGACATCATGGTGCTGCGCGTCGCCTCGACCGCGCATCGCCAGTTGCACATGCGCTGCGACATGGCGCCCTTCACCGACAAGCGCGTGCGCCAGGCGCTGGCGCTTAGCGTCGACCGGTCCAAGCTGGTCGACGGACTGTGCCGCGGCATGGCGGCGACCGGCAATGACAGCCCGTTCGCGCCGGCCTTCCCGGCCACCGACAAGTCGGTGCCGCAACGCACGCAGGATATCGCCGAGGCCAAGCAACTCATGGAGGCGGCGGGGCTTGCCGATGGTTTCGACATCACACTGACGACGTTGCGCTACTCCGATATTCCCGGCTACGCGCAGCTGTTCCAGAATTTCGCCAAGGAGATCGGCGCCCGCATCTCGCTCAACATCGAAGACCAGGACAAATATTACGGCAAGGCCGTATTCGGCCAATCGGACTGGCTGGACAGCCCGCTCGGCATCACCGACTACGCTCATCGCAGCGTGCCGAATGTGTTCCTCAAGAGCCCGCTGGTCAGCGACGGCGCCTGGAACGCGGCGCATTTCAAGAGCCCTGCCTATGACGGCATGGTCACGAGCTATCTCAAGGCGCTCGATATCGCCGCGCAGCGCGCGGCAGCCTCCGACATCCAGAAACTGCTGCTCGACGAGACACCCATCATCTTCAGCTACTTCCCCGATCTCCTGGTGCCGGTGCGCAAGAATGTCAGCGGCTTGCCGCCGATCGCCGCCGGGCTGCTGCTCGATCGGGTGTCGCTGGGGTAGAGGCTGCCAAGATCATGCTCGGCAGGCAGAAGCAATATTGGACGGCTCCGTGTTTCGGGCGTGAGGCTATCCGGCAACAGGCCCGCGACGAACGATGGGGGGCCATCGCTCCAACGGTTCGACACCGGCAAACGCCCACCGTCCGGAAGCCCTCGCCGGCCGTCGGCCCAGCCTCATATCGTCCTAACCACGCGCCGACGACAGACAGAAACAGGAGACTACCATTCGCAAGCCTCATCTGCGCGGTCGCGGACCGCATTTCCCCGTGCTCGACACTATCGAGCAGTACGAGTTCGAGCCCGGCTATGTCGCCTTCACCATGCCGTCGCTGAAGCGGCTGCGGGTCCAGGTCGGCTCGATGACCGTTGCCGACACCACCAAGGCATTGGTGTTGTACGAATCCGATCATCTGCCGGTCTACTATTTCCCGATCGAGGACGTGCGCGAGGAGTTCCTGCTGCCCTCAAAGACGACGACGGAAGATCCGTACAAGGGCGTTGCCACGCACTACTCGCTCAATACAGGCATCACCTTGGTCGAAGACGGTGCATGGCGCTATCTCGATCCGGTCAAGGGTTGTCCGCCGATCGCGGGCTACATGTCGTTCGTGTGGAGCAAGATGGGCCACTGGTTCGAGGAAGACGAGGAGATTTTCGTGCACGCCCGCGACCCGTTCCGCCGCGTCGACTGCCTGCCGTCGTCGCGGCGCGTCCAGGTCATCCTCGATGGCGAGCAGGTCGCCGATTCACGGCGCGGCGTGTTCCTGTTCGAAACCGGCCACCCGGTGCGCCACTATCTGCCGATCTCCGACACGCGGCTCGATATGTTCGCGCCCAGCCGTTACATCTCACGCTGCCCTTACAAGGGCATTTCCAACTATTATCACGTGACCACGCCCAAGAAACGGCACGAGAACATGGTCTGGTACTATCCGGAGCCGGTGCATGAGGCAGAACGCATCAAGGGACTGGTCTGCTTCCACCACGAACTGGTCGACAAGATCCTGGTCGATGGGGTCGAGATCTCAAAGGAAGCCACGGCCGCGTCCGACGGATATTTCTAGGCATGCCGCAGCCCGCTGAAGGCTTGATCGAGATATAGGTCAGCGCATACCCTCCTTGAGCAGGAGGGCTATCGATGGATCTTTTTAAACTGGACGGCGACGTTGCGCTGGTCACCGGGGCTGGCAGCGGCATTGGCCAGGCAATCGCGATCGGACTGGCCGAGGCAGGCGCCGATGTCGCTTGTTTTGGCCATGCGTCGAAGGGTGGGCTGGACGAAACCGCTCACCGGGTCACGGCACTCGGCCGCAGGGCGCTGGTGCTGACGGGCACAGTGACGTCGGAGGGCGACCTGGCCACGGCCATCGATCGCGTCGAAGCCGAACTCGGCCCGTTGACGGTCGCCGTCAACAATGCCGGCATTGCCGGCTCCGAACCAGCGGAGACACTGGCGCTGGAAACATGGCGGAAGGTGCACGAGGTCAATGTCGCCGGCGTGTTCCTGTCCTGCCAGGCAGAAGCGCGCAAGATGCTGGCGCGGGGCAAGGGCTCGATCATCAACATCGCCTCGATGTCGGGCACCATCGTCAATCGCGGACTGACGCAGGCGCATTACAATTCCTCGAAGGCCGCCGTCATCCACATGTCGAAGAGCCTCGCCATGGAGTGGGCCGACCGCGGCCTGCGCGTCAACGTCGTCAGCCCGGGCTACACGCTGACGCCGATGAACAAACGGCCGGAGGTGGCCGAAGAGGTGAAGATCTTCAAACGCGACACGCCGATGGGACGCATGGCGGCGCCGGAGGAAATGGTCGGGCCGACGGTTTTCCTGGCCAGCCGCGCGTCGAGCTTCGTCACCGGCCTCGACCTGATCGTCGATGGCGGCTACGTCTGCTGGTAAACAGGGCGTGCGACCCGTGTCCCGCCGTCGTCGGCCGGCTTCGCCTGCGGTCTGGAATTCTGCTTCTTCGCGGCGTTAGTCGTTGCGCGGCATGAACGTTGGTATATATATTTTCATCCTGTGAAAC
This sequence comes from Mesorhizobium sp. B2-4-13, assembly GCF_006658535.1. Lineage (NCBI taxonomy): Bacteria > Pseudomonadati > Pseudomonadota > Alphaproteobacteria > Hyphomicrobiales > Phyllobacteriaceae > Mesorhizobium > Mesorhizobium sp. B2-4-13. Next base: position 674,832 of record NZ_VFVB01000003.1, on the reverse strand, counting down.
CGCGCTGGCGAAATGGGGCTTGCCAGGGCGACAGCCGAGAGCAATTCCGCCGGAAATGCTCGGGATCATGGGACCTTGATGGCTCGCATGTTGCATGGCGCCGCAGGACTGACAATCGATCCGCGGACGATCGCCATCGCGGCGATCGATCGGCCATGAGACTGGCTGTCTCGGCAGCGTCCGTCATCACCGAAACCGAGCCTCATCGCGCCTGTGCCGGCTTTGGCCCCGACATGGCGAGAACGGTCTTGCACAACCGCCTGCCTTTCCAACACAATCAAGAAAAGACGCAACAAGGGAACGACCAATAACCGTCACAGCTTGAAGGAGAACCAAGCAATGCCATTCCGCAGTGTGATATCGAAATCCTCAATGGGAGCTTTTGCACTTGCCGCGGCAAGTGTCCTGACGCCGACAGCGCAGGCAGCGGCGCCGGAATCCAACGACCCGATCAAGATCGCGCTGTTCGACTGGACCAGCGTCAATCTCAACGCCAAGATCCTCGGCGGCATCCTGGAAAAGCTCGGCTATACCGTCGAATACCCGACCGCCGACTATCTCTCCAGCCTGACAACCGGCCTCACCAATGGCGATATCGATGTCGGCCTGGAATTCTGGGATACGACGGCAGGCGAAGCGATGAAGGCCTCCGACGCCACGGGCCAGACCGAAAGGCTCGGCAAGCTCGGCCCGAAGGCCAAGGAAGAGTGGTGGTTTCCCGAATACATGAAGGAGAAATGTCCGACTTTGCCGGACTGGCACGCTCTGCTCGACGCCACTTGCGCGGCATCGTTCTCGACCGCCGAGACGGCGCCAAAGGGGCGCTATCTCGGCGGCCCGGTGACCTGGGAAGGCTTTGACGACGAGCGTGTCGCGGCGCTGAAGCTGCCCTTCACCGTGATCCATGCCGGCACTGATGCCGCGATGTTCGCCGAGTTGGACTCCGCCTATCAGCGCAAGGCGCCGATCATGCTGTGGATCTATTCGCCGCATTGGGCGCCTGCAAAATACAAGGGCGAATGGGTGCAATTCCCCGAATACACGCCCGAATGCTACACCGACCCGAAATGGGGCGTGAACCCGGACGCCAAATACGACTGCGGCAAACCGCATGGCGAGATCTGGAAGTACTCCTGGAACGGCATGAAAGACAAATGGCCGGTCGCCTACAAAGTGGCCAAGGCCTACACGATCGACACCGACGAGTTGAACAAGATGAGCGGCGAGATCGATCTTGACGGCAAGACGCCGGAAGACGTCGCCGCCGCCTGGATCGCCGCTCACGAGGCAGACTGGAAAGCCTGGGCGCAGTGACCTCCGACTGGAAAGGGAGGCCCGGCTGTTGACCGGCCGGGCCTCAATTCCTGATGTTCCAGAAGGGCGACTGAATGACGGAAGCGATTGAACAGGCATCCGACGCGACGGATGCCCGGCCGATAAAACTTGCTTGCCGCAACGTCTGGAAACTGTTCGGCTCGAACGCCGCCAATTTCATCCGCGAGCGTGACGGCAAGGCCAGTATGGCGGAGGTCTCGGCGGCAGGCCTTGTGGGCGCGGTGCGCGCCGTCGACCTCGAAATCCGCCAGGGCGAGATCTTCATCATCATGGGCCTGTCCGGCTCCGGCAAATCGACCCTGGTGCGCTGCATGTCGCGGCTGGTCGAGCCGACACATGGCAAGGTCGAATTCGAAGGCAAGGACCTGCTCAAGATTTCCGATGCCGCCCTGATCGAGCTCAGGCGCCATCGCATGGGCATGGTGTTCCAGAATTTCGCGCTGTTGCCGCATCTCAACGTGCTCGACAACATCGCCTTTCCTCTGAGTATCCAGGGACAGGATCGGCCGACACGCGAGGCGCGCGCCCGGGAAGTCATCGAACTCGTCGGTCTGCGCGGCCGCGAGCATTTCTATCCGCGCGAACTGTCGGGCGGCCAGCAGCAGCGCGTCGGCATCGCCCGCAGCCTCGCCACCAAGCCGGAGATCTGGTTTCTCGACGAGCCGTTCTCGGCGCTCGATCCGCTGATCCGCCGCGAGATGCAGGACGAGCTGATGCGGCTGCAGACCATGCTGCACAAGACCATTGTCTTCATCACCCATGATTTCGACGAGGCCATCAGGCTGGCCGACCGCATCGCTATCATGAAGGACGGCCAAGTCATCCAGATCGGCACGCCGGAGGAACTGGTGGTCAATCCGGCGACCGACTATGTCGCCGAGTTCACCCGCGACGTCGACCGCGCCAAGGTGATCTCGGCGCGCAGCCTGATGCGTAGCTGCGATGGCGCCGAGCACGGCGGCACGGTGGCGCCCGAGGCCAAGATATCGAGTTTTTCGGCCAGCATCGTTGCCGCCGGCAAACCCTTCGCCGTGATCAACGGCACCGGCATCCCGATCGGCGAAGTGACGCCGCAAGCGGTGATCGATCTTCTGGCCGGCATCGAGCGAGCCGGCGCATGACGGTAACGGCAAACGCCAGCCGGACAAGGCCGCCGATCCAACGGTGGCTGGTGATCTGGGTGCTGGCGCTTGCCGCCGTGCTAGTGATGTTCCTGCTGCAGGACAGGCTGCCATGGGCCGTCAACTACCCGGTCGAGCGGGTCGTCCCCGTCGCCGACTGGGTCAGCGCGCTGATGGGCTGGATCAAGTCGAACCTGTCCTGGCTGACGCGCTCGGTCACCGCGGTGCTCGGCGTGCCGCTCGACTTCGCGCTCAATCTCTTGGCCAAGAATTTCAAGTTCGGCCATGGCGCCGACGCTTTCGTGCTGCCGCGTTTGTCCTGGGTTGGCGTCTGCGCCGTCGCCTTCCTCGCCGGCCATGCGGCGGGAGGCAGGAAGCTCAGCCTGCTGGTTGGCGGATGTTTCCTCTACATCGCGCTGTTCGGCCAATGGACCAGTGCCATGCTGACCCTGGCGCTGATCTCGATCGCGGTGCCGTTCTGTATTCTCACCGGGCTATTCGCCGGCATCTGGGCCTGGCGCACCCCGTGGGCCGAGCGGCTTGTGGTCTCCCCAGCACTTGACCTGATGCAGACGATCCCGACCTTCGCCTATCTCATCCCGATGCTACTGCTGTTCGGCAACAGCCCGGTCTCGGCGATGATCGCCACCGCCATCTTCGCCACGCCGCCGATGGTGCGGGCGACGATGCTGGGCCTGTCTCGGGTGCCGACCGAGATCGACGATTTCAGCGAGATGGCAGGCTGCACGGCGCGGCAGAAATTGTGGCGCGTGCTGCTGCCGTCGGCACGGCCGACACTGATGGTCGGCGTCAACCAGGTGATCATGCTCGCACTCAACATGGTGATCATCGCTTCGATGATCGGCGCCGGCGGCCTGGGCTACGACGTGCTTTTGGCGCTTCGCGCGCTCAAGGTCGGCGAGGCGATGGAAGCCGGGCTTGCCATCGTCGCACTGGCCATCGCGCTCGACCGGCTGAGCCAGGCCATTGCCCACAAGCAGGCGAAGGGCAATGTCCACCGATCCGGGAGCCCGGAGTTCTGGCGCCGCTACCCCAATCTGACGCTCGCCATTGCCATCCTTGCCGTTACCACTCTGCTCGGCCTGTTCGTACCCGCCTTCGCGGCCGTGCCCAAGGCGATCACCTTCACCACCGCGCCACTGTGGAAAGCGGCGGTGAACTGGGTGACGATCAACTTCTTCGATCTCATCGAAGCCTTCCGTGTGGCGCTGATCCTCAATGTGCTCAATCCGCTGCGCGCCTTCTGCGAGGGCTTCCCTTGGCTGGGCGCGGTGTTCGTGCTCGGCCTTGCCGGCTACCAGCTTTCCGGCCCGCGGCTGGCCATCCTGGTGGCAATGCTGACCGCTTTCTGCGCGGTCACCGGCCTGTGGGAAAAGACCATGGCGACGGTCTATCTCTGCGGCATCTCCGCCTTCATCGCCTGCCTGATCGGCATTCCCATCGGCCTGATGGCTGCCCGTAGCGACCGTTTCGAAAAGATCGTCACACCCGTCATCGACACCCTGCAGGTGCTGCCGTCCTTCTGTTTCATCATCCCGGTCGTGATGCTGTTCAGGGTTGGCGACGTGACGGCGATGATTGCAACGATAGCCTTCGCCGTGGTGCCGGCGATCCGCTACACCAATCACGGCATAAGGCAGGTGCCGCCGGCACTGATCGAGGCAGCGAAAGTGTCGGGCTGCACCCCGCGCCAGACCTTTTTTCGCGTGCAATTGCCGCTGGCGCTGCCAGAGATCATGCTCGGCGTCAACCAGACCATCCTGATGGCGTTGGCAATGATCATCATCTGCGCCATGGTCGGCACGCGCGATCTCGGCCAGGAAGTGTTCATCGCGCTATCGAAAGCCGATTCCGGCCGCGGCATCGTCGCCGGCCTCGCCATCGCCTTCATCGGCATCGTCGCCGACCGGCTGTTCAATGCCTGGACGGCCAAGGCGCGGGCAAGGCTTGGATAGCGGCGGCGGCCTACTCGGCCGCCACCCCTTTCACCTCGAGATAGCTTTCCATTGAATCGTCCAGTGCCTGCAGCCAGGGCGTGTGATGCAGCGGCGCCATGGTGCCGGTCATCAGCGAGCGATAGGAATGATCGCGGAAGCTCATAATGTCTTCGGCCTTGTGGTGCTCCCACTCCATGAAGGTCTGGTTGACCGCCTCGACGTCGAAGCCGGGATAGTCGGTCTGGTCCATCAATTCCTTGGTGTAGTCGCCCTGGAACCAGATCATCTGCTCGGCGTCCTCCAGCGTCTCCTCGCGGGCGCGCCATTTGGCGCCATGCGCTGCCATCGCCTCGGCCGACGGCAGCTTGATGCGGCCCATGATGACGTCGCGCGCGAACCAGGCCTGCGCGTCGAACATGTTGAAGGTGTAGAATTGGTCCTGCATGCCGATATAGGACAGCTTCGGGTTCTTCTCCCAGACAACGCCCTCGTAGAGGTCCAACGGCCACATGCGGTTGGCGGTCTTGAGCTTGAGATCGTCAGTCAGGAACGGGAAGGAATGGAGATAGCCGGTGCACAGGATGATGGCGTCGACATCCTTGGTCGTGCCGTCCTTGAAATGCGCCGTCTTGCCGACGACCTTTTGCAGCAGCGGCACTTCCTTCCAATTCTCGGGCCATTTGAAGCCCATCGGTTTGGAACGATAGCTGGAGGTGATCGACTTGGCGCCATATTTGTAGCACTGCGAACCGATGTCCTCGGCCGAATAGGAGCGGCCGATGATCAGGATGTCCTTACCCCTGAACTCCATCGCGTCGCGGAAATCGTGGCTGTGCAGGATGCGGCCGTTGAAGGTCGAGAAGCCCTCGAAATAGGGCACGTTGGGCACAGAAAAATGCCCGGAGGCGACGACGACATTGTCGAACTCTTCCGAATAGGTCACGTCGTTGGTGCGGTCATGCGCGGTGACGGTGAATTTCTTCGTCTCGTCCGAGAAGGTGACCATACGCACCGGGCTGTTGAAGCGCACCCATTTGCGTAGGCCCGACTTCTCGACGCGGCCCTTGATGTAGTCCCACAACACCGCACGTGGCGGGTAGGAGCCGATCGGCCGGCCGAAATGCTCTTCGAATGTGTAGTCGGCGAATTCCAGGCATTCCTTCGGCCCGTTCGACCAGAGATAGCGGTACATCGAGCCGTGCACGGGATCGCCATGTTCGTCGAGGCCGGTACGCCAGGTGTAGTTCCACAGGCCACCCCAGTCGGACTGCTTTTCGAAGCAGACGATCTCGGGAATCTCGGCGCCCTTGTCGGCCGCCGACTTGAAAGCCCTGAGTTGGGCCAGACCGGACGGTCCGGCTCCGATGACGGCAACGCGAGTGTTCATTCCGGGCCTCCTTTTTTGATTTCCCCAGCGAAACAAATTTCACTGGCAGTGACAGTAATTGGCCTCTTGGTGCTGTCAACAGACATCTGCTGGAACGGCGTTTGCGCGCAGTGGATTCCTGGCGGAAAACCCGCGGGCGCCGTGATGGTCGCACTGCCGCGCGCAACATAAGATGGCTTGCCGTTGCGGTTGCGCTCCTGTATCGGCACCTGACATGTTCACCTTGAGTGAAATAAATCCTGACGATTGGGGGCGACATGGCAAAGGCTAATTCGGATTCCAAGGCTCCCGCGAGCGCAAAGCCAAAGCCGTCGCCGAAAGTGTCGGCGGACGGCAGGACCATACGCGCGCCGCTGACACAAAACCCGCACGCTATTCGCGATACTCGCGAAAAAGTGCTGGAGGTCGCGATCGGCCGCGAGGTGCGGGCCTTCCGCAAGAAGCTCGGCATCACCGTGGCGGATCTCGCGGTCGCCACCGATATTTCACTGGGCATGTTGTCGAAGATCGAGAACGGCATCACCTCGCCGTCGCTGACCACCTTGCAGGCACTGTCGCGGGCGCTCGGCGTTCCCGTCACCGCCTTCTTCCGCCGCTTCGAGGAAGAACGCAGCGCCGTCTTCGTCAAGGCCGGCCAGGGCCTCGACGTCGAGCGCCGCGGCACGCGCGCCGGCCACCAGTACAATCTGCTTGGCCATATCGGTTCGAACACCAGCGGCGTCGTCGTCGAGCCCTATCTGATCACGCTGACCGAGGATTCCGACGTGTTCCCGACCTTCCAGCACGAAGGCATGGAGTTTCTCTACATGCTCGAGGGCGAGGTCGTTTACCGGCATGGCAGCAACCTCTACCCGATGAAGCCCGGCGACAGCCTGTTCTTCGACGCCGACGCGCCGCACGGACCGGAGCAACTGACGAAACTGCCGATGCGGTATTTGTCGATTATCTGCTACCCGCAGGGCAGTGCTGGGTAGGCGGGCCGCCGCAACGCTCACCCGGATTGCCAACCGAATTGCGAAAGGGCAATTCGGGCAATCCGGCCTCTCCCCGAAGGGAGAGGAGCCTGACGCCGGCGTCGGTCATCTCTTCCCCTCGGGAGAAGGTGACCGCGAAGCGGCCGGACGAGGGGGGCTTTCAATCCGGCCCGAACCCCGGGCTCGTCGGGCTGCCATCGTCCAGCTTCGACAACCACTCGACCAGTGTCGGGCGAAAGCGCGTCAGGCCTTTGTAGCTGGCGAGTTCCTCGGGTAGGTCGCGGATGACGCGGTGCAGGCGCCGCGCCCATTTCGGCTGCGTCACCAGTTCGTCCATCTTGATCAGGTAGCAGCGGATCGGAAAGACGATGCCATTGGAGCGCGGCAGCCGCCAGAAGCTCTGCAGTTCGACCCGCAGATGCACCTTGTCGCCGACATTCTCCGACGTCACCGTCGCGCGGTCCGGACCCCATTTGTGATAATTCTCCGGGCTGGTGTCCAGCCGCGGATTGATGGTCATCGTCCAGTTCAGGCGCCGTGCCGGCTTGCCCTGCTGGATGTTGGTGAGGAACTTCAGCGCGCGCGTGAAAATGCCCTTCTCATGCGCCAGCGGCACAGGCGCGTGCCACTCGAAGAAATTCATGCCGATGTCGAAATCGAGCGACCAGTCGGCCTGGGTGGTGACCATGCCTGCGTCCATCCACAGATTGCCGTCGCGCTGGTCGAGGATGCAGAAATCGCCCTGGCTCTGACGGGTGATGTATTCCATCGGCCCGTAAGGCAAAGTCGAGGTGTCGCCGAAGGTGAAAGTATCGTCGATGCCGAGCGGCCGGTTGATCCAGCGCCAGCGGTCGCCGTCGCGCGTCAGCGTGAAATGCTCGGGATAGCCCAGCGCCTGCTGCTCCATCAAAAGCTCCAGCAGGTCCCAGCCGGCGAGCGTCATGTGCGGCAGCGACTGGCAGCGCAGGGGATCCTCGGCCAGCACCAAGGCGCGGTCCTGCATCTCGGCGACATAGTGTTCGTCGACGTCGATCAGGTTTTCGAGCACCGAGCCTTTGGGGCCGACGACATGCGGCTCGATGTTGACCGCGTACATGTAGCTGTCTTCATGGAAGGGGAACGGAAACCGCCTGATGTGCTCGGGGCTGTTCTTGAAAGTGAAGTCGTCGCGGAACGTTTCCTTGCGGAAGGTGATGCCCATTCTCGCCTCCTATCTTTCCAAGACCAGCGACCTGCCCTCGAAGCGCGACACGCACGGCATGATCTTCCTGCCCGAACGGTGCTCTTCCTCGCTCAGCCAATGGTCGTTGTGGATGAATTTGCCGTCACACGAGATGACGTTGGTCTCACACTGGCCGCAGACGCCGCCACGACAAAGATAGGGCGGATCGACGCCGGCGGCTTCAATGGCTTCCAGCAGGCTCTGCTGCTCGCCGACGCGGATGGCCTTGCCGCTGACGGCAAGCGTCACGTCGAATGGCAGGCCGGGCTGCGGCGCCGCGAAATGCTCGTAGTGGACGGTCTCCGGCGGCCAGCCCAGGCTAGCTGCGCGGTCGCGCACCCAGTTGATCATGCCGGCCGGGCCGCAGACATAGAGGTGCGTCCCGAGCGGCTGCGAGGATAGCAACCGGTCGAGTTCGATCCGCTCCTCGAGGTCATCGTGATAGAGCCGGACGCGACGGCCGTAGCGTTCCCGCAGAACGTCGGCATAAGTGCCAAGCGAAGCGGTGCGGCAGGTGTAGTGCAGTTCGAAATTGCCGCCCTCCCCCGCCAGTTGCGCGGTCTGGGCCATGAACGGCGTGATGCCGATGCCGCCGGCCAGCATCAGGTGTTTCTTGGCGCGAAGATCGAGCGAAAAAAGATTGACCGGATAGCTGATCACCATCTCCAGACCCGGCTTGACCGACCTGTGCATGAACAGCGAGCCGCCGCGACCGACGTCGTCGCGGCGCACCGAGATGGTGTATTCGCGCGTGTCTAGCGGCGAGCTCATCAGCGAATAGGGATTGAGCCTTGTGCGCTGGCCATCGCGCATCTCGACCACGACATGGGCGCCGCCGGAAAAGGTCGGCAACAGCTCGCCATCACGCCGGCGAAAATGGAACCGGGTGACCAGCTCATTGACCGGGACGACATCGCTGACGACGACGTCGAGCTTGGTGGTGCCGGTGCTCATCGAAATATCTCCTCCATCGGAGGAATTTCACTGCGATCCTCGGCATTGATGCAGACGCCCTGGAACGCGGCGAGGCGTCTTGAGTAGTGATCGCGCACCAGGAGAAGCAGGCCACAATGCGAGCAGGTCGCCGGCTGCGTCGTCACATTCTCGGTGATGCCCTTGCAGTGCACGCACTGCATGCGCCGCGCCAGCGAGCCGCGATGCTCGGTCTGCACGGAGGTGTGGTCAATGCCGGCTTCGAGCGCCACCTGCATGGCCTGCCCGATCAGCCCTTCGGTGCCGGCGAGATAGAGGCGCAGCCCCATATGCGCGTTATCAAGCGTCTGCTTCAGACGCGGCAGCAGACTGGCGAAGGACGGGGCCAGATGAAGCTGGGCTGGCTTCAGTGCTTCGAGAGCGGCACTGTATTTCCCGTCAGGACCGGGAATGAAGACGATCTCGGCACCATCGAAAAAGCCAGGTGGCGCGGTTCGGGCCATATCGGCAATTGCGAGCGCGCCTTCCGCGTCCGCGACGAAAAGATGATGCCTGCCGGGTTGCGGAGACAGGGTCCCGTAAATGGGCCGGCTGATGATGGTCTTGGCTGCCATTTAAGTCTTCGTGCCTCGAAACCCCTCGCTGTCGATTATGCCTCAGCCTTTCGCCGTGCGCTTGGTCTTCTTGGGATCGTCGAACGGCAAGGGCTGCGCCGTCGCCTTGATCGATCCGCTCTTGTTGCGGATCTCGAGCGTGGTGTCCTTGACCGCGCAGTCGACGTCGAGCCGGGCAATGCCCATCGATTTCTCGACCAGCGGCGAATACATGGCGCAGGTGACAACGCCGACCTTTTTGCCGTCGCGATAGACCGGAGCGCCCTCGTCCGCCGGCTCCTTGCCGTCGAGCAGGACGCCATAGATCTTGAAGCGCTCCTTGCCCTTCAGGCGATAGTGCTCCTCGGCGCCGCGAAAGCCGGTCTTGCCGGGGCTGACGGTGAAGTCTAGGCCGAGCTCCCAAAGCGTATCGCCGGGGCCTTCATTCTCGAACGGATACTTTTGGGAATTGTCGTAGGGGTAGAACAGCAGGTAGCTTTCGACGCGCAGCATGTCGAGCGTGGTGAAGCGGCAGGGAATGATGCCGGCGTTCTTGCCCTCGTCGAGAATCCTGTCCCAGATCGTGCCGGCGTCCTGGCCACGGCAGAAGATCTCGTAGCCGCGTTCGCCGGTATAGCCGGTGCGCGAGATCATGACGGGAAAGCCGAACAGCTGCGTCTGCATGTGATGGAAGTAGTTGAGGTCGCGGATGCCGGGCACGTGCTTGGCCAGATAGTCGACCGCTGTTGGCCCCTGCAGCGACAAATCGTGCAGATTGTCGTCGAAGCGCAGCGACACGTCCCGTCCCATCGCCGCCCGCTGCAGTTCCTCATGGCCGGTGCCCGAGCCGTGCACCACCATCCAGGAATTCGGTCCCGTGCGGTAGAGGATGCAGTCGTCGGTGAATTTTCCCGCCTCGTTCAGCATGCAGGCATAGGCCGACTTGCCGGGATAGATCTTTTCGACGTCACGCGTGGTGGCGAGGTCGATCAGATGCGAGGCGTGCGGCCCTGTGATGTGCACCTTCTTCAGGCCGGAAACATCCATAAGGCCGGCCTTGGTGCGGATGGCGATATATTCCTCGTCGGCATCCTTGTCGTAGGTCCAGGCGGTACCCATGCCGCTCCAGTCTTCGAGTTTCGAACCCAGCGCACGATGGCGATCCGCCAGGGTCGAAAATCTCCAGGATGCCGTCATCCGCTCGTCCTCCATTCGAAAATGCTGCTGTTCCCTGCTCCCGTGCGCCAGGCCGGGAGCTTGGTCGAATATTGATCGCAAACGCGAGAGGCCCGCAATCCCCTAAAAGCAAATAATTTCATTGTCAGGCAAAATCGGCAGGTCGAAGCAAGCGGTTAACTCAGCGTAAATTCGTCTTGACAATTGCGAAATTCGGTCTGAATTTATGAAAAAAATTTCACTCTCTTGAAAGAGAGCGGCGGGCGGTGGATTCGGAACCGGGCGTCGGCAAAGAAGGGGAAAACCGATGGCAGACCTGCAGCAGCGCATCGAGGCGCTGTACCGCTCCGACTTGCGCGGATCCGCGCTCCTGATCATCTGCCTGTGGGCGACGATCCTCTTCGTCCTCTTCATGACATGGCCATACATTCCGCAGGGCGGCATCAAGGCCGTCGTCGCCATTGCCGCCGCCGCCGTGCTCATCTTCAACACGGCAGCCATCCTGGCGATGGTCAAACACTACAAGGAAGACAAGGAATTCATCTACGGGCTCGACATCAAGAACGCCGACGCATCCCGCAACCGCAAGTCCTGAGGGGAGAAACAATGTCCCGCTATACGCCGCCGGAGCAGAGCAAGGCTGGGCAAGTCTTCGACATCGCCGTTGTCGTGGTCGCCATCTTCGTGGCGCTGTGGCTGCCGCTGAAGCTTGGTCTTGCCGGTGCCGCAAAATCAATCGACGCGCTCGATGCCAAGACCTGGGAAGCGCTCGGGCAGAATCCGACCATGGCGTCGATCTGGGAAAAGCTCGGCTATACGCCCGAGACCGCGCACGACATCATCCAGAACCGGTTCCACTACATCATCGACTGGCCGACGCTGATCATCATGGCGGCCGTCCTGATCGGTTATTTCGTGTTCCTGTTCCGGGCATCCGACCGCGAATATCGCGATGTGATCAACGAGAAGTTCGACGACAAGTAAAGTTTGGCGACGAAGAATTTGGGGACACGATCATGTGGGTGGCACTCTCTTACGCATGCTGGGGCATCTCGATCGTGCTCGCGCTGTGGATGCTCTACGACTGGTTCAAGGTCGATACGAACTACTCCGAGGACGTTTTGACCTCGTCGCGTGAAGGCGAGCTTGAAGCCGCTTCCGAAAAACACCGGATCTGAGTGGGGATTGATCGATGACGGTCGCGCTTGAAAACACCACCACCACCACAATTCACGGCGACCGGGTATCGCTGCTTCGGGTGCTTGGCCCGGCCCATGTCTGGGCGCTCGGCGTCGGCATCGTTCTGGTCGGCGAGTTCACCGGCTGGAATTTCTCGGCCGACAAGGGCGGCGCGCTGGCTGCCCTGATCGTGTGCTGGGTCGTCGGGCTGCTCTACACCTCGGTGGCCATGATCGATTCCGAGGTGACGTCGACAGTGGCCGCCGCCGGCGGCCAGTATGCGCAGGCCAAGCACATTGTCGGGCCGTTGATGGCGTTCAACGTCGCGCTGTTCCTGGTCTTTGCCTATACGATGCTGGAAGTGTCCGACGCCATCCTGCTCGGCGACACCATCGTCGCCAAGGCGGGTGTGGAAGGGCTGACCCACAATTCCTTCATCGCCGCCACCATCGTGGTGCTGGCCTGGCTCAACTATCGCGGCGTACTGATGACGCTCAACGTCAACTTCGTCATCACGGCCATCGCCTATGTCTCGATCGTCGTCCTGTTCTTCTCGGTCAGCCCCTGGACGCAAGGCGCGGTGCTGAAGCTCAACGAACTGGTCACTCCAGGCAACGCGCTGCCCTATGGCTGGATCGGCGTCATCGCCGCCTTCCAGTTCGGCATCTGGTATTATCTCGGCATCGAAGGGACCACCCAGGCCGCCGAGGAAGTGCGCTCGCCGGCACGCTCCCTGCCCTACGGCACCATGGCCGGCATGATCACGCTGCTCATCGCCGCCGCCATGACCTGGTATGTCTGCGCCTCGCTGATGCCTTGGGAGTATCTCGGCATCACCTATTATCCGCTGTGGGACGCCGGCAAACTGACTGGCAGCCCGCTGCTTGAGAACCTCCTGTTCATAGCGACGCTGCTCGCCGCGCTTGCCTCCGCCAATGGTTGCATCAATGACGCGGCGCGCGCCTGGTTCTCGCTCGGCCGCGACCGCTATCTGCCGAGCTGGTTTTCGGCGGTGCATCCGAAATACCGCACGCCCTATCGCTCGATCCTGTTCCTGCTGCCGATCGCGTTGGCCTTCGCCTTCATCGCCGACCTCAACCAGGCGATCACCTTCTCGATCCTGTCGGGCGTGCTGCAATACACCTTCATGAGCATCAACATCATGATGTTCAGGAAGAAGTGGCCGCTGGGCTCGATCCGCCGCGGCTACACGCACCCGTTCCATCCGCTGCCGGCAATCGTCCTGTTCTGCCTGTGCGTGGTGACCTTCTTCGCCATCTTTCTCGGCTTCGGCTCGCAGTTGATCGCCATGGTCGCCTTCTATTTCCTGATTTCGCTGTGGTTCCATTTCTATCGCTACAAATTCGTGCGGCGTGGGGACCAGTTCACCATGCCGTGGCCGAAACCGCAGGGCTATTGATGGGAGTAGGCCCGTCCAGGATTTGGATGGGCCTTGCACGATAAAATGTCAGACGTGACATCAGCACTGCTTGCCGGGGCAATTGTCCTGGCTCTCGTCCTTCACTTTGCGTGGCAGGCGCGCCGCAGCCGCGACAGGGCCTCGGCAGCGCTGGCCGCCGATGAGGCGGGCATTCGCGCCGTCGTCGCGGATGCAGACAATGTCTCGGACGGCACCGCCGGCGTCATCACCTGGGAAGGATCATGGAACGGCCAACGCGTGCAGGTGCGCACCATCGTCGACACGCTGGCGACGCGGAAACTGCCGGCGCGCTGGCTCAGCGTTTCGATCACCGAGAAGGTCTCGGTACCTGCCATCTTCGACATGATGATGCGGCCGGGCTCGCCGACGACGTTCTCCAATTTCGACCATCTCCAGCATACGTTGCCGAAGGCGCCCGGTTTTCCGGCCGAGGCGGTGCTGCGGACAGACCGCAGGGGCACACGGTTCCCGCAGAGCATCATCGCCGGCCATATGGAACCCTTTTCAGAAGGCTGCGCCAAGGAGCTGCTGATCACGCCGAACGGAGTGCGCATCGTGTGGCTGCTGGCCGAGGCCGAGCGGGCACGCTACGGTGTCTTCCGGCAAGCCGCGTTCGGTGACACACGGATCGATTCTGCGCTGATCGAGCGGTTGCTCGTATCACTCTCGGATCTGCGCGACGCCATCAACCGAAGCGAACGGCAGGCCGCATGAGCACTTCAGACACTTCGCCGGCGCCAGTGAGCCCTTATCTCGTCCTGGGCGCCGCAATCGTGCTGCCGGCAAGCGGCCATGTCATTCTGGGCATCCCGGTGCGCGGACTGCAGTTTCTTTTCTTCATGGTCGTCCTGGCCTGGGTGACCGCCAGGATTTCACCGCCGGACGCCAGCTTCGTCGGCCGTCACGCCGGCGGCTTCCTGATCTATGCGCTGTCGATCCTCGACGCCTACAAGATCGCCCGCATCCGTACCGCCAAATGGGCTCATAATGCCCGGACGGAAGGAAACGATACGCAGAGCGGCATTGAGCCGCATACGTAACCAGAGGAAAATTTCTTTCATGCCATTGAATTAGAGGATTTCATTCGGTACATCATCTTAGTCACAAACGTCGGGAGGCTGACATGTGCGGAATCGTTGGACTTTTCCTGAAGGACAAGGCGCTGGAGCCGAAGCTCGGCGCGATGCTGTCGGAGATGCTGGTATCGCTCAGCGATCGCGGCCCTGACAGTGCCGGCATCGCCATCTATGGCGCGACATCCGGCAACGAGGCCAAGATCACCATCCAGTCGCCGAAGCCGGAACGCGATTTCCGCGGCCTGGACGCCGAACTCGCGAAGGCCGTCGGAGCGCCGGTGAGCATTGCGGTGAAATCGACCCACGCGGTGGTCAGGACCACGCCGGACAAGGTCGACGCGGCGCGTGAGGCCCTCCAGTCGCTCAGGCCCGACATCCGCATCATGGGCGCCGGCGAAGCGGTGGAAATCTACAAGGAAGTCGGCCTGCCCGAAGCCGTCGTCGATCGCTTCGACGTGCGCAAGATGACCGGCACGCATGGCATCGGTCATACCCGCATGGCGACGGAATCGGCAGTGACGACGATGGGTGCGCATCCTTTCTCGACCGGTGCCGACCAGTGTCTCGTGCACAATGGTTCATTGTCGAACCACAACAATGTCCGCCGCGAATTGATCCGCGAAGGCATGAAATTCGAGACCGAGAACGATACCGAAGTGGCGGCCGCTTACCTTTCCTCGCAAATGGCGCATGGCAAGAACCTCGGCGAGGCACTTGAAGGCACGCTGTCCGACCTCGATGGCTTCTTCACCTTCGTCGTCGGCACCAAGAATGGTTTTGGCGTGGTGCGCGATCCGATCGCCTGCAAGCCCGCCGTGATGGCTGAGACCGACCAGTATGTCGCCTTCGGCTCGGAATATCGCGCGCTGACCAAACTGCCCGGCATAGACAATGCGAGGGTCTGGGAACCGGAGCCCGCAACCGTTTATTTCTGGGAGCATTGAGTTCATGCCGGCAACCTCCAAGGCAACGCGCGACAGCCATGCGCGCGTCTTCGACCTCGACGTCCTGTCGCTGCGCGAACTCAATCAAGCGCTCCACAATCTGGCTCCGGGTTCGAACGAGACGGCGTGGGAAGTGCTCAACCCGAAAGGGAGCCATTCGGTCGCCGTGGGTGTCGATCATCCTGTTAGCATCGATGTGCGCGGCAGCGTCGGCTATTACTGCGGCGGAATGAACTCCGGCAGCGCCATCACCGTGCACGGCTCGGCCGGCCCCGGCGTTGGCGAGAACATGATGTCGGGCTCGATCACCGTCAAAGGCGATGCCAGCCAGTATGCCGGCGCCACCGGCAAGGGCGGGCTGCTGGTCATCGAAGGCAATGCCTCGTCGCGCTGCGGCATCTCGATGAAAGGCATCGACATCGTCGTGCACGGCAATATCGGCCATATGTCGGCCTTCATGGCGCAATCCGGCAACCTGGTTGTTCTGGGCGATGCCGGCGATGCACTGGGCGATTCCATCTACGAGGCGCGGCTCTTCGTGCGCGGCAAGGTCGACAGTCTCGGTGCGGATTGTATCGCCAAGGAGATGCGGCCCGAGCATCTTGAACTGCTGCAGGGTCTGCTCGACCGCGCCGGCGTGACCGGCGTCAAGCCGTCGGAGTTCAAGCGCTACGGCTCGGCGCGCACGCTCTACAATTTCAATATCGACAACGCCGACGCGTATTGAGGCAGCATGACCTATCGCAACCCGCCGACGACGCCGCGCAAATCCGCGACTTTCGACGACTACACGCTCTCCGAAATCCGCCGCGCCGCGGCGACCGGCATCTATGATATCAGAGGTGCCGGCGCCAAGCGCAAGCTGCCGCATTTCGATGACCTTCTGTTCCTCGGCGCCTCGATCTCGCGCTACCCGCTGGAAGGCTACCGCGAGCGCTGCGACACATCCGTGGTGCTCGGTTCGCGCCACGCCAAGAAGCCTATCGAACTGAAGATACCGATCACCATTGCCGGCATGAGCTTCGGCTCGCTGTCCGGTCCCGCCAAGGAAGCGCTCGGGCGCGGCGCGACGCTGTCGGGCACCTCGACCACGACCGGCGATGGCGGCATGACAGAGGAAGAGCGCGGCCATTCCAAGCAACTGGTCTATCAGTACCTGCCCTCGCGCTATGGCATGAACCTACGCGACCTGCGTCGCGCCGATGCGATCGAAGTGGTCGTCGGCCAGGGCGCCAAGCCCGGCGGTGGCGGGATGCTGCTCGGCCAGAAGATTTCCGACCGTGTCGCCGAGATGCGCACGCTGCCCAAAGGCATCGACCAGCGCTCGGCCTCGCGCCACCCCGACTGGACCGGACCGGACGATCTCGAGATCAAGATCCTCGAGCTGCGCGAAATCACCGATTGGGAAAAACCGATCTACGTCAAGGTCGGCGGCGCCCGGCCCTACTACGATACCGCGCTTGCGGTGAAGGCCGGCGCCGATGTCGTCGTGGTCGACGGCATGCAGGGCGGAACGGCTGCAACGCAGGAAGTGTTTATCGAGAATGTCGGCCAGCCGACGCTCGCCTGCATCAGGCCGGCGGTGCAGGCGCTGCAGGATCTCGGCATGCACCGCAAGGTTCAGCTCATCGTCTCAGGCGGCATCCGCAACGGCGCCGATGTGGCCAAGGCGCTGGCGCTCGGCGTCGACGCCGTGTCGATCGGCACCGCGGCACTCGTGGCGCTCGGTGACAACGATCCCCGCTGGGAGGCGGAGTACAACGAACTCGGCACCACATCAGGCGCCTATGACGACTGGCATGAGGGCAAGGACCCTGCCGGCATCACCACGCAGGACCCCGAATTGATGAAGCGGGTCGACCCCGTGGCCGCCGGGCGCCGGTTGGCGAACTATTTGAAGGTGATGACGCTGGAGGCGCAGACCATCGCCCGCGCCTGCGGCAAGAACAGCCTCCACAATCTCGAACCCGAGGACCTCGTCGCATTGACGATCGAGGCTGCCGCCATGGCCGGCGTGCCGCTGGCCGGCACCAACTGGATACCGGGGAAGAACGGCTTCTGATCAAAGGGCCGAAGGCCATATGCTCTAGGGCCAACAATCGATAAGAAATGGGGAACTTCAGTGACAGTTGATCTTGCAGAGTTCGCAAGGGCGAAAAACGTCAAATATTTCATGATTTCCTACACTGACCTGTTCAGTGGCCAGCGTGCCAAGCTGGTACCGGCGCAAGCCATTGCCGACATGCAGAAGGACGGTGCCGGCTTTGCCGGGTTCGCCACCTGGCTCGACCTCACGCCGGCGCATCCCGACATGCTGGCGGTGCCGGATCCAGACTCGGTCATTCAGTTGCCATGGAAACCGGAAGTCGCCTGGGTCGCCGCTAACTGCATCATGGACGACAAGGACGTCGACCAGGCGCCGCGCAATACATTGAAGCGGCTGATCGCGGAGGCAGCCGCCGACGGCATGCACGTCAAGACCGGCGTCGAGGCCGAGTTCTTCCTGATCTCGCCGGACGGCAAGACGATCTCCGATGAATACGACACGGCATCGAAGCCTTGCTACGACCAGCAAGCGGTGATGCGCCGTTACGATGTCATCGCCGAGATCTGCGACCACATGCTGGCGCTCGGCTGGGGCGCTTACCAGAACGACCACGAGGACGCTAACGGCCAATTCGAGATGAACTGGGCGTTCGACGATGCGCTGCCGACCGCCGACAAGCATTCCTTCTTCAAGTTCATGGTCAAGTCGATCGCGGAAAAACATGGGCTGCGCGCCACCTTCATGCCCAAACCGTTCCAGGGCCTGACCGGCAATGGCTGCCATGCCCACATCTCTGTCTGGGACAAATCGGGCAAGACCAATGTCTTCGCCGACAATTCGATGGAGCTCGGCCTTTCCGCCAAGGGCAAGAACTTCCTTGGCGGCATCATGAAGCACGCTTCGGCGCTCGCCGCGATCACCAACCCGACGGTCAATTCCTACAAGCGCATCAACGCGCCGCGCACCATTTCGGGCGCGACCTGGGCGCCGAACACGGTGACCTGGACCGGCAACAACCGCACCCACATGGTGCGCGTGCCCGGCCCCGGCCGCTTCGAATTGCGTCTGCCCGATGGCGCTGCCAACCCTTATCTCCTGCAGGCGGTCATCATCGCCGCCGGCCTCGACGGCATCCGCTCGAAGGCCGATCCGGGCAAGCGCTACGATATCGACATGTACCAGCATGGCCACACGGTGAAGGGCGCGCCCAAGCTGCCGCTCAACCTGCTCGATGCGTTGCGCGAGTTCGACAAGGACAAATCGCTCAAGGCGGCGCTGGGTGAGGAATTCTCGTCGGCATATCTAAAGCTGAAGCACCAGGAATGGAATTCCTATGCTTCGCACTTCACGCAATGGGAGCGCGACCACACGCTGGACATCTAGAGCATCGGACCGAAAAAGTGTGACACGGTTTTCGGCAAAGGCGATGCGTCAAGAAAGTTCCTGTGTGGGGCGGGCGACCTCGGAATGAACGTATGAAATACTCGATCTTCTCGCTCGCCCGCGCCGCTCTTTCCGGCCACAAAAACTGGCAACGCACCTGGCGCGACGCCGCGCCGAAGGATCGCTACGACGTGGTGATCATCGGCGGCGGCGGCCATGGGCTGGCCACCGCCTGGTTCCTGGCCAGCGAATTCGGCATCAAAAATGTCGCGGTGCTGGAAAAGGGCTGGATCGGCTCCGGCAATGCCGGCCGCAACACCACCATTATCCGCTCCAACTACGGCCTGCCCGGCAACACCGGCTTCTACGAATTGTCGATGAAGCTTTGGGAACGGATGGAGCAGGATCTCAACTACAACGCGATGGTCAGCCAGCGCGGCGTCATCAACCTCTACCATTCCGACGCGCAGCGCGACGCCTATGCACGGCGCGGCAACACCATGCGCATCAACGGCATCGACGCCGAACTGCTCGACCTGGCGGCGGTCAAGAAGATGATCCCATTCCTGAATTTCGACAATGCCCGCTTTCCCGTGCAGGGCGGGCTGCTGCAGCGGCGCGGCGGCACGGCGCGGCACGATGCGGTGGCCTGGGGCTACGCCCACGCTGCCAGCGAACTCGGCGTCGACATCATCCAGAATTGCGAAGTCACGGGCTTTGTCAGGGACGCCAACGGCAAGGTGACTGGTGTCGAGACCTCGCGCGGCAGGATCGGCGCCGGCAAGGTCGGCATGGCGGTGGCCGGGTCCTCATCGCGCGTCGCGGCGATGGCTGGCCTGCGGCTGCCGATCGAAAGCCATGTGCTGCAGGCCTTCGTCTCGGAGGCGATCAAGCCGCTCATTCCCGGCGTCATGACGTTTGGCGCCGGCCATTTCTATGTCAGCCAGTCCGATAAGGGCGGGCTGGTCTTCGGCGGCGACATCGACGGCTACAATTCCTATGCCCAGCGCGGCAACATGCCTGTCATGGAGGATGTCTGCGAAGGTGGCATGGCGCTGATGCCGATGATAGGCCGCGTCCGGCTGCTGCGCCAATGGGGCGGCATCATGGATATGTCGATGGACGGCTCGCCGATCATCGACAAGACACCGGTCGACGGGCTCTACCTCAATGCCGGCTGGTGCTATGGCGGCTTCAAGGCGACACCCGGCTCAGGCTTCGTCTTCGCCCATCTGCTTGCTCGCGATGAATCGCACGCCGAGGCCGCCCGCTTCCGGCTCGACCGGTTCCGGTCTGGTGCTGTCATCGACGAAAAGGGCCAGGGCGCCCAACCGAACCTGCACTGAGGACAGTCGAAAAACATGCGTATTGTCTGTCCCTTCTGTGGTGAACGCGAGCTCGGCGAGTTCACCTATCTCGGCGACGCCAAGCCGGTGCGGCCGGCGCCTGGAGCGTCGGAAGATGAGGTCTACGATTACGTCTATCTGCGCGACAACATCGCCGGCGTGATGGATGAGAACTGGTATCATGGCGGCGGCTGCCGGGCCTGGCTGAAGGTCACCCGCAACACGCTGACGCACGAGATTTCGGCTGTGGAACCGGCGGCGGGTGCCGGGGCGAGGCAGGTTGCGAAATGAATATTTCCTGCCAACTCGGCGCCGCCTCTCACCTGCCTGCCGGCATCCTCTCCCCGTATAATGACGGGGAGAGGGGTGCTGCCGTCCCCGGTTTCGCCGATCGCCAGCGCTGCAAGAAGGAAGCCAACTTAGCGGCCAGCCCCCTTCTCCCCGTCACTATACGGGGAGAAGTGCCCGGCAGGGCGATGAGGGGCAGTGCTGCCCTCCGCCATGACATCGAATCGACGAGAGGCTGGACATCGTGACCTCTCAACCCCATCGTCTCACATCCGGCGGTCTCGTCGACCGTTCGGCGCCGCTGAATTTCAGGTTCGACGGCAAGAGCTTCTCCGGTTTCAAAGGCGACACGCTTGCCTCGGCACTGGTTGCCAACGGCGTCAAGCTGGTTGGCCGCTCGTTCAAGTACCATCGCCCGCGCGGCATCCTGACCGCGGGATCGGAAGAACCTAACGCGCTGGTGGAGCTGCGCAGCGGTGCACGGCGCGAGCCGAACACCAAGGCGACGACAGCGGAGCTCTATGAAGGGCTCGACGCCGCTAGCCAGAACCGCTGGCCGTCGCTCGCCTTCGACGTGATGTCGGTCAACCAGCTGTTCGCGCCGATCTTCGTCGCCGGCTTCTACTACAAGACCTTCATGTGGCCGGCGAAGTTCTGGGAAGCGATCTATGAGCCGGCGATCCGCCGCGCCGCGGGTCTCGGCCGTGCAGCCGGCATTGCCGACCCGGATCATTACGACAAGGCCTGGGCGCATTGCGACGTGCTGATCGCCGGGTCCGGCCCGACGGGCCTCGCAGCCGCCCTCGCAGCAGGCCGCAGCGGCGCCCGCGTCATCCTGTGCGAAGAGGACTTTGTTCCCGGCGGGCGCCTGCTTGCCGATGGCGGCATGATCGACGGCATGCCTGCCGACGAATGGATCGCGCGCACGCTCAGTGAGCTTGCCGCCATGCCTGATGTCCACATCATGACGCGCACGACGCTGTTCGGCGTCTATGATGGCGGCACCTATGGCGCGATCGAGCGTGTCAGCGACCATCTGCCCTCGCCGCCGGAGCACCAGGTGCGCCAGCGGCTATGGCGGATCGTGGCCAAGCGCTGCGTCGTCGCGGCAGGCGCGCTCGAACGGCCAATCGTCTTTGCCGGCAACGACATGCCGGGCGTGATGATGGCGTCCGCCATGCGCAGCTATATCGCACGTTATGCCGCGGCACCGGCCAGACGCATCGCGCTGTTCACCAACAACGAGGACGGCTGGCGCACCGTCGAGGCAGCGCTCGGGGCGGGACTGCAGGTCGCCGCCGTGATCGACGCGCGCGCCGAAATCTCTTCCGAGCACCGCTCGCTTGCCAGCAAGGGCGGCTTTGCGGTTCTGCATGGCTCCGTCAGCGGCATCGATGGCGGCAAGAATGGCGTGCGCAAGATTTCCGTCTCACTCACCGGCGGCGCGCGTGCCGAAGTGGAAGCCGACGGGCTTGCCGTTTCCGGCGGCTGGAACCCGGCGGTCGGGCTCACCTCCTATCATCGCGGCCGGCCGAAATGGCGCAACGATATCGCCGCCTTCGTGCCCGACGGCGCGCCTCCGGGAATGGTCGCGGCTGGTGCCGCCAACGGCGCCTTCGGGCTTGGCGCTTGCTTGCGCGAAGGATTTGCGGCGGGCGCGGTGGCGGCACGTGATGCCGGACATGGCAATGGCTCAGGCTCCACGCCGGTGGCCGACGACGAAGCCTTTTCGCTGACGCCGCTTTGGCACGTTGCCGGCAAGGGCAAGGCTTTCGTCGACCAACAGCATGATGTCACCGCATCGGATATCGAGCTGGCACAGCGCGAAGGGTTCGAATCGGTCGAGCACCTGAAGCGCTACACCACGCTCGGCATGGCGACCGACCAGGGCAAGACCTCGAACGTCGCCGGCCTCGCCATCATGGCGGCGGTCACGGGCAAATCCATTCCCGAGACCGGCACGACAATCTACCGGCCTCCCTATGTGCCGGTCGCCATCGGCGCCTTCGCCGGCCATCATCGCGACGAGAATTTTCACGCCACGCGGCTGACACCGTCGCATCATTGGGCCGCCGAACAGGGCGCGATCTTCGTCGACACCGGCCTGTGGAAGCGCGCGCAATGGTATCCGCGCGCCGGCGAGAAGGATTGGCTGGAATCGGTGACCCGCGAGGTCAAGGCGGTGCGCTCAGGCGTCGGCTTCTGCGATGTCTCGACGCTGGGCAAGATCGACGTGCATGGCGCGGACGCCGGCACCTTCCTCGACCGCGTCTACATCAACACCTTCTCCACTCTTGCGGTGGGAAAAGCGCGCTACGGGCTGATGCTGCGCGAGGACGGCATCGTCTATGATGACGGCACCACGTCGCGGCTGGCCGAGGACCACTATTTCCTCACCACCACCACGGCCAAGGCCGGGCTGGTGATGCAGCATCTCGAATTCTGCCGGCAGGTGCTGTTTCCGGAACTCGATGTGCAGTTAACCTCGGTCTCCGACCAGTGGGCGCAATTTTCCATTGCCGGACCCAAAACCCGCGACCTGTTGAAAGAGATCGTCGATCCCTCGGAAGACCTTTCCAACGAAGGGTTCCCCTTCATGGGCGCGCGCGAAGTCGCGTTGCGCGGCGGCGTCAAGGCGCGACTGTTTCGCATCTCGTTCTCGGGCGAAATGGCGTTCGAGATTTCGGTGCCGGCGCGCTACGGCGAGGCGATGGCGCGCAATCTGATGATTGCGGGCAAGCCGTTCGGCGTGACGCCTTACGGCACCGAGGCACTCGGCGTCATGCGCATCGAAAAGGGTCACGTCGCGGGTCCGGAACTCAGCGGCACGACCACCGCGGCCGATCTCGGCCTCGGCAAGATGATGTCGACCAAGAAGGATTTCATCGGCCGCGTCATGGCCGGACGCGAGGCGCTGATCGCAGCGGATCGGCAGGTCGTCGTCGGCATCAAGCCGACCGACAAGGCCCGGCGCCTGCGTTCCGGCGCGCACATCATTCCGAAGGGGCAGACACCCGGGCCCGACAACGACCAGGGCTACGTCACCTCGGTCTGCTTTTCGCCGACATCAGACCAATGGATCGGGCTTGCACTTGTCGAGCGCGGCCGCGAGCGGTTCGGCGAGATCGTGCATGCGCACGATCCGCTACGCGGCGAGGATTACGATTTGGAACTGTGCAACCCTGTCTTCTATGACCCGGATGGAGGGCGCCAGCGTGGCTGAGTTTTCCTGGGAAACCCGCAGCCCTCTCCACCGCGCACTCGTCGCCGGTCCACACGGCGCGCGAGGCGACGCCGGCGTGACCCTGAGCGAGATCCGCAATTTCGACCTTGTCCAGGTGATGGCGCGGCGCGGCAAGACGGCCGAGATGGCGAGCGCCGCGAACGCGCATTTCGGCGTGACGGCGCCGGAAACACCGAAGACGGCCGCAGCAGCCGAAGCCACGCTCATCTGGTCGGGACCGGATCAGTTCTTCGTGCTGTCGAAAGGCAGACACACGGTGGAGTCGCTGGCCCCGGTTTTCGCGACCTCGGCTTCGCTCTCGGACCAGTCACATGCGCGGGTGTTGATCAGCATTTCCGGCAACAAGGCGCGCGCCCTGCTCGCCAAACTGTCGTCGATCGATCTGTATCCGGCGGCGTTCCCGGTCGGAGCCGCGGCAACCACCTCGATGGATCACACCAGCGTCACGCTGTGGCGTGGCAATGATGCGCCGGACGGACAGGCTGTTTTCACCGTTCTGGTGTTTTCGACCTTCGCCGAAAGCCTGTGGCACACTATGCTGGACTCGGCTGCCGAGTATGGTGTCGAGATCGGGCATTCGGAGGACTTGGCGTAGCACTGCGCTTCTTCCCCGCCTTGCCAAACTCCGCTCCGCTGCTATTCTTGCTGCTAAAATAATTTCACGCACAGGCAAACTTGTTTCTCGAACCGCAAGGCTGAGATGAGCCAGTCGCCCTACCCCACCGTGACAGCCGGACCGCCCAGGCCAAGCCTGATCCTGCGGCCTGGCCAGATCGCGCTGCCGGCCGGCATGGAGCGCTATACCGTACAGGGGAATGGCGCGGTGCTGATCGAGGTCGAGGCCGGCGATACGATCACGGTTCGCAACGTCGAGGGAGGCCAGGCCTGCGAGCTGCTGGCTTGGGACAGGTCAGGCGCCAGCGATCCCGGCATTCTCAGTGAAAAATCCAACAGCAATGCCGCCGGCATCAAGGCGCTGCTCACCGAGGGCGAC
The DNA here is from genome assembly GCF_006658535.1 of Mesorhizobium sp. B2-4-13. NCBI lineage: Bacteria > Pseudomonadati > Pseudomonadota > Alphaproteobacteria > Hyphomicrobiales > Phyllobacteriaceae > Mesorhizobium > Mesorhizobium sp. B2-4-13. Next base: position 650,191 of record NZ_VFVB01000003.1, on the reverse strand, counting down.
GACAGTCTTTCGGCGGTGCGCCGCGGCCTCGAACGCCGCCAGGTTCAGCTTGGGCAGGCCGAGGCGGTGCGCGTGTTTGGCGGCATGACACCAGCCGGTACCGAGCAGGCATTCACAGTCGCGCGCGACGGCGCGATGCTGATCGCCGCACCCGGCGGTCCGATGCTGGTCGACGGGCACGACACAGTGACGCCGCTCAGCGTCGTCGTGCGGCGCAACACGATCCGCCTGAAAACGAAATCCCGGCTTGCCGATCCATTGGCCGATCCGGTGCTCGATTTGCGCGTTCATTCGGCGACGGCGGAATCGTATTTCGTCAAGGCGGGCGACTATCTGCAGATCATCGATGTCGACGGGCGCCAGTGCACCGACTTCCAGTGTTTCTCGGCCCGCAAGCTGGACAAGGGGCTCGACCATCCGCTCGACGTCACGACGACGCGCACGCTGATGGGCGCGAGCTATCCGATGCCCGGCCTGCATTCGAAATATTACGACCAGGACATGGAACCGCTGGTTGAGGTGGTGCAGGACACGTGCGGCCGGCACGATGCCTTCGCGCTCGCCTGCGCGGCGAAATATTATGACGACATCGGCTATCCCGGCCACACCAACTGCTCGGAGAACTTTAATCGCGCGCTGGACGGCAAGGGCGTCAATCCCCGCGCCGGCTGGATGGCGATCAACTTCTTCTTCAACACGGCGATCGACGCCCATGGCGTCATGGTGTCGGACGAGCCATGGTCGCGGGCCGGCGACTATGTTCTGCTCAGAGCGCTGACCGACATCGTCTGCGTCTCCTCGGCCTGCCCCGACGACACGACGCCGGCCAATGGCTGGGACCTGACCGACATCCACGTGCGGACCTATTCCGGCCAGCACAAATTCTCGCGAGCGATCGCCAGACGCATGACGCCTGATTCGGAACCGAAAATGACCCGCGAGACAGCTTTCCATTCGAGCTTTGCCAAACACACACGCGACTTCGTCGAGTACAAGGGCTATTGGCTGGCCAATTCGTTCGCCAGGGAAGGCGCCATCGCCGAATATTGGGCCTGCCGGCAGGATGCCGTGATCATGGACCTGTCGCCGCTGCGCAAGTTCGAAGTGACCGGCCCGGATGCCGAAGCGCTGCTGCAATATACGCTGACGCGTGACGTCAAGAAGCTCGGCGTCGGCCAGGTCGTCTACTCCGCCATGTGTTACGAACATGGCGGCATGATCGACGACGGCACGCTTCTGCGGCTCGGCAAGGACAATTTCCGCTGGGTTGGCGGCGACGATCTGTCCGGCGAATGGCTGCGCGAGACGGCGACAAAACTCGGCCTCAACGTGCTGGTGCGCTCGTCCACCGACCAGATGCACAACATCGCCGTGCAAGGGCCAAAGAGCCGCGCCATCCTGAAGGAGGTGATGTGGACCTCGCCGCTGCAGCCATCGATCGAGGAACTCGAATGGTTCCGCTTCGCCGTCGCCAGGATCGGCGGCGGCAACGGCATCCCCGTCCTCGTTTCACGCACCGGCTATACCGGCGAACTCGGCTACGAGATTTGGTGCCATCCGCGCGACGCGCAAAAAGTCTTCGACGCGATCTGGGAGGCCGGCCAGCCGCATGGGCTGAAGCCGATGGGCCTGCAGGCGCTCGACATGGTGCGCATCGAGGCCGGACTGATCTTCGCCGGTTACGAATTTTCCGACCAGACCGATCCGTTCGAGGCTGGTATCGGCTTCACCGTGCCGCTGAAGAGCAAGACCGACGATTTCATCGGCCGCGAGGCGCTGATCCGGCGCAAGGATCATCCGCAGACAAAGCTGGTCGGCCTCGACATCGACAGCAATGTCGCCGTCGGCCACGGCGACTGCGTCCATGTCGGGCGCGCCCAGATCGGCGTCGTCACGTCGGGCATGCGCTCGCCGGTGCTGAGCAAGAACATCGCGCTGGCGCGGCTCGACGTCGCTCATGCCGCTGTCGGCACGGAGGTCGAGATCGGCAAGCTCGACGGCCACGCCAAGCGGCTGCCGGCTCGGGTCGTGGCCTTTGCCCACTACGATCCGCAAAAGACCAAACCACGTTCCTGACCTGCCCTTTTGGGACTCGCAAAGCGCCCGCCGGCCGCACCGCCGGACGCTTTGATGTCCGCGCGCGCAAGCGTGATGTGCATGGTTTCACAAATCGCTTGACGTGACGCCGCGCCGGATCAATCTTCACTCCTAAGAAAAAAATACGACTGAGTGGAAACACTGCGGCCGGAACGATCATTTGCCGGGGAGTAAGTTTCGCGTAGCCGAGACACCACTGGCGGGGAACATCGAAAAAGGGGAACTCATCCACATGAGCACAATAAGTACGGTCCTGGACCAGCCTGCCGAAAGCAAGCTGCTCAGGCATATCGACTGGCGCGGCGCCTTCTGGGTGGCGAGTGGCGTTCCGGCGCTGGTCCTGTTCTCGATCGGCGGCATTGCCGGCACGACGGGAAAGCTGGCGTTCCTGATCTGGACGGTGTCCATGATCATGGGCTTCCTGCAATCCTTCACCTATGCCGAGATCGCCGGCCTGTTCCCGAACAAGTCCGGCGGTGCCTCGATCTACGGCGCCACCGCCTGGCTGCGCTACTCCAAGTTCATCGCGCCGTTGTCGGTGTGGTGCAACTGGTTCGCCTGGTCGCCGGTGCTGTCGCTCGGCTGCTCGATCGCCGCCGCCTATATCCTCAATGCGCTGGCGCCGGTGCCGCTGTTCACCGAGGCCTCGCCCGATGTCGTCGCCTACATCGCCGCGCACGCCGGAACGGCACCTGCCGACGCCATCACCGCGGTGACCGCCGCCGCGACGCCGGCGATCCGCAACTGGACTCTGTGGAGCCACACGCTAGGCCCGGTGTCCTTCACGCTCAATGCCACCTTCTTCATCGGCGCCGTGCTGATGCTGATCATCTTCTCGATCCAGCATCGCGGCATCCTGGGCACTGCCAGCGTGCAGAAATATATCGGACTGCTGGTCATTATCCCGATGCTGATCGTCGGCGTGGTGCCGATCTTCACCGGCCAGATCGACTGGTCGAACTTTTCGCCGCTGGTGCCGCTCGCCGCCGCCTATGCACCTGAGCCCGGCTCCTGGAACATCGCCGGCTGGACATTGGCGCTCGGCGGCATGTTCATCGCCGCATGGTCGACCTACGGGTTCGAAACCGCCGTCTGCTACACGTCGGAGTTCAAGAACCCGGGTACCGATACGTTCAAGGCCATCTTCTATTCCGGCCTGCTCTGCATGCTTTTGTTCATCCTGGTGCCCTTCACCTTCCAGGGCGTGCTGGGCTTGAACGGCATGCTGGCAACACCGATCGTCGACGGCTCCGGCGTGGCCGATGCGCTGGCCGGCATGGTCGGCGGCGGCAGGCTTATCCACAGCCTGCTGGTGATGCTGATGATCCTGGCGCTGGTGCTGTGCATCATGACGGCGATGGCCGGCTCGTCGCGCACGCTCTACCAGGGCTCGGTCGACGGCTGGCTGCCCCGTTATCTCAGCCACGTCAACGAGCACGGCGCGCCGACGCGGGCCATGTGGACCGATCTCTGCTTCAATCTGGTCGTGCTGGCGATCGCCTCGGCCGACGCGACGAGCTTCTTCTTCATCCTCGCCGTGTCGAACTGCGGCTACATCATCTTCAATTTCCTCAACCTCAATGCCGGCTGGATCCACCGCATCGACAACGGCCATATCGCACGGCCGTGGAAAGCACCGAGCTGGCTCTTGGGGATCGGGGCGATCTTCGCCTACGTCAACGCGATCTTCATGGGCGCAGGCGCCAAGGTGTGGAACCCGATGGCGCTGTGGGCCGGACTGATCACGGCGGCGCTGATCATCCCGGTGTTCTGCTTCCGCCACTACATCCAGGACAAGGGCAAATTCCCCGACCACATGCTGGCCGATCTCGGCATGGCGGGAGCCGACCTTTCGGTCAAGAAGGCGGGCATGCTGCCCTATCTGACGCTGGTCGCCGGCGTGGCGGTCATGCTCATCGCGAATTGGGTGTTCGTCATCTGATGGTCTGACTGCGGCCTAAATCATTGCATCAAGGAAAACCGGCCGGTCGCAAATCGACCGGCCGGTTTTTTATTCCGCCGCCAACGGCAGTTGCGGCCGTTCGATGCCTTCGATCTCCCCTGGCTCCGGCGCCTGCTGGTCGGTCTTCGCCTTCTTCGGCTCGCGGCCGAAGAAGAGCGCATAGCCCGCCGGCAGCACCAGGATGGTGAGCACGGTGGCGACCAGAATGCCGCCCATCATGGCATAGGCGAGCGGTCCCCAGAACACGCCGCGCGAGATCGGGATCAGTGCCAGCACCGCCGTCATCGCCGTCAGCACGATCGGCCTGAAGCGGCGCACGGCCGAGCCGACGATCGCTTCGGAACGGTCCATGCCCTTGGCAATGTCCTGGTCGATCTGGTCGACCAGGATGATCGAGTTGCGCATGATGATGCCGAGCAGGGCGATGACACCGAGGATGGCGACGAAGCCGAACGGTGCACCGCTGATCAGCAGAGCCGCGGCCGCGCCGATGATGCCGAGCGGGCCGGTGGCCAGCACCAGCATCGCCTTGCCGAAGTTCTGCAGCTGGATCATCAGGAGCACGACGATGATGGCCAGCATGATCGGCGCCTTGGCGGCGATCGAAGCCTGGCTTTCGGCTGAATCCTCCGCACCGCCCTGGATCTCGATCTTGTAACCGGGCGCCAGGCCGTCACGCAGGCCCTGCATGTCCTTGTACATCTTGGTGACGACGTCGTTGGACTGCACGCCGTCTGGCAATGTGGCGCGCACGCTGATCGTCGGCAGGCGGTCGCGCCGCCATTCGATGCCTTGCTCCAGCACAGGCACCACCTTGGCCACCTGCGACAGCGGCACGAAGCCGCCGAAATCGGTCGGGATATAGACCGAGTCGACCGACGACAGCAGGCTGCGGCTGGCATCCGGCTCGCGGGCGACGATCGACACCGTCTCCTCGCCGTCGCGGAAATCGTCAAGCGGCGCGCCGGACATCGTCGCCTGCAGCATCTGGCGGATGCGCTGCGAGGTGACGCCGAGCGCACGGGCACGATCCTGATCGATGACCAGCTTCATCGCCGGAACGGGCTCCAGCCAGTCGTCATGGACGGCGCCGAGCAGGGGATCCTGCCGGAACTTCGCCTTCACCTGGTCGGCGATGCGGCGCACCTCCTGGCGGTCCGGACCCATGACGCGCATCTGCACGGGCCACCCGGTCGGCGGTCCGAGGAACAGGCGGTCGACCTTGGCACGGATCGACGGGAAGTCTTCGGCCAGAACCGTGCGCAGCTTGACGATCAGCCGCTCGCGCGCCGGCTCGTCATTGGCCATGACCAGCATCTGGGCGAAGTTCGGGTTGCGCAGTTGCTGGTCGAGCGGCAGGAAGAAGCGCGGGGCGCCCTCGCCGATATAAGTGGCGATGAAACGCTTGTCCTTGTCGTCCATCATCTTGGCTTCCAGGGCCTTGGCCTGCGCCTCGACCTCCTTGATGCTGGTGCCTTCCGGCAGCCAGAGGTCGACAAGAATTTCGGGCCGCGACGATTGCGGGAAGAAATTCTGCGGGATGAACTGGAACGCCCAAAGGCTGGTGCCGAAAGTTGCCAGCGTCATCACCAAAACGATGATGCGATGGCGCACGGCCCAGCTGACCGTGGCACGCAGCCGACGATAGAAGCCTGTGTCGAAGGCGTCGTGATGGCTGCCGGCATGCTTGCGCTGCTTAAGGATCATATAGCCGAGCCAGGGCGTGAAATAGACCGCCACGAACCACGACACGATCAGCGCGATGCCGACGACATAGAACAAGGTGCGCACATATTCGCCAGCCGTCGAAGCAGCGAACCCGACCGGTATGAAGCCGGCGGTGGTGATCAGTGTGCCGGTCAACATCGGGAAGGCGGTCGAGGAATAGGCGAAGCTCGCCGCCTCGATCTTGACCAGCCCCTCCTCGAGCTTGCGCTCCATCATCTCGACGACGATCATGGCATCATCGACAAGCAGGCCGAGCGCGATGATCAGCGCGCCCAGCGAAATGCGCTGCAGGTCGATGCCGATCTCGTACATGATGGCGAAGGTGGCGGCGAGCACCAGCGGTATGGCGATGGCGATCACCAGCCCCGAGCGCCAGCCGATCGACAGGAACGAGACGACGAGCACGATCAGCAACGCTTCGCCGAGCGCATGCATGAATTCGCTGACGGCATCCGTGACGACGCCCGGCTGGTCGGAAATCTGGTCGACCGAAACGCCATAGGGCAGCGCCTCCTCGAAGCGCTTGTAGGTCGCCTCGACATCCTTGCCGACATCGGTGACTTTAAAACCCTTGGCCATGACCACGCCAAGCTGCACGCTGTCGTGGCCATTGAAGCGGTATTTGCGCTGGAAGGGGTCCTCCAGGCCCGAAGTGACGGTGGCGATGTCGCCCAGCCGGGTGACCTGGCCGCCGGCGCGCAGGCGCAGTTCGCGGATGTCGGCCGCCTTGGCGACGTCGCCTTCGACCGAGATGCGCACCGAATTGACGCCGGTGTCGACGGAACCCGCGGGGTCGACGTTGTTCTGGCCCTTGATCGCGTTCTGCAGGTCGGTCAGCGTCAGGCCGCGTTCGGCCAGCGCCTTGGACGAGACATCGATATAGAGCTTTTCCGGCTGGTCGCCGATGATGACGGCCTTTTCGACGCCGGGCGTCGTCAAAAGCATATCGCGCGCCTGGATGGCGAACTTCTTCAATTCGGGAAAGGAGAAGCCGTCGCCGCTGATCGAATGCAGGGTGATAAACGTGTCGCCGAACTCGTCGTTGAAATACGGGCCGAGCAGGCCTTGCGGCAGGTCGCCCTGGATATCGCCGACTTTCTTGCGCACCTGATAGAAAGCATCCGTCACTTCGGCGGCGTTGGTGTCGCCCTTGATCTGGACGGTAATGATGGCGCTGCCGGCGCGGGTGAAGGAACGCACGAAATCGAGATGCGGCGTCTCCTGCAATTTGCGCTCGATCTTGTTGACGACCTGGTCCTCCATCTCCTGGATTGAGGAGCCCGGCCAGATCGCCTGCACGACCATGACGCGGAAGGTGAAGTCGGGATCCTCCTTCTGGCCCATGCGCATCAAGCCGAGCGCGCCGGCTATGATGATCAGCCCGAACAGGAAGCGCGCAATGGAGGGATGGCCGATGGCCCAACGGGACAGGTTGAAGGCACGCTTTTCTTCAGTGGGGGTCGTCATCGGAAGTGGTCCACTTTGCTTGGTTGCCGGCGCTTGGTGCTTCGAAAAAGGGGCTTCGAGGAAGCGCGCGCGGAACGAAATCATCTGCGTTCGATACTGGCTTCCGGGCGGCGTTGCTCTTCAAGCGGAGAGACACTCATCGCGGTGGGACGCGAGGGTCGATGCGGGGGTACATCGGCCTTGACGTCTCGACCTTCGGGCACGCCGCCCGGAAACCTGCGGCCGCGGGAACGCGCGGCCGACCTGTCTGTCGTCAGCGCAACTGGCTGGCTTCGTCGCCCTCGGCCGAGGCGGACTGCTGTGCGGTGCCGCCGGGGAGTTTCACCTTCAGGTTCTCGGTCATGAACTGCGTACCGGCGGCGACCACGACGTCGCCCGGTTTCAATCCCTCCGCGACACGCACGCCGTCGGGGGCGAACTCGGCGACCTTGACCGAACGGGCATGCACGGTGTCGGCGCCACGATCGACCGTCCAGACGATCGACTGGCTGTCTTTCTCGGCGAGTGCACTGAGCGGGATGGACACGAGCTGCTTTTCGTTGGCCGCCGACGCCTCGATATTGGCGGTCATGCCGAGCAGCACGCGCGGGTCGTTGGGCAGGCTGACGCGGACGGCAAAGGTGCGCGACTGCGGATCGGCGCTGCCGGCGACCTCACGGACCTTGCCGTCAAGCTTCAGCCCATCGTCCGACCAGAAGCCCGCCTTGACGTCCTTGCCCGGCTTGAACTCGGCGATCTCCATTTCCGGAACCGCGATCAGCACTTCCTTTTCACCGTCGACCGCGACGGTGACCACGGGCGTGCCCGAGCCGACCACCTGGCCGACATCGGCGTTTACCGCCGTGACGATGCCGTCCCTGTCGGCCTTGAGGTCGGTATAGCCGACCTGGTTCCTGGCCTGGGCAAGCGTAGAGCGGGCGGAGTCGCGCGTGGCGATTGCCTGGTCATAGGTCAGTGTCGCCTGTTCGAGCTGCGATTTCGGCGCGAAGTTCTTGGCGAAAAGCTGTTCGGCGCGCTTACGGGCGAGTTCGACCGTCTCGACCTGCCGTTCAGAGGCATCGAGTGCCGCCTGCGCGCTCTTGACCGACAGGTCATAGTCGGAGGGATCGATGCGGGCGAGCACGTCGCCAGGCGCCACGTGCTGGCCGATGTCGACGAGACGCTCGGTGATCTTGCCATTGACCCGGAAACCCAGCGTGCTCTCGGTGCGGGCGCGCACCGATCCGGAATAGGACAGCGTACGGGTGTCATGCGCCTGGGCGATCTCGACGACCTTCACCGGACGGATGATGTCCTTCACCTCGGCTTTTTCCTGCGAGCAGCCGGCAAGCCCAAGCGATGCGACGATCAGGCCGGCAGCTGGCAGCTTGCGAAGGATGGAACTGGGCAAAAACATTTCGGTACTCCCGACTGGAAGACGGACTGTCGACACCGGCACCGGCTGGCGACGGCTATTTCAAGGCTCTGATGGCGTAATCGATGAGGTCGTCGGGCATTGCCCGATTGGTCTTGGCGAGGCACTGCGCCACCATCTGCGGATGGCACAGGATGACGGTGGCGGCACCGAAGCAGCGCGATGCGGTCACCGGGTCCTGCTTCCTGAACTCGCCGGCCTCGATGCCCTCGCCGATCACCTCGGCGAAAAGATCGTGAATGCTGTCGACATGCTTGTCGATGACGCCCCAGTCCCGCTCGAGCGCGACGATGACCATCTCGTGGACCTTCTGGTCGTCGAGCATGACCTCCATCGTCAGCTTGTATTGTGCATGCACATAACGACGCAGCCGCTCCTCGGCGCTGATCGGCAGGTGCATGATCTCGTAAGCCATCTTGTAGCTGGCGCCGAGCATCCGGCCACATACGGCCTGGTGGATCTCGACCTTGGAGGCAAAGAAACGATAGATGTTGGCCGGTGACATGCCGAGTTCGCGGGCGATGTCGGCGACATTGGTCTTGCCGTAGCCATAGTGCCGGAACAGGCGCTCGGCGCAATCGAGTATGCGCGTTACATTTTCCTGTCGGGCGACGTCGGCGACGATGTTGGCGGCTTCGGACATAGCTCTCTGTCAAATAACGAGTGACGAATTTCGATTTTCATCACTCGTAAATCTAAATGAGCGAGGTGTCAACGCGGATTCGGTGTACGCGTACGATAGGTGACAATTGGTGACATCCAGTAGACGTCACAAGGCGCCCTCAGGATGCGGACCATTGAAAATATTCTCTCGAAAATCCCCGGGGGCTTCAGGCGACCTTGGCCATTTCCCGCAGCCGGAACTTCTGGATCTTGCCGGTCGAGGTCTTCGGTATCTCGGCAAAGATCACCGCTTTCGGCACTTTGAAGCGGGCGAGTAGCGTCCGGCAGTGCTCGATGATCTCGGCCTCGCTCGCCTCCTTGCCCGGCTTCAGTTCCACATAGGCGACAGGCACCTCGCCCCATTTGTCGTCATGGCGCGCCACGACGCCGCAGGAGGCGACGGCGGGATGCTTGTAGAGCGCTTCCTCGACCTCGATCGAGGAAATGTTCTCGCCACCGGAGATGATGATGTCCTTGGAGCGGTCCTTGAGCTGGATATAGCCATCCGGGTGCATGACGCCGAGATCGCCAGAGTGGAACCAGCCGCCGCCGAAAGCCTCGTCAGTCGCCCTGCGGTTCTTCAGGTAGCCCTTCATGACGATGTTGCCACGAAACATCACCTCGCCGATGGTCTCGCCGTCGGCGGGCGTCTCGGCCATGGTCTCGGGGTCCATTACCGTCAGGCCTTCGAGTGCGGCATAGCGCACGCCCTGCCGTGCCTTCTTGCCCGCCCTCGCCCCTTTGTCGAGTGCGTCCCAGCCATTATGCCATTCGTTGACGACAGCGGGCCCATAGGTCTCTGTCAGGCCGTAGAGGTGGGTGACGGCAAAGCCGGCATCGGCCATGCCCGACAGCACGGCTTCGGGCGGCGGGGCGGCCGCCGTGTTGAAGGTGACGGTTTGCGCAAATGCGCGCTTGTCCTCGTCCTTGGCGTTGATCAGCACCGACATGACCACCGGCGCCCCGCACAGATGGGTGACGCCATAATCGGCGATAGCGTCATAGATGGGCTTCGGCCGCACCCAGCGCAGGCAGACATGCGTGCCGGCCTGGACGGCGAGCGTCCAGGGAAAACACCAGCCATTGCAGTGGAACATCGGCAAGGTCCAGAGATAGACCGCGTGCTTGGCCATGCCGGCATGGATGGTGTTGGTGTAGGCCATCAGCGCAGCACCTCGGTGATGGTAGACGACGCCCTTGGGATTGCCTGTCGTGCCCGAAGTATAATTGAGCGAGATGGCGTCCCATTCGTCGTCCGGCATCGACCAGGCGAACGCCTCGTCGCCATTGGCGACAAAGGCCTCATAGTCCACCGTGCCGACCCTCTCGCCTTTCGGATAGGGCGCGTCGGTGGCGTATTCGGGATCGTCGTAGTCGATGACCAGCGGTTTGACCACGGCCAGACCGAGCGCTTCCCGCACCACGCCGGAAAACTCGCGATCGACGATCAGCACCTTGGTCTCGGCATGGTCGAGTTGGAAGGCAATGACGGCGGCGTCGAGACGCGTGTTGAGCGAGTGCAGCACCGCCTTGGTCATCGGCACGCCGAAATGCGCTTCCAGCATCGGCGGCGTGTTCGACAGCATGACCGTCACCGTGTCGCCCTTGCCGATGCCATGCTTGTGCAGGGCCGAGGCGAGCTTCAACGAACGGCGCCAGAAATCGCGGTAGCTGATGCGCTGGCTGCCATGGATGATGGCGACATGGTCGGGATAGGTTCTTGCAGCGCGCTCCAGATAGGTGAGCGGCGTCAGCGGCTGGTGATTGGCCGCGTTCCTGTCGAGATCCTGTTCGTAGGGATTGGCCATCCCATTCTCCCCAAAGTCTTTTCGAGCTTTCTAACCTTACGCTCGTCGTCACGCTATCCCCCTGATGGGCTGAGAATGCTATCCTGCACCGACTTGCTAGAATGGGGATCTGTGCCGCGCCGGCAGGATATCTCTTCCTGTTTATCCAAATTTGACTTTTGTCGAGAGCCGTGACTAATGTCAGCCAAGGAGGCGGCATGGCGATCCGACCGGCAGAACAGCTCATCCACAAGGCGGCCTGGCTTTACTATGCCCATGGGCTTCGCCAGGACGAAGTGGCCAATCAACTCAACATTTCGCGCGCCTCCGTCGCCATGTATCTGCGCAAGGCGCGCGAGACAGGCATCGTCAACATCTCGACCTCGACGCAGCTCTTCACGGACGACGTCATGGCGCGCAGGCTGGAAGACGCCCTGAAGCTCGACGCCGTCTGGATCGCGCCTGAGAACGCCTATCTCGCCGACCCCTCGACCGATATCGCGGTGCTGGCGGCAAGCGTTTTCCTGGAACTCGTCGGGAAAGGCGACCGCATCGGCGTCGCCTGGGGCCGCACCGTCTACACCATCGCCGACATCATGTCCTATGCCGACCTGCAGGACGTCACCGTGGTGCAGCTCTGCGGCAATCTCGGCGCACCCTATTCCTACCGGCCCGATCAATGCACTATGGAAATCGCGCGCCGGCTCAATGCCAAGGGCCTCAACTTCTACGCGCCCCTGGTGCTGTCGACCGAGGAACTGGCGCAAGGCCTGCGCGCCGAACCTGTGATCCGCGACCAGCTTGCCGGGATCAGCGACTGCGATCTTGCGCTCTACTCCATCGGCGCGGTCGATGCCGACAGCCATCTGGTGAAGTGCGGCGCGCTGACGGCAGCCGAGATGGCGGCGCTGCGCAGGGAAGGTGCCGCGGGTGTCATTGCCGGGCAGATCATCGATGCCCGTGGCGAGTTGCTCGACTGCAGCTACAACCGGCGGGTCATCTCGGCGGGGCTTGCTTCACTGCGCGTCATCGGTAAGCGGCTGATGGTCGTACAGGAAGACAGCAAGTTCGAGCCGCTGCTCGCCGCGATCACCGGCGGCCTCTGCACGCATCTGGTGGTCGGCGCGCATATGGCGCAGCGGCTGCTCGATCATGCCGGAACGTCAGCAGAAAAGGCGTCCTGAAAACCAATCCTTTGCCGACGCATTTGTCATCAAGGCGTCGCGGCATTCCTGTTCACCATCAAAGACAGCAACTGGACGAAGCGAACATGAAGAATCTGTGGAACGACGACGTGGCCGAACAACTCGTTGCCGACTATGCGAAGAAGGGCGTCGGCCGCGATCTGGCGTTGCGTGTCTACACGACGCGGCTTCTGGGCGGCGTGCCGCAACTGGTCCTGCATGGCGGCGGCAACACCTCCTGCAAGATCAAGGCGACCGATCTCGTCGGTGACGAATGGGACGTGCTGTGCGTCAAGGGCAGCGGCTGGGATATGGCGGTCATCGAGCCGCAGGGCCTGCCGGCGGTCAAGATGGGCGCCCTGCTCAAGGCGCGCAAGCTGGACAGGCTTTCCGACGAGGACATGGTCGCATTGCAGCGGGCCAACCTGATCGACCCCGCCTCGCCCAACCCTTCGGTCGAGACCCTGCTGCATGCCTTCCTGCCGCACAAGTTCGTCGACCACACCCACTCGACCGCTATCCTGGCCATCGTCGACCAGGAAGACAGCAAGCCGCTGGTGGCAAAGGTGTTCGGAGCAAAAATGGGCTATGTGCCCTACATCATGCCGGGCTTCGATCTCGCCAAGGCGGCGGCCGATGTCTTCGACGCCGACCCGACGGTAGAAGGCCTGATCCTCGACAAGCACGGCATCTTCACTTTCGGCGAGGATGCCAGGCAGGCCTATGACCGGATGATCCACTATGTGAACGTCGCCGAGGATTATGTGGCCGAGCATGCCAAACCGAAGACTGCGAAGATAGCGCTGCCGGCAAGGCTAGCGTCACCGGCGGCGATCGCGCCCATGCTGCGCGGCGCTGTAGCGGCGCCACGCGGCGAAGGCCGCTTCGACCGCATGATCTCTGACTTCCGCACCTCGGACGCGATTGTCGATTTCATCAATTCCGCAGAGATCGCCGACTATGCAGGACGCGGCGTGTCGACGCCGGATCTGTCGATCCGCATCAAGACCGGGCCGCTGGCCGTGCCGGCGCCCGACGCCGACAAGATCGGCGACTACAAGGCCGTAATCCAGAGCCATGTCGACGCTTTCGCCAAGGATTACCGCGCCTATTTCGAGACCAATGACGCGCTCGACGACGTCAAGCGCACCATGCTCGATCCGTTGCCCCGGCTGACGCTGGTGCCGGGGCTCGGCATGTTCGGCCATGGCCGCACGCTGAAGGATGCCAGGATCGCCTCGGACGTTGGCGAGATGTGGATCGAGGCCGTGCGCGGCGCCGAGGCCGTCGGGCGTTTCCACCCGCTATCCAAGGCCGACCTGTTCCCGCTCGAATACTGGTCGCTGGAACAAGCCAAGCTCGCCTCCAACAAGCCGAAGCCGCTGACCGGCCAGGTGGTGCTGATCACCGGCGGCGCCGGTGCGATTGGTGCGGCGACCGCAAAACTGTTCGCCGACAATGGCGCTCATGCCGTCGTCGTCGATCTCGACGCCGAAAAGGCCGCCGATGCCGCCAGGAAAGCCGGCAACAATTCGATTGGCGTCGGCGCCGACATCACCGACCCGGACCAGATGCGTGCCGCCTTCGACAAGGCGGTCGCCGTCTTCGGCGGCGTCGACATATTGGTGTCCAATGCGGGTGCTGCCTGGGAAGGCCGCATCGGCGAGCTTGACGATACGCTGCTGCGCAAGAGCTTCGAGCTCAATTTCTTCGCCCACCAGTCGGCGGCGCAGAACGCCGTGCGCATCATGCTGGAACAAGGTACAGGTGGGGCGCTGTTGTTCAACACCTCCAAGCAGGCGGTCAATCCGGGTCCGAAATTCGGCGCCTATGGCGTGCCGAAAGCGGCGACGCTGTTCCTGTCAAGGCAATACGCGCTCGACTACGGCGCCCATGGCATCCGTTCCAACGCCGTCAACGCCGACCGCATCCGCTCCGGGCTTTTGACCGACGCCATGATCGCCAGCCGCTCGGGCGCACGCGGCGTGTCGGAGAAGGAATACATGTCCGGCAATCTGCTCGGCCAGGAAGTGACCGCGCAGGACGTGGCGCAGGCCTTCCTGCACCATGCCCTGGCCGACCGGACGACCGCCGACGTGACGACGGTCGACGGTGGCAACATCGCGGCGGCGCTGAGGTAGGCTTGCTGCCGAATGGTCGCAGCAACCTGCTTGAAAGAGTTGCGCACCGTAGCTACATTGTGGCTCAGCATGAAGGAGCCACTATATGGCAACGGATTCAGTGGTTCGCGCTCGCATCGACAGCGCAACGAAAGATCGGGCAACGGAGGCTTTGGCCGCCATGGGGTTGTCGGTCTCCGATGCCATTCGCCTGCTTCTGGTGCGCGTCGCCGCCGATAAGGAATTTCCCTTTCCAGTGAAAGTACCCAACGCGACCACCAGAAAGGCCATGGCCGAGTTGGAAAAAGGCAAGGGCAAGCGCCTTGCCTCGGCCGATGAGTTGTTCAAGGATTTGGGGATCTAGGCATGCCAGTTCCCATTCGCTCCGGGCAATTTCGCCGGGATGTGAAGCGTATGGAAAAGCGTGGCAAGGACCGGGGCAAGTTGCGCGATCTGTTAGGCCTGCTCATCGCCGGACAAGAACTGCCTGCGGCGTACAAGGTCATCCTCTGAAAGGGGACTGGAAAGGCTTTCGCGACGCGCATATCGAGCCGGACTGGCTCCTGATCTATCGCGTTGTCGACGACGAATTGCAGCTTGCCCGTACCGGTTCGCATTCCGACCTGTTCAACGAGTGAACCACATCGAAAAAGCCGCCCGCAGCGACTGCTACAGGGCGGCTTTCATTTCGTCTCGACTCCATAATCAGCAAGAGTCTGTGCCGAAGCTACTTCGCGTTCGGGTTCGGCATCCATGCCGGCATGGCGACATCGGCATGGGCGAACTGCGGCAGCTTGGCCGACAGGTCCTCCATGTTCTTGATGTCCTTGTCGATCAGCTCCTTCTGGGTGATCAGCGTCGGCGGCACGATGACGTTGTGGCCGGGATCTTCGCCGGCGAGCAGTTGCGCCAGGGCGCGCACCGAGACCTGGCCGACGACTGCCGGGTTGGTCGCCGCAGTAGCCGCCCAGGCACTGTCGGGCTCGCGCATCGCCGCGATGTCGGATGTCGAAATGTCGGCCGAATAGATCTTGATCTTCTTGTTCAGGCCGGCTTCGTCGACGGCGATCTTCACGCCCTTGGCGAACTCGTCATAGGGCGCGAACATCACGTTGATGTCGGGGTGCGCCGACAGCACCGAGCGCGCCTGGTTGGCGACGGAGTTGGCGATCGGATTGTCGAGCGTGCCGAACATGGCGGCTTCCTTGATGCCGGCATATTTTTTCTTGACGTCGACCCAGGTCTCGTTGCGGCGGTCGAGCGGCGCGATGCCGGCGACATAGACATAGCCGGCGTTCCAGCTTTCGCCATTGTCCTTGACTGCCTGTTCGAGCGCCAGCCGTGCCAGGTCTTTGTCCGACTGTTCGATCTGCGGGATCTTGGGGTTTTCGACATTGACGTCGAATGCCACCACCTTGATGCCGGCGTCGACGGCACGCTGGGCGGCGTCCTTCATCGATTCCGTCAGGCCGTGCTGGATGATGATGCCCTGCACGCCAAGCGCGATGGCCTGGTCGACCATGTCGGACTGAAGGGCGGCGTCCTGGCGGCTGTCGAGCACGCGCAGGTCGATACCGAGCGCCTTCGACTGCGCCTCGACGCCCGACAGATAGGCCTGGAAGAAGTCGCCGGTCGAGAGATAACGGACCAACGCGATCTTGACGCCGGGTTTGTCGAACGGCGCCGGCTTGTCGGCGGCAAATGCCCCCTGCATCAGCATGGTTGCGCCGGCGAGCCCAAGCGCCACTTTCCCCAGAAGTCTTCTAGTGATGTTCACCTTGTTTTCCTCCACTTTTGTTGAACCCAAATCCTATCTGGCCGAATGCTAGTTCCTGCCCCTGCCCGAAAGGGCAAAGGTGAAGACAAGGGCGACGACCAGAACCACGCCCTTGACGAAATCCTGCGTGTAGTAGGGCGCGTTCATCATTGTCAGGCCTTGCAGCAAGATCCCGACGAACAGCGCGCCGATGGCGGTGCCAAAGGCGTTCGGCTTGGCGGCGCCGAGCACCGCGTAGCCGATCAGCGCCGCGGCAACCGCATCGAGCAGCAGATTATTACCCGAGGCGATGTCGCCGCGTCCAAGCCGGGCCGCGAGCAAAATGCCGCCGATCGAGGCAAAAACGCCTGAAATAACGTAGGCCCAGATCTTGTATGCCTTGACAGGCGCGCCAGCGAGTTCGGCGGCGCGCTCATTGCTGCCGACCGCATACATCATGCGGCCGAAGCGGGTGTATTCGAGGAAGAACCAGATCAGCACGGCCAGCACCAGAAGCACGACGACCGAGACCGGGAGGAGGTTTGGGATGAAGAAGTCGAAGCGGTGGCGGCCGAGCGCCAGGAAGGCATCGGAGAACTTGCCGCTGGCGACCGAGCCATCGGGCATGGTCATGCCGGTGGCGATCGAGCGGCCTTCCGTGGGGATGCGTTGCAGGCCGACCAGCAGGAACATCATCCCGAGCGTCGCCAGCAGATCGGGTACACGCATGTAGACGATCAGCCAGCCATTGATCAGGCCGACAATGGCGCCGATCAACAGGCAGACGATGACCGCCACGAACGCGTTCTGCTCCAGCACCACCATCACATAGGCCGCCGCCATCATGGCCGAGGTTGCGACCGAACCGATCGACAGGTCGAAGCCGCCGACGACAAGCGTGGCGGTAACACCGAGCGCCAGCACGCCGGTGATGGCGACCGACTGGAAGATGAAGACGGCACTTTGCGGCGAAACGAACCCGTCGGCGGCGATCGCGAAATAGGCGACCAATCCGAACAGCAGCACGATGAATCCATAGCGGATGGCATAGTCGCGCAGCGTCATTCGGCGCATCCCGGCGCCGCTGCCGTTTTTACCCAACTCGAAACCATGGTCTCTCCATTTCCAATTCCTTCGGCCGCCACGCTCAGGCAGCGCTGTGCAGCGGTCCACCGGCAACCTCGGCCAGCAGGCGGTCGAGGTCGACATCGGCATTGCGGTGTTCGCCGACGATCGTGTGCTCCGACATCACCAGGATGCGATCGGCCGTCTCCAGCGCTTCATCGAGTTCGGTGACGAACAGAAGCGTGGCGCGGCCATTGGCGCTTGCCCTCAGCTTGGCGGCGATGTCGCGCCGGGCGGAAATATCGACGCCCTGGAACGGCTCGTCGAGGATGAACAGCGCGGCATTCTGCGCCATCCAGCGGGCGACCATCACCTTCTGCTGGTTGCCGCCCGACAGCGCCGACATCTCGTCCTTCTCGGAGCGGCAGACGATGCCCAGTTGCTCGATCTGCCTGCGCGCGGTGGCGCGTTCGAGGCGGCGCCTGAGCACGCTTAGACTGGACATGCGCTTCAGAGACGGCAGGCTGATATTGCGCTCGATGTTGAAGCTGCCGACGATGCCGCTGGTCGCACGATCCTTGGCGACCAGGAACACGCCGGCTGCGATCGCGTCGCCCGCCGAGCGCGGCGCGTAAGGCTTGCAGTTCATCGTCATGGTGCCGTCGAGCGGCCGGCGCACGCCGAACAGCGTCTCGGCAAGAGCGGTCTTGCCGACGCCGACGAGGCCAGTGATGGCGACGACCTCGCCATCGCCGAGTGTCAGCGACATCGGCCTGGCGCCCTGCGCGATGCGCAGGCCTTCGACGGTCAGGACCGCCCTGGCGGAACTCCTGGCCACGATCCGGTCGAGATGGATCTTGCGGCCGAGCATGGCGTTGACCGCACCTTCATAATCGAGCGGCTTGGCATCGAAGGCGCCCGAGACGACACCGTCGCGCATCGAGACGATGCGATCCGCGAGCCGCCTGATGTCCGACATGCGGTGCGAGATGTAGAGGATCGCCACGCCCTGCTCGCGCAGACGGTCGACCAGCGCGAACAGCCTGTCGGCCTCGGCACTGGAGAGCGACGAGGTCGGCTCATCGAGGATCAGCACTTTCGGCTGGTGCGCCAGCGCCCGGGCAATCGCCACCATCTGGCGGTCGGCCAGCGAAAGATCGCTGACGCGCGCCTTCAAATCGATGGCCAGCCCCATGCGGTCGGCGACCGCCTTGGCCTCACGGCGCACGCGAGCGGGATTGAACAGGGTCGGCACGCCGCGGCCGCTTAGCCGGTCCAGCGTGAGATTGGTGGCGACATCGAGGTCGGCGACCACGCCGTCATTGATGTTCTGGTGCACGGTGACGACGCCGGCGCGGATCGCTTCCGCCGGCGTGTTCGGCGCGAACTCCGCACCGGCGAGGGTCATCGAGCCGCCGCCACGCTCGTAGACGCCGCTGATGATCTTGACGAGGGTGGATTTGCCGGCGCCGTTGGCGCCCATCAGCACGGTTACTTCACCGGCATGGAGGTCCAGCGCGATGCCGCCAAGCACCTCGTTGCGGCCAAAGGATTTCCTCAGTCCCTCTACGCGGAACACGGCATTGCCGACCATGCGTTCCTCCCTGGTCATGACGCTATGGTCAATGTAGGCAATTGTCAACACGATTGACAATTGCCAGACAGCTTCCTAGCTTGGCCCCGCCGCTTGGGCTCCTTATGATCGGAGCACATAGGCGGGAGGGAACAAGGATGACTGGGAACTTGCCGTTCGAAGCATTGTCGGTGGAGACGCTCGCAACCCGTCTCGGCACGAACGAAGCGCTGTGCGCGAAGATCGGCAAGGATGCGAGCGCCTGGAAAGTTCGCGAGGTTGGCGACGGCAATCTGAACCTGGTGTTCATCGTCGAAGGCGCCAGTGGCGGCGCCATCGCCAAGCAGGCCCTGCCCTATGTCCGCCTCGTCGGCGACAGCTGGCCGCTACCGCTAAAACGTTCCTTCTTCGAATACCACGCACTGACCCGGCAAGAGGCACGTGCGCCGGGCTCGGTGCCGGAGATCTACTACTTCGACGAGGTCCAGGCGCTGATCATCATGGAGTATCTGGCGCCGCCACACATCATTCTCAGGCGCGCCCTGATCGACGGGCGCCAGTTGCCGAACATTGCCAGGGATATCGGCCTGTTCATGGCCCGCACGCTGTTTCGCGGTTCCGACCTGTCGATGGTGACCAAGGACCGCAAGGCGGATTTGGCGCTGTTCGCCGACAATGTCGAGCTTTGCGACATCACCGAGAACCTGGTGTTTTCCGACCCCTATTTCGACGCAAAGATGAACCGCCACACCAGTCCGCAGCTCGATGGGCTGGTGGCGGAACTGCGGGCCGACCGCGACCTCAGGGTGGAGGCACAGCGGCTGAAGCATATGTTCGCCGCCAATGCCGAGACGCTTTTACATGGTGACCTGCATTCCGGCTCGATCATGGTCACCGACCAGGAAACGCGGATAATCGATCCGGAGTTCGCCTTCTACGGCCCGATGGCCTTCGACGTCGGCATGCTGCTCGCCAATTTCTGGATGTCGTTCTTCTCGCAGCGCGGGCATGAGCAGAACGGCAGGCGCGACGCCATGCGTGCCTATCTGCTCGGCGTCACGGCCGAGACCTGGGCCGTGTTCCGCGCCGAGTTCTCGCTGTTATGGCGCACCGAGCGCACCGGCATGCTCTATCAAAAAAGCCTGTTCGAGGATCAGGGCGACCGGCTGGGCGCCGAGCAGGCACTCGATAATGTCCTGCATCTGATCTGGGACGATCTGCTCGGCTTTGCCGGCATCGAGGTGCACCGGCGCATCCTCGGCCTCGCCCACAATGCCGACTTCGAGACCATTGCCGATGAAGATCTGCGCGCCAGTTGTGAGGCGAAGGCACTGAAATTCGGCCGCCACATCGCCGTCAACCGGCGCCAGATCCACAGCATCGACGAGGTCAACAATCTGGCCGCGCTGATCGAACAGGAGAACAGCATTTGAACGTCGGTGACCGCCACTTTCGGACCATCTGGCTGAGCGACGACGGCCGCTCGGTGGAGATCATCGACCAGCGCTGGCTGCCGCATGAGTTCCGTATCGAGAAGCTCGTCACGGTCGCCGGCATCGCCACCGCGATCCGCGACATGTGGGTGCGTGGCGCACCGTTGATCGGGGTCACCGCGGCCTATGGCGTCGCCATGCAGATGACGGATGATGCATCCGACGAAGCGCTCGACACTGTGTGGGAGATACTGCACGATACCAGGCCGACGGCGATCAACCTGCGCTGGGCGCTCGACGAGATGCGCCGTTTCCTGCGGCCGTTGCCGCTTGGTGAACGCGCCGCGGCCGCCTACCGGCGTGCCAATGAGATCGCCGACGAGGATGTCGGGCTCAACCGCGCCATCGGCGAGAACGGTCTCGCCATCATCAAGGATATCGCGGCGCGCAAGCAGCCGGGCGAGACGGTCAATATCCTCACCCACTGCAATGCCGGCTGGCTGGCGACGGTCGACTACGGGACAGCCACTTCACCGATCTACCTCGCTGTCGAAGCCGGCATTCCGGTCCATGTCTATGTCGATGAAACACGCCCACGCAACCAGGGCGCCCAACTCACCGCCTGGGAGATGGCTGGCCACGGCGTGCCGCACACGCTGATCGTCGACAATGCCGGCGGCCATCTGATGCAGCGCGGCGCAATCGACATGGTCATCGTCGGCACCGACCGCACCACCGCCGACGGCGACGTCTGCAACAAGATCGGCACCTATCTGAAGGCGCTCGCCGCCGCGGACAACGACGTGCCGTTCTACGTTGCGCTGCCTTCGCCGACCATCGACTGGACGGTGGGCGACGGACTTGCCGAAATCCCGATCGAGGAACGTTCCGGCGACGAGGTTTCGCTGGTGTGGGGCAAGACCGCGAGCGGCGAGATCGCCCAGGTACGCGTCTCGCCCGAAGCAACGCCTGCGGCAAACCCCGCCTTCGACGTGACGCCGGCGCGGCTGGTCACCGGGCTGATCACCGAGCGCGGCATCGCCAAGGCGTCGCGCGAGGGGCTGAAGGCGATGTTTCCCGAGCGGGGATAGGCGGGCCGCGCTCAGAACTCGGCATTGTCCAGCGCGTTCACAAATTCCAGCGAGCGCCGCAAGGCGCCGCGAATGGTGGCAATGTCGACAGGCGTGTTGCGCCGCTGGGGATCACGGCGCCGCCGGCGTTCCAATCGCAACGGCAGTTCGATGCAGACTGGCAGCGTGGCGGGCAGCACGGCCCAGTAGGATGCATAGTCGACAGAGCCGTCGCCGATGGCGCAGAAGGCCCATCCCTCGCCGGTGCTGACGACATCCTTCAGATGAGCATGTCCAACCGTATCGATGGCATCGGCGATATCTTGCGCCGGCTGCATCGTCTCGCCGCTGTAAGTGAAGATGTTGCCGGCATCGTGGTTCAGGCAGACGTACGGCGATCCGATGTCGCGGACGAAGCTTGCCCCCGATCGCGCGCTGCCGAGCAGATCGCCACTGCCATGTCCGGGGTTTTCGAGCGCCAGAACCATGCCGGCCTCCTCCAGCCTCGGCAGGAGAGCGTCGATCGTCGCGCGGATAGCCGCGCTGTTTCTCGCCGGACCGGCATTGGTGATCAGGAACGAAGCGCCAAGACCGGCGGCAAAGCCGATCCGCCGGGACAATGCTTCGATCGCATCGGGCCCCGACAGGTCGAGATGAGCCGATACGGCGTTGATGCCAAGCCCGGCATTTTGCGCCGTCCGGCACAGCTTCAGTGCCTGCGCCTCGGCAAACAGACCCTCGTCGAAATCGACATAGCCGCTGATAAAGGCCGGCTCGACATGGGCGGCACCCACAGCGGCAATCTCCTCGACGGCCAATTCCATGGAATAGCCGTCGAAGAGAGCGGTCGATACCGACATGATCCGCGAAGGCAGGGCTCAGGCTCCCTTGCCGTAGACGATCAATTCCGAGGCTTCCTTCACCTTGGCCGGCGACAGTGCCTCGCGCCAGTCGTCACGGACCACGACGCCCTTGGCGAAGCGCATCAGGCGCAGTGCGGCGTCGGACGGCACCTTCGGCGAGAAACCGAACCACATGGCGATCTCGACATTCAGATGACCGATCAGGAAGTCGAGCGCGGCTTGCCTTGGAATGCCATATTTGCGCTCGCACTCCTCGACGGCCTCGACCATCGTGTCGACGAAGGGCATGGCGACCATTTCGGACAGGCCGGGCTCCAGGATCGCCAGCTGTTCGACCGTCACCCGGTGGCTGTCGATGATCGGCGACCACATCGCCTTGCACACCTCCTCGCCAAGCGCGTAGTCCTCTTCAGGTCCCTGCATCAGGGCGCAGACGATCGACTGCCTGGCGATGCCGCCATGATAGTCGCGACGCGCGGCCCACTCCGTCTCGTCGCCGAACAGCGGCGGATGGCACGGATGGCCGACGAAATAGGTGAGATCTGGCCTGTCCTTCGGCAGGTCGCCGGCATAGGGTGCGGCCGCATCCAGAACGAGGATCATGGTGCCCTTGGCAAGCATCGGCGAGACCTGCCGCGTCACCTGGCCGATGATGTTGTCCGGCAGAGCCATCACCACGACCTTGGCGCCGGGAATGCCTTCCTCCATGGCGACGGCGGCGATATCGGCTTCTCCCAACCGCTTGCGGCCGGCCTCGCCGATCTCCACGGCGCGGACATCGTAACCTGCTTCGATCAGCTTGCGTGTCACGCGGAAGCCCATCTTCCCTCCGGCTCCAAGCACCGCCACGGATGTCGTCATTTGCTTCTCTCCCATTTCCTCTTGATAGCGCGCCGATGGCGCAGATTCAGCCGAACGCTTGCAGCGCGGCCTCGAGCTCCGGATGCGTGGCGGCGTAGTCGCGCGCGGGAATGCCTGCCGCGGCGGCTTCGAAAGCATCGTGCAGACTTTGAACGCCGGCGGCCGGACCGCCGGGATGCGCCATGATCCCGCCGCCGCAGCAATAGATGAAATCGTTCGTGCCGAGCCTTCCATAGGTCTCGCCCGCCTGCACCGCGGTCTGTCCGGACGAAAACACCGGCATCACCGTATCGGGCCGGTCGGCCCGGCCGAACATCGGAGTGAGGCAGGCGTGGGCGGATGCCATCACCGAATCGTCGGGCTCGCAGAACTTGTTGGACAGCCCGTTGACGTGCATGTGGTCGATGCCGGCCAGGCGCCAGAATTTCTGGTAGGCGAGATAGCTCATGCCGACATCAGGAGAACGGCTGAAGAGACCCCAGCCCGCCCGATGGCCGTGCAGCGCGACGGCGGAATGCCGGCGCATCTTGACGACACCCGACAGGCCGACGGAATTGAGGACAAGCATGGCGCAGGTGCCGCCACGGCGCTCGATCAGGTCGAGCTGGCGGCGCATGGCGTCGATGTCGCCGGAAATGTTGGCCGCGTACATGACCTTGCGCCCGGTCCTGTCGGCGTGCCGGTCGATGACAGCCATGACCGCCTCGAACCGCTGTTCGAACGGCGAATGCGGGGGATCTCCCATCAGTTCGTCGTCCTTGATGAAGTCGAGGCCGGCTGAGATCAGCGTATCGGCCAGGGTCGCGGTCTCCCGCGGCGTAAGGCCGATGCTCGGTTTGACGATGGTGCCGATCAGCGGCCGTCCCGTGACGCCGGTCAGACGACGCGTGCCTTCGACAGCGAAAGCCGGCCCCGGATAGGCATCAGCGAAGACATCGGGAAAGCTGACGTCGAGCAGACGCATGGCCGAGAAATGATGCAGCTCGAACAGATTGCCGAGCACCGTCGACCAGACCGAAGCCAGCACGGTGCCCATGTTCTCGATGTTCCAGGAAAGACCCACTTTGGCCCGGCGCGGCCTGACGGCCGCCGCATCTCCGGGCGCGCGCGAAAACGGCAACGCCTCGCCATCGACCTCGCCAAGATCCTCCATGAATTCGACGCGCGCGCCAAATCTGAGCAGCAGTTCCGGCGTCTCCCCAGGGATCGGACGGAATGTCCCGCTCGATTGCTCACCCGCCATCGCGGCCGCGGCGACCTCCATGGGATAGCGGGTTTCGATCAGGTAGGTGGCGTTAAGACGACCGGTCAATGCAGGCTTCCCGGCTGGAATGAACTTCATAACGGGAGCGATAGCATCAAAAAGACATCATGTCATCACATGAGTTTTCCCGGTCAAAAAATTTGCGACTGTCAGTCCCCGCCGTCGTTTCCCGCCAGTTTCGAATAGAGTTCGTTGGCGCGGCCTATATGGTCCGCCATGGCGGCGCTGGCGCCTTCGGCGTCGCCGCTGGCGATCGCCTTGTAGATGCGTTCGTGTTCCTCGACCGTCAGACGCTCGGCGCCTTTCACGGCCACGAGATCGCGCTTGAAGCGCGACAGCCATTCGAGCATGCCCTTGGCCACGGCCGCGATCATCGAATTGCCGCTCATTTCCGCTATGACGGCGTGGAATTCCATGTCGACGGTTACGAACCGAGCCTGGTCGCCCTTCGCCTCGCGTAGGTGGCGCAAGGTCCCGGCAAGCCGTTCCAGGCTCTTGGCCGTGGCGCGTCGCGTGGCGATCCGAACCAGGCCCGTTTCCAGCAACAGCCTGACTTCCTTGAGTTCTTCGAGGCCGCGCGAATTCGTCGCCAGCATCATGACCATTGCCGCGGAGACCTGATCGACGATCACCTCCGGCGTCGGGTTGATGACGCGCGCCCGTTCGCCGTGCGATATCCGGATGAGCCCCATCTGCTGCAGCGTCAGCATCGCTTCCCGGATCGACGGCCGCCCGACGCCGATCATCGTCATCAGTTCCTTTTCCGACGGCAATTGGGAACCGGGCGGAAATTCGGATGTCGAGATCGCCGCCATCAGCCGATCGAGCACCTCGACATACAACTTCTTCTTCTGGACCGGTTCCATCCGCATCTCTCCTGATCGTTTCCCGGGGGCAATCGATCCCGAGTCGCACCAACAGGCAAGGTCCCCGCTAATAATTGACATTACATATATGATGACCTAGCGTCCAGTGTGGCCAGTCTCGACGCGGCCGTGACGGCAAACATAGTGTCGGCACGGCCCGACTGGCCAGGGATGAGACGGAGAACCCGGCGGGCGCGTTGCTCCCGTCGACTCAGTCAAATGAGGTTCCGAGTGGCTTGCCTATTTGGTATGCTGGTATAACATGTAGCTGGTATGGTGTCCTTCGGAAGAGACACCTTTACGGAGTGACAGACGAGCCGATCAGGTCGGCCGGTTTTTGGGAGGAGAGATCATGAAGTTTTCAATTGTGGCGGCGCTTGCCGGCGCCGCGCTGGCCAGTGCTTCTGTTTTGCCGGCGATCGCATCGTCGGACAAACCGGTGATCGCGCTCGCCAACGCCTATTACGGCAACACCTGGCGCCACCAGATGGTGGAGGCGTTCGAGGCCTCGGCCAAGGAAGCCAAGGCAGGTGGCCAGATCGCCGATTACATCATCATGAACGGTGACGGCTCGGTGGCGCAGCAGAACAGCCAGATCGCCGAGCTGATCCTCAAGAAGGTCGATGTGCTCGCCGTCGACGCCGCCTCGGAGACCGCGGTCAACGGCATCATCGAAAAGGCCTGCAAGGCCGGCATCATCGTCGTTTCCTTCGATTCGGTTGCTTCGGCGCCCTGCAACTACCAGCTCAACTTCGACTTCAAGGGCTACAAGGCGGCCCAGGCCGAAGCCGTCTTCAAGATGATCGGCGGCAAGGGCAACGTCATCCAGGTGCGCGGCGTGAAGGGCTCTGCGCCCGACAACGACATGTTCAACGCGCAGCAGTCGGTGCTGGCGAAATATCCCGACATCAAGGTTGTTGCCACCGTCTACGGCCAGGCGACCGCCTCGGTCGCGCAGGCGGCGATCGCCAACGTCCTGCCCTCGCTGCCACATGTCGACGCCGTGCTCGGCCAGGGCGGCAGCGACGATGTCGGCATCGCCCAGGCCTTCGTCCAGTATGGCGGCGATTATGCCGGCAAGATGCCGATCATCGAAGGCGGCGGCGGCACCGACTTCGTCAAATGGTGGGCCGAAGAGAATGCCAAGAACGGCTACCAGACCGTCTCGATGAACACCACGCCGGGCATTGGCGGCGCCGCGTTCTGGCTCGGCCTTTCGTTGCTCAAGGGCGGCAAGGCACCGAAGCTGATGATCATGCCGGTGGCGACGGTCGATGCCAGCAATCTCAAGGAGTATGCGAAGCTGCCGGGCGGCCAGATCATCAGCCCTACCTATTCGCTCGACTGGGTCAAGCAGAACCTGCTCAGCAAGTAAGGCTGCCATTGCCAGGGACCGGGCGCGCCAAACGGCCGCGCCCGGTCCCTGCCCGTAAGAAACGGAGGACGAATGTCCCATCTCGCCGTAACCGATCCGGAGGGTGCAGCCGCTACGGTGCCCGACACCAGGCCAAACGTCGTCTCGCTGTCGCGGATCACCAAGAGCTTCGGGCCGACGCTGGCGAATGCGCAGATCGACCTCGCCGTCTCGGCCGGCGAAATCATTGGTCTGGTCGGTGGCAACGGCGCCGGCAAATCGACGCTGATGCGTATCCTGTGCGGGGCGACGTCACCGACCCTCGGCTCGATTTCGTTCACCGGCCAGGATGTGGGCTTCGCCGACTACGACACGGCGGAGGCGCAAAGGCGCGGCATCCGCATGGTGCATCAGGAACTGTCGCTGTGCGCCAACCTTTCCGTCGCCGAGAACTTCTTCCTGGAGACGCCAGGCGAAGCGGCCAACCGGCCTGGCTGGCGCGCGCTCTATCGAGCCCGCGCCCGGGCGGCGCTGGACGCCGTCTTTCCCGCCAACGGCATCGATGTGAACTCCGAAGTCGGCCATCTCTCCATCGCCGAGCGGCAGATGGTCGAGATCGCGCGCGCCGCCGCCACGCCGGGTGTCAAGCTGATCGTGCTCGACGAGCCGACCTCCTCGCTCGACCTCGACCGCTCGAGGCAGTTGCGGGCCTTCATCCGCGAACGAGCCAAATCCGGCCTTGCCTTCATCTTCATCAGCCACAAGCTGCAGGAAATCATCGACATCGCCACGCAGGTGATGGTGCTGCGCAACGGGCGCACCGCCTGGCGCGGCGATGTCGCCGGCACTTCGATTGGCCAACTTGTGCAGCTCATGGGCGGCGACGCCAATTCGATCCACCAGCACAGCGCCACTGCCGCCAGCAGCGGCGAGGCGCTGGTCAAACTGTCCGGCTTCCTGACCGCCGGGCTCGGCCGCGACATCGAGATCGGCCGCGGCGAGATCATCGGACTGGCAGGGCTCGAGGGCAGCGGACAGAAGGAGTTGCTGCACGCCATTTTCGAGCCGGATTCCGCCAGAGGGGCCGCGGTGACCCGGAGCGGCGATGCCGGTTTCATTGCCGGCGACCGCCAGAAGGAAGGCGTGTTCCCGCTGTGGAGCGTGCTTGGAAACATCAGCATCGGCAGCCTTGCCCGCCGTCCGGCACTGGGGCTGGTTTCGCAGCGTGCCAACCGCGAGGCGGCGGCCGAAGCGGCCGGCCGGCTGCGGCTCGACGACAAGCGCTTCAGCTCCAACATCCTCGAACTCAGCGGCGGCAACCAGCAGAAGGCGCTGGTTGCGCGCGCGCTCGTCGCCGACGCTCCGATCCTGCTGCTCGACGATCCGACGCGCGGCGTCGATATTGCCACCAAGCAGGACTTCTACAGGCTCTGCAACGAGATAGCGCGCAGCGGGCGCACGCTGGTCTGGCATACGACCGAAGATGCCGAGCTTTTGGCCTGCGACCGCGTGCTGGTGTTTTCGGGCGGGCGCATCGTCAAGGAATTGAGCGGAGCGGCGATCACGGAATCGGCCGTCGTCGGCGCATCCTTCGCCCAGCAGGCGGACACGCGCGCCGGCCCGCGACACAGCACCGCCGGCGCCGGGCTTGCCCGCCGGCTGGTGAACGCGGCTCCCTTCATCGGCCTCGCCGCCGTGCTGGCGGTGATGATCTCGGCCAACCCGGCGGTCGCTTCGATCTTCGGGCTCGACCTGCTCCTGATGCCGGCGCTGTCGCTGGTGCTGGTGACGGCGGCGCAGATGTTCATCGTCGGCGGCAGCGAGATCGATCTCGGCGTCGGCGCCTTTGCCGGCCTGGTCAGCGTGCTCTCCGCCACGCTGCTCTACGATCAGCCATGGCTCGGCGCGCTGGCGCTGGCGGCGGCGGTCGCCGCCTATGCCGGGCTTGGCGGCCTGATCCAGGCACGCAAGATCCCAGCCATCGTCGTCACGCTTGGCGCCTCTTTCATCTGGATGGGACTGGGCTACGCGCTGCAGCCGACGCCGGGCGGCGCCAGCCCCGAATGGCTGTCGGCGATGTTCAGCTGGTCACTGGGTTTCCCGCCCACCTCCATCATCTTAATCGCCGCGGTCGCGCTGGTGGTGCTGGTGATCGACCGGCTGCCGCTCGGCGTGGTGCTGCGCGGCTTCGGCAACAATCCGACCGCCATGATCCGCTCCGGCTGGTCGCCGACGCGCTATGCGCTGGTGCGCTACCTCGTCGCCGGACTGTTCGCGGCTGCCGCCGGCCTGTCACTGACCGCGATCAACACGGCAAGCGATATCAATTCCGGCAATTCGTTCACGCTGCTCAGCGTCGCCGCCGTGGTGATGGGCGGCTGCTCGCTGCTGGGCGGCGTCATCTCGCCGGTCGGCGCCGTCGCCGGGGCGGTCACGCTGGCCTTGATCGGCGCCTTGCTCGGCACGCTGAACGTGAGCAGCGACTTCAACGCGGCAACGCAAGGGCTGATCCTCATCGCCCTGCTGACGCTGCGCAGCCTGACCGCCGACCGCAGGAGCGAACAATGAACGGTCTCGCCGCCTTCAGCCTCTGGGCGCAGAAGAACCGCTGGGTCTGGTCGGCGATCGGCGTGCTCGTTCTTTGGCTGGTGCTGTCCATCGTCACCAACCGGTTCAGCCTCTCCAGCCTGTCGGGCATCATTCTATCGGCGTCGTTCCTGACCGTTGTCGGCATCGGCCAGATGTTCGTCGTCACCACCGGGCGCGGCAATATCGACCTTTCGGTGGCGTCGGTAATCACGCTCAGCGCCTTCGTGGCGCTGCTCACCATCAAGGGCCAGGATGCCAACCTCGCCATCGGCGTGGGTGCGGCGATCCTGCTCGGCCTTGCGGTCGGCGGCTTGAACTCGCTGCTCGTCGTCGGGCTGAACATACCAGCCATCATCGCCACGCTGGCGACGGGTTATGTGCTGGCGACGGCAACGCTGCTGTCGAACCGCGCCATATCGAGTTTCGCCGTCAGCCCGCTCTTGAAGACGCTGGCGACGGGCCGCGTCTCCGGCGTGCCGATCATGGCCGTCATCGCCATTGTCGGCGTGGCCGCGACCGCGTTCGTGCTGCGCTACACGGTGTTCGGACAGTTGCTGTCGGCGGTCGGCCAGAATCGCACCGCCGCGCGACTGGCGGCGATCCGCAACAACCGGATCATCGCGTCGGCGTTCATCATCTCGGCGGTGCTGGCTTCGCTCAACGGGCTGCTGCTCGGCGCTTATATAGGCGGCGCCTTCCTCGAAATGGGCCAGCCCTATCTTCTGCAGTCGATCGCCGCGGTGGTTCTTGGCGGAACGCTGATCTTCGGCGGCTCGGCCAGCGCCGTCGGCACGCTGTTCGCCAGCATCCTTTTG
Source organism: Mesorhizobium sp. B2-4-13 (assembly GCF_006658535.1). Taxonomy (NCBI): domain Bacteria; kingdom Pseudomonadati; phylum Pseudomonadota; class Alphaproteobacteria; order Hyphomicrobiales; family Phyllobacteriaceae; genus Mesorhizobium; species Mesorhizobium sp. B2-4-13. The sequence goes on along the minus strand of NZ_VFVB01000003.1, from coordinate 620,259 downwards.
ATCCTCGTCGTCACCACCATGCAGATCGTCGGCCTGCCGCCAGGTGCGCAGGACATCGTGCAAGGCATCGTCGTCATCTTCGTTCTGGCGCTGGCCGGCCGCCAGGTGCTGTCGAGACGAGCCGCCGTCGACCGCGCAGGCGACGACGGCACGCTGAAATCCGAGTGATGATTTCTCTTGCCAAGCTGTGGTAGAGTGATCATACCAGTAGATAAGGTGACGATCGGCAATGCCGGCGTCCGCGACCAAGGAGCAAGGGCTAGATGACGACGATTGCGCTGTTCGGTGCCGGTGGCAAAATGGGCTACCGCCTTTCGACCAATTTCCGCGGTTCGCCCTATACAATCCGCCATGTCGAGGTCAGCGAGGCCGGGCGCGAGCGGCTGAAGACCGGACTGGGCTTCGACACGGTCAGCGCCGACGAGGCGCTGGAAGGCGCCGACGTGGTGATCCTGGCCGTGCCGGACACCCATATCGGCAAGGTCGCGGCCGGCATCGAGAGCAAGCTTGCGCCGGGCACGATGGTCATCGTGCTCGATGCCGCCGCACCGTTTGCCGGCCATCTGCCTAATCGTCCCGACCTGACCTACTTCGTCACCCATCCCTGTCATCCGCCGATCTTCAACGACGAGACCGACATGGCGGCCAAGAAGGATTATTTCGGCGGCGTCAAGGCCAAGCAGCACATGGTCAGCGCACTGATGCAGGGACCGGAGGCCGACTACGCCAAGGGGGAGGCTATCGCCAAGATCATCTGGGCGCCGGTAATGCGCTCGCACCGCGTTTCCGTCGAACAGATGGCGCTGCTCGAGCCGGGACTTTCGGAAACGGTGTGCGCCTCGCTGCTGGTCGTCATGAAGGAAGCGGTCGACGAGGTGGTGGCGCGCGGCGTCGACCAGCAGGCGGCACTCGACTTCCTGCTTGGCCACATGAACGTGCTCGGCGCCGTCATCTTCGGCGAAACCAAGGGGGTGTTCTCGGATGCCTGCAACAAGGCGATCGAGTTTGGCAAGCCGGTGCTGATGCGCGACGACTGGAAGCGCGTCTTCGAGCCCGAAGAGATCGCGGCCAGCATCCAGCGGATCACTTGAGCGTCTTAGGTACAGATCTGCCTTAGGTACAGATCACCTGAATTTGTGGTTGACTCATCATACCAGTTAGCTAAGCTAATGTTCGCTCGGATCACGCTTCGCCGGGAGTTCGATGCTGAGACGGGTGGAGGATGGGGGAATAGGAACTTGCCTTGGCGGAGCTGGTGGCTTGAGCCCGGGCGTTCCGCAACCTTCACACGCTGACGAATTCAAACACAGACAAGTGGCTCGAACGATCGAGACACAGGCTTTTCAAACGGGAGGACTTCATGAAACTGACACGCAGAATGACGCTTGCCGCCTTCGCCGGCGTGCTGGCGCTCGGCACGGCGATGCCCGCCTACGCGGCGGACCTGATCGCCATCATCACCCCATCGCACGACAATCCGTTCTTCAAGGCGGAAGCCGTCGGCGCCGAGGCCAAGGCCAAGGAACTCGGCTACGAGGCGCTGGTGCTGGTGCATGACGACGACGCCAACAAGCAGTCCGAGCTGATCGATACCGCGATCGGCCGCGGCGCCAAGGCGATCATCCTCGACAATGCCGGCGCCGACGCGACCGTCGCCGCCGTGCAGAAGGCCAAGGACGCAGGCATTCCCTCCTTCCTGATCGATCGCGAGATCAACGCCACAGGCGTTGCCGTGGCGCAGATCGTCTCCAACAACTACCAGGGCGCCCAGCTCGGCGCGCAGGAGTTCGTCAAGCTGATGGGCGAAAAGGGTAATTTCGTCGAGCTGGTCGGCAAGGAATCCGACACCAATGCCGGCATCCGCTCCAAGGGCTACCATGACGTCATCGACGATTATCCGGACCTGAAAATGGTCGCGCAGCAATCGGCCAACTGGAGCCAGACCGAGGCCTACTCCAAGATGGAATCGATCCTGCAGGCCAACCCCGACATCAAGGGCGTCATCTCCGGCAACGACACGATGGCGATGGGCGCCTATGCGGCGCTCGCGGCGGCGAGCCGCAAGGATGTCATCGTCGTCGGCTTCGACGGTTCGAACGACGTGCGCGATTCCATCACCTCGGGCGGCATCAAGGCGACGGTGCTGCAGCCGGCCTACGCCCAGGCGCAGATGGCGGTCGAACAGGCCAACGACTTCATCAAGAACAAGAAGTCGCCCGAGAAGGAAAAGCAGCTGATGGACTGCGTGCTCATCAATGGCGACAATGCCGCCAAGCTGGAAACCTTCGCGCTGAAGAACTGAGCCGGCACGATATAATTGCGAGGGGCGGACACGCGTTCGCCCCTCAGTGCTTTATTTTGATGCAATTCCGGACGGGAAACCGTTTCACAGTTTTCCTGGAATTGCTCTAATTTCACGTTCCGGGTGCTTTTGACCGCCATGCCGAAGACATTGACCTGGCTAACCCCTTTTAGTTGGCTGACGCTTGTCGCGCTCGCGGGCCTTGGCCTCGGCGGTTGCAAAATCCTGCCGACGCCGGTGGCGCAGAGTGAAAACAGCGCGTCTGCCTTTAACCCGGACAAGATGGTCGAGGACATCTGGGCCCCGAAGGTCATCCCCTACCTCAGGCAGAAGGCTGGGCCGTTCGCCGAGGTCCATGCCTTGGCGAAAACCGATCCGGCGGCGGCCGGCGCCAAATACGGCAATCCAAGGAAGCAGGCGAATTCGCCATGGACCTTCGCGGTCCGCGTCGAGGGCAAGATCGTCGCCGCCAACACGCAGTCGCGCGCGGCAACGATGGATGTCGACGTGGACGGCGACGACAAGGCCGATGCGCGCGTCCAGATCGGGCCGGCGATACGCGGCACTGCACTTAGAGACAGCCTCGATTTCGTCCAGTTCAACGACTTCACCAATCAGATCGACTTCGCCCAGTTCGGCAAGGCCTTCAACGCCTATGCCGGTAAGACCGTGCTGTCCAAACTGCCTCGCGAGGCGCTTGAGGGCCGCACCGCCAAGGTGATCGGCGCCTATACGATCGAAGGCGGCCAGGACCTGCCGCTGGTGACCCCGGCGGAGGCCGAGATCGGGCCGAAGCCATGAGCCCCGCTCACGAGGTTATCCTCAAGCTGGAGGACGTCTCGAAGGTTTATGCCGGCACGGTCGCGGTCAAGCAGGCGAACTTCGAGGTGCACAAGGGGGCCGTCAACGTGCTGGTCGGCGAAAACGGCGCCGGCAAGTCGACGCTGATGAAGATCATCGCCGGCGTCGAGCAGCCGACCCTCGGCCGTATCCTGCTCGAAGGCGAAGAGGTTTCCTTCTCCTCGTCGGGAGACGCGGTCGCGCGCGGCATCGGCATGGTGTTCCAGGAGCTGAACCTGTTCGGCAATATGACCGTGGCCGAGAACATCTTCGCCACACGCGAGATCACCAACCGGCTGGGCAAGATCGATCGCAAGACACAGGAAAAGCGGGCGGGCGAATTCCTCGACCGGCTCGAGGCCGGCATCCGGCCAGACATGCTGGTCGAGGACTTGCGCATCGGCCAGCAGCAGCTGGTCGAGATCGCCAAAGCGGTATCGCTCGACGCCAAGATCCTGATCATGGACGAGCCGACCTCGGCGCTGAGTGCCACGGAAGTCGAAATCCTGTTCAAGGTGATCGCCGACCTCAAGGCGCGCGGCGTCGCTATCGTCTACATCTCGCACCGGCTGGAAGAACTGATCCGCATCGGCGATACGGTCACCGTGCTGCGCGACGGGCGCATCACCGGCCAGGAGGAAATGAAGAACGTCGACACGCAGTGGATCGTGCGGCAGATGATCGGCTCGGACGCCAAGGATTTCGCCAAGGCCGACGGCCACCAGCCAGGCGAGGAAATCTTCCGCGCCGAGGAGATCTGCCTGCCGCGCGTCACCGGCGGACTGGCGGTCGACCATGTCTCGCTGTCGCTGCGCGCCGGCGAAATCCTCGGCATATACGGGCTGATGGGCGCCGGGCGCAGCGAATTGTTCGACTGCATCATGGGCCGCCACGGCCATGCCAGCGGCAAGATCTTCATCGCCGGCAGGCAAGTGAAGGAGCGCGACACGACGCGCCGCATGCAGCGCGGGCTTGCCCTGATCCCCGAGGACCGCCAGCGCGAAGGTTTGGTGTCGATCCTCTCGGTGGCCAGCAACCTGACGCTGGCGAGCCTGTCGCGCTTCGTGCGCCTGTTCCATATCCGAGGCGGCGCCGAGCGGCAGGCCGTGATGCAGATGGTGCGGGAACTCGCAATCAAGGTCGCCGACCCGGCGCAGGAAGTCTCGTCGCTGTCGGGCGGCAACCAGCAGAAGGTGGTGATCGGCAAGGCGCTGCTCACCGGACCGAAAGTGCTTCTGATGGACGAGCCCAGCCGTGGCATCGATGTCGGCGCCAAGGCCGATGTCTTCCGCACCATGCGCAAGCTTTCGCGCGACGGGCTGGGCATCCTGTTCGCCACCTCCGACCTCGACGAAGTGATGGCGCTGTCCGACCGCATCGCGGTGATGAGCAATGGCAGATTGACCGGCATGTTCGACCGCACCGAAGCGACGGAGGCGGCGATCGTCGCCGCGTCGGCGCTGGGCCACGGACCGGCCGCACATGGGGAGCAACGCTGATGACTGACATTCCGGCCAAGGCGACCGCTCCTTCCGCTACCAGCGGCTCGGCGCTGCTGACGCTGATGAAGCTCAGGACCTTTATCGCGCTGATCGCGGTCCTGGTGTTCTTCTCGATCGCCGCGCCGAACTTCCTGTCTGCGGCGAACCTGATCCTGATGGCCAAGCACGTGGCGCTCAACGCCTTCCTAGCCATGGGCATGACCTTCGTCATCATCACCGGCGGCATTGATCTTTCGGTCGGCTCGATCGTCGGCCTGTGCGGCATGGTGGCCGGCTATCTCGTGCTCAACGGCATCGACCTGCAGATCGGCTACACCATCTATTTCAACGTCGTCGAGATCGCCCTGATCACGCTTCTGGTCGGCATAGCGATCGGCGCCGTCAACGGGCTGCTGATCACCAGGCTCAACGTCGCACCCTTCATCGCCACGCTCGGCGTGCTCTATGTCGCGCGCGGTTTCGCGCTGCTGTCCTCCGACGGCCGCACCTTCCCCAACCTGGTCGGCAAGCCGGAACTCGGCACCACCGGCTTCGGCTTCCTCGGCGCCGGCCGGCTGCTCGGCCTGCCGGTGTCGATCTGGATTCTGATCGTGGTGGCGCTGGGGGCTGCCTATCTCGCGCGCTACACCCCGCTCGGCCGGCACATCTTCGCCGTCGGCGGCAATGAGCGGGCGGCGCGGATCTCGGGCGTGCGCGTCAACATGGTCAAGATGTTCGTCTACATGTTCTCCGGCTTCTGCGCCGCGATCGTCGGCCTGATCATCTCCTCGGAGCTGATGGCCTCGCATCCGGCGACGGGCGAGAGCTTCGAATTGAACGCCATCGCCGCGGCGGTGCTCGGCGGCACCTCGATGTCGGGCGGGCGCGGCACGATCGGCGGCACCATAGTCGGCGCCTTCGTCATCGGCATCCTGTCGGACGGGTTGGTGATGATGGGCGTAAGTTCGTTCTGGCAGATGGTGATCAAGGGGCTGGTCATCATCGTCGCCGTCGTCGTCGACCAGGCGCAGCGCCGGCTGCAGCAGCGCGTCACCCTGATGCAGATGGCCAAGGCGGGTTGAGCATGGCGAGCTTAAGTGGAGCGCTGATCGGCTGCGGCTTCTTCGCCGTCAACCAGATGCATGCCTGGCACGACATAGAGGGCGCTTCGATCGTCGCTATCTGCGACCGCGATCCCGAGCGGCTCAAGATAGTCGGCGACCAGTTCGGCGTGACGCGGCGCTACACCGACGCGGCGGAACTTTTCACCGCCGAGACGCTCGACTTCGTCGACATTGCCACCACGGTCGGCAGCCATCGGCCGCTGGTCGAGATGGCGGCCGCGCACGGCGTTCCCGTGATCTGCCAGAAACCATTCGCGCCAACGCTTGGCGATGCCAAGGCGATGGTGAAGGCTTGCGCGGATGCCGGCGTACCGCTGATGGTGCATGAGAATTTTCGCTGGCAATCGCCGATCCAGGCGGTGCGCGCGGTGCTCGACAGCGGCGAGATCGGCACGCCCTTCTTCGGACGCATCTCCTTCCGCTCCGGCTATGACGTGTTTTCCGGCCAGCCCTATCTCGCGACGGGCAAGCGCTTCATCATCGAGGACCTCGGCATCCACATCCTCGATATCGCCCGCTTCCTGCTCGGCGATGTGTCGAGCCTGACCGCGCGGACCAAACGCATCAACCCGGCCATCGCCGGCGAGGATGTCGCCACGATCCTCATGGACCACGCTGGCGGCGCCACCTCGGTGGTCGATTGCAGTTATGCGACCAAGCTTGCCGCGGAGCCGTTCCCGGAGACGCTCATCGAACTCGATGGCAGCGACGGCACGATCCGGCTGGCGCAAGGCTACCGGCTGACCGTCACCGGCAAGAGCGGAACCAGGGTGAGCGACGTCTCGCCGCCGCTGCTGCCCTGGGCCTCGCGACCGTGGCACAACATCCAGGAAAGCGTTGCCGCCATCCAGCGGCACTGGGTCGACTGCCTTGCATCAGGCCAGGAACCGGCGACTTCAGGCGCGGACAATCTTAGGACATTCGCCCTGGTCGAGGCTGCCTATGCGGGTGCCGCCAGCCGAGAACCGGTGCAGATCGACGCGCTGCTCAGATGACGGCGGACGCTTTCCAGCTCTACGGCACGCGCGCGGCCGAGCCCAAGCCGGTCACGCTGCGTGCGGGCGCATTGAGCGCGGAACTGGTCAACGGCAATTTGCGCACCATCCGCCACGGCGGCACCGAAGTGCTGCGCGCCATCGCCTATATCGTGCGCGACCGCGACTGGGGCACCTATGAGCCCGACCTGACGGACCTGACCATCGACCAGAAGGACGACCGTTTCTCCGTCGGCTACGCGGCAAGCTGCCTCAGTCCGGACGGCAGCCGGCTCGGCTTCCACGCGACGATCGAAGGGTCCGCCGACGGCAGGCTGGTCTTCGATGTGACCGCGGTCCCCGAGAGCGATTTCGAAACCAACCGCTGCGGCTTCTGCATCCTGCACCCGATCGCCGGCCTCGCCGGCAGCCCGATGACCGTCGAGCACACCGACGGCAGCGTGGTCGAGACGGAACTCCCCGATCTGATCGACCCCTGGCAGCCGTTCAAGGATTTGCGCGCCATCACGCATCAGGTGCGGCCCGGCGTTGTCGCGCAATGCCGGATGGAAGGCGACGCATTCGAGATGGAGGACCAGCGCAACTGGTCCGACGCCTCCTACAAGACCTATGTGCGGCCGCTGGCGCTGCCATGGCCGTATGTGCTGCCAGCCGGCGAACCGATGCGCCAGACGATCAGCCTGCGCATCACCGGCGATGCCAATGTGCCTGCCTCGGCGGCGCCGGCCGAACCGGTCCGCGTCGAGCTCGGGCAAGCCGGCGCGAAGCTGCCCGATATCGGCATCGTGGTCTATCCCGAGGAGATCGAGGCGGCACTTGCCGACCTGCCGTTGCTGCGAGGGCTCGGTCCCCGGCAACTGCTTTTCCACTTCGACCCGACGCGTGGTCACGGCCGCGAGGCGCTGCGCGCCCATGCCCGGCTGGCGGCCGCCTATCCTGTTTCGACGACGCTGGAGTGCGTGGTCGCTTGTGCCGGCGATCTGGACGCCGAACTTTCCGAGATCGCCGACATGGTGTGCCGGGCAGGCCTGCGGCTCGACGCCATCGCGGTATCGCCTGCAGTCGACCGCCAGTCGACGCCGCCGGGCAGTGCGTGGCCGGCATGCCCACCGCTCGAGGACGTCTACGCGGCCGCCCGCCGGGCCTTTCCCGGCCTCCGCCTCGGCGGCGGCATGTTCAGCTATTTCACCGAACTCAACCGCAAGCGTGTTCCAGCCGGCCAGCTCGATTTCATCACCCACTGCACCAATCCGATCGTGCACGCCGCCGACGATCTCAGCGTGATGCAATCGCTGGAGGCGCTGCCCTTCATCACCCGGTCCACGCGGGCGATCTTCGGGACAAAGCCGTACCGGATCGGACCATCGACGATCGCCATGCGCCAGAACCCTTATGGTGGTGCGACCAAGGACAATCCTCAGGGACAGCGCATCGCCATGGCGAACCGCGACCCCCGCCACGCCGCGCAGTTCGCCGCCGCATGGACGATCGGCTATGCCGCGCGCGTCGCACCGGCGGGACTGGAGATGCTGACACTGTCCAGTTTCGCCGGACCGTTCGGCGTGGTCGCGGGATCGGGCGAACCCGTCGCAGAGGGATCGCCGCGGCCGATTTTCCAGGCCGTCAAAGGGCTTTGTGAGTTGGCCGGGCTGACGCATGTTTCCGCCATGACGAGCGACGAGACGCGGGTCCTGGCGCTGGCCGGCCGCTCCGCGTCGGGCGAGACCATCGTCTGGCTGGCGAACCTGACACCGAACGACATGCGGGTCGACGCTTCCGCGCTTGGCCGGGGCGATCTCGTGATGTCTCCCTATGCGATTACCAGGATCGGTTACTTCTCGGAATTCATCACATAGAGCGCACGCGAGCGCTCGAGGTGCTTGATCATCGCCTTCTCGGCGCCGTCGGCATCCCCGTGCTCGATGCGGTCGATGATCTCTTCGTGCTCGGTCAGCGTGTATTTTTCCTTGCCGGTCCAGATCAGCATTTCGGTGTGGTATTCCTTCAGCCAGCCCAGTGTGGCTTCGCTGACGGCGACATAGATCGGATTGCCTGAAATGGACGCGATCTGGGTATGGAATTTCATGTCGGCGGAGATGAAGGCTTCGGAATCGCCGCGCGCGGCGCGCTGCTCGGCCACGGTCGCCTTCAGCAGTTGCACATCCTCTGATTTGGCCCTTTCCGCAGCTTCCCTGACCATGCCGCGCTCGAAGAAGATGCGCGCGGTCTTCAGGTGCTCCAGCGTGTCCCGGGACGAGGACAGGATGATCTTGGCCGCACCGTCGACCTGCTTGATGATCGACTTGGCGGTGAGTTGCAGCACCTTGGCGCGCTCGCCATGCGAGATGGCGACCAACCCCATATTGCTCAGCGCCTGCATGGCCTCGCGGATCGCCGGCCGGCCGACCTCGAAGCGCTCCATCAACTCGCGCTCGGACGGCATGTCGTCGCCCGGCTGCAGTTCGCCGCTGGTGATCAGCCGCTTCAGTCTTGCAAAGACTTCGTCGGAAAGTTTGCGCCGGACGATCGGCTCCGAACGGTTCATCGTGACGAATCACTCCCTGGCCCGGTTCCTGTTTAGCATTCCCGGCAGGATTACCGGAATGCCCGCGCCTGGAGCGGGTTCGCTCCAGCTTTGCCGCAGCCCACCGCTCTTGTCGAGGCGCGGATATTTCTTGCAATACTTATGTACTCATTATACCAGATTTCCTGCGCGACGAAACTTTTTTCGAACCCTTTTCGAGCGGCCGACCGACCATGATCACGCTTACCTATCGCATCGAAACCCCTGGCAGCATCGAGGCGCTGGCCGCCAAGATCGCCAGCGACCAGTCGACCGGCACCTTCGTCGCGCTGCCGGGCGAGACCGAGGAGCTGAAGGCGCGCGTGGCGGCGCGCGTGCTGGCGATCCGGCACCTGCCGGATGCCACGCAACCCTCTCTCCCGGGATCCGGCCGCGGGCCCTTCCGGCGCGCCGATGTCGACATCGCCTTCCCCTTCGACGCTATCGGCACCGACCTGTCGGCACTGATGACCATTGCCATTGGTGGCACCTATTCGATCAGGGGCCTGTCCGGCATCCGCGTCATCGACATGAAGCTGCCGGAACAATACCGGGGTGCCCATCCGGGTCCACAGTTCGGCGTTGCGGGCAGCCGCGGGCTGACCGGTGTCGAGGGCCGCCCGATCATCGGTACCATCGTCAAGCCGGCGCTTGGTCTCAGGCCGCACGAGACGGCCGCGATGGTGAGCGAACTGATCGAGGCCGGCGTCGATTTCATCAAGGACGACGAGAAGCTGATGAGCCCTGCCTATTCGCCGCTGGCGGAGCGGGTGAAGGCGATCATGCCAGGGATTCTCGACCATGAGCAGAAGACCGGCAAGAAGGTGATGTATGCCTTCGGCATCTCGCATGCCGATCCCGACGAGATGATGCGCAACCACGATCTTGTGCTCCAAGCCGGCGGCAATTGCGCGGTCGTCAACATCAACTCGATCGGCTTCGGTGGCATGGCTTTTCTGCGGAAGCGTTCCGGCTTGGTGCTGCATGCCCATCGCAATGGCTGGGACATTCTCACACGCCACCCCGGCCTCGGCATGGACTTCAAGGTCTGGCAGCAATTCTGGCGGCTGCTCGGCGTCGACCAGTTCCAGATCAACGGCATCGGCTCGAAATATTGGGAGCCGGACGATTCCTTCATCCGCTCCTTCGAGGCAGTGACGACGCCGCTGTTTTCATCAGACGATTGCGCGCTGCCCGTGGCCTGCTCGGGCCAATGGGGCGGCCAGGCACCCGAAACCTATGAGCGCACCGGCCGCACGGTCGACCTCCTCTACCTCTGCGGCGGCGGCATCGTCAGCCATCCGGACGGACCCGGTGCCGGCGTGCGGGCCGTGCTGCAAGCCTGGCAGGCGGCGGTCGAGGGCATTGCGCTGGCGGACTATGCCCGCGATCACATCGAACTGGCCCGATCGATCGAAAAGTTCGGCGACGGCAAGGCAGCATGAGCATGGCCGCGCAAAACCTGCTCCTCAGTTATTATGGCGACGACCTTACCGGTTCGACGGACGTCATGGAGGCGCTTGAGCTCGGCGGCGTTCCGACGGTGCTGTTCATGAACCAGCCCGATCCGTCCTTGCTGGCGCGATTTTCGCATTGCCGCGCGGTTGGATTGGCGGGCACCAGCCGAAGCGAAACGCCGCAATGGATGGAGGAAAACCTGACGCCGGCCTTCGAATGGCTGAAAGGCCTCGGGGCGGCGATCTGCCACTACAAGATCTGCTCTACCTTCGATTCCAGCCCGGCGGTCGGCAGCATTGGCCGCGCCACCGAAATCGGCAGGCGTATTTTCGGCCGAGCGAGCGTGCCGATGGTGGTCGGGGCGCCGCAGCTCAAGCGCTACACCGCCTTCGGCAATCTCTTCGCGGCATTCCGCGGCGCGTATTTCCGCATCGACCGGCATCCGGTGATGAGCAGGCATCCGGTGACGCCGATGGACGAGGCCGACCTGCTCATCCACCTTTCGCGCCAGACCAGCCTAAGTTCCGGTCTGGTCGACCTGGCGGCGCTGCAGGCGGACGATCTTTCGCAAACGGTCGATCAGATCCTGCGAGACAAGGACATCGTCCTGTTCGACGTCGATAGCCTCCGGACTCAGCAGCGGGTCGGCGAACTGCTTTGGCGCATCCATGAAAAGGGCCATGGTTTTGTCGTCGGATCCTCCGGCGCCGAATATGCCTTGCTTGCCGAGTGGGCCGCCAAAGGCATCGTGTCGGGGCATGCGGCATTCGCGTCGCCCGGTCCGGTGGATCGGCTCGCCGTGGTGTCGGGCAGCGTCTCGCCCACCACGGAAAAGCAAATCCGCCACGCACTCGCCCACGGGTTCGAGGGTATTGAGATGGATGCGATGCGGCTGGTCCGCGAGGGCGCCGGCGAAGCGATCGAGCAGGCGGTCGCGGCCGGGCTGGCGAGCCTTGCCAAGGGCCGCAGCGTCATCCTCTACACCGCGCTTGGTCCACAGGCCGATCGCGGCGCCGAGATCGACCGGATCGAGGGCGCCCGGAACACGCTCGGGCGGGCGCTGGGGACCATCCTGCGCCGTCTGATCGCCGAGCAGAAACTCAAGCGCGCGGTGATCGCTGGTGGCGATACGTCCAGCCACGCGCTCGGACAATTGGCCATCGACGCGCTGACTGTGCGCATGCCGTTGCCGCAATCGCCGGGATCTCCGCTCTGCGTCGCCCATGGCGGCGGTGAGATCGATGGCCTCGAAATAGCGCTGAAAGGCGGCCAGGTCGGCACCGACGCCTATTTCGAGACGATCCGGCTGGGAAGCTAAGCGACGAGCCAGGTCGTTCAATACAACGGCTTGCCCATGTGCTTCGGCGTCGGCCACTGCGCCGTGATGCCGGGTTGCACCGGCCGTTCGAGATAGGTCGCCAGAACCACGTAGCTGCGCGTCGAGGTGACGCCTGGTGTCTCGTAGAGACGCAACAGCAGGCCTTCGAGCGCCTTGGTGTCCTCGGTGCGCACCTTGAGTAGTACGCATGTATCGCCGGCGACGGTGTGGATCTCCTCGACCTCGGGATATTCCGAGATCGCCATCAGTTCCGGGGTCTTGCCCCAGCCGCTGGTGTCTATGTGAACGAAGGTGAGCAGCGGCTTTCGCACCGCGTTGGGATCGATGATGGCGGCCGTGTTGCGAATGGCGCCGCTGCGCCGAAGCCGCTTGACGCGCTCGTGCGCTGCCGGCGGCGACAGGCCGACGCGATCGCCGAGCTCGGCATAGCTGACGGTCGCGTCTTCGACGAGAACGCCTAATATTTTTCGGTCGGTCGCGTCGACATCCCGGGCCGCCGGCCTGTTCCGCGGAATGCCATCTGTTTCTTCATCCATAGCGGTATTCCCGATTGTCACGGAATTTAATACGGCCATTATGATGATATGTCGAACAACGATCAAGCTACAGCCTTGGGCGCGGACACCAGGCCGCCCATCCCGGCCCTCGCCTATCTCTTGACCGGGTGCATCGCCGTGATCGGCTCGAATTCCCTTGTGCTAGGTCCGATCGCTCCGGCAGTGGCCGTGTCGTTCTCGACCAGCGTCCCCATGGTGATGATGGCGGCGGCCGCGTTCGGCCTCGGCACATCCGCGAGCGCCCTGTTCCTGGCACGCCATATCGACCGGCTCGGCGCGCGGCGGATGCTGCAGGCGGCCTTGCTGCTACTGGCATTGGCCTTGGTCGGCAGCGCGGTCGCGCCAACGGTGAGCGCGCTGGTTGCCGCGCAGCTTGTCGCTGGGATCGCCGCTGGCGTCGCCATGCCGGCAATCTATGCCAGTGCCGCGGCCATCGCCCCGCCTGGGCGGGAAAGCGGCACGATCGGCGTGGTGCTGACCGGGTGGACGCTCAGCATGGTGGCCGGCGTTTCGCTGTCGGCGGTGCTTGCCGATCTCGTGCACTGGCGCGCCGTCTTTGTCGCCGTGGCCGTGCTGGCGGCGCTGGCGCTTGGCGGCCTCAGCGCATCGTCGCTCCCGGATGTCCGGAAGGCCGGACCGGCGCCCGCCCCGCTGGCGGCGTTGAACATCCCCGGCATTGTGCCCCTCCTGGTTGCTTGCGGCGCTTTCATGACCGCCTTCTACGGTGTCTATGGCTATCTTGGCGACCACCTCCACAGCGGGCTGGGGCAGCCGGTCAGCGCCAACGGGCTGGCCGCCCTCGCCTATGGCGCGGGATTTGGCACCGCGGCGCTCTTCGACGGCATCATCGATCGCCTGGGCGCCCGGCGTGTCATGCCTTTCGCCTATCTTCTCGTGGCCATCGTCTACGTGGCGATCGCCGCGACCAGCGGCAGCTATGGCTTGACGCTCGCCATGGTGGCTGCCTGGGGGCTTGCCAACCATTTCGGGCTGAACGTGCTGGTGATGCGCCTGTCGGCGCTCGATCCGTCGCGGCGGGGCACGATCATGGGGCTGAACAGCGCGGTGACCTACCTCGCGGTGTTCGTCGGCACCACCGGCTTCGGGCCGCTCTATTCCGGCTTCGGCTTCGCCACATGCGCGGCAGTTGCGGCCTTGCTGATGCTGATTGCCGCTGGCGCGGCGGCATGGCGCACACGCTAGAACTTTCCTCCCGTCGCATTGCTCCAGTCGGCACAACGTGATTGGCCAGCGGCCTGTCGCGTAGTTGACAGCGGCCCCACCATCCTTCCATACAAAGCGCGTTAATGTTCTCAGGGCGGGGTGAAAGTCCCCACCGGCGGTAACGGCTTCGGCCGAAGCCCGCGAGCGCTTTCCGGTATCGGAGAGGTCAGCAGATCCGGTGTGATTCCGGAGCCGACGGTTAGAGTCCGGATGAAAGAGAACGAAACGGAAGACGGACCGCCCCGGCGGGCCGCATTTCGTATCGTGCGTCCTGATTCTGGTTCGAAACGGAAGGATGGACCCATGAATCAGCATTCCCACAAAGACTATGAAACAATCCGCATCGCCGTCATCAGGGCGCGCTGGCATGCCGACATCGTCGACCAGTGCGTGCAAGCCTTTGGGGCGGAACTGGCCGAGATTGGCGGCGGACGCTTTGCCGTCGACATCTTCGACGTGCCCGGCGCCTACGAAATTCCGCTCCATGCCAAGACGCTTGCCGGGACCGGCCGCTACGCCGCGATCCTCGGCACGGCATTCGTCGTCAATGGCGGCATCTACCGACACGACTTCGTCGCCAATGCCGTTATCGACGGCATGATGAACGTGCAGTTGTCGACCGGCGTGCCCGTGCTTTCGGCGGTGCTCACGCCCCACAATTTCCACGACAGCGCCGAGCATCATCGCTTCTTCTTCGAGCATTTCACGGTCAAGGGGAAGGAAGCGGCAAACGCCTGTGTGCAGATACTCGCCGCGCGGGAAAAGATCGCGGCCTGAAGCGGCGCTGCCGGGGTGGAAATCCCGGTAACGGGCTGTAGTATCCCGGAAAATACTGAGTTCGGGAGGATGCCGGTGCAGACCAAGAAGATCATCAATGACGGCAACCGTGCCGTCGACGAAATGCTCGAAGGGATCCTGGCCGCGCATCCTCGCCATCTCGGGAGCGTGGACGGCAGTCCGCGCTCGATCATCGCCCGCGATGGACCGAGGCCCGGCAAGGTCGGGCTGGTGATCGGCGGCGGCTCCGGCCACGAGCCGACCTTTCTCGGCTTTGTCGGCAAGGGGCTGGCGGACGCGGCGGCTGTCGGCAACGTCTTTGCCTCGCCGCCGCCCGATCCGATCGTCGAATGCACCAAGGCGATCAGCGGCGGCGCCGGCGTGCTGTTCATGTACGGCAACTATGCCGGCGACGTGATGAATTTCGACATGGCGGCCGAGATGGCCGCCATGGACGACATCGAGGTGCGCACGGTGCTGACCACCGACGACGTCGCCTCGGCGCCGCGTGACCAGCGGCGGAAGCGCCGTGGTGTCGCGGGTAATTTCTTCATCTTCAAGGCGGCCGGTGCCGCCTGCGACCTGATGCTCTCCCTCGACGAATGCGAGCGCGTCGCGCGCAAGGCCAACGACCGCACCTTCACGATGGGCGTGGCACTGTCGCCCTGCTCGCTGCCGCAGACCCGGCGGCCGAATTTCGAGATCGGCACGGACGAGATGGAAATCGGGATGGGCATCCATGGCGAACCCGGCATCGCCCGCGGCAAGCTCGGGACCGCCGACGAAATCACCGACGCGATGCTAGACAAGATTTTCGCCGAGATGGCGCCGAAGCGCGGCGACAAGGTCGCGGTGCTGGTCAATTCGCTGGGTTCGACGCCGCTGATGGAGCTCTACATCATGAACCGCCGGGTCAAGCAGAGGCTCGACGCCATCGGCGTTTCGGTCCACGCGACCTGGGTCGGCAATTACTGCACGTCGCTGGAAATGGCGGGCGCCTCGGTGACGCTGTTCCATCTCGATGGCGAGCTGCAGACCATGCTCGACCATCCGTGCGACTGCGCCATGTTCCGCGCCGGCTGAGGAGTGATCCGTGAGCATCGATAGCGCTGGCCTGAAGAGAATGTTCGATGCGATCGCCGTAGCGATCGAAGCCGACAAGGACCGGCTCTGCCAGCTCGACGGCGTCATCGGCGACGCCGATCACGGCATCGCCATGGCGCTCGGCTTCAATGCCGTGCGCGACGCGCTGGCGCCACTCGACTTGGCGGCGACCGAGCCGACCGCGCTTCTCAACACGGCGGCGAAATCGTTCCTCAACGCGGTCGGCGCGTCGTCGGGCCCGCTCTATGCCACCGCCTTCATGCGCGCCGCCGCTGCCGTCAAGGGCAAGACGGCGCTGGCTGATGCGGATGTCGTCGCCCTGTTCCAGGCGATGGCGCAAGGCATCCGCGATCGCGGCAAGGCCGAGATCGGTGAAAAGACGATGGTCGACGCCTGGTTGCCGGCGGCGGAAGCGGCCGGCGCCAGCAATGCAGCGGGAAAAGGCCTTGCCGAAAGTCTCGACGCGGCAGTGGGCGCGGCGCGCCGGGGTGCCGAGGCGACCAAGGACATGATCGCCGCCAAGGGCCGCTCCTCGCGGCTCGGCGAACGCTCGCTCGGCCATGTCGACCCCGGCGCCGCATCGGCCGTGACCGTCATCGAGGCATTGCGCGCGAGCCTGGCTTAGAGCAGTTCACCGTTTCACGGAAACGGTGCTCTATCTCTTTGTTTTTACGCAATTCCCAAGGGAAAGCGCTTCGCGCTTTCCCGGGAAAACCGTTCACACTTTTCCTGGAATTACTCTAAGCCTGCTTTGCTTCATCGAGCCGGTTGATGGCCTGGACATTGCCGGCCGACGGGCCCTTCTCGTCGAACTCTGAGGCCAGCCAGGTGTCGACGATCGCTTTTGCGAGTTCCGGACCGATGACGCGGGCGCCCATGGTGATGATCTGGGCGTTATTGGATTTCGCCGCGCGTTCGGCCGAATAGGTGTCGTGGGTGAGTGCGGCGCGGATGCCCGGCACCTTGTTGGCCGAGATCGAGACGCCGATGCCGGTGCCGCAGAACAGGATGCCGCGATCGTTCTCGCCGTTGACGATCGTCTGGGCAAGTTTCCGCGACAGATCGGCATAGAAGCCGGCCTGGCTGAGGTCGCTGACGGTGAGCCCCGGCTTGGTCGCCAGATGCGCTGATATGACGTCGAGCAGCGGCTTGCCGGCGCTGTCGGCTCCAATGGCTATTTTCATTTTTTGTCCTTTCCAGTTCGATGATTCAGATGGCGGCCGACGCGCGGCGCAGGATGTCGATGTAGCCTTCGGCCTGCCAGGCCGAGCGGCCGATGAACAAGCCGTCGATGTTGGGCTGAGCGATCAGTTCCGCGGCATTGCCGGGATTGACGCTGCCGCCATAGAGCACCGGCGGCACGGACGGCAGCAGACCGCCGGCGACCTTCTTGATCAGCGCCTGCTGCTTGTCGGCATAGTCGGAACTGGCCGGAATGCCCTTGTCGCCGATCGCCCAGACCGGCTCGTAGGCGAACAGGATTTTTGCTTCCCTCGCCTCGCCCTCGAGGAATTGCAGTGCACCCTCGACCTGGCTGGTCAGCACCGCATCGGCCTTGCCGCCTTCGCGCTCGGCCAGCGTCTCGCCGACGCAGATCAGCGGTATCAGTGCGTGCTTGACCGCCGCCGCCGTCTTCAGCCCAACCGTGCGGTCGGTCTCGCCGAAGTGCTCGCGCCTTTCGCTGTGGCCGAGTTCGACCAGGTCTAGGCCACAATCGTTCAGCATCACCGGCGAGATCTCGCCGGTCCAGGCGCCGGCGTCGGCCCAATGCATGTTCTGCGCGCCGACCTTGACGCGCGTCGTCGACAGCGCCTGCCCGACCTCGCGCACCGCCGTGAAAGGCGGGACGACGAAAGGCTGGATGCGATCGTCGAAACCCGCCACGAAGCCGGCCAGTGCGCCTGCAAAATCAAGCGCCTCGGCGAGCGTCTTGTTCATCTTCCAGCTTGTACCGACCCAGTAAACCACGCGTACACCCCTTGATCCTCAGTCCTTGTCGGCGACCACCCTCAGCGAGACGCCAGCCGCATCCAGCGTGTCGCGCATTCCGAGCTCCGGCCCGCGCCCGGTGAAGACGGCGTCGAATGCCTTGAGATCGGTCAGGAAATGCAGCGCGCTGCGGCCAAACTTGCCGTGATCCACCAGCAGATATTTGCGTGTCGCCGCGGCCATCATCAGTCGCTTGGCCTGCACCACTTCCTGGTCCTGATGGAAGGCGGAGGCGCCATGGATGGCGGACGACGACAGGAAGGCGACATCGGCGCGCAGCGACCGCAGCGAAGCCTCGGCGAGCAAGCCGAAGAAGCCGTGAAATTTCTTCGAGTACTGGCCGCCGAGCGCGATCAGGTTGATGCCTGCGGCACCGGCCAGATCCTGGATGACGGCGAGATTGTTGGTGATCACCGTCAGTGGCCTGAGATCGACGAGATACCGTGCGATACCGCCTGCGGTCGAGCCGTCGTCGATGATGACCGTCTGGCCGGGTTCGATCATGGTCACGGCCGCCGCCGCAAGGCGCTGTTTTTCCCCGATCGCCTGCTTCTGCCGGTAGCGGAAATCGCTTTCAAACAGACTGCTCGGCTGGATCGAGGCGCCGCCGCGCACCTTGCGCAGCAAACCGCTCTCCTCGAGCTCGTCGAGGTCGCGATGCACGGTCATCCTGGAGACGCCAAAGCGGGAGGCAAGATCGTCGACGCTCGCCGCGCCGGCATCCACCAGGAAGTCCATGATGCCTTGGCGTCTGTTGTCGCTCTTCATTCTCGCCGACCCGCCAACGCAGAACCCTGGCTCCTTGATCGAACGAAGATATAACAGATATGATCGCATAGGTATCATGATTTTTGTGATAATGGGACATTTTTGTGGGATATTTCGCCGGCTTTTATCGCGCCGCTGTAACAAGAATTGCTGCCGGGACGGTCTGTCACGGTTGCGGTTGCGCGGGATTCCGGCCAGAAGCATCGGTGGGCTGAACGATGCGCGGGCGGCCCGCAACCACAGTTCGAAACCAGATACGGGAGACTAATCGTTGGCTCGCATCACACTGAGACAATTGCTCGATCACGCCGCCGAATACGGCTATGGCGTGCCGGCCTTCAACATGAACAACATGGAACAGGGCCTCGCCATCATGGAGGCTGCCGAGGAGACCAAGTCCCCGGTCATCCTGCAGGCGAGCCGCGGCGCGCGCGCCTATGCCAATGACGTGGTGCTGGCCAAGCTGATCGACGCGCTGGTCGAAATCCATCCCGACATCCCGGTCTGCATGCATCTCGACCATGGCAACAACGAAGCCACCTGCGTCACCGCGATCCAGCACGGCTTCACCTCCGTGATGATGGACGGCTCACTCAAGGAAGACGGCAAGTCGCCGGCCGACTATGCCTATAATTCCGGCATCACCAAGCGCGTCGTCGACATGGCGCATTGGGGCGGCGTGTCGGTCGAAGGCGAGATCGGCGTGCTGGGCTCGCTCGAGAGCGGCGGCGGCGAGCAGGAAGACGGCCACGGCGTCGAAGGCGCGATCAGTCACGACCAGCTCCTGACCGATCCGGTGCAGGCCGAACAGTTCGTGCGCGACACCCATGTCGATGCGCTGGCGGTGGCCATGGGCACCAGCCACGGCGCCTATAAATTCTCGCGCAAGCCCGACGGCGCGGTGCTGGCAATGAACGTGATCGAGGAGATCCACCGGCGCTTGCCGAACATGCATCTGGTCATGCACGGCTCGTCCTCGGTGCCGGAGGACCTGCAGGAGATCATCAACAAATATGGCGGCCAGATGAAGCCGACCTGGGGCGTCCCGGTGGAAGAGATCCAGCGCGGCATCAAGCATGGCGTGCGCAAGATCAACATCGACACCGACAACCGCATGGCGCTGACCGGCGCGATCCGCAAGGTGCTGACCGAAAATCCCAGCGAGTTCGATCCGCGCAAATATCTGACGCCGGCGATGGCGGCGATGAGGAAGCTCTGCAAGGAGCGCTTCGAGCAGTTCGGCACCGCCGGCAATGCGCCGAAGATCAAGCCGCTACCGGTTTCGGAAATGGCCAAGCGCTACAAGTCGGGCAGCCTCGATCCGAAATTCGCCTGAGTTCGATCCGGTTGCATTTCATGGACAGGAGCCGCATGGGCTCCTGTCCGATTTCTATCCGGCTTTCGGCGAAATCCCGGCCCTGCCGGCGTCAATGAACGGTGCCCAATAATCGACCGACTCGCGGATCATGGCGACCACCTGATGGTCGACCGGCTCGCGCTCGCGGAAGGATAGTTCGAGGCAGATTTCGTTGTCGGTACCGCCGCCGCGCCGCACCGTCTCCAGCAGCTTCTCAGGCGTGATGCGGCCGTCCTTGTTGTGGGCCGCGGTGAATGGCCAATGGCCACCCTTGTTCATCGACGATTGCTTGATGTGGATGATCGGCGACTTCAGGGGAAAAGCTTCGGCCCAGGCATAGGGATCGATGTCGGCCGGATTGGAGGAAGTGACGTCGCCATGGTCGATGTCGACCATCATCTCCAGCGGAATGGCCATGCCGGCCGCGTCGATCGCGTCCTGCAGCATCCGGCAATTCTCGATCGTGTGACCGAATTCGCGACCGACCGACATCGGCTCCCAGAACAGATAGGTCAGGCCTGCCGCTCGGGCGTGCTCGGCGACCTCGCGCCAGCAGTCCAGCGCGATGTCGAACAGCCTGGCGCGACGGGCGGGATCGTCATAGTCCCGATGCGTGAAGATGGCGAACTGCGTGCCCATGCCGCTGGCGCCAAGCTCGGCCGAGATGTCGGCAAAGGTCTTGAACCAGTCGACATAGTAGCGGCGCACATCGGCATCCGGATGGCCGAAATGGTTCAGCCGGCCATAGGGGCCGGTCATGCCGGAGGTGACGCGCACGCCGGTGCGATTCAAGGCGTTGCGGAACAGGCGGACGAACTTGACGATCGTCGCCGCCGGCCAGCCTGGGTTGACGAATTCATGCGTGAGCTGAACGTCGCGAATGCCGATTTCATAGGCGACGGTATCGATCAGGTCGTCCGGCTCGGCGAAGCGGTTGACCAGCGGATTGGTGTTGAGGGAGAGCGTGAAAGCCAAGGTCGCGATCCCTTCAACGCCGGCGCCGAACAGGGGCAATGAGCGCCATCAGCCTGCCCTCGCCTGCCGGCTCGCGCACCAATGCTCGAAGGCCGACTTCTCCTCGGCGGACAAATGCAGGCCATGCTTGGTGCGCCGTTCGAGAATGTCGGCCGCGTCTTCCGCCCATTCCTGTTCGAAGAGGTAGTTCGCCTCGCGCTCGAAGAAATCCTTGCCGAAGCACCGCCCCAGTGCGGCGAGCGATCGGGCGCCGCCGACCACGGACCGCGTCCTGGTGCCGTAGAGCCGGCCGTAATGCTTGAGCAGCGATGCCGGCATCCATGGATACTCGTTTGCGAGGTTGCCAAGAAACTGTTCGAAGTCGGCATTGGCGATGTCGCCGCCGGGCAGATGCGCCTTCGCGGTCCAGGCTTTGCCCATGCGGGGAAAGAACGGTGCGATCCTGTCCAGCGCATGCTCGGCCAGTTTGCGGAAGGTGGTGATCTTGCCGCCGAAGACGGAAAGCAGTGGCGCCTGCGCGTCCGGCGCGTCGAGTTCGAAAATATAGTCGCGCGTCACCGCGCTCGGATTGTCGGCGTTGTCGTCATAGAGCGGCCGGACACCGGAGAACGAATGGACCACGTCGCCCCGCGCAAGGCCGCGCTTGAAATAGCGGTTGACCACTTTGATGAGGTAATCGATCTCGCTCTCATCCGCCCTCACATCCTCGGGCCGGCCCTCGTAGGGGATGTCGGTGGTTCCGATCAAGGCCAGGTCGTTCTGGTAGGGATTGATGAAGATAACGCGCTTGTCGTTGTTCTGGACGAGATAAGCCTGCCTTCCCTCCCAGAATTTGGGCACGACGATATGGCTGCCCTTGACGAGGCGGACATTGCGCCTGGAGTTCTGGCCGGCAACGCGGTTGACGATGTCGTTGACCCAAGGGCCGGCGGCATTGATCAGCGCGCGGGCCCGTACACTGGTCTTGATGCCGGTCCTGACGTCGCGCATCTCGACAACCCAGAGGCCGCCCTCGCGGCGGGCCGCGGTGCAGGCGGTGCGGGTGAGGACCTTCGCTCCCCGTTCGGCCGCGTCGAGCGCATTGATGACGACGAGGCGGGCATCGTCGACCCAGCAGTCGGAATATTCGAAGCCGCGCTTGAAACTGTCCTTGATCGGCGCGCCCTCGGGCGCGGTGCGCAGATCTAGCGTCCGCGTGGCGGGCAGCCGCTTGCGGCCGCCGAGGTGGTCGTAGAGGAAGAGGCCGAGCCGCACCAGCCATGCCGGCCGGTCGTCCGGGCTGTGCGGCAGCACGAAGCGCATCGGCCAGATGATGTGCGGCGCCGATTCCAGCAGCACCTCGCGCTCGATCAGCGCCTCGCGCACGAGGCGGAACTCGTAGTATTCGAGGTAGCGCAGACCGCCATGGACGAGCTTGCCCGAGCGCGAGCTGGTGCCTTCCGCGAGATCGTCCTTTTCGCACAGGATGACGGAAAGCCCGCGGCCGGCGGCGTCGCGCGCGATGCCGGCGCCGTTGACGCCGCCGCCGATGACGAAGAGGTCGACTATGTCAGGGCCGACGCTCATCTTGCCGTCACCCCGCTGCCTGATTTTCGCATCATGGCCATCGCTCTCAGCACGGATTGACCGGAGGCAGGCCGGCCAGGTAGCGGCGGACTTCCTCGGCGGCCTGCTCGGCGGCATAGGTCACGGTGCGCACCGAAGCGCCGGCGATATGCGGCGTCAGCGTCACGTTGGGCAGCTGCAGCAAGGGCCAGTCCGACGGCGCCGGTTCGACCGCGAAGGTTTCCAGCATGGCGCTGGCGATCTGCCCTGAAACCAGCGCCTCGTAGAGTGCGTCGTAGTCGACCAGCGGGCCACGCGCCGTATTGACGAAGATCACGCCCGGCTTCATCCGCGCGATGGTGTCCTTGCCGATCAGACCGCGTGTCTCCTGCGTCACCCGTGAATGCAGCGTGACCACATCGGAGCGCGACAGGAGGTCGTCGAGCGCAACCAGTTCGACGCCAGCGTTGCGATCCTCGGCGCTCAGTTGCACATAGGGATCGCTGACCAGGACGTGGCAGCCGAAGGCGCGCAGCAGGCGCACCACCTTCGTGCCGATATTGCCGTAGCCGACCACGCCGACGGTCATTTCGCCGAGCTCGCGGCCGGTGCGGTCGGCGCGGTAGAGATCGCCGCGCCATTCCCCCTTGCGCAAGGCCTCGTGGCCGACTCGGATCAGCCGCGTCTCGGCCAGGATGGCGCCGATGGTAAACTCAGCCACGGCAGTGGCGTTGCGGCCGGGCACATTGACCACGGTGATGCCGTGCACCCTGGCCGCTTCCATGTCGATGTTGATCGGGCCGCCGCGCGACACCGCGACCAGCTTGAGCCCCGGCAGGCGCCGCATCATGCCCTCCGACAGGGGCGCAAGCTGGGTGACGAGGATTTCGGCATCGCCGATGAAGTCGACGACCTCGTCGGGATGGCCGAAATATTCCTTGACCTTGTCGAGGCCGAGCGCGGCGTTGCCGAACTCCATCGGCTCGTCGGGCCAGGCCGTCTGCAATGTCCTGATATCGAGGTCGCCACTGGCCACCTTCTCGATTTTGGCGCGAAACACCTCCGGCAGCATGAAGTTGTCGCCAATGATCGCTATTTTCCTCAGCATACTCGACTTCTCAATTTTCCTGCGATGTCGCCATGGCACGCCAGACCGGCCGCAGGGCCTGGTGCGCCAGCATGTAGGACGGGGTCATCCTGTCGTAGATCGCGGCGAGATCCGGGTCGCTCGGCTCGGCCTCGCCGAGCAGCGGCGTCACCCATTCGCCGACGCATTCGTCCATGGAGGCGTATTGGCCGACGCAGACCGCCGCGATCATTGCGGCACCGGCCGCACCGGCCTCCTCTCGCGCGCTGGTGCGCGTGTCGGCACCAATGGCCGCACCCAGGATCTTGCGCAGCGCCGGGCTTCTGGCGGCGCCGCCGGTCAGGCGAATTTCGCGTGGCAGCGGGCCCATGGCGGCGTAGCAATCGCGCGCCGCGAAGGCCAAGCCCTCGAAGACGGCGCGCACCAGATCGGCGTAGCCGTGACGCGACGAAATGCCGACGAAGCCTGCCCTGGCATTGGCATCGACGAACGGTCCGCGCTCGCCGGCTTCCGACACGTAGGGCTGGTAGAGCAGCGAAGCCGGCTGCGAGGCCGCGATCCAGGCATCGACCAGCGCGATCATCTCGCCATTGCTGCGGGTTATGCCTTGCGAGGCGAGGATGCCGGAAGCGAGGCCAAGCACCCAGTCGATGTTGAGCGTCGCCGCCATGTTGGACTGCATCTGCGCGAAGACGCCCGGCGCCGGCATCGCCATCGTATAGCCGGTCGCCGCTTCGTTGAGCTGCACATCATCAGGGGTCTCGGCCAGCCGCATGTGCATGCCGGTGGAACCGATGATCGAGCAGCCGGGCTTGCGCTCGCGGTCGAGGAGGCCGGCGCCGAGCGCGGTGCAGACGACGTCGACATAACCGAGCACGACGGGTGTGCCGGCAAGCATGCCGGTGACTTCGGCGGCGGCCGGCGACAGTCCGGCGCTGTGGCTCGTGCCGTCGACGATCGGCGGCAGCAGGTGCCTGAGATCGGCGACGCCGAGGACGTCGAGCACGTCCCCACTGTAGTCACGGGTGCGGAAGTCGCCGAAAGTGAAGGTCCCTTCGGACGGATCGGTGGCGCGTTCGCCGGTCAGCTTGAAATAGAGCCAATCCTTGCAGTGGAACGCGGTCGCGGCCTTGCCGAGCATTTCGGGCATGGTGCGCTTCATGAAGGCGAACTGCGAGCCTTGCTGGCAGGCGGCAAGACCGCTGCCGGTCTTCTCGAAGCGCAGCCGGTCATCGGGCCGCGCGCGGATTTCCTCGACGACGCCCGCGGCGCGCGCGTCGAGCCAGAGCCAACCCTTGGCCACCGGCTCGCCCTTGCCGTCGATCAGCCAGGTGCCGTCCCCCTGCCCGGTCACCGCGATGGCGACGGTCCGGCTGGCGAGATCGGGCACCTTGTCGGCAAGCTGGCGCAAGGTCGTGGCGGCATCGGCCCATGTGCGGGCCAGATCCTGTTCGGCGCCGCCGCCCGGCAGCGTCTCGTAATGGTTCGGCGTTGCCGCGGCCGCGATCTGGCGGCCCTTCGTGTCGAAAGCGATGGACTTGATGACGGAAGTGCCGGCATCGATGCCTATTAATAGATCGCGCATCATGCGAGCTCCATGCCGTGCGAGATCGCCTTGCCGCTCGCCTGGTCGAAGACGTGCAGGTTCTTCGGATCGATGCTGACATTGATGGGCGCGCCGAGGTCGAGCCGGGTGCGGTCATGCTCCACCAGGACCAGCGAGCCGCCGGCGAAGTCGGCGGCGATGTGGGTCTGGTCGCCGAGCCATTGGTTGGCCGAGACCCTGGCCGGAACACCCTCCTTCGAGCGCCTGACCGCATAGGGCCTGATGCCGATGACCACCCGCTCGCGGCTGAGCAGCTGGTCGCGAACCGGAGTGCTGAAGGCGTCCTTGTCATAGTCGAGCGACAGCCCGTCGGGCAGCTTGAGACTGATGCGGCCGGCGGTCGTGCCGACAAAGGCCTCGAAGACGTTCATCGGCGGCTCGCCGACGAAGGTGCCGGTGAACAGGTTCGCCGGGCGCTCCTTGATCCGGTCCGGCGTATCGAACTGCTGCAGCACGCCGCCCTCCATCACCGCGATGCGGTCGGCCAGCGCATTCGCCTCGGTCTGGTCGTGGGTGACCAGGATCGCGGTCAGGCCGCGTTCCTTGATGAAGTGCTTGATGCGGCCGCGCAGCACGGCGCGAAGCTGCGGCTCGAGCTGGCCCATCGGCTCGTCCAGCAGATGCAGGTCGGCCTCGCGGATCAGCGCCCGGCCGAGGCTGGCGCGCTGCTGCTGGCCACCCGAAATGGAGCTGGGATAGCGCTCCAATATGTCCTCGATTTCCAGCAGCTTGGCGATGCTGGCGACCTTGGCGTCGACCTCGCTCCTGGGCAGCCTTGCGGCCTTGAGGGCAAAGGCCATGTTCTCGCGCACGGTGAGCGGCGGATAGAGCGAATAGCCCTCGAAGGCCATCGCCACATTGCGTTTGACCGGCGGCAAGGTGTGTACCTTGCGGCCGGCGACCGCGATCGCGCCACGCGACACCTCCTCGAAGCCGGCAACCATGCGCAAGGTCGAGGTCTTGCCGCAGCCCGACGAGCCGAGCAGCGCCACGATTTCGCCCTTGCCGATCTCCATCGTCAGGTTCTTGACGGCGTGAACGCCCCTGTCGATCGGGCCATAGAACTTGTCGACGCCTGATATGGTGAGCGCGCTCGGGCTCATGCCGCTTCTCCGTTGCGCAGTTTGACGACATTCCTGGCGCCGATGCGCTCGCCGCTCGCCCGATCGAACAGCAGGGCGCTCTTGCCGTCGACGGCGATATGCGCCTTGCCTTCGCTGCGCCCCGGCGTTCCGGCCGGGCGCGAGACCAGGATTTCACGGCCGCGCACGGTGCGCACCAGGGTAACGATCTTTTCGTTGAGCGGCGTCTCCGCCTCGACGATCACCGGAACGGCGCCGGGTTCGTTTTCGCCGACGAAATGCAGGGCCTCGGGTCTCAGCCCGATGATGCAGTCGCGGCCGATGGCGGCCTCGGGAGCATCGGCGAGATGGACCTGCACATTGGACAGGCCGACATAGCCCCCCCGGGCATCGCGCGCGGGCTTGACGTCGAGCAGGTTGATGGTCGGATCGCCGAACAGCCGCGCGATCTCGACGTTGGCCGGCTCACGATAGATCTGCTCGGGCGTGCCAAGCTGCCTGATGACGCCTTGCGACATCACCGCGATGCGGTCGCCGAGCGCCATGGCTTCCTTGTAGTCCTGGGTAACGTAAACGACGGTGGCGCCGCGATCGGCGAGCAGCCGCGGCAGTTCGAGCCGCATCTCGAAACGCAGCTTGGCGTCGACATTGCGCAAGGGGTCGTCGAGCAGAAGGAGCGGCGGCGAACCGACCAAAGCGCGGGCAAGGGCCGTGCGCTGCTTCTGGCCGTTGGAGAGCGCGCGCGGCTTGTGGGAAAGCACATGGCCGATCTTCAACAATTTGGCGACGCTCTCGACGCCGGCCTTGATCGCGCTCTGCGACGAGCGCTTGGCCGCCAGCGGCGTCGCGATATTGTCGAAAGCGCTCATATGCGGAAACAGCGCGAAATTCTGGAACGCCATGCCGACGCCGCGGAATTCCGCGTCGACATCGGTCATGTCCTCGCCGCCGACCAGGATCTTGCCTTCGTCCGGATCGATGACGCCGGCGACCAGCCGCAACAGCACCGTCTTGCCGGCGCCCGAGGGACCAAACAGCACCAGCGTTTCGCCATCGGCGACGGTCAGCGACAGATTGTCGAGGACGGTCTGGCTCTTGTAGCGCTTGACGACGTTTCTGAGTTCGAGGCTGGCCATTTCTATCCTTTCACCGCGCCGAGCGACAGGCCCTCGACCAGATAGCGCTGTGCGTAAAGGGCGAGCGCCAGCGTCGGCGTGATCGACAAGACTATGGCCGCCGAAATCTGGCCGTACTGGATGCCCGATGAAGTGATGAAGGCCAACGCGCCGACCGTCACCGGCTGCTTGTCGGCCGAAGCCAACACCAGCGCGAAAACGAAATTGTTCCAGGCGAAGATGAAGGCAAGCAGGCCGGCCGCCGCGATGCCAGGGCCGGCGAGCGGCAGCGCGATCTTGCGAAAGGTGGCGAACCAGGAATGGCCGCCGATGCGGTAGGCATATTCGATGTCGGCCGGAATATCCTCGAAATAGCCGCGCACGATCCACAGGATCAGCGGCAGGCAGATCAGCTGGTAGACCCAGATCAGCCCGATATAGGTGTTGGCCAGGCCGAGCTTCTGGAAATAGAGGGTCAGCGGCAGCAGCACCAGAAGTGCCGGCGCGAACTTGAACGACAGCAGCGTGAAGGCGATGTCTTCCGAACCGCGAAATTTGTGGCGCGCGAAGGCGTAGGCCGCCGGCACGCCGAGCAGCAGTGAAACCGCCACCGAGGTCACCGACAGGAATACCGAGTTCCAGAGGTTGCGCATGAAGGCGATGTCGAGCGTGCCGGCGGCCGTCATCAGCTTGCCGGTGATCAACGCCGTGTAGTTGGCGAGCGTCGGTTCGAAGATGAGCTGCGGCGGGATGCGCAGAATGGTCTCGTTGGTCTGGAACGACATCATGAAGATCCACAGGATCGGGAACATGAAGAAGATCACGACCAGCGTCAGTGCCGCGCCGCGCAGGATGCGTTCGAAAAGCGAGGTATGTTCCATCGCCGCCTCCTATGCCTGGCCGCGGGCGCGTTCGCGCAGCCTGAGCCAGTTCTTGATGAAGATGTTGGAGAGGAAATAGGTGATCGCCCACAGGATGATCATCAGCGCCGCCGAGCGGCCGACATTGGTCGACTGGAAGAAGTTGAGATAGGCCTCGACCTGGAACACGGTCAGTGTGTCGCCCGGCCCGCCCTGTGTCATGGCGTAGATGATGTCGAACTGCTGGATGGAATCGAGCAGGCGAAACAAGGTCGCCGTCAGGATGTAGGGCGTCAGCATCGGCAAGGTGATGCGGAAGAAGACGAAGCTCCTCGGCACGCCGTCGAGCGCGGCGGCCTCGAAGGGCTGCGTCGGCAGGCTGCGCAGGCCGGCAAGCAGCAGGATCATGATGAAGGGCGTGTAGACCCAGATGTCGACCAGCACGACGGTGAACAGCGCCGTCGACGGTGACGACGCCCAGCGAAAATCCTGCAGCCCGATGAGGCTGGCGAGATAGCTCAGCACGCCGAAGCCCGGATTGGTCATCAGCTTCCACATTAGTGCGGCGAGCGCCGGCGCCGTCATCAGCGGCATCAACAGCATGATCGAGATGAAGTTGTTGAGCGTCGAGCGCTTCTGCAGCAGCAGCGCGATGGCGAGACCGAGAAGCAGTTCCAGCACGACCGTGGTGCCGGCATAGAGCAGCGACACTTTCAACGTGTTCCAGAATTTCGGGTCGGTGAAGAAGGAGATGTAGTTGTCGCCCCAGTTGAACTGGCGCGCCCAGGGCTGGCTCAGACGATAGCGTTGGAACGAGTAAACGACCGAGGTCAGGAACGGGATCAGGATGCCTATGCAGACCAGCAAGGCCGGCAGGCTGAGCACATAGGGCAGCACCCGCTTGCTGATCCTGAAGCCGGATGGCTTGAGCCTTTGCGATACCACCGCAGTCATCGAGCTGCTCCGTTGTTGCTGTCGCTTCGCCCGGCCGGCCGCCCAAGGGAGCAAGGCGGCCGGTGGGGCGAAATGGCGGCCACCTTTCGGCACCGCATCGCAAACATGAAAGATGTTGCGAGGGCCGAACCGCCAAGCAGGCCGGCCCTCGTTGCGACTTAACCGAGGCCGGCTTCCTTGAGCTGGCCGTTGATGCTCTCGGCGAGCTTGTCGAGGCCCTCGTCGACCGGCACTTCCTTGGACACCATCTTCTGCAGCGTCGCCGCCCATTCGGTGGTGAGATCGAAGAACAACGGCTGCGCCGTGAACTTGATCGAGGCGCCGGGTGCCGAGGCGTCGAACATCTCGACATAGCCCGGATAGCTCTTGTTCAGCTTCTCGCGGAAGACCTCATCTTTCCAGACCGACTGGCGGACTGGGTTGACAAAATCCATCTTGGTGGCGCCGAACAGCGCATGCTCAGGTCCGGAGGCCCATTGCATGAAGTACCATGTGGCGTCCTTGTCCTTGGAGAAGTTGGACATCGACAGCGACCAGATCCAGATGTTCGGCGTTGGTGCCTTGGCCTCCGGATTCGCCTTGAAGGCGGCGAAGGCAAGCTTGCCGGCCATCTTGTTGTCGCCACCATTCATGAAGTAGCCAAGGATATCGGCGTCGAAGATCATCGCCGAGGCGCCGGCGCCCAGATCGGTGCCGACCTGGTACCAGGTGTAGGTCGACCAGTCCTTCGGGCCGCTCTCCTGGATCATCTGCACCCACTGCTTGTGGAAAGCCTTGGACTGGGCGGTGTTCATGGCGGCCGACAATTTACCGTCGGCCGACACGTTCAGGTCCTTCTGATCGAAATTGGCGTAGGCCGACAGGAACCCCGGGTGTATGGTCGCCCAGGAGCGCGAGCCGCGCACACCAATGCCGTAGACGCCGCCGCCGACATCCTTGGTGAGCTTGGCGGCAGCGGCCACCATCTCGTCCATATTGCCGGGAACCTTGACGCCCGCCTTGTCGAACATCGCCTTGTTGTAGGTGATGTTGTTCTGCTCGAACCCCCACGGAATGCACCACTGCTTGGCGTCTTCCGATCCCAAAGCTCCGCCCGGCTTGCCGTTCCAGGCGCAGGAATTCTTGACGCCTGGCAGGAAGTCGTCCCAAGCATAGTTCGGGTTGGTCTTGGCCGGATCCTTGATCCATTCGTTGAGGTCGGTGATCCAGCCGGCTGGGCCATAGGTCCAGGTCATGTACGCGCCGGTCATGAAGGCATCATATTCGGGCGAGCTCGCCGACAATGCGGCCGTCACCTTGTCGAAATAGACGTCTTCGGGGAATACGTCGTAGACGACGTTCATGCCGGTCAGCTTCTTGAAGTTCTCAAGATTGGCGATCATGGCGTCGGCATATGGATGCTTGTTAAGCAAGAGCTTGATGGTCTTGCCCTTATGCGCCTGCCAGTCGAAGTCCGCGGCAAGCGCGCGGGTCTGGCCGAGGTTGAGCAGCGTGCCGGCGGTGCCGGCTGCGAGGCCCATGGCACCCAGGCCCTTGATCAATCCGCGACGGTCGACTTGTCCGCGCAGGAAGGCGTCTATGAGGTCTTTCTCTTTCTCATGCATTTCGTCTTCTCCTCCACAGGGTAGTTTCAACTGGACTGTTGCCGGCTACCCGACCGGCGTCTCTTCCACGAGCGATCGCGCCGTGCGCTCGTCGGTTATCAGGCCCTTGAGATAGCGCCCCTCCAGCACCGACTTGATGGCGCGAACCTTGATCCTGCCGCCAGCGACGGCGACAATCCGGCGGCTGGCGATATCCTCGCGCGCCAGTGCCAGCGCCCGGTTGGAAACGGTCGTCGCCACTGCCTTGCCGGCCTCGTCAAAGAAATGGCCGAGCAATTCGCCGACACCGCCATTGCGACGGATCTCCTCCATCTCGCCCTTCTCGATCATGCCGGTGGCGACAAGCGAAGCCTCGCGTTCGGCGGTGCCGATGCCCGCAAACAACAGGTCGGCAGATCTGGCGAGATCGAAGACCTCACTAATGCCCTTCTGGCCCAGCAGCACGATGCGGTCCTCCGCCGTGTTGGCGAACATCGGCACCGGCATCACATAGGCTTCGGCACCGGTGCGTTCGGCGAGACGGTGGATGACATCATGCGGGTTGGCCGAGAATTTCCGCGTCAGGCCACCAAGCAGCGAGACGAAACGGATGCGGTCGGTGGTGGTGCGCGGCAGATATTCCACGCAGGCCGCGAGCGTGCGGCCATGGCCGACGCCGATCAGCGCCTGCTCGCCGCGCTCGATCTCGCGCTTGAGGAACTGCGCGCCGGCGATGCCGAGCGCCTTGAGCGGCAGATCCTCGGAATCGAAATCCGGAACCACCTCGCAATAGTCGAGGCCGTAGCGGCGGGACAATTCGTCCTCGAGCTCGACGCATTCCGACACTTCGCCGTCGATATAGACCTTCACCAGGCCTTCCTGGTTGGCCTTGGTGATGAGGCGGTGCGCCTTGAGGCTGGTCAGCCCCAGCCGCTTGGCGACCTCGGACTGGGTCAGGCCGCCGGCGTAATGAAGCCACGCGGCCCGCGCCGCCATGCTGGCATCATCGTCCCGCAAAAGGCCGTTTCCAAAACCAACCACGTTTCCGTCCCGGTGATATTTTTATCAGTTGCTGCAAAATTTTTCACACGGATCGGCCGAAGTCAAGCGCCACCTTCAAATCGCGTGGCGTTTGGTCCGCTGCCGCGCGACGGTTCGGCCGGGAACCTCAGGCGGGCAAAAAGGTTCTTACATCGACAGCCCGAGGTCGCGACGTACCGGCCAGCCGCAAGCAACGTCGTCAGCGAGGGCGCCGAAATCCTGGGAAAAATGGAGGGCGGAGCA
Organism: Mesorhizobium sp. B2-4-13; assembly: GCF_006658535.1. Classification (NCBI taxonomy): domain Bacteria; kingdom Pseudomonadati; phylum Pseudomonadota; class Alphaproteobacteria; order Hyphomicrobiales; family Phyllobacteriaceae; genus Mesorhizobium; species Mesorhizobium sp. B2-4-13. The sequence goes on along the minus strand of NZ_VFVB01000003.1, from coordinate 588,290 downwards.
CCAGCGCCGCCCTGACAGGGCGATGTTCGAGCCGCTTTGCTGCGATATGCCACTTCATCCGACATGGCCCGATCTTGTCGCCCGGTTGCTGCTTGCGCTGCTGGCTGGTTTCCTCATCGGCCTGAACAGGGAAGCGCGTGGCCACACCGCCGGGCTTCGCACGACCATCCTGGTCGCCCTGGCGGCCGCTGTGGCCATGATCCAGGCCAACATACTGCTAGATACCACGGGCAAGGGAATGGACTTCTTCGCCAGCATGGACGTGCTGCGTCTGCCGCTTGGCGTGCTGACCGGCGTCGGCTTCATCGGCGGCGGCGCCATCCTTCGGCGCGGCGATCTCGTAACTGGAATCACCACCGCGGCCACCATGTGGATCATGACGATGATCGGACTTGCCGTTGGCGGCGGCCAGTTTGGTCTTGCGGCAATTGCAACCGTGCTGACGCTACTGACACTTCAGGTGTTGAAATGGGTCGATCTCAAGTTGCCGCGCGACCACCATGCGATCCTGTCGGTTTCCTGGGCAAAAGAATCCCCACCTGACCTTCCGGAGATGGTGCGGCCGCTCGGCTACGGCGCGCGCCTTGCCAAGATCGAGCATGATCCCAGCCGCGACCGCTTCGTGTACTCGTTCAATCTCGAATGGAGGCAGTCCGACGCCGCCGAACCCTCGACGGAAATCCTGGCGCTGGCCGCGCGCGAATGCGAGATCGAGCGATTCGAGTTCATCGGCGAGAAGGCGTCCTGAAGAGCAATTTTTCTGCCCCGGGACGCGGCAGATACCGCGGGTCGCCTGCCCGGGAGGTCAATCGAAGAGAAAGGTTACTGCAAGGTCCGTGCGGCGGACGACACGGAATGGCCATGTGCCATGCCGGCATCGGCATCACCCTCGCTGAGCGAACGATCGAGGCCCGTCGCCACCACCGAGACCCTGAAGCGGCCTTCCATGCTCTTGTCGAAGATGGCGCCGACGATGATGTCGGCGTCCTCATAGACCTCTTCACGGATGCGCGTGGCCGCCTCGTCGACCTCGAACAGGGTCATGTCCCGGCCGCCCGAAATCGACACCAGCACGCCCTTGGCGCCCTTCATCGACATTTCGTCGAGCAGCGGATTGGCGATCGCGGCTTCCGCCGCCTTCATCGCCCGGCCTTCGCCCGAAGCCTCGCCGGTTCCCATCATGGCGCGGCCCATGCCGCGCATCACCGATTTGACGTCAGCGAAGTCGAGATTGATCAGGCCTTCCTTGACGATGAGGTCGGTGATGCAGCTGACGCCGGAATAAAGCACCCTGTCGGCGATGACGAAGGCATCGGCAAAAGTGGTCTTGGCATCGGCGATCCGGAACAGGTTCTGGTTGGGGATCACGATGACGGTGTCGGCGGCCTCGCGCAGCCGCTCGATGCCTTCTTCGGCCATCTGCATGCGGCGCCTGCCCTCGAAGGTGAACGGCTTGGTGACGACGCCGACCGTCAGGATGCCGGCCTTGCGCGCCGCCTGGGCGATGATCGGGGCCGCACCGGTTCCGGTGCCGCCGCCCATGCCGGCAGTGACGAAACACATGTGGGTGCCGGCCAGATGATCCATGATCTCGTCCAGCGATTCTTCGGCCGCGGCACGGCCGATCTCGGGCAACGAGCCGGCGCCAAGGCCTTCCGTGACGTGCGCGCCAAGCTGGATCAGCCGCGTCGCCTTCGACATGGTCAGCGCCTGGGCATCGGTGTTGGCGGCAATGAACTCGGTTCCCTGAAGCTGTTCCACGATCATGTTGTTGATCGCGTTGCCGCCGCCGCCGCCGACGCCGATCACGGTGATCTTGGGTCTCATCTCGGAGATTTCCGGCTTCTTGAACTCGGCCATGCCTGCTTCTCCTTCGCCAATTGCGCGCGCTTCACGACCCACAAACAGACTGCCTGCAAGACATTGCAATCGAGCGGCATGACGCGAATCAGTCCGTTCGGATGGGTACCCCAAAAAGCCAGAGAGCGGCCGGACGTGCAAGTGCGTGGAGGTCAAGTTTTGTGAAGAGGCCAACCTACGAGAACGACTGTCCGGTTTCGGACGATCGCGATAATGTCGTCGTGGATCAGGCACCAAGCGGATGCTGCGATGGACGCCTAGAACTCGCATTTGCCGGTGGCCATCGATGGCTGAGCGAGATTTCTACGAACTTCGTCAGCAAGCAAGGCCGCGGGGATATAGGCCCTCCAGACCCAAAGGTATGAAAAGAATTGTCCAGTTTGCCATCGATGAGAGTGCGACAGCCGGGATCGCGACGCGGATTTATGCGGCGATGAAACGCCCCGTCGATCACGGCGCCATGGCCGTCTCAGGCTATACCGTTCCCTGGCATACAGCGGCCGGAACACCAGTCGCCCTTCATGTCTCGTCGTCGCGGCCGGTACGCGACGTGCGCGTCGTACGGCTCGACACGCAAGCGGCCGAGCCGATGGGCTGGCGCGTCGAGCCGACGGGAAATGCCGTGTCCCATCGCGATTTCGATCACGGATCCTTCCTCAGGGTTGCGGCTGCGGAACTCGCCAAGGCCACCGAGATCGAAGGCGTCGCCTTCGAAGTATACTTGACCCGCAACGATGGCGCGCGCGTGCTGTTCGAGAGCGAAAACCTGCGCCTCGGCTTGCAGGACGGACGGCTGATATCAGGCGACGACGGCAACTCGCTCGATAGCGGCGTGGTCTTGCCGGCAAACACCTGGCTCAAGGTCGAGATTTCGTCGAGCGACGGCGCGACCGTGCTGCGGATCGATTCGGACGATCTCCTGTCGCCGTTTCGCCTGGATCGTCGATTCGACCTGCCGTGGCGGCTCCTGCCCGGTGACATGGTCTTCGGCACCAGCACGGCAAACGATGTCAGGTCGCTCAACGCGAAATTCTCGGCGGTCTCCCTGCAAACCGCGGCCGGTCGTATCGCCTGGACGTTTCCAACCCTGCTGCCGAGCGGCCCGCTCGCCTCGACAGGCACCGATCGCGTCCTCTTCCTGGAGACGATCAACCAGCCCGCCTTCTGCATGACCTCGCGCCGCTGGGACGGGTCGAGTTTCGACCCCCGGCTGGTGCCGTCGCATTACGACGCCGTGCATTGCCATGACGACGACATGGGGGCGTTGCAGTGGCCGGCCTCATACCAATTGCAGGTTCCCGCCGAGGCGCCGGCCGGGGTCTATGCCTTCGAGGTCGGTCACGATGAAGGATCGGAGCGTATCGTCTTCTTCATCACTTCGTCGGAGCGCCGGGCGCCGTTGTTGTTCCTGGTGCCGACGGCCACCTATCTCGCTTACGCGGACGAATTCCTGCCGGCGCATCTCTACGAATGGATGTGCGAAGATCGCGGCCATCGCTTCGCGATCGATAACAATCTGAAGTCGCTCTACGACTATCACAGCGACCTCAGCGGCGTGTCGATCTGTTTCACCAGGAAGCCCAAGGCGACGCTGCGTGACGACTACAAGTATCCGCTCTGCGGCTGCCCGCACAATCTGCCGGTCGACCTGCATTTTCTACGCTTCTGCCACAACAATGATATCGCCTTCGATCTCATCACCGACCGCGACCTGCACGAACTGGGTCTTGCCGGCCTGCAGGAGTATCAGGCGGTCATCACCGGCAGCCATCCCGAATACATGTCGGTCGAGATGGAGCATGCGCTGCGCCAATTCGCGGCGGCGGGCGGCAGCATCGCCTATCTCGGCGGCAATGGCTTTGCCGGCAAGGTGGCGTTCCAGGACGATCTGATGGAATTGCGCCGCTCGCCGCTCGAGGCGGGCCGGACCTGGGACGGCCCCATCGCCGAACAGTCACTGTCGATTACCAACCAGCCGGGAGGCTACCTGCGCGCCAGCGGGCGCGGCGAGTTCTCGCTGACCGGCGTCGCCATCTCGCTGATGGGTTTCGATGGCGCGCGGCCTTTCACGCGTACGCCGGAAAGCCGTCAGCCCTCGGCCGCGTGGTTGTTCGACGGCGTCACCAGCGAGACCTTCGGCGACGAGGGCATCGTGCTTGGAGGCGCCGCCGGCTACGAGGTCGATGCCACCGACCCGCATCTGGGCACATCCCCCGACACCATGGTCATTGCCCGCGCGACCGGATTCCCGGACAGCTTCGTCCATGACGCGACGCGCTGGTACGAAGGAGGTGACAGAGAGCGCGACGAGCGCCGCTGCGCGGAGATGACGCTGCGCCATCTGCCCTCGGGCGGTCTGATCTTCTGCGCGAGTTCGGTCGCCTGGTGCGGCGCCTTGCCCGCGGGCGATGCCATGAACGACGTCGGCCGGATCACCAGGAATTTGCTGACGCATCTGGCGTTGGAAAAGAGCGGGCCGGCTCCGGATCGATAGCCGGAAAGGAAGGCAGCCCGCCGCACCGGCCGGCTCCGGCGGTTGCTTGCCGCGCAACGATCGAAGCGTCTATCATGCCCGATCAATCGGCGGCTTGGGTGTTCCCACCATGCCGAGCCTAAGCTTTGTCCGCGGCGCGCGTCGTCAGGTCATTTTCAGAACGGATGAAGGTGCGCCCCGCCAATGGCCGGCAGAACACATTTCGGTTTGACCGCCGTCGACACCGTGCCCTTGCACGAGAAGGTCTATCTGGAGCTTGTGCGAGCCCTGATGTCGGGCCAATTCCTGCCCGGCCAGAAGCTGACCTCGCGCAAGCTCGCCAGGGAACTCGGCACCAGCGACATGCCGGTGCGCAGTGCCTTCATGCGGCTGCAGGCATTGCGTGCACTGAGCCCGATGCCGAATGGCAGCGTCGAGGTGCCGGTGATCTCGGCCGAGCGATTCTCGCAATTGACCGCCGTGCGCACACTGCTCGAAGGCCCGGCGACCGAGCTTGCGACGAAACTGATCAACGGCAACAATCTGCGGGCGATCCGACGCCATTGCACAGAACTGACCCTGACGGCCCGCAAAGGCGATATCGGCGACTATCTCAGGAAGAACCACGATTTTAAATTCTCGATCTATCGCCATTGCGGCAACGAGCAGATGATCTTCCTGATCGAGACAGTGTGGATGCAGGTCGGCCCGTTTCTCAGAAACCTCGCCGTGGGGTTCGAGGACGACCTCTCCTCCATCCTGGATATCGACTATCACGAGGAAGTCGTTGCCGCGATCGAGGCGCAGGACGGTGCGCGAGCGCGGGCGGCCATCGTTCGCGACATCGACGAAGGTGCTGCCCACATCCTGCGGCAGGTCAGGTTCCCGGAAGCGAGGAGCTAAACCGGTGTCTCCTGCACCCCAGATGCCACTTGGCTTTCCCTTGCCTTGTCGCTATGTTGCGATCGCAGATCGCGCAATTGGTTCCTGAAATGCCTCCCGACATACCGGCTAATGACTTGAAAAGATGAAGGAAACTTTTCCGACCGATGTCGGAGGTGCCTTCATGAACTCATCAGCTGCTTTGTCGTAAAAATAGGGTGCTCGCCTCAGATGCGACACCGCAGGGAACCAGAGGTTTGAAATTGAGCGATGCAATTGCGGACGTTTTGAACTGGCTTGAAAGCCGAAGCGACATCCAGAGCCTGAGGGCCGCGGTGTGCGACCTCAACGGCATCATGCGGGGAAAGCGCATCCCCGTCGAGCAGGCCCGCAAGGCGCTGGAGGGCAAGCTGCGCATGCCCTACTCGCTGATCGGGCTCGACGTCTGGGGCGAGGACATCGAAGGCAACAGCCTGGTCTTCTCGACCGGCGATGCCGATGGCCTTTGCCAATGGACGGGTCGCGGCATTCTGCCGGTGGATTGGACGGCGCATCCGACGGCGCTCGTCCCGCTCTGGCTCGCCGATGAGAGCGGAGCGCCCTATCTAGGCGACCCCCGGCGGGCACTGGCCCGCATCCTCGATCGCTACAAGGCGCTCGGCCTGACGCCGGTCGCGGCGACCGAACTGGAATTCTATCTGGTCGATCCGCAATCGCAGCGGCCGGTCGGACCGGTCTCACCGGTCACCGGACGGCGCCTCGATTCCGACGCGGCGCTGTCGATCGACGAAATCGACGATTTCGAAGCGTTCATCCACGACATCTATGAAGCCTGCCGGGCGCAAGGCATTCCCGTCGACACGGCAATCGCCGAAAACGGCGTCGGCCAGTTCGAGATCAACCTGAACCATGTCGCCGACGCCCTGCGGGCGGCCGACGATGCGGTGTTGTTCAAGCGCACGGTGAAGGGCATTGCCCGCAAACACGGCTTTGCCGCCTGCTTCATGGCCAAGCCCTATGGCGACCGCGCCGGCAACGGCTTCCATGTCCATTTCAGCCTGGTCGATGCCGATGGGCGCAACGTGTTCGACGACGGCACCGACCAGGGTTCCGACACCATGCGACACGCGGTCGGCGGGCTGCTGGCGGCGATGGCCGAAAGCACGCTGGTGTTCGCGCCGCACTTCAATTCCTACCGCAGGCTGCGCCCGAGATCCTACGCTCCGACCGCGGTCGCCTGGGGTTACGAGAACCGCATGGTCGCGATCCGCATCCCCGGCGGCCCGACCGGCGCGCGCCGCATCGAACATCGCGTCTCGGGAGCCGACGCCAACCCCTATCTCGTGCTTGCCGCCATACTGGGCGCCGCGCTGATCGGCATCGAGAAGCAGATGTCGCCAGGCGACCCGGCGGGGAATGACGGGCAAGGCGTTGCCCCGGCCAAACTGCCGCCGGACTGGGCGTCGGCGATCGCAACCTTTGAAAGCGGGACGCATGTGGCGGAGATATTCCCGGCGATCCTGCGCGACTCCTTCGTCGCCTGCAAACGCCAGGAATTGAATACGTTTGCCCTCAACGTCAGCGATTTCGAGATCGAGACCTATCTCGAAAGCGTCTGAGGCCTTAAGACGAGCGCTCGGCCTTCAGCACCGTGACCGCCGCCTCGCTGTTGTGAACGTAGTCGTTGGCGTCGGGCTGCTTCTGTACCAGCAGAATGAACAGAAGGTCGGTCAGCGTCAGTTGCGCGTCGCGCGCGGTGATGGAGGAAGAGCGCGCGCGTTCCTCGTCGGCGAGGGTGTAGAGGCGGATGTCGGCGACGCGGCTCAGCGGATTGTCGTGCAGGCCGGTGACGGCGATCACCGTCGTGCCACGCTTGCTGGCAAGCTCCGCGATACGCAAGGTTTCGATGCTGGCGCCGGAATAGGACAGCGCGAACAGCACATCGTCAGGCCCGAGCGTCGAGGCGTTGGCCATCTGGATGTGGCTGTCGCTGTCATGCAGCACATTGCGGCCGAGCTTCATTAGCTTGTATGAAAAATCGCGCGCCACCAGCGAGGAGGCGCCGACGCCGACCAGATGGATGCGCCGCGCGCCATCAAGCAGGTCCAGCGTCCTGGAGAGGATGCGCTCGCTGTTGGCGGCGACGGTCTGCTGCATCGACAGCAGCTTGCTGCCGATCAGCTTCTTCAGGATGACCGGAAAAGTATCACCCACCTCGATCGAGCCATGGATGACGCCGGCCGGCACCTGCCAATCCTGCGCCTTGGCCTCGCTGACGGCGAGCTTGAGCTCCTGATAGCTGGCATAGCCGAGCTTCTGGCTGAACTTGACGACGCTAGACTGGCTGCGGCCGATCTCGGCCGCAAGTGCCGCCGTCGACAGCCGCAGCATCTGGTCGGGATTGTCGATGATATAACGGCCGATCTCGCGGTCGCCGGGCGCCATGCCGTCGAGCTCGGCACTGATCCTGCTTAAGACGGACACGGAAATCCCTCGCTCTTCACTGCAAGACGAGGAATAAATTATTCCAATTTTGATTGACAGCCAAGAACGCAGAATTAATTCTCAGCTCGACCCGGGGTCGCTCGGGGATTCCCCGGGCAGGTCACCGGATGTGGCCGTCAAGGTTTCAGCCATGGACAGATTGCGGATCGTCGGCGGACGGAGATTGGAAGGCGCGGTCACCATATCGGGCGCCAAGAATGCCGCTTTGCCGCAGATCGCGGCTGCGCTGCTCAGCCCCTACCCGCTGGAACTGACCAACCTGCCCGATGTGACCGACGTCGAAAACATGCTCGGCGTGGTGCGACTTCATGGCGCCGAAATCACCCGGTCCGCCCATGCCGCCACAATCGACACAAGTACCGCCGTTTCCAAGGAGACCTCCTACGACACGGTACGAAAAATGCGGGCGACGGTGCTTGTCCTGGCGCCGTTGCTGGCGCGGTTCGGCCATGCCCGGGTTTCGCTGCCGGGCGGCTGCGCGATCGGCGCGCGGCCGGTCGACATGCATGTCGCCGCACTCGCCGCGCTTGGCGCCAGGATCGCCGTCGAGAACGGCCTGATCGTCGCCTCGGCCCCGAACGGGCTGACCGGCACGCGCATCGTGCTCCCCTCGCCATCGGTCGGGGCGACGGAAACCGCCATGATGGCGGCGACCGCGGCCAAGGGCGAAACCGAGATCCTGAACGCAGCGCGCGAGCCGGAAGTGGCCGATCTCGCCGCCTGCCTCGTTGCCATGGGCGCGCGCATCGAGGGCGCCGGCACACACCGTATCCTGATCGCGGGCGACACCAGCTGGCAGGCCGCCAGGCACCACATCATCCCCGACCGCATCGAGGCCGGCACTTATGCCATCGCGGCCGCCATCACCGGCGGCCAGCTCGAACTGACGCACGCCCGGCTCGAGCACATGGCCTCGGTGGTGCAATTGCTGGAGGCGACCGGCGTCAGCGTCTGGCCAGGCGATCGCGGTCTGATCGTGTCGCGCGACCGACCGCTCAAGGCCGCGGATCTGACGACGGAACCCTATCCGGGCTTTCCGACCGACCTGCAGGCGCAGTTCATGGCGCTGATGTGCTGCGCCCAGGGTGCGTCGCTGCTGCGCGAAACCATTTTCGAGAACCGCTTCATGCATGTGCCCGAACTGATGCGGCTCGGCGCCAACATCAAGCTGCAAGGCACCATGGCGCTGGTGCGCGGCGGCGAGAAATTGCACGGCGCGCAAGTGATGGCCACCGATCTGCGGGCTTCGGTGTCGCTGGTGCTGGCGGCGCTGGTCTGTGAAGGCGAGACGACAATCAACCGCGTCTATCACCTCGACCGCGGCTACGAGCAACTGGACCGCAAGCTGCGCCTGTGCGGCGCCGGCATCGAGCGGCTGGGCGCATGAATACCGAAGCGGATTATTTTCTCGGCGTCGATGGCGGCGGCACCGGTTGCCGCGCCCGTCTCGAGGACGCGCAAGGCACGGTGCTGGGACAGGGCCTGTCGGGGCCGGCGACGACGCGGCTCGGCATCGAGGCAGCCTGGGCCTCCATCGCCAAAGCTTTCGGCGCGGCGATCGAGGAAGCAGGTTTCGCGCCAGCCGAAACCGCCAAGATCCATGCCGGCATCGGCCTTGCCGGCATCGGCCGCAAAGGCGCGCTTGAGGCGTTGCGGGCAATCGCGCATCCCTTTGCCAGCATCGACTTCGTCAGCGACGGCATCGGTGCCTGCCTTGGCGCGCATTCCGGCCGGGACGGCGCCATCGTCATCGCCGGGACCGGCTCGATCGGCCTCGGCTTCGTCGAGGGCCGCGACCTGCGCGCCGGCGGCTACGGGTTTCCGATCTCCGACGAGGGCAGCGGCGCCGACCTTGGACTGAAAGCCGTGCAACTGGCATTGCGCGCCCATGACGGCCGCCACGAGCGCACGGCGCTGCTGGCGGAGGTCATGCAGCGCTTCGCGGGCGACCCCATGGAGGCTGTCGCCTGGATGGACCGCGCCAGCGCCACGGACTATGCCGCGCTTGCACCTATGGTGATGCGCCATGCCGACCAGGGCGACCCCGTGGGGCGCCGCATCGTGCAAGGTGCCGCCGAACAGATCGACACGCTGGTGCGGGTGCTGTTCGAGAAGGGCGCGCCGCGCGTGACGTTGCTGGGCGGCCTCGCCAGCCCGCTCGAACCCTGGCTTTCTCCCGATGTGCGCCGCCGCCTGAAGCCCGCCGACGGCGACGCCGCATCCGGCGCGATCATTCTTGCCAAGCGTTCGGTTTGCAAGGGATAGCCAACGTGGGCCGGAATAAAATATTCCAAATCTCTGTTGACGATACGAATATCAAATTCTAAAAAGTTAACAAAGAAAAACTGCGATGACGGACCCCAAGGTCCGTCCGCACTGGCTGCCAGTCGAGTCATGCCGGGCGCCGTGCGGCAGAATTTTTGAAAGCGCTGGGATGACCGAGCAAGGATTGATGTCTGAGCTGGATCGCTTGGTTTCCGAGGGTCGGAACCCAAGGACCGTCGACATCGATCTGCTGCCGACCCTCGACGTGCTGCGCAGGATCAATGACGAGGACAAGGTCGTCCCAGCGGCCGTCGAAAAGGTGCTGCCCGAGATTGCCGCCGCGGTGGACCGGATCGTGCTTGCCTTCCAGAGGGGCGCGCGCCTCATCTACATGGGCGCCGGCACCAGCGGCCGGCTTGGCGTGCTCGACGCTTCGGAATGCCCGCCGACATTCGGCGTGCCCGAAGGCATGGTGGTCGGCCTGATTGCCGGCGGGTCCGACGCGCTGGTGCGCTCGCTCGAAGGCGCCGAGGATGACCCGAAGATGGGCGCCAAGGCCTTGCAGGGGATCGGACTCACACCCGACGACGTGGTGGTCGGCATCGCGGTCAGCGGACGCACGCCCTATGTCATCGGCGGGCTGACCCATGCCAGGCAGATCGGCGCAACGACGGTCGCCCTCTCCTGCAATCCGGCATCGGCCATTGCCGGTATCGCCGACATCGCGATCTCGCCGGTCGTCGGCCCCGAAGTGCTCACCGGCTCGACGCGGCTGAAATCGGGAACCGCGCAGAAGCTGGTGCTCAACATGCTGACCACGGCCTCGATGATCCGGATCGGCAAGAGCTACCAGAATCTGATGGTCGACCTGAACCCATCGAACAGGAAGCTGGTGGCCCGGGCGATCAGGATGGTCATGCAGACGACCGGCTGTACCGCGCCGCAGGCGCGGCAGGCGCTCGACCGGACCGGCAAGGACGTCAAGTTGGCGATCCTGGTGACCATCACCGGCCTCGACGTGGACGCGGCGCGGGCCGCTTTGTCCAGGGCCGGAGGGTTCCTACGAAAGGCGATCGGCGACGAAGCGACCTGAAGCCGCTTTAGACAAGACGGCGTCAAGCCGCATAGACTGGGCCGACACTCCATAGCATGTGTGCCTTGGAAGCGGTCCTCGGAAACTGCAAGGCATCGAGTTCAATAATGGGAGACGAGAATGGTTCATCTTACAAGAAGGCTGCTTTCGGGCATCACCCTTGCCGCGATGCTCGGCATCGGGACGGTTTCGGCGCAGGCGGCGACGCTGCACATGGCCTGGTCCCAGGACGCCACCGGGCTTGATCCGCACAAGCAGACGGCCTTTTCGTCGCTGCGGCTTTTGGAGCTGATCTATGAGCCGCTGGTGCGCGTCGACGCCAGCCTGCGGATCATCCCCGCCATCGCCTCCTCCTGGGAGTTTTCGAAGGACGGCAAGGAGCTGACCTTCAAGCTCGATCCCAAGGCGAAATTCCAGGACGGCACGGCGGTGACCCCGGCCGACGTGAAGGCGTCGTTCGAGCGCATTCTCGACGAGAAGACCGGCGCCGCCGCCCGCGCCAACTTCCTGTCGATCGCCAGCATCGACACGCCGGATGCAGCGACCGTCGTGTTCCACCTGTCGCAGGCCGACGCGCCTATCCTGACGGCAATGAGCGACGTCAACGCGGCCATCGTTCCGGTGGCCGAGATCAAGGCCGGCTCGATCGGCACCAGGACGGTCGGTTCGGGCCCGTTCAAGCTCGACAAGTGGGATCCCAACGCCAAGGAAGTCTTGAGCGCCAACAAGAACTGGGCCGGCGGCGCGACCGGCGTCGACGGCATCGAGATCAGTGTGCTGCCCGACGAGGCGGCGATCCTCGCCGCCATGCGCACCAAGCAGATCGATTTCGCCTTGCTCAACGATCCGCTCGTCGCCACGCTGGTGCCGAAGGAAGCCAACTTGCAATTGAACCGCGTGCCGGTGCTGGCCTACAACGTGCTACAGCTCAACCCGTCGCGGAAGCCGATGACCGAGCTCAAGGTGCGCCAGGCGATCTCCTGCGCCATCGACCGGCAGGAGGTGCTGGACACCGCCGCGCTGGGCGAAGGCAAGGTCACCGGACCGCTGACCATCCCGGCGCTGGCCACCGATCCCAGCCAGTTGTTCTGCTACAAGCGCGATGTCGAAAAGGCCAAGAAGCTGATGGCCGAGGCCGGCTTTGCCGACGGCTTTTCGGCGACCGTGATCGGCGCCACGGGCGAGCCGCCGACGGCAGCGGCCGAAGCCCAGGTCATCCAGTCGCAGCTCGCCGAAATCGGCGTCAAACTCGATATCAAGATGATGGAGCTCAACGTCTATGTCGACGCCTGGCTGAAGGGCGATTTCGACATGGCGATCGCGCTCAATGGCGGCCGGGCCGACCCCTATACCATGTACAACCGCTACTGGACCAAATCAGGCAATCTGCAAAAGGTGGCGAACTACATCGACGATACGCTCGACAGCCTGATGCAGCAGGGCCGCGCAGAGACCGATCCGGCCAAACGCAAAGCGATCTTCGCCGAATTCGAGAAGCACCTCGCCGAAATGTCGCCGTGGATCTGGCTCTACACCTCCTATAGCTATACGGCGCAACAGAAGAACATATCCGGGTTCGTGCCGACGCCGACCGGCACGCTGTTCAGCCTGAGCAAGGTGACGATCCAGTAGCTTCGGCAACGGGACGAGAGGTCTTCCTGGCGTGAACTATCTCCTGCGACGGCTGGCGACGTTTCCTCTCGTGCTGCTTGGCGTGTCCATCCTGGTCTTCGTCGCGATCCGGATGGTGCCCGGCGATTCGATCACGGCGATGCTGGGCACCGAGGCCGGCCTGCTGACGCCGGCACAACGGGATTCGCTCGCCGCCTATTTCGGCATCGACCAGCCCTGGTTCGTCCAGTACTGGCGCTGGATCGGCGGCATCCTGCACGGCAATTTCGGCATATCCGTCACCTATGGCAGGCCGGTTCTCGACGTCATCCTCGAGCGCTTCCCGCTGACCTTGGAGCTGGCGCTCCTCTCTATGATCATTGCACTTGCCGTCGGCATGCCGGCCGGCATCTACGCCGCCACTCACAACGAGAAGCTGTCCGATCTCGGTGTGCGCGTCGTCGCCATGATCGGCCAGTCGACGCCGAGCTTCGTGCTTGGCTTGCTGATCATCTACACGCTGTCGGCGGGCTTCGGCGTACTGCCGGCGATGGGTGAATTCGTGCCGCTCTGGCAGGATCCCTTGCGCAATCTCAGCCAGTTGATCCTGCCCGCCATCACGCTGGGCTTTGCCTTCGCGGCGTCGGTCACCCGCATTGCGCGATCGGCAATGCTCGACGTGTTGAGCGACGATTATGTGCGCACCGCACGCAGCAAGGGCGCTTCGGCGCGCAGCGTCATCTGGCGGCATGCGCTTCCCAATGCGCTGATCCCTGTCGTGACGCTGAGCGGCATAGAATTCGGCTACCTCCTGGGCGGCGCCGTCATCGTCGAACAGATCTACGCCCTGCCCGGCCTCGGACGCATGGTGCTCGACGCGATCCTGCAGCGCGATTACGCGCTGGTGCAGGGCAGCGTGCTGTTCATCGCCTTCAACTTCATGATCGTCAATCTCCTGGTCGACCTCGCCTATGTCGCGCTCGATCCGCGCATCCGGCTGGGGGAACAGTGATGCGCATCCTGCGTGCCATCTTCGGCCATGGCAGCGGCCGCATCGGCGGCGTCATCGTGTGCGTCTATCTGCTGCTTGCCATCCTCGGCCTGCTCGGGCTGACGCCGCACAATCCGATCACGCAGTACCGTATCGACCGGCTGCATGCGCCCAGCGCCGCCTACTGGATGGGCACCGACCTGTTCGGCCGCGACGTCGCCAGCCGCCTGATGGCGGGCATCGGCCAGTCTTTTACCGTCGCCTTCTTCTCGGTGGCCTTCGCGGCGCTTGCCGGAACGATCCTGGGGTTGGCCGCCGCCTGGCTCGGGCGCCGCTGGGACGGCGTCGTGATGCGGATCATGGACGTGCTGCTGGCCTTCCCGGCGATCCTCCTGGCGCTGCTCATCGTCACCGTTGCCGGCCCCGGCACCTGGACCAGCGTCGTTGCCATCGGCATCGTCTACACGCCGATTTTCACGCGCGTGGTGCGGGGCCCCGCGCTGTCGCTCAAGACACGCGAATTCGTCGATGCCGCGCGAACCTTCGGCAGCAGTTCGAGCTATATCGTCACGCGCCACCTGCTGCTCAACCTCGTGGCGCCGTTGACTGTGCAGGTGACGCTGGCGCTCGCCTGGGCGCTGCTGACCGAAGCCGGCTTGAGCTTTCTCGGCCTTGGCACGCAGCCGCCCGCCGCGTCGCTCGGCCTGATGCTGAGCGACAGCCGCAATTTGATGGAAACGGCACCCTGGCTGCTGATCTTCCCAGGCCTGGCGATCATGATCAGCATTCTGGGCTTCAACCTTTTGGGCGACGCCTTGCGCGACATCCTCGACCCGAGGATGCGGAGCGCGTTCGCATGACCCCGCTCTTGTCAGTCTCGGACCTGCGCGTCGGCTTCGGCCGCGACCCCCGGGCCAACGAGGTGGTGCGCGGCGTCAGTTTCGATATCGCCGATGGCGAGACGCTGGCCATTGTCGGCGAAAGCGGCTCGGGCAAGTCGGTGACGGCGCTGTCGATCAACCGGCTCGTCGATTTCGGTGGCGGCCGCATCACTGGCGGCTCGATGAAGCTCAAGCGGGCCAATGGGACCGTCTTCGAGTTGACGACCGCGACCGAACCGCAACTGACCGGCATTCGCGGCGCCGAGATCGGCATGATTTTTCAGGAACCGATGACCTCGCTCAACCCGGTGCTGACCATCGGCACCCAGATCGAGGAATCGTTCCGCCTGCATCGCGGCCTGACCGGCCGGCAGGCTACTGCGGCAGCCAAGGACGCACTCGACCGCGTGCGCATTCCCGATGCCGCAAGGCGGCTGAAATACACGCCCAACCAGCTGTCCGGCGGCATGCTGCAGCGGGTGATGATCGCCATTGCACTGGCCTGCAACCCGCGCCTGCTGATCGCCGACGAGCCGACGACGGCGCTCGACGTTACCGTGCAGGCACAGATCATGGCGCTGCTTGCCGAGCTGAAGCGCGAAAGCGGCATGTCCGTCATCTTCATCACCCACGATATCGGCCTGGTTGCCGGCATCGCCGACAAGGTGATGGTGATGCAGAACGGGCAGGCCGTCGAACAGGGTGAGCTCAACCGGATCCTCGACAGCCCCCAGCATCCCTACACCCAGCATCTGCTGCACGCCGTGCCGCATTTCGCCAGCGGTCGCGCGACGCGCTCGGATGGGCAACGCGACAACGGCGCGAGCGCCGAACCGGCCTTGAAGGTCGATGGCCTCGTGGTTCGGTTTCCCCTCAAGAGCAGTTTCTTCAGCCGCGCCACCGGCGCGGTGCATGCCGTCGACGGCGTCGATTTCGACCTGATGCACGGCGAGACGCTGGCCATCGTCGGCGAAAGCGGTTCGGGCAAATCCACTGCCGCCAAGGCGGTGCTAGGGCTTGTGCGGCCGGCGCGCGGCGGCT
Source organism: Mesorhizobium sp. B2-4-13 (assembly GCF_006658535.1). NCBI lineage: Bacteria > Pseudomonadati > Pseudomonadota > Alphaproteobacteria > Hyphomicrobiales > Phyllobacteriaceae > Mesorhizobium > Mesorhizobium sp. B2-4-13. Next base: position 572,688 of record NZ_VFVB01000003.1, on the reverse strand, counting down.
TCTCGGTCGGCGCCCGAGCGGCCTCGCCGAGGCGCAGCGCCAGGCCCATACAGATGGTGTTCCAGAACCCTTATGCCTCTCTCAATCCAAGGCTGACGATCGAGAGCATTCTGGCGGAACCCGTGATCGCCACCGGCGGCCGGGTGGATGCCGAAACGCGGGCCAGAATGGCGCGCCTGCTGGAACGCGTCGGCCTGCCCAAGAACAGCCTCGAGCGCTATCCGCATGAATTCTCCGGTGGCCAGCGGCAAAGGCTGTGCATTGCGCGCGCGCTGATGCTCAACCCGTCCGTCGTGGTCCTCGATGAAGCAGTGTCGGCGCTCGATGTGTCGGTGCAGGCCAAGGTGCTGGAGTTGCTGGTCGACCTGCAGCGCGAGTTTGGGCTGGCCTATCTGTTCATCTCGCATGACATGGCGGTGGTCGAGCGGATCGCGCACCGCATCGCCGTCATCTATGCCGGCCAGATCGTCGAGATCGGCGACGCACAGTCCGTGCTGTCGAAGCCGAGACATTCCTATACGAAGAAGCTCATATCAGCCGTTCCGGCTATCGACCGTCGGCGCGAGCATTTCGAGATCGACACACGCCAGGTGCCTTCGCTGGTGCGCCCGCCAGGGTTTGAGCCGGCGCCGGCGCGATGGGAGCAGTTTGGCGGGGATCATATGGCGAGGGTGGAGGTGTGATGGACGGTGCACTGGGATATGCACGGTCGGCGGGACAGCACCCCCCTCTGGCCTGCCAGCCATCTCCCCCGCAAGGGGGGAGATTAGCAGCTTCGGCATCCCGCCCCTTCCTGCGACGTCGGCGATTCGCGAGAGCCGCTATTACGGCCAATCTCCCCCCTTGCGGGGGAGATGTCCGGCAGGACAGAGGGGGGTGCGAAGGATCGCCGACTTTTCCGTTTGACGACATGCCCACGTGCGGTGGCCGGCATTGAGCCCCCTCGCCCGGCTCTTCGATCGCGCGTTCCAACCGCTCGCAGCGGCAGTGGCGGCCAAGCGCATTCCCGGCGGCGTGCTCGGCCTGGTCGGCAGAAATGGCGAGCGCATCACCAGAGCGATCGGCTCCGCGCAGCTTGTGCCTAAGGTCAGGCCGATGACTGTTGAGACCTGGTTCGACCTGGCGTCGCTGACCAAGGTGATCTTTACCACGCCGCGTATCCTGGCGCTGGCGCAGGACGGCATCATCGATCTCGACGCGCCGCTGATTTCCCTGCTTCCCGACCTTCGCCAGTATGACGCGAACGCATGGGAGCGGGAGGTGACGTTTCGCCAGTGCCTGGGCCACCAGACGCCCTTTCCGGCCGTCGAGCCGATCTACACCTATGGGCGGGACCCCGAGCTGCTGCGCGCCTTCGTCCTGCAGCGCGAATGGCGGGCGCGCGATCCTGTCTATTCCGACATCAACTTCATCCTGCTCGGCTTTGCGATGGAGCGGCTGTCGGGCAAGAGCATCCGCGCCATGGAACCCGGCCCAGGCTTTGCCTGGTTCGCGGAACCCGATGCCGCCGCGGCGACCGAGGACTGCACCTGGCGCCATCGCGTGCTGTCCGGCGAGGTCCACGACGACAATTGCTCGGCGCTGCAGGGTGCGGGTCATGCCGGCCTGTTCGGCACAGCTGCTTCGGTGCTCGATTTCGCCTGGGGATTGCTGGACGGAACCGGCGCATCCGAACGGTTGATCGCGCTGATGCGCGAGCCCCTGTCGGCCACCCGCACCCATGGCTGGGAGCGCCCTTACCAAGGCTGGTCCGGCGGTGCGCTGTGCGGTCCGGGAACGATCGGCCACACCGGCTTCACCGGCACAGGATTGTGGATCGACTTCGACAAGGGCAAGGCGTGGACCTTGCTTACCAACCGGATCCATCCGACACGTCATTTCGACAGCGGCATCGTTCAGCTTCGGCAAGCGGTCGGCGACCTCATCAATGGAGCTCAATGATGGAACCAATCTGGGCCGTCGGCCTGATGACCGGCACGGTGCTTGACGGCAACATCGATGTCGCCCTGATCAAGACCGATGGCGAGCGGATAGACGATTTCGGCACTTACCGGCTGATGCCCTATCCCGCGTCGATCCGGTCGCTGCTGGAAGAGACGCTGGCGGCGGCGCGGGCCTGGAATTTCACCGGGCCGGAACCTGCGATTTTTCGCAAGGCCGAAGAGGCGCTGACGCGCGCGCAGTCGGCGGCGGTGAAGGAACTCGTGGAAGGTTACGGCATGACGATGGCCGAGATCGGGGTCGTCGGCTTTCACGGCCAGACCGTGCTGCATCGCGCGCCGCAGGTCGGACGGCTCGGCCAGACCCGGCAGCTCGGCGACGGCGAGCTCATGCATGCCATCCTCGGCACCAAGGTCGCCTACGATTTCCGCTCGGCCGACATGCGCGCCGGCGGACAAGGCGCGCCTTTGGCCGCTGCCTATCACACCGCGCTGATGCGCGGCGCCGGCGCCAGTGGCGAGGTGGCGGTGCTCAATCTCGGCGGCGTCGCCAACATCACCTGGTGGGACGGCGCCGACAATGTCATCGCCTTCGACACCGGCCCCGCCAACGCGCCGCTCAACGACTTCATCAAGTCGAAGGGGCTCGGCGAAATGGACCGCGACGGCGCGCTTGGCGGCGCGGGAAAGGTGGACGAAGCCCGGCTCGCCAAGCTGTTGCAGCATCCCTATCTGACCAAGGCCTATCCGAAATCACTCGACCGTTTCGATTTCGGCGCGGCCATGGCCGACAGCCTGAGCGCCGAGGATGGCGCGGCCCTGCTCACCGCCTTCACCGCGTCCGCTGTCGGCAAGGCGCTCGACCTTCTGCCCAGCCGGCCGAAGATGCTGGTGGTCAGCGGTGGCGGTCGCCACAACCCGACAATGATGGCGATGCTCGCCAGCCGCGCCGGGGTCGAGGTCGTGCTGGCCGAAAGCCTCGGCTGGAGCGGCGACGCGGTGGAGGCGGAGTGTTTTGCCTTCCTCGCGGTTCGCGTGCTGCGCGGCCTGCCGATCAGTTTCCCGAGCACGACGGGCGCGCCGCGGCCGATGCGCGGCGGAAAGCTGGCTGGCTGATCAGTCGACCAGTTTCTTCCGCAGGAAGATGCGGCTGCGGCCGACCGGGAAATCGGCCAGCGTCCCGAAAGGCTGGTAGCCTTGCCTCTGATAGACCTTGGCGGCGTTGGGATTGAATGTGTCGATCCAGGCGTTTTGGCAGCCGCGCGCCACGGCTTCGCGTTCGGCCGCGTCGAGCATCCGGCCTGCCATGTGCTGGCCGCGCAGCCTTTCGTCGACCCACAGCCACTGCACGTAGAGCCAGCCCCAGGCGGTGTAGCCTGAAATGCCGGCGACGATCGCCCCGATCTCGTCGCGCACGAACACCGCCAGCGCCTTCCTTTCGGACGCGCCGACATCGCCGTCGTTGAACGCCGTCAGCCGTTCGCTGAGAAAGGCGAGTTCTTCCGGAAGGGGAGCGGCGGTCGTTTCAAGTATCGTGTTCATGGCTTTTCGGGATACTCGCTTGGAAACGTCAAGAGGGACGGAAGTCAGATGCGGCGATGCCATAGCGCTTGAGCTTGTCGTAGAACGTCTTGCGCGGCACGCCGAGCGCGTCGATGGCGCCGCGCACGTCGCCGCCATGGTCGCGCAGCGCGTCGCGGATGAGCTGCGCCTCGTAATGCCCGACCCGCTCCGGCAGTGCGGCGGCAGGCGCTGGCAGTCGTGCGGGCGAGGACCTGGTTTCGTCATCGGGACCAAGACCGAGCGCGACGCGATCGGCGAAATGGGCGAGTTCGCGCACATTGCCCGGCCAGTCATGCGACTGGAGATGATGGCTCACGGCGGCGTTCACCTTGGCGACAGGCCGGCCAAACCGTTTCGCCGCCTTGCCAAGGAAGTGGCCGAACAGCATCTCGATATCGCCGCGCCGCTCGCGCAGCGGCGGAATGCGCAGCGTCACCACGTTAAGGCGGAAATAGAGATCCTCGCGAAAACCGCCGCGCTGGTCCTGCCGGCCGAGATCGACCTTGGTCGCCGCGACGACCCGGAGATCGAGGCGCCTTGTTTCGTTCGAGCCGAGCGGGGTGAGGCTGCGCGTCTCCAGCACCCGCAACAGCTTGACCTGCAGGGCCGGCGGCATGGATTCGATCTCGTCGAGGAACAGCGTGCCGCCGCTGGAATGCTCTATGCTGCCGATCCGCCGTCGCTGCGCCCCGGTAAACGCGCCGGCCTCGTGGCCGAACAGCTCGCTTTCGATGACGGTCTCGGGCAGAGCGCCGCAGTTCAGTGCCACGAACGGCTTTGCACGCCGCCGGCCCCACCGGTGCAGGAGGTCGGCCACCACTTCCTTGCCGGTTCCGGTCTCGCCTTCCACCAGCACGTCGACGTCCATGTCGGCGATCTGGCGCAAGGTCTCGCGCAACCGCCTTATGGCCGGCGCTTCGCCGATCAACGGCATGCCGTCCGCGGCAAGTGCGGCGGCTTCGCGGAGCCGCCGGTTTTCCATCACCAGCCGCCGCTTCTCCGATGCACGTTTCAGCGCCTCCACCAGACGCTCCCCCGCATAGGGTTTCGGGATGAAATCATAGACCCCATCCTTGAGCGCGGCGACCGCAAGATCGACATCGCCATGCCCGGTGACCAGGATCACCGGCAAGTCGGGATCAACAGCCTTGACGCGGTCGAAGAGTTGCAGCCCATTCATGCCGGGCATGCGGATGTCGCTGACGACCACACCCTCGAAGTCCCTGTCGACGACACCAAGCGCTGCCTCGGCGGCGTCGAGCCCGATCACCGTGAAGCCGGCAAGTTCGAGCAGTTGCGTGGTGGCATGCAGCAGATCCGCATCGTCGTCGACGAGCGCGACCAGCCCTGATCCCTGCGTCATTCGATCCGCCTCAAGTCGATGGTGAAGGATGCGCCGCTGGCGGTGCCGGGGTCGAGCCGCAGCGTGCCGCCCAATTCCTGGGCGATCTCCTGCGAGATCACCAGGCCGAGGCCAAGCCCCTTCTCCTTGGTGGTCTGGAACGGCATGAACAGATTGGCGGCGGCGTCCTGATCGAGGCCGGGGCCATTGTCGCGCACCGAAATCAGCACGCGGTCGCCGCGTTCGGCGAGGTCGATCTCAATGCGGGGATCAGGCCGGTCCTTCATGGCGTCCAGCGCGTTCTGCAACAGGTTCACGAGGATCTGCTCCAGCCGGATGCGGCTTGCCATCACCAATGGCGATGCGGTGCCGCCCGGCTTGACGATGGTGACGCCGGAATCGCGGATGCGGCCGGACAGCAGCGACAGCGCGCCCTCGATCGCCTCGCGTACCGGCAAGGGCGAGGCAGCGACGCCAGGCCGTCGCGCAAAGGTGCGCAGCGTGCTGGTGATCGCGCCGATGCGCTCGGTCATCGAGACGATCGAGGTCAGGTTGCCGCTTGCCGGTTCGGTCTTGCCGGCCTCGAGAAAGCGGCGGGCATTCTCGGCATAGGTGCGGATGGCGGCGACCGGCTGATTGATCTCATGCGCCACGCCGGCGGCGATCTGGCCGAGGATGGAGAGCCGGTTGGCCTGGGCAAGATCGTCGCGCAGCCGGCGGACCTTGGCCTCGGCGTTTTCGCGCTCGGCGATTTCGCCGGCAAGGGCCGTGTTCGATCGCGTCAGTTCGGCGGTCCGGGAACTGACCCGGCTTTCGAGTTCGGCATTCATGCGCGCCAGCGCCTCCTGCCGCAGCCGGCGTGTGCGCCGGCGCCGGGTGAACGCATAGGCAAGCAGCCCCATCAGCAGCAGCCCGAGCAGTGTCGTCAGGCGCGCCGTGTTGGCGGCGGCGGTCAATGCGGCATCGGCGGGCGTCAGCAGCCACAGGCGCCAGCCGGGGACGGCACCGGGCAAGTCCTGCACCACCTCGACGAACCGACGCGATTTTCCGGCTTCTTCGATCGTCGCCAGGCCGTCACCGGCGCCACGCCGTATCAGCAGCGGCTCGAAGGCGGCGTCGACCAGTTGAAGCTGGTCATGCGCCGCGGCGGCATCCGCGGCGGAGAGCGGCGCCAGCGCATGGAACCGCCAGTCGGGCTGGCTGGTGGCCAGAACGACGCCGCGCTCGTCGGTGACGAAAACGAGAAAGCCGCTCGCCCGCCAATTGGCTTCGACACCGCCGAGTTCGACCTTCAGAACCGCGACGCCAAGCGGTTTGCCACCGTCGTCGACACGGCCGGCAAGGTAGAGTCCCGGCTTGCCGCTGATCGTGCCGAGGCCATACTGGCTGGCCGCGCCCTTGGCCATCGCATCGGTGAAATAGTGGCGAAAATTATAATCGATGCCGACAAAGCTGTCCGGCTGGCCGGCATTGCTGGCCGATATCGCCATGCCCGCCGTGTCGATGACATAGATGGCGGACGCCGACGCATCGCCGGCTATGGCCTTCAGCTTGGCGTCGAGCGCTGTTTCCTCGACTTTCCCGGCGCGGCGCAGCGCATCACGCACCGCATCGTCGCGCGCCAGCACCAGCGGCACGAGACGTTGCTTTTCGATTTCGCCGGTCAGGGTTCCGGCCGCCAGCGGCAAGGCGGCCAATGCCCCGTCGCGCAGGTCATCGGCGGCCTGACCCTCGGCGATGCGCCCGGCGGTTGCAACCGCGCCGGCAAGCACAGAGAGCGCTATTGCCGTAAACAGCCAACGGCCACGCAGGCGCGCTACCGCTTCGCGCAGCAGGTCGCGGCCGGCAAACCCGGGGGATCCGCTATCGATGCGCTGTTGTGGCGTCGGCCCTCTCCCTTTGCTCCCCGGCTTTGCCCCCAGTCTAATGCGAAATTCCGCCCGGGCAAACAAGGCCTGTGCGGAAATCCGCACAACTCCCCGTCAAAGGCAAGGCAGGAACGGCTGAACCCAGGGATTCCGGCCTATCCGGCATCTGGCACAGCGCTTGCAAAGTTCTTGCAGCGGCGGGCGACCGGAACGCCGCGATGGGAGAAGTCACGCAGGGCGGGTTCCGTCCATCCGGCCAGGGAGAGTTCGATGCATATCGCAGACCAATCCGCCGCGCCCGCCGCGCAGCGCAAGCCCCTCTATGCCCAGCTCTACGTGCAGGTGCTGGTGGCGATCACCGTGGGCATCCTGCTCGGCCACTATTATCCGTCGATCGGCGAGAGCATGAAGCCATTGGGCGACGCCTTCATCAAGCTGGTCAAGATGATCATCGCCCCGGTCATCTTCCTGACGGTGGCAACCGGCATCGCCGGCATGAGCGACCTGCAGAAGGTTGGCCGCGTCGCCGGCAAGGCGATGCTCTACTTCCTCACCTTCTCCACGCTGGCGCTGATCATCGGCCTTGTCGTGGCCAATGTCGTGCAGCCAGGCGCCGGCTTCAACATCGATCCGGCGACGCTCGACGCCTCGACGGTCAACACTTACGCGGCCAAGGCACATGACCAGTCGGTCACCGGCTTCCTGATGAACATCATTCCCGGCACGATCGTCGGCGCCTTCGCAGACGGCGACATCCTGCAGGTGCTGTTCTTCTCGGTCCTGTTCGGCATCGCGCTGGCGCTGGTCGGCGAGAAGGGCACGCCGGTGCTCAATTTCCTGCAGGCGCTGATGGCGCCGATGTTCAAGCTGGTCAGCGTGCTGATGAAGGCAGCCCCGATCGGCGCCTTCGGTGCGATGGCCTTCACCATCGGCAAATACGGCATCGGCTCGGTCATCAACCTCGCCATGCTGGTCGGAACCTTCTACGCGACCTCGTTCCTGTTCGTGTTCGTCGTGCTCGGTGCCGTCTGCCGCTACAACGGCTTCTCGATCCTGTCGCTGATCCGCTACATCAAGGAAGAGCTGCTGCTGGTGCTGGGCACCTCATCGTCGGAAGCGGCATTGCCCTCGCTGATGGAGAAGATGGAAAAGGCCGGCGCCAAGCGTTCGGTGGTCGGCCTGGTCATCCCGACCGGCTATTCCTTCAATCTCGACGGCACCAACATCTACATGACGCTTGCCGCCCTGTTCATCGCCCAGGCGACGAACATCCATCTGTCGATATCAGACCAGATCCTGCTGCTGCTGGTGGCGATGCTGTCGTCCAAGGGTGCCGCCGGCATCACCGGGGCAGGCTTCATCACCTTGGCCGCCACGCTTTCGGTGGTTCCCTCGGTGCCGGTCGCCGGCATGGCACTGATCCTCGGCGTCGACCGCTTCATGTCGGAATGCCGGGCGCTGACCAACTTCGTCGGCAATGCGGTGGCGACGCTGGTCGTGGCGCGCTGGGAAGGCGAACTCGATGAGGCCAAGCTGGCGAGAGCGCTGGCTGGGAGCGCCGACGACAGCCTGCCGGCGGACATCGTTCCCGCCGAGTGATCCACCGTTTCATACGACGGATAATGGCCGCAAGCACGCCGCTTGCGGCCATGGTCATGTTTCATCGCTATCAGACGGCTTTGCGCAGCGGTGGCACGGCCTTGCCACCCCCCGCGAAGGGGTCGCAGCGCGACGGACCGGCTTGCGGCGAGACAGGGCCGCGCAAGCTTGAGCTCAGCCGTTGAAGTCCTTCCGCGTGTCCGGATATGTGCTTGGGCCGACCGGCATGGGAGCCGCCAACGTGCCCAAATCATCGGACAGGACGAGGCTCGCCGCGCCGACCAGCCCGGCGTGGCGGCCGAGCTGGGCCTGGACGACCGGCACGTCGCGATAGGCGCGCATGGCGCGCTGGCGGATGGTCGCCTCGATGACGGGCGCCATCAGGTCCAGGCCATTGGCGATGCCGCCGCCAACGACCAGCACGTCGGGCGAATAGAGGTGCAAAAGGTTGGTGAAGCCAACGCCCAGCCAGCGCGCCTCCTCCTCGAGCAGAGCCAGAGCGAGGTCGTCCTGCAGCCCTGCGGCCTCGACCACGTGGCGACCCGTGACCTCGGCGTTGGCCGAGAGGCGGCGCAGCGTCGAACCGTCCAAAGGAGACGTTGCGGCATTGGCGCGGCGGCCGAGCGCGGTTCCCGAAGCGATCGCCTCGAAGCAGCCGACGACGCCGCACACGCAGCGCTCGCCTTCGTTGGTGATGGTCATGTGGCCGATCTCCGCGGCAAGACCGCGACGGCCGTGCAGGATGCGTCCGTCGGCGACGACGCCACCGCCGATCCCGGTCGAGACGGTGACGAAGACCAGGGAGCGCGCACCGTGGCCGGCGCCGAAGCGCCATTCGCCGAGCGCTGCCGCATTGGCGTCGTTCTCCAGCCGCACCGGCAGGCCGAGCCGCCGCTCGAGGATGTCGGCCAGCGGCACGTCCTGCCAGCCGGCCAGCGTCGGCGGTCCGACGGCGATGCCGGCCAGCGGATCGAGCGGGCCCGGCGCGCCGACGCCGACGCCGAGGATCGACAGCCCCGGCGCTTCGGCATGGACGGTCACGGCTAGCGCCTCGATCTGGGCGATCACCACGTCGGGGCCGGCCTGCGCCTGCGTCGGCACAGCCGCGAAGGCCAGGATCTTGCCGTCACGGTCGACCAGGGCGGCACGAAGCTCGGTGCCGCCAAGATCGATCGCGAGGGCGACTTCAATGCTCATCAGGCCGCGACCTTCAGACCACGCAACCAGCCGATGCGGCCGGCGAGATCCTTGTCGCCGAAAGCGAGCGAACCGAGCACCACGGTCTCGGCGCCGGCGGCGCGCAGCAGCGGCACGGTTTCGTGGCGGATGCCGCCATCTGCGGCGAGCACCACGGCCGACTCACGACCAGCGTTCCTCAGGATGGCGCGGGCTTCGCCCAGCCTGTCACAGGCCTTCTCCGACAGGCCCTGGCCCTTGACGCCGATCGCGGTTCCAAGAAGCGTGACGAACGCCACTTCGGAGACGAAAGGCTTCATCGCCTCTACAGGGGTCTCCAGCCTCAGCACGACGCCGGCCTCGGCGCCGAGTTCATGCGCCAGCCGCACCGCGCGCAGACCCGCCTCGCCGTTCTCGGCGTGGACGCTGATCATGTCGGCGCCGGCCTCGATGAACTGGCGCGTCTGTTCTTCGACGATTGCTTGGTCGACCATCAGATGGACGTGGACGGGCCTGGCCGTCAGTTTGGCGATACGGGCGACGAGATCGGGGAAGAACAGGAAGGACGGCGCGAAATGGCCGTCCGCGACGTCGATGTGGTGCACATCGACATAGGGTTCGATGCGCTGCAAGTCGCTCTCGAAATTGGCGAGATTGGCCGACCACGATGAGAATTCGGCGATCAGACGGTCGCGCGGCAGTGCGGCGATGGCGGCCGGGCCTGACAAAGGCTTCGAGATCATGATTGGTCCTGGTTGTTGAAATTTCTATCGAGAAAGCCGCCGATGGCGGCGCGGATTTCGGTGAAGTGGCGATCCTTGTCGAGGGCTTTCGGCGTCACCTCGGTGAAGGCGGCGCCGGGGATGGTCTCAGCCAGTTCGCGGGCGGTCGCCAGGGGATGGACGAGGTCTATGCCGCTGCCGACGACGAGCGTCGGGATTGCGAGGCCGGTCGCCATCGCCCGCGTCACGCCAGGCCCGTCATTGGCGATCGCCTGCATCACCTCGGCAAAAACGGTCGCGTTGTCACGCGCGAAGAAGCCGAGCAACGAGGCGAGATTGTCCGGGGCCTCCGTGCGAAAGCAGGCCGCCGTTGCCGAAGCCGCGAAGATGTCGCGCGCCTCTTCCAGCGGGTGGTCGCGGAGGAGTTCCGCCACCTCGACGTAAGGGCGCATGTTTTGCGGGGCCGCGTCGAAGGTCCAGGCCGGGCGCACCAGCACCAGGCCGAGGATACGGTCGGGGTGGCGGCTTGCCAGGTTCAGCGCGATCGCCGCCCCCATCGAGATGCCACCGGCAACGAAGCGCTCAATGCCAGCTGCATCGGCAGCGGCGAGCACATCGTCGGCGAACATCCCGATCGAAAAGGGACGCTTGCTGCCGGCACCTGAGCCCCCCTGCGCGCGGCATTCCACCGTCAGCCGGCGGCGCGACGGACTGTCGGGAAAGTTCAGCGCCACCTGCGCGGCATCGCCGCCGAGACCATGCTGGAAGACGATGGGAAGCCCCTGCCCCGTGTCGAAGACGTGGGTGTCCAAGACCTGGGTGTCGAAGACCTGGGTGTCGAAGACGTGGAGCGCAGCGTCGTCGCGCAGCATGATCGTCGGCGCGGCACCCATCAGAGCAGCCCCCGCAGGATGGTTGCGACGCCAGGAGCCTCGTCGGCGGACAAGCCGTGCGTGACCAGCGCGCCATCGAAACCCACCCCCTTCAATCGCGCGACGAAATCCGGGAAGTCGACGACACCCTGGCCTGATGTGGCGAAGCGGCCGTCGGCAAAACGATCCTTGGCGTGCGCCATGGCGATGTGGCCAGCGGCCTCATCGATCGCGGCGGCGACGATGGCTCTCGCTTCATCGGGCTTTGCATGCTCGAACAGGTTGGCGGGGTCGAGCACGATCTTCAGATGCTTCGAACCCATCTCGGCGATCAGCCGGGTCGCATCCATGGCCGAGGTGACGATGTTGGCCTGCTCGGGCTCAATGCCGAGATCGACGCCGGCCTCCTCGGCCAGCGCCAGTGCCTTCGCCATTTCGACGGCCATGTCGAACCAGGCCGACGGACCGGCATTGTCGGGATGGTATGCCCATTGGTCGGCTGCGTTGCGCGAGCCGGTGCAGAGCGTCACCAGTGGGATGTCGAGCTTGGCTGCAGTGTCGATGACCACCGCCAGGCGCCTCAGCCCGTCGTCGCGCGCAGCCTTGTCAGGATGCGCCATGTTGTAGGTGCCCGACAGCGCGGCCAGCGAAACGCCTGACGATCGCGCGGCGGCACCAATGGCGGCGACGGCATTCGCCGGTACGGCATCCGGCATCGACGGCAGGCCGGCGCAGGCGAGATTGAACTGCGTCGTCTCGTAGCCGGCCTGCTTCACGGCAGCCAGCACGGTGGCCGGGTCGGTGCCCGCAAATGTCTTGGCGAAGATGCCGAGGCGCATCAGACCGCACCCGAAACCGAGGCAAGCTCGATCCGCTCGCCAGTCTCCACAGAGCGCGCAATCGCCACCATGGCGCGGATCGACGCGATGCCGTCCCCGACATTGGCGCCGCGCATCGGCGCGCCGGTGAGCACGGTGTCGGCAAGGCCCTCGAGCTGGCGGCGGAAGAAGTGGCCGTCGGCGCCAAGCGGTTTTCGCGAGGTCGCGTCCTTCTCATGGAAGATGTCGACCTCGCTGGCGCGGAAATACCAGGGGTTAAAGGTCCTGGCGATGACGGAGCCGTTCTCGCCATAGAGCTGAAACCCTTCGTGCCAGTCCATGCGTACGGCGACGGTGAGGTCGAGATGGCCAAGCGCGCCGCTGGCGAATTCGGTTTCGACGAACCAGCAATAGGCGCCGAAGCGCTCGTTGAGGCGCGCGCGCACGGCAACGATGTCGCCACAGAGGAAGCGGGCGGTGTCAACCAGATGCGATCCGTGCGCCAGCATGAAATATTGCCTGAGATCAGCCTTGGGGTTTCCGCCGGGCTTTTTCGCGAGCTTGCTGGTGACGGGCAGCGGCTGCACGGCGTCGGTGTTGGTGTAGCGGTGGGTGGAATCGCAATACCAGGCCTTCAGTGCCAGCACCTCGCCCATCTCGTCGCGAACGAAGTCGCGGGCGGCCTCCAGCGCCGGATCGAAGCGCTTCATGTGGCCGACCTGCAGCACCTTGCCGGAGCGTTTCACCGCCTCGGCCAGCGCCTCGCCTTCCTCGACCGAGGTGCCGATCGGCTTTTCGCAGAGAACATGCTTGCCGGCATCGAGCGCCTTGATCGACATTGGCACGTGATAGGCATCCGACGTGGCGACGATGACTGCTTCGAGCTCGGGATCTGCGAGCATGGCGTCATAGTCGGCATACATCTTCTTTGGTTCATAGGTCGCGCCCATGCGGGCGAGCAAATCGGGTGCCGCATCGCAGATGGCGTAGAGGTCGGCATTGCCGGCCTTGACGCAGGATTCCAGATGCGCGAACTGGGCGATCGGGCCGCAGCCGAGCACACCGACCCTGAGGCGTCTGTCCTGTTTCTTGATCATCGTCTCAGGCCCCGTAGCCGCGCATCGTCCGGCGGTTGGTCTTGACCGCGCCGGCCGGATCGGCGGCGGCGGTGTCGGATTCTTCTTCCAGCACCAGCCAGCCGTTGAAGTTCGGCGCGGTACCGGCGATCTCGATGACCTGAGGCGTGTCGCATACGCCTTGGCCCAGCATCGCCCAGGTGCCGTCGGCATCGACGTCCTTGAGGTGGATGTAGCGGATGCGGTCGCGGTAGGTGGTGAGCGTGTCGGCCATGTCCCTGTGGCCGCGCAGGATGTGACCGGTATCCGGCACCCAGCCGACCAGATCGGGGTCGAGCAAGGCAAAAATCGCGTCGTAATCGGCGCGGTCGAACAGCAGCGTGTTGTGGTGCGAACTCGGATGCACCGCCACCTGGACACCCGCCTTGCGGCCGAGTTCGCCGGCCTTGTTGTAAACCTCGGCCGCGACAGCGAATTTGTCGTGGCGTGGCCCGTCGGAGACGACGGTGGCCGAGCCCATCGACACCAGCGCATCGGGAAAGTTTGCCACGAAATCGATCCAGCGCCTGGCGGTTTCGAGATCGGTGCCGATCCCGTCCTTGAGCGTGAAGCCGCTCCTGGAGCCGAAGGCGAAGGAAATGAGCGCCAGACCGGACGACTTCAGCGCGGCGGCGAACTCGGTGGGTTTGCCGGCATAGTGGCCGATCATGGTGTCGGTGATCTCGATGCCGGCATAGCCACCATCGGCGATCGCCTTCAACAGATCGTCGGGGCCGCCGGTGAACCGGTCTCCCAGCATTTCCCAGGTGAAGGTCTGGCAGCCGACTTTGAGGTCTTTCACGTTCATCCTTTCATTCCTTGATCCCGCCCATTCCTTGATGCTGCCCTGCGTCAGCCCTTCGATGATGGAAGAACGGCACGAGTGCAATCAGCGGAACGGTGACGACGGCGGAGGCGCGGCGATATCGCCCGCCAGCAGACAGGGTCCAATCATCCATTGCAACACACGGACCCTGCTCCGTCAGTCTCCTTGGGAGGGACATCCTACTTGACCGAGCCTGGGTCATGCGGATTCGAGCAAGGGCGTCAGCGGGACCTCCAAGGCCTTTTCGCTGTGATCACGGACGATGGCCTGCCCGGTCCAATACGTAGCCAGCTTGATAGGATCGGGGCCATGGTGATCTATGCCTGAACCCGTCGCGGTCCCTGGCCGCCCTCGAAATATCCGACGCGCAAATAACCCACGGGGCTTTGGCGCCCGCGATCGGCGGTTTTCATGTCCGTCATTTTCTCCTCCCGGGGCTGGCAGCCTCCCGATACCGTGCCAGCATTTCCGCATGTTCTATAAAAATTTTACGCGCGTCAATATTTAAAATGTTGTATAGCCATTTCGAGCCCGATCCGGCACCGTCGCGACGGATCGGGCAGACGTGATCGCATTGGGAGGTACGACAGAAAATGCAGGCAAAATCACAGGCCAAACTCGGCATCGGCGTCATCGGATGCGGCAACATCTCGATGACCTACCTGCGCAATGCCGCGCTTTTCGGCGGCATCGAATTGCGCGCCTGCGCCGATATTTCAGCCGAGATGGCGGCGCTGCGGGGCAAGGAATACGGCATCCGGCCCCTCGGCGTCGATGCACTGCTGGCCGATCCCGAGATCGACCTCGTCCTCAACCTGACCATTCCGGCGGCGCATTTCGAAATTTCATTCTCCGCCCTTTCGGCGGGAAAGCATGTCTTCACTGAAAAGCCGCTCGCAACCTCGGCCAGCGACGGCCGCCACCTGGTGGCGGAGGCGGCCAAACGCGGTCTGCTGCTCGGCTCGGCTCCGGACACCTTCCTTGGCGCAGCCGGACGCAAAGCGCGCCGCCTGATGGATGAGGGCGCTATCGGCCGCCCTGTCACCGGCACCGCCTTCATGATGGGGCGCGGCATGGAACACTGGCATCCCAATCCGCAATTCTACTACCAGCCGGGCGGCGGCCCGGTGTTCGACATGGGTCCCTACTATCTGACGATGCTGGTCAACCTGCTCGGCCCGGTCGCGCGTGTCGTGGCGATGGCGACGAAGGGTCAGGAGGAACGGCTGATATCGGCCGAAGGGCCGTTCAAGAACACCACATTCAAGGTCGGCACGCCGACCAATGTGCTGTTGCTGCTCGAATTCCGCTCCGGCGCGACCGTCACTTTCGGCGCTTCATGGGATGTCTTCAGGCATTCCAACCATCCGATCGAACTGCACGGCACGGAAGGCTCGCTGCGGCTGCCCGATCCGGATACGTTCGGCGGCACGGTGTCGCTGTCGGAACGCGGCGCCGAGTGGAAGGATTTCGCCAGCGAAGGCGAGCTCTACGGCGCCCGCAACTGGCCTTACGCGGCCCCCGACCGCGCCAACTACCGCATGCTCGGCGTCGCCGATCTGGTGCGTTCGCTACAGACAGGCGCGACGCCCCGAGCTTCCGGCAATCTGGCGCTGCATGTGCTGGAGATTATGGAAGCGATCCTGCATTCGGGCGAGACGAAGAGTTCGGTCGCCATAACAGGTGACGTCGTCCAGCCGGCCATGCTTGGCGAAGACGAAGCGCGCGGCCTGCTCGCCTAAGCGTTCTTTGTTTTCACGCAATTCCGGACGGAAAACCGCTGCACACTTTTCCTGGAATTGCTTTGACGGAGATGACGATGACGCTCGACCCAGATGCACTGCGTGCCCTGGAAATCGGCCGTGCCGCCGGCGGCGAACCCTTCGAGAATGGCAGCGTCGCGGCGGCGCGGGCCACGTACAACGCTTCGTTCCCGGCGCTGCAGGGCGAGCACGAGCCGGTCGCGGCAACCGAGCAGCAGCAGATCGACGGGCCGAACGGCCGGGTGACGATCCGCGTCCATCGCGGTATCGGCGCGCCGCGGACCGGGGCGCGCGCCGTGCTCTATCTGCATGGTGGCGGCTGGGTGATCGGCGATCTCTCCTCGCATGACGAGATCTGCCGCTGGCTGGCCAATCTTGGCAACGCCGTCGTCCTCTGTCCCGATTACCGGCTGGCGCCGGAGCACAAGTTTCCCGCCGGGCTAGAGGATTGCGCGGCAGCGCTGCGCTTCATGGCTGCTGGAGAACTCGGCATCGACCCGACCCGCATTGCCGTCGCCGGCGACAGTGCCGGCGGCAACCTTGCCGCCGTGCTGGCGTTGTTCGCCCGCGACAGGCTGGCGCCGCCGCTCGCCGCCCAGATCCTGATCTATCCCAATACCGATGCTCGCCAGACGGCGGACAGCTACCGGCGTTTCGGCGACGGCTTCGGGCTCACCGCCGCCACCATGGCCTGGTTCCGCGACCACTATGTGCGAACGCCCCATGATATCGCAGACTGGCGCGTATCGCCGCTGCTGGCTTCCAGCCTCGCCGGCGCGCCGCCGGCCTTCGTCGTGATCGCCGGCCACGACATCCTTGCCGACGAAGGCACGGCCTATGCCGAGCGCCTGCGCGCCGACGGAGTGCCGCTGGTGTTGCGACACTGGCCGGGTCAGATCCACGGCTTCGTCTCGATGGGCCGACACATCCTGGCCGCGCGGCAAACGGTAAGCGAGGCGTCGGCCTGGCTCCGCCTGCAGACGCCGGAGCCGATCACTCAGGCCGACTGACGCATCACCAGGGTCGCGCCAAGCTTGACGTTGCGCGCCAGATCTTGGCCCGGCGGATCGGCCTCGTCCAGCAAGGCCAGCAGGATCTCGACGCTGCGGCCGGCCATGGCGGCGAAGTCCTGCGCCATGGTGGTCAGCGCGGGACAGGTGTAGCGGCTCAGCGGATGATCGTCGTGGGCAGCGACGCGAAAATCGCAATCGGCGCGGCGGCCGATCTTCAGCCCGCGCGAAAAGGCGGCCGCCATCACACCGAAGGCGAGACGGTCATTGGCGCAGAGCAGCGTGCGGGCCGGCAGGCCGCCTTTCTCGAGCGTCCTGTCCATCCATTCATGGCCGATGCGCTCGAAGTCCCAGCTATAGTCGCCAGCCGCCTTGAGAACGGTGGGCTCCAGGCCCGCGGCCTGCATCGTGTCGATATAGCTCTGCAGGCGTTCGCCCGAATTGTGGTTGACGTGCGGGATGTCGACATAGACAGGCGGTTCGCCGGACCGGCAGAGATAATCGACGATGGTCGAGGTGCTCTGGTGGTTGTCATTGCCGACGAATGGTGTGTCGCCTTCGATATAGGTGTCGAAATAGACGATCGGGATGTCCTCGCTCATCCGTTCGAAGACGCCGGGTTCGGAGACCAAGCCCAAGGGCGCGACAATGGCGCCGGCGACCTTCAGCGACATCAGCGTCCTGACCGATTCCGCCTCCAGCTTCGGCGAACCGTGCGAGGAGATGACGATCGGCCAAAACCCTTCGTCGCGACAGCGCCGTTCGATGCGGCTGACCATCTCGGCGTAGAACGGATCGGTGATCGCCGGTACGACGATGCCGACATTGCGGGTGCGCTTGCGGTTGAGGTTGCGGGCAAAAACATTCGGCTGATAGTCGGACGAACTAAGCGCAGCCTCGATGCGCGCCCGTGTCGCCGGCTTCACGCTGGCCGGATCGTCGAAATACTTCGACAGGGTCGGCCGCGAAACGCCGGACGCCCTGGCGAAGTCATCCATCGTCCGGTGGGTCTTTTCCGCCATCTTTATTTCAGGCCCCTTATCCTCAATGCCAGCCTTAACGCTCTAGCCAGAATCAGTCTGTGATCGTCGCGGTGAGGCAGCATTGCTTGAGCGAACTTATTCAGTCAAATTTCCATGTTTCCAGTACAACGTAAAAGCATTGCGCACGTCAAATTATTTATTGACGCTCAGAAAACGACAACTTAGGTTTTGAACATGCATGGACATGGACGCTCTGGGCAAGCGGAGGCCGTCCGGCCGGCAGATGGTGAGGACATGAAGAAACTGGTTTGTGCCGGCGAGATCCTGGTCGAGATCATGGCCGAGCGGATCGGCCAGAGTTTTCGCGTTCCCGGCCCGCTGGTCGGTCCGTTTCCCTCAGGCGCTCCCGCCATCTTCATCGATCAGGCGGCGCGGCTCGGCCAGCCGGCGGGGCTGATCGCGGCAGTGGGCGACGACGATTTCGGCCATTTGAACATCGAGCGCCTGCGTGCCGACGGCGCCGACATCTCGGCCATCGCCGTCCATCAGGGTGCCGCGACCGGAACCGCCTTCGTCACCTATGAGAGCGATGGCAGCCGGCACTTCGTCTACAACATCAAGCAGAGTGCCGCCGGCCTGATCGAGATGGGCGCGGAAGCGCGCGCGCTGCTGGCCGGCGCCGACCATTTTCACGTCATGGGCACATCGCTGTTCTCGCCCAAGGTGATCGAAATTGCCCGCAACGGGATCGAAGCCGTCAAGACGCGCGGCGGCACGGTCTCTTTCGACCCCAACATCCGCAAGGAGATGCTCGATCTACCGGGCATGCGCGACGCCTTGCACTTCGTATTGTCAAAGACCGACGTGTTCCTGCCGAGCGGGCCGGAACTCTTCACCTTCGCCGAGGCAACCGACGAGGAAAGCGCGGTACGCGAAATGCTGGACCGCGGCATCTCCGCCGTCGTCGTCAAGAAGGGCGCGCAGGGCGCCGTCCACTACGACCAGTCAGGGCGCACAGCCTCACCCGGCTTCGTCGTCGAGGAAATCGATCCGACCGGCGCCGGAGATTGCTTTGCCGCAGCCTTCGTCTCCTTCTGGCTGCGTGGAGAGGCACCGGAGAGGGCGCTGCGAATAGCCAATGGCTGCGGCGCGCTGGCGGTGACGAAGAAGGGACCAATGGAAGGCATCGCCTCGCTCGCCACCGTCGAGGCGTTCATCGCGACCGCCAGGACCGGAGCACCGGCATGAGCCAGGCGACCGGCCGACTGGCTAGCATCGCCACGCGCCGCGCGGCCGGCGAACGCTGCGGCATCGCCTCGATCTGCTCGGCCCATCCGCTGGTGATCGAAGCGGCGCTGCGCCACGGCAAGGCGCGCGACGCCGATGTGTTGATCGAGGCCACCTGCAACCAGGTCAACCACGAGGGCGGTTATACCGGCATGACACCGGGCGATTTCCGCCGCTTCGTCGAGACGATCGCTGGCAAGGCCGGCTTTCCCCTGGACAGGCTGGTGCTCGGCGGCGACCATCTGGGACCCAATCCTTGGAAGCACCTGCCGGCGCCCGAGGCGATGGAAAAAGCCGCACGCATGGTGGATGCCTATGCCGAGGCCGGCTTCACCAAGATCCACCTGGACGCCAGCATGGGCTGCGCCGGCGAAGGGGCGGCACCGCCCGACGCCACCATCGCCGCGCGCGCCGCCGAGTTGGCCGAGGTGGCGGAGGCCGCGGTTGAACGAACAGGCGGCACCGGGCCTCTCTATGTCATCGGCACGGAAGTGCCGGTGCCGGGCGGCGCACAGGAGGCGATGGACCATCTGGCGGTGACGACACCGGAGGCCGCGGGTGAGACGGTTCGCATCCACCACGATGCCTTTAGCCGGCGCGGCCTCGACCAGGCTTTCTCGCGGGCGATCGGCGTCGTCGTGCAGCCGGGCGTCGAATTCGGCAATGCCGAGGTCATCGCCTACCGACCGGAACGCGCCCGGGCGCTTGCCGGCACGCTGCGAGACCTGCCGCAATTCGTCTTCGAGGCTCACTCGACCGACTACCAGCCCACAGCGGCGTTGGGCGCGCTGGTCGACGATGGTTTTGCCATGCTCAAAGTCGGACCCTGGCTGACCTTCGCACTGCGCGAAGCCCTCTACGGCCTGGGCCACATCGCCGACATTCTGGTTCCCGACCCGTCGCGGGAAAGCCTGCCGGCGGCCATGGAGCGCGTCATGCTGGCGGCGCCCGGCAACTGGAAAAATTACTATCACGGCTCCGAGGCCGAGCAGCGGATCGAGCGGCATTTTTCCTACAGCGACCGCATCCGTTACTACTGGCCTGCGTCGGCGGCGCGGCAGGCTGTGAACGCGCTGATGCAGGCGCTGGGCGAGCGCGACATCCCCTCACCCCTGATCAGCCAGTATCTCGGCCGCCTCGACGGCGCGGTGGCGAGCGGATCCGTCGCGCCAAAGGCCAGGGAACTCCTCATCGCAGGCGTGACGAACGTTCTCGACATCTATGCCGGCGCAACCGGCTGATCCCGACTTTCATGGCTGTGGCACCAGGATCAGGCGCGCGTGGTGCGGCGCAACTCCAGATCGCGATGCGCGTCAGCGCCGGCGTCAAGGGCTCCGGCTATGGTCGCTTCGGCGGCAAGGCCTCGATCGCCGAATTCACCGATTGCGCTGGATGACGATGGAGGACCCGGGCCAGCACTATCCGTTCTGACATGGCCTCGCTTCGGGCAAGTCGCGGCGAAGATCAAACAGCCAGCGACGGTATGAAGCGGACGCTTGCGGATTGTTTCTGGCCAGGGGCCAGCACAATGCGGCCGGTGTCGATCTCCTTGCCGCCCATCCGGTTGAAAGCATCGGTGATGTTGCTGACCGGCTCGGCGCAAAAGAACGGTTCGCCCGGCGGCGTGTAGAGGACGAGGAAGTCGAGCGGCGCCTCAGCCTCGATGTCCAGTTGCCGTCCGTGTTCGGGCCAGGTAATCCGGGCGCGGCGCGCCCATCCGGTGAAGACAGTGTCGAAGTCCACTTCCGATACGTCAAAGCCGATGGATGGATCGGCCCCCACGGGCGGCGGGACATGCCGGATGGGCAGCACCTCCGCATCGGTTTCCCACATGCCTGATACTCGTGCCTGGACATGCGTCCACGGTGTCGACGGGAAGTAAGGATGGAGACCGAGGCCAACCGGCATCGGCGCGTCCGACAGGTTGCGCACGGCAATGGTCATGCAAAGCCCGCCTTCGGCCAGCGAGATTTTCTGCTCGGCTTCGTAGCTCCATGGCCAGGAATCGGCGGCGTGCCGATAGCGCAGGACGATCATGCTCGCTCCATGGCTCACGACCGTCCACGGGTGACGCCAGCCATGCCCGTGCTCATGGTGTGGATCGTCCGAAGCCGTCGGCAATTGAATGGGGCCTCCCGCGAATTCGAAGCGGCCATTCCTGATGCGGTTGGAATAGGGCACGAGCGGAAAGCAGGCCATGGCGCCGGCATCGCGACGGCCGATCGCCGCTGGGTCGGCCGCACGCAGCCAATCCACGGCCGAACCATCCCGCCACCACCGATACGATGCCAGCGCTCCACCAGCGGCTAGAGCAACTTCAACGGTCGCGATGCCATCGCTGATCGAGACCAGTTCCGTGTGCTGCGCGACGGCCACAGCGGAATTCTTTGTCATCGGCACTCCCAATCCCTTGACTCCAACCGCCATGGCGATAGGACATATCATATGAATAGTATGAAGAATAGAAAATCGTTCAGCACAGCCCGTACGTCACGGGTCGCGGTCGCGGTTTCCAGCGGTTCCACCGCGCTGCACGCCACCGTCGTCGAGCAGATCGGGCTGCGCATCGTGCAGGGCGACTTCCTGCCCGGCGAGGCGCTGCCCAATGCCGACGATTCCAGCGAGATGCTGGGGGTCAGCCGCACAGTGCTGCGCGAGGCGATCAAGGTGCTGGCGGGCAAGGGCCTTGTCGAATCGCGGCCGAAGACGGGCACGCGGGTACGTCCTCGCGCCGACTGGAATTTTCTCGACCCCGACGTCCTGTCCTGGCGCTATGCCGGCGGTGTCAGTGCCGAGGATGTGCGGGCGCTGTTTGAACTGCGCCGCGCCATCGAGCCGATGTCGGCGGCCCTTGCCGCGCAGCGCGCGACGCTGGCGCAGATCGCCGAGATCCACGCAGCGCTGGCCGAAATGGAAGCACTGAGCGATGACGGCGACCGCTTCGCCAAGCCCGATTTGGTGTTCCACCAGACCATATTGCGCATGACCGGCAACGAGCTGATCGGCTCGCTGGCCGCACTGGTCGAGACTGCGTTGGTAATGAGCTTTCGCCTCTCCAACGACAATCCGGAAGGGCAGCGCCATTCCTTGCCGCTGCACCGGCAAGTCGCCGAGAAGATCGCCGCCGGCGACGCCGCCGGCGCGCAGAAGGCATTGCTGGTGCTCATTGACAATGCCGAGGATGACGTGCGCCGCAGCGTCGAGAACCGCAACAAACGCCGCAACGAGCGGGGCCTGCAATCGTGACCGAGACCAAACGCAAATTGCGGTCTGAAGCCTGGTTCGGCGGCGAAGGCAAGAACGCCTTCATGCACCGCAGCTGGATGAAAAACCAGGGCATTCCCGCTGATGCTTTCGACGGCCGCCCGGTCATCGGCATCTGCAACACGTGGTCGGAACTGACCCCGTGCAATGCGCATCTGCGGGCGCTCGCCGATCACGTCAAGCGCGGCGTCTATGAGGCCGGCGGCCTGCCGTTCGAATTTCCCGTGATGTCGCTGGGCGAGAGCAACATGCGCCCCACCGCCATGCTGTTTCGCAACCTGGCCAGCATGGATGTCGAGGAATCCATCCGCGGCAATCCGATCGACGGCGTCATCCTGCTTGTCGGTTGCGACAAGACCACGCCGGCGCTCTTGATGGGGGCTGCCTCGTGCAACCTGCCAACCATCGCCGTCTCCGGTGGGCCGATGCTGAACGGCAAGTTCCGCGGACAGGATATCGGCTCGGGCACGCATGTCTGGAAATTCGCCGAGGAGGTCAAGGCCGGCCGCATGCCGGTCGCCGACTTCCTTGCCGCCGAGCAGGGCCAGAGCCGGTCGGCCGGCAGCTGCATGACGATGGGCACCGCCTCGACCATGGCCAGCATGGTGGAAGCGCTCGGCATCGGCATGCCGGACAACGCCGCGATCCCGGCGGTGGATTCGCGCCGAGGCGTGCTTGCCCAGTTGGCCGGACGGCAGATCGTCGATCTTGTCCACCGCGACGTGACGATTGCAAAGATCCTTACCAGGCAAGCCTTCGAGAATGCCATTCGCGTCAATGGCGCGATCGGCGGCTCGACCAATGCGGTGCTGCACCTGATCGCCATCGCCAACCGGGTCGGTGTCGACCTCGGCCTCGATGACTGGGACCGCCTTGGCCGCGGCGTGCCAACCATTGTCGACCTGATGCCGTCGGGCCGGTTCCTGATGGAAGATTTCTACTATGCCGGGGGGCTAGCTGCGGTCATGGCGTCGCTTGATGAAGTGGGGCTTCTTCATCGCGACGTCATGACCGTCAGCGCCAAGACCATCGGTGAACTGATCGACGGCGCGCCCAACTACAACCGAGAGGTCATACGGCCGCTGCGCGAGCCGCTGACCAAGGAGGGCGGTATCTCGATCCTGCGTGGCAATCTGGCTCCCAACGGCGCGGTCATCAAGCCGTCCGCGGCAACGCCCGAACTGATGCAGCATCGCGGCAAGGCGGTCGTCTTCGAGAACATCGAGCATTACCATGCCCGCATCGACGATCCGGAGCTGGATATCGACGCCTCCTCGGTGATGGTGCTGAAGAATTGCGGACCCCGCGGTTATCCCGGGATGGCCGAGGTCGGCAACATGCCGCTGCCAGCCAAGCTGCTCAGACAAGGCGTTTCCGACATGGTGCGCATTTCGGACGCGCGCATGAGCGGTACCGCCTACGGCACGGTGGTGCTGCATGTGGCGCCGGAGGCCGCGGCCGGTGGTGTGCTGGCCCTGGTGCGCGACGGCGATCTCATCGAGCTCGACGTCGCCGGCCGCCGTCTCGAGCTTTTGGTTTCGGACGAGGAACTGGCGATCCGCCGCCGTGACTGGAAGCCGCCGGAGCCGCCGCAGGGTGGCTACCAGAGCCTCTATGTCGAGCGCGTGCTGCAGGCCGACAAGGGCTGCGACTTCGACTTTCTCGTCGGTCGGCGCGATGCCGGCATTCCCCGGCATTCCCATTAGAGAGGGGCGCGATGACGGATCAGATCGGCAGCTACGCGACCTACCCCAGCCTGAAGGGCCGCAGCGTGTTCATAACCGGCGGCGGCAGCGGCATCGGTGAAAGCCTGGTGCGCCATTTCTGCGCGCAAGGCAGCCGCGTCGCCTTCGTCGATCTGGCCGAGGAGCCTTCACGGCGCCTGGTCGATGCGATCGCGGCCGAAGGGCATGCCGCGCCGCTATTCATTCCCTGCGACCTGCGCAATGTCGAGCAGCTGCAGGCGGCGGCCGTCGAGGCGATGCGGCACAACGGCCCGATCCAGGTGCTGTGCAACAATGCCGGCAATGACGACCGCCACCAGACCAAGGACGTCACGGTGGCCTATTGGGACGACCGCATGGCGGTCAATCTGCGCCACCAGTTCTTCGCCGCCCAGGCGGTGCGTCCGCAGATGGGCTCGCTGGGCGGCGGCTCGATCATCAATTTCGGTTCCATTACCTGGATGGTCGGCGATCCCGACTGCCCTGCCTATGTCACTGCGAAAGCCGCTGTCTACGGCATGACGCGGGCGCTGGCCCGCGAACTCGGCCCCGAGCGCATCCGCGTCAACTGCATGGTGCCTGGCTGGGTGATGACAGAGCGCCAGATGCGGCTATGGCTGAACCCCGCCGGCGAACGCCAGATCGCGGAGCGGCAGTGCCTGCCCGACCGGCTGCAGCCATCCGACATTGCGCGCATGGCGCTGTTCCTCGCCGCCGACGACAGCCTGATGTGCACGAGCCAACAGTTCATCGTCGACGCGGGCTGGGTGTGACCCCGTACGGCCTCTAGGGAAGAAGGGTATTTCATGCGTCTTGTTCAGTACACAACGATCGATGGCGGCAGGCGGGCCGGCCGCGTTTCCGATGACGGCAATCGCCTGCATCCACTCGACAAGACAAGCACCGTGCTGGAGCTCGCCGAAGCGGCGATCGCCCAGGGTGCATCGATCGCGGCGCTGGTCGAGAAGCGGACGGGTGCGGCCACGATCGACTATGGCGAACTGCTGCGCGATGGCCGCGTGCTCGCTCCCGTCGACCATCCGGAACCGGCGCGCTTCCTGGTCACCGGAACCGGCCTCACCCACACCGGAAGTGCCGCCGCGCGCGACAAGATGCATGTGCTGACCCATGGCGAGAACGCCGAGGAATCGGATTCGCTGAAGATCTTCCGCATGGGCCTGGAAGGCGGCAAGCCCGGCGCCGGCAAGATCGGCATCCAGCCCGAGTGGTTCTTCAAGGGCGTCGGCACCTGTGTCGTGCCGCCTGGCGCCGATCTGCCGATGCCTGCCTTCGCGAAAGCCGGCGCCGAAGAAGCCGAGATCGTCGGCCTTTACCTCAATGGGCCGGATGGCCGCCCCTATCGCATCGGCTATGCGCTGGGCAACGAATATTCCGACCATGTGACGGAGGCCGAGAACTACCTCTATCTCGCCCACTCGAAACTCC
The DNA here is from genome assembly GCF_006658535.1 of Mesorhizobium sp. B2-4-13. NCBI lineage: Bacteria > Pseudomonadati > Pseudomonadota > Alphaproteobacteria > Hyphomicrobiales > Phyllobacteriaceae > Mesorhizobium > Mesorhizobium sp. B2-4-13. The sequence continues at coordinate 547,370 of NZ_VFVB01000003.1, read as the reverse complement.
GCTCCTGCTCGATCGGACCGGAGCTTCTGATCGGCGACCTGCCCGAAGAAGTGCGTGGCCATTCCCGCATTCTGCGCGACGGCACTGTTATCTGGGAACAGGAATTCCTGTCGGGCGAAGCGCACATGTCGCATTCGATCGCCAATCTCGAACACTTCCATTTCCGCTACCCGATGCACCGCAGGGCGGGCGACCTGCACGCCTATTTCTTCGGAGCGGCGGTGATGAGCTACGCCTCCGGCGTCAAGACGGCTTCCGGCGACGAGTATGAAATCCAGGCACAGACATTCGGCAAGCCGTTGCGCAACCGGATGGTGTCGGTGCCGGACGAGGGACTGGTCGCAGTCACCCAGCTGTGACGGCGATAGCCCCGGAAATTACGGTCCACCAGAACGACAATGGGAGATTAAAAATGGGACTGAAGAAAGCGTTTCTGAGACTAGCGACCATCGGGCTCGGCATCGGCCTGATGACGTCGGCGGCGCTGGCCGCGAACCTTCGCGTGCTGGCCTGGGACGGTTATGCCGACCCGGACTGGGTGAAGGACTTCACCGCCGCCACCGGCATCGGCGTCGATGTCGTCTTCATCGGCAGCGATGACGAAATCTGGGCCAAGATCAAGGGCAGCGAAGGGCAGGACTTCGACGTCTTCGCCGTCAATACCGCCCAGTTGCAGCGCTACATCAAGGCCGATCTGGTGTCGCCGATCGACATCACCAAGCTGCCGAACCAGAAGGACGTGCTGCCGCGCTTCCGTGATCTGTCTAAGGTCAGCGGCGACACCAAGGACGGCAAGGTCTACGGTATTCCGTTCTGCTTCGATTCCATCGGGCTGATCTACGACACCGACAAGGTCAAGCCGGCGCCGACCTCTATGTCCGTCCTGTGGGATCCGGCCTACAAGGGCAAGATCCTCGCCTACGACAATGGCGAGCACAATTTCTCGTTCACCGCGCTGACGCTCGGCTACAAGGATCCGTTCAACCTCGACGAAAAACAGATGGCGGCGGTGAAGGCCAAGCTGGTCGAGCTCAAGCGCAATGTGCTGAGCTTCTACACCACCGCCGACGAGGCGCAGCAGATCTACCAGAACAATGATGTTGCGCTGATCTGGGCCAATTATGGCCAGCAGCAGGTGAAGGCACTGCAGAAGATCGGCGCCCATGTCGCCTACGTCAATCCGAGCGAAGGCGCGCTTGCCTGGCTCGACAACTGGGTAATCTCCAAGGGTGTCCGCGACAATGCCGCGGCCGAGAAATGGATCGACTTCATGCTGACGAAGAAGGTCAGCGGCGCGCTTTCCGAGCGCACCGGATTCGGCAACACGGTGGTCGAGTCGAGCAGTGCGGGCGGCAACGACAAGCTGGTCTGGCTCAACAATGTCGAGGATCCCCTCAAGCGTTCGGACTTGTGGAACGAGGTCAAGGCGACGCCCTGATCCCTTCCGCGCCTGACTTCGAAGGACCCGGCGGTCCGGACGTTCCGGACCGCCGAAGCGTATGCGAGAATATCCCATGAGCCAGAACACCGACCTCTTGACGCTGCGGTCCGTCTCGAAATCCTACGGCACGGTTCCCGTGCTGCACGGCATCGACCTGTCGCTCCGGGACGGTGAGTTCCTCACCGTTCTTGGGCCGTCGGGTTCGGGCAAGACCACGGTCCTGCGGCTGATCGGCGGGCTGGAGCCGCTGACGTCAGGCGAGATCCGGCTGGACGGCCAGGACATCAGCCGCATGCCGATCAACAAGCGGCCGTTCAACACGGTGTTCCAGGACTATGCGCTGTTCCCCCATATGACCGTCTCCGGCAATGTCGGCTATGGGCTTTCGGTGCGCCATATCAAGCGCAAGGAGATCGCCAGCCGCGTGGCGCAAGCCCTCGATCTGGTGCAGCTCGGACGTTTCGCCGAGCGCTTTCCGGCACAGCTTTCCGGCGGCCAGCGCCAGCGTGTCGCGCTCGCCCGGGCGCTGATCTGCCAGCCGCGCCTGATCCTGCTCGACGAGCCGCTGGCGGCACTCGATCTCGAATTGCGCCGGCAGATGCAGGAGTTCCTGAAATCCATCCAGCGCGAGATCAAGACCACCTTCCTGTTCGTCACCCACGACCAGGAAGAAGCGATCGGCATGGCCGATCGGATCTGCGTCATGCAGGCCGGCCATATCCGCCAGCTCGGCACGCCGCATGAGCTCTACTACAAGCCGAATTGCGAATTCGTGGCGCGCTTCTTCGGCGAGAACAATCTGGTGGCTGGAAAACTCGGTCCGGTGCAAGGCGAGCAGCGACCGATCGAGACGGCACTCGGACGGCTGGTCTGCTCGATCAGCGACCAGCCGCATCTGAAGATTGCCCCGGATGGCGCCGCGGCTTTCGCGGCGTTCCGCCCCGAAGCCTTGCATCTCGCGGACGCCCGTGATGGCGCCAATCGCTTTTCCGGTGCCATTGCCGATCTCGCCTTTGCCGGCTCGTCGACGGTCGCCACGATCATGGCGGGGGCGGACGATGCCGCGCAGCGCCTGCGGCTGCGCATGCCGAGCCGGATCGACGGCAGCATCTTGAAATCCGGCGAGACGGTCTCGCTTTCGTTTGCGCCGCATGAAGGCCATCTGGTGCTGGCATGAGCGGAACCGGCTCGACACACGCCGCGCAACGGCGACTGTCAGGGCTGGTGACGGTGCTGGCATTCGCCTTGCCGGTTATCTTCGTCCTCGTGCCGCTGGCGATCTTCCTGGTCTACAGCTTCTTCAGCGTCGACCAGGGTACGATCGTCCATGCACCGACGCTCGGCAACTATGTCAGGTTCTTCACCGATCCGATCTTTCTGCCGGTGTTCTGGAACACAATCGTGCTGTGCGTATCGGTGGCCGTCATCTGCATCCTTCTCGCCTATCCCGCCGCCTATTTCCTGACGACGCTGAAGGGGCGGTGGCGCTATGCCCTGCTGATGTTGCTGCTGGTGCCACTGCTGATGAGCTACGTCATCAAGATCTACGCGATCCGCAGCATCCTCGGCCTCAACGGCTTCCTCAACAAGGCGCTGGTGGCGCTCGGGATCCTGGATCAGCAATCGACGCTTTTCGTCTTCAACATGAACGCCATCCTCTTGACGCTGAGCCTGCTTTTGATCCCGTTCGCCATCCTGCCGATCTTCCTGTCGCTGGAGCGGATTCCGCAGACCTTGCTGCGCGCCTCGGATGACCTGGGCGCCAGCAGCCTGCAGACATTCCTGCGCATCACCTTGCCGCTGAGCCTGCCCGGCGTCGCCTCGGCGGCGAGCTTCGTCTTCGTACTGGCGATCGGCGATTTCCTGACACCGCAGATGGTCGGCGGTATCAGCGGCTTCACCTTCGGCCGCATCCTCTACAGCCAGTTCGGCACGGCCTATAACTGGCCGTTCGGCGCCGCGCTGTCGGTGGCGCTTGCGATCGTGGTGATCGCCGCCATTCTCATTGGCGAACGGTTCGGGCGCAGCCGGGGTACGTCGGTATGAGCGCGCTGCCCCGGCCTTCCACTGTCTTCCTGGCCGCGATTACGACGCTGGTCGCGGTACTGCTTTACAGCCCACTGTTCGTGCCGATCGTGTCGTCGTTCTTCACCATTTCGCATGGCAATGTCGACTGGTCGTCGCCGACCTTTTCGACCTATGTGGCGCTGGCTGAAAACCATGACATCCTGACCGCGTTGCGCACCACGCTGATCGTCGGCGTCTGTACCGTGATCCTGTCGGTGGTCAGCGGGACGCTGCTGGCGCTCTACTATCACGGCCGCCGCTCGGGACGTTCGGTTCTGCAGTTCATCATCTTCCTGCCATTCCTGATGCCGCCTATCATCAGCGGCCTGGCGCTGCTGATCTTCTTCCGCGAGATCGGCCTCGAACGCTCGCTGCTGACGGTTGTCATCGGCCACACCGTGTTCGTGCTGGCGATCGTCTACCGCACTGTGCTGATGCGGCTGCAGTCGATGAGCCGCACGCTGGTCGAAGCATCCTACGATCTCGGCGCCAGCGGTTGGCAGACCTTCTGGCGCATCATCCTGCCGAACCTGTCGAGCGCCATGGTCGGCGGCGCCATCCTGGCCTTCGCGCTGTCGTTCGACGAGACGATGATCACCATCCTGGTCACCGGCACGCAAAGCACGCTGCCGGTGCGGCTGTGGGCGATGATGCGGCTAGGCTTCTCGCCCGACATCAACGCGCTGGTGGCGCTGATCCTGATGTTCACCGTGCTGCTGTGCGTGCTCGCCGCCCGTTTTCTCATTCCCAGGCAAATGGCGACGGAACGTACCTGAGTTTCAAACGGTTGGGTCAAGGTCGAAGACTCGTCCGGGATTGAGGATGTTCTTCGGATCGAGCGCCGTCTTCAGCCGCCGCATCGTGGCGATCTCGGCGTCACTGCGCACCAGATTCAGCCACTGCTTCTTGTCGAGGCCGATGCCATGCTCGGCCGACACGCCACCTCCGGCCGCCGCCACGCCGCGATAGATGATACCGTAGGCCGCCGCCGGGTCCGCCGTCAGCACCTGATAGTGCAGGTTGCCGTCCCCGAGATGGCCGAAGACGTAGATGTCGGCACCGGGATCGACCGCGCGGATGGCGGCATCCGCTTCTTGCAGGAACGCCCCCATTCGCGCCAACGGGATGCTGATGTCGACGCCGATCAGGCCTTTCATCGAAAACAGGACGCGGTTGGCGTCCTCCCGCACATCCCACAGCGCGCGGAATTCGCGCGGCGATTGGGAGACGACAACATCGTCGACGACGCCGTCCTCGACCGCCTGCATCAAGACCTCGGCGAAGCGCTCGCCGTCACGTTCTGGCTCACTGCCCTGGATTTCGGCCAGCACATAGACGGGTGATCCGGCCGGAAGCGGCGCCGGCATGGCCATGCTGGCGACCATGACGTCATAGAGCGGCGCGATATTGACCTCATAGGCGGACAATAGCGGGCCGAGCTTTTGCCGCAGCAGCCCAAGCAGGCCAATCGCCGCATCGAGCGAAGGCAGCGCGCAGAAGGCGTTCACCTCGGATGCGGGCTTGGGATGCAGCCGGAGCGCGGCGCGGGTGACGACGCCAAGCGTCCCTTCCGCGCCGATGAAGAGTTGGCCGAGGTCGTAGCCGGAATTGTCCTTGGGCAGGCCTTTGAGCGACGTCAGCACGGTGCCATCGGCGAGTACCGCCTCCAGCCCCAGCACCTGTGCCCGGTACATGCCATAACGCAGCACGCGGATGCCGCCGGCATTGGTGGCGATGTTGCCGCCGACCGTGGCGGAGCCGCGCGCGCCGATATCGACGCCGAACATCAGCCCGGCGCCGTCGGCCGCTTCCTGCACCGATTGCAGCGTCGCGCCAGCTTCGGCGACGATGGTGGCGGTTTGACGATCCGGGGCGGCAAGGCCGGTCATGCGTTCCAGCGATAGCACGACCTCGCCCGGCTGGACGCGGGCGCCACCGGCCAGCCCGGTCCGCCCGCCCTGGACGACGACCGGCTGGCCAAGAGCGTTGCACGCGGCGAGTGCCGCCGCGACATCCTCGGCATCGCGCGGGCGCAGCACGGCTTCGGGAAGCACGCCGAGCTTGCCGTCGGGATCGTCACGATAGCGCTGGTCCACGTCGGAGCCGGCGAGCATGCCGCCCGCGCCCAGCCTGTTGCCAAGCGCGGAGAGAAGCCGTTGTGTTTCAGGCGACATCCGGCTCAGGCGCCTGCGTGACAAGGCGCATCGTCAGCGTCCAACAACCGGATGGCCCGATGAGTATCCTTGTCCAGCACGCTCGCCATCCCTTGAACTGCAGCCGGCCGATCCTATTCGCGCCCGCTTCTCGTGCAAGCGATATCGACCTGTCTCAGACTATGCCGGCATCGATCGCGATGGGCGAGATCGATGCCGGAAGTACAGCGTCGGCTTACTGAAGCTTGGCCTGCAGCGCGTTGACGTCGTCGGTGGTCATTTCACCATCAGTCGTCACCTTGCCGTCGGCGATCTTCCACAGCCGGAACGGGCCAGTGATGTCGCCAAACTTGTCGAAGGCGACGGGACCGATGACGCCTTCATAGCGGATCGGCTTGCCGTCCTTGATCAGGCCGAGCGCCTTGGCGAATTCTTCCTTGCCGGCATAAATCGGCGTGCCGGCGGGATCGACTGCCTTGTACATGGCGTCCTTGATCTTGGCCGGGTCCTCGGAGCCGGCAATCGCGATGGCGAGCCCGACAATGGCGCCGGCATCATAGGAGCGGTCTGCCGCGGGATTTGACGGTTCGATGCCGGAAAACGCCTTGTAGTTCTTGGTGAAATACTCCGTCGAGGCGGTCGGGCTGGTGCCGGAAGACGTGCCATAGGCGTCCTTCAGATAATCGGCGCCGACGGACTCGATGAAATCGGGGCTGTTCATGCCGTCATTGAGCAGGAATTTCTGCACGCCGCCCTGCGAAATCCAGGTGCGGGCGATGGTGGCGCCGTCGACGGGCGTGCTGACCAGGTACAGTCCATCCGGTTCGCCACCCATCGCCGCGGTGACTTCCGAGGCGTAGCTCGACTGCTTCTCGTTGTAGGGCGTGTCGGAGACGATGGTGCCGCCGAGCGCTTTGTAGGCACGCGAGAATTCGGCCACCATGTTGACGCCGAAGTCGTTGTTGACGTGGATGATCGCCAGCTTCTTGAAACCCTTGTCGACGGCATATTTGGCGGCGGCCACGCCCTGCAGCGCATCCGAGGTGATGGTGCGGAAAAAGATACCGTTGGTCTTGCCGTCGCGGCCGAGTGTCGTCAGCGTCGGCGAGGACGACGCCGGCGAGACCTGGACGATCTTGGCCGGCGCGGTCACCGAGGTCAGGATCGGGATCGACACCGAGGAGATGATGCCGCCGATGATCACAGGCACTTTCTTGACCTGAACCAGCTGGGTGGCGGCATCGACCGCGATGTTGCCCTGGCTCTGGCTGTCGCGCGTGTCGGTGGCGAGATCGCAACCGCGCACGCCGCCGGCTTGGTTGATGTCGCGGAAGGCCATTTCGACCGACTTGGCGCCGGCCTGGCCGTATTCACCGGCCGGACCGGTCAGTTCCATGACGAGACCGATGGTGATCTTGCAGTCGGCGGCCTGTGCGGCACCCGCCATCGTCACGAGAGCAAGTGCCGTGGTGAGCTGGAGTAACGTCTTTCTCATTGTTGTTCCCCTTGAGTTACACGAACTGATTTGACGTCTGGAAAGTCTCAGTGTTCCGGCACCTGCAGCCAGGTTTCATGCAGATGCCGCCATTGGACGCCGTTGGGCGCCGATGAACGGGTGGTGAAGACCGCGCTCGACTGGCGGCGGCTGTGCTTGCCCGCGCGCAGCTGCGCCTCGACATAGAGGACGACGATCGTGTCGCCATCCTGCCAGCCGGGCCGGATGTCCTCGATCGAGATGGCAAAGCCGTCGTCGCAAGTGGCGCGGCTGGAGCGCACATGGTCGATCACGGCATCGCGGTCGAGGATCTGGCCGCCTGGTGCGATCATGGTCAGGCCTTCGCCCATGACGGCTTCGAAGCGGCCGAAATCCACCTTGTCGGCGCGCGAGGCGACGAACCAGTCGACGAAAAAGCGATGCAGATCGACGACTTCGGCGCTGGCCTGCGAAAACAACCTGTCGTCCATGGTCTTCATATCCGGCCCGCGTTGAGATTGTAGTGCATGATCGAGCCGTGGCGGCCGTGGCGGTCGCGCTCCAGCGTGTAGACATCTCCCTCAAGGCCGTTGCCCCTCGCTATCACGGCTGCAATCCGCGCACGGTCATCGGCGTCGAGTACGACATCCATGATCTTGGCGTTGGCCAGCGCATGCGCCTGGTTGCGGGCACCGACGATGACCGCGGCCACTCGCGGCTGCTCCAGCACCCAGGCGCTGGCGATGGTGGCGATGTCGACGGCGTGGCGGTCGCCCACCGCCTTCAGCGCGCGAAGCAGTTGCTGGAACAGGTCCCAGCCGCCGAAATCGTCGATGATCAGCTTGTACTTGACCAGCGAGCGGTTTTCGAGCGGCGTGCCGGGTTCGGCGACACCAAGCCATTTGTCGCTGAGAAAGCCGCCGGCCACAGAACCGTAGCAGAGAAAGCTGACGCCGTTTTCCTCCGCAAGCCCGGCGAGGCTGTTCGCCGGACGCTGGTCGAGCACCGAATATTGCAGCTGCTGGCTGACCAACGGGATGCCGGCTGACAGAATTTCGGCAAGCCGGGGCGTATCGAAATTGGTGGTGCCGAGATTGCGCAGCTTGCCCTCGCGCCGAAGCTCGTTGAGCCAACCCATCGCCTCGATATAGCGCGGCTGCGCATAATCCCACCAGTGAAACTGCACGAGGTCGAGCCGCTCGGTCTTAAGCCTGCGCAGCGACTGGTCGACGATGCCCCTGATATAGTCGCGGCTGATCGTAGCGAGCCGTTCAAGGTCGGGCACGAGCTTGGTGTGCACCTTCATTTTGGCGGCTGCATCGAGACCACGCTCATTGGCCAGCCGCAAGCGCGCGGCGCCGATCAATTCCTCGACGCCGGTGTAGATATCGGCGCAGTCATAGGTCCAGATGCCGGCATCGAAGGTGGCGATCAGGTCGCTTACGGCCTGACTGCGATCGATGGCGCCATGGCCGCCGGCCAGTTGCCAGCCACCGCGTATGACGCGCGAAATCGCGTAGCCCGGGCTGAGCTCGAAGGTTTTGACACTCATCTCTCGTCATTCCCCTTCGGCAACGGCACGGCCGTGGTTTCGGCATGACTGAACCGCCGCTTGGCCAGCCTGACGATCCGCAGCCTGCTGGCGCAGTTGGGATCGGGACAGGCGATCTCCGCGTCCGAGGTCATCCAGTCATTCGGGTGGGTCGGGCGCTGCTTCGCCGCCAGCAGCGGCAGCACCGCCGAGATCGAATAGATCGAAAAGCCCTGCCCCGCCGGCATCGACAGCATCTCGCCCTTGAGCTCGAAATAATCGCCGGCTCTGGCGCCGCAATAGATCGGCTTGCCCCGCGGAATGACCGCCTCGACGCGGAGATCGAAAAGCTCGAAACTGTCGTCAGCCATTTCAGGCCTCCACCAAGCTGAAGGTGATGTCGCAGGCGCCGTTGCGGCGGATGATGCCGCAGGCAGCCGCGAATTGATCGCGCTCCTCGGGCTCCACCTGCGCGACGACGCTGCCGGCCAGCCAGCCGATCGGGAACAGCAGACGCGCGCCCTGCCCGTAGAACAGGCCGATGTCGAAGATTGCGTTGGGGTTGCCGCCCCACATGCGCGGCGGCACGTAGGACAATACGATGTCGCCCGGCTGCGGCGTCAGGGTCGCGTTCTCCGCCGGCAGCGGCTGGGCATAGGCCTGCCCCTCGAGATCGGCTGATGGAACCGGGCAGGAGATCTCAGGTCCCGTCCACATGGCGTGAATGGCGGGGACGACGCGTGGCGTGGCGAGATGGGTTGTGAGAAAGGCCGCGTTCTCCGGCGCCTTTTCCGGCAGCAGCAGCGCCGTGACGGAAAGCTTCGAGCGTGGCTCGCTGATCCGGATGGAGGTCATGTCTGATCTTTCCCAGCCGCGGATTGCAGCTTGCTGCGCAGGAAGGTGAAGGGCCGGCTGATGTCGGCGACCAGTGCTTCGCGCGCCGCCCAAGCATCCTGCGTGGCCAGCGCCTCGACGATGCGGCGGTGATACTGGGCGGTGTCGACCTCGCCGGCTTCCGAGAAAGCGTAGATGGCGACGCGGATGCATGGACCTGATTGCAGCCACAGGCTCTCGATCATCGGGATCAACACGGCCGAGCCGCAGGAGCGATAGATCTCGAAGTGAAAGCTCTGGTTGAGCGTCACTTCGCGGTCGACATCCTTCTTGTGTTTCAGCGCCCGCATCTCGTCCCACTCGCCGAGAATGGTTTCGATGGTGGTGATCTGGCGCGGTCCCATGCGGGCGGCAGCCAGCGCGATCGCCTCGCCCTCGATCAGGATGCGGGCGCGCAGGAGATCGTCGAGGCGTTCCAGCGTGATTGGCGGCACGCGCACCGAGCGGTTGGGCAGCGCCTCCAGCGCCTTTTCCGTGATCAGCCGGCCAAGCGCCTCCCGCACCGGCATTGTCGAAGTGACCAGCGCATCGGCCAGACCGCGGATGGTCAGCACCTGGCTTGGTTCGAACAGGCCACCGATCAAGGCGCGACGCAGTTCGGAATAGACGCGATCCTGCACCGTCTCGCGGCCGACCGGCGCGAGCTGGGCCGCGATCGCCTCGTTGTTTTTTTCGATGGCAGCCTTTTGCATGGAATCCGTTATCGGCGGGTTTTCGGCTTGCGGATGAAATTAAAGCCGAATAGCGTGATCAAAGCAAGTGTGATCACAAATCATAATCAGAAGACTTCGACGACCGTCTTCGGCCAGAGGGTTTGATGAGCGAGGCAGCGGAAAGGCAGGGGAAGGAGACCCGTGTCCCGGTTCTGACGGCAAGCAACGTCGTCAGGCGGTTCGGCGGCCTTGTCGCCGTCAACGATGTCTCGTTTCATGTCAAAGCCGGCGAAATCCTCGGCCTGATCGGACCCAACGGGGCCGGCAAGACGACCATGTTCGACCTGCTCGCAGGCAGTATCCTGCCGACCAGCGGCGACATCCTTCTCAACGGCACGCGCGTCTCCGGCGAAGCCGCTCATTTGCGCATCGGCCGTGGGCTCGGCCGCACCTTCCAGATCCCGCGCCCGCTGCCCAATCTGACGCTGATCGAAAACATCATGCTCGCGGCACAGGGCCAGGCCGGCGAAAAGCTGCTGGCTAACTTCCTCACGCCGTGGCGGGTGGCGGCACAGGAAAAAGCCGCCCGGACGAAAGCCCTCGACCTGCTCGAACTCGTCACCCTCAGCCATCTCGCCCATGAGCCGGCGCGCGTGCTGTCCGGCGGCCAGCGCAAGCTGCTCGAACTTGCCCGGGTCATGATGGCCGACCCGGCGATCATCCTGCTTGACGAACCCGCCGCCGGCGTCAATGCGACGTTGCTCGAAGTCATCATCGACCGCATCCGCGACATCAACGCGGGCGGCATCACCTTCCTGCTGATCGAGCACAACATCGACATTGTGACGCGGCTCTGCCACCGCGTCCTTGTTATGGCGAGCGGCCAACTGCTGAGCGAAGGCACGGCAGAAGAGGTCGCGCGCGACCCGCGCGTCATCGAGGCCTATCTCGGAGGCACCGCATGAGCGAGACCGTCCTCGATGTACGCGACCTCGAAGCCGGCTACGAGCCCGGCGTGCCGATCGTGCGCGGCGCCTCGATCACCGTCGACAGAGGCGAGATCGTCGTCGTGCTCGGCCCCAACGGCGCCGGCAAGTCGAGCTTCATCAAGGCGATCGCCGGCCTCGTGCCGATCACCGGCGGCACGGTGCTGCTGGACGGCAGGGACATCACCGCCGCGCCGGCCCACACCATGGTGCGGCTTGGCCTCGCCTTCGTGCCGCAGACCGAGAACATCTTTCCGCTGATGTCGGTGGAGGACAACCTCAAGGTGTCCTGCGGCATCCTCGAGCGGCGCGATATCCCGGCCCGCATCGAGGAAATGTACGCCGCCTTCCCCGACCTTGTCCGCCAGCGCCGCACCGCCGCCGGCAATCTGTCGGGAGGCCAGCGGCAGATGCTTGCCGTGGCGCGGGCGCTGGTCGTCCATCCCAAGGTGCTGGTGCTGGACGAGCCGTCCGCCGGCCTGTCGCCGAAGTTCGTCGCGATGGTATTCGAGATGCTGGCCGGCATCCGCAAGTCCGGAGTCACCATCCTTTTGGTCGAGCAGAACGCCAAGGCAGCGCTTGCCATCGGCGACCGTGCCTATGTGCTGGCCGAAGGCAAGGACCGGCACGAAGGCATAGCCTCCGAATTGTGGAACGACCCTGTCGTCGCCGAACTCTATCTTGGTCAGCGCCCTTCTCACGCAGGTAAGGGAGGCGCGGCATGAGCCTGCAATTCATCGTCGACGGATTGCTGACCGGCTCGATGATCGGCCTCGGCGCCATCGGCGTGACGCTCACCTATTCGATCCTGCGTTTCTCCAACTTCGCCCATGGCGACTTCATGGCCTGGGGCACCTATGCGACGCTGGCCGTGGTCAGTGCCATCGGTGCGATGTTCGGCAAGGTGACGCCGATCGGGCCGCTGTCCTTCGGCTGGCCGCTTCTTGTTGCCCTGATCGTCGGCATGGCATTCACCGCCTTGCTCGCACTGCTGCTCGACAAGATCCTGTTTTCGCGGCTGCGCTCGCAGGGCCAGGCGATCATCGTGGTGATGGCGAGCTTCGGCGCCTCGATGGCGCTACGCAGCCTGCTCGAATTCACCTTCACCTCACGGCCGACCTATTTCAGCCGGGCGATCCAGATCGCCATGCCGGTCGGCTTCGGCATCCGCATCACGCCCGACCAGATCGCATTGCTCGTGTTGACCGCCATACTCGTGCTCGGCGTGCATCTGTTGATGACGCGCACGCAGACTGGCCGCGCCATGCAGGCCTTGAGCCAGAACGCGGCACTGGCCCGCGTCGTCGGGATCGACGTTGCCAGCGTGGTGCGGGTGACGTGGATCATCGGCGGCGCGCTCGCCTGCGTGGCTGGCGTGATGATCGGCATCCTGGTGCAGATCCGCCCGTTCATGGGCTTCGACATGCTGCTGCCGATGTTCGCCGCCGCCATCCTAGGCGGCATCGGCAGCATCCCGGGCGCGGTGCTCGGCGGCCTGATCATCGGTCTCGCCGAAGCCGGCGCGGTGCAGCTGATCGGCGCCGAATGGCGCGCCGCCGTTTCCTTCGTCATCCTGATGGCTGTGCTGTTCGTGCGGCCGATCGGCCTTTTCGGAGTTCGGGAAAGATGATCGATCTGGTCGGCTACGGCGCCTTCTTCCTGACCACGGCGCTGATCTTCTCACTGGTCACGCTGGGGCTCAACCTGCAATGGGGCCTGACCGGCCTGTTCAATGTCGGCCTGGCGGGCTTCGTCGCCATCGGCGCCTACACCTCGGCGCTGCTGACGACACCGGACGATCCCGCGCGGCTCGGCGGCTTTGGCCTGCCCATCCTCGCCGGCTGGGTGGGTGCCATGATCGTTGGCGGCATTGCGGCCGCGCTTACCGGCATGGCGACGTTGCGTCTTAGATCCGACTATCTGGCGATCACCACCTTCGGCGTGGCCGTCGTCGTGCAATTGGTCGCGCTCAACGCGCAGAAACTGACCGGCGGACCTTTCGGCATCGGCTTCATCCCGCGCCCCTTCGGCGGCCTGGCGGAGACGCCGCTGCTGTTCAACCTGTCGAACCTCGCCGTCGTCTGTGCTGTGACGCTGATTGCCTATCTCGCCTTGGAGCACCTGTCGCGCAGTCCGTGGGGCCGTGTGCTGAAGGCGCTCCGCGAAGACGAGCGGGCGGCGATTTCTCTCGGCAAGAGCGCGCGCTTCTACCGCGTCCAGGCGTTTGCCGTCGGCGGCGCCATCATGGCGCTGGCCGGCGCGCTGCAGGCGCATTTCACCGGCTTCATCGCGCCGGACAATTACCTGCCGATCCTCACCTTTCAGGTCTGGGTGATGCTGATCGTCGGGGGCTCGGGCAGCAATCTCGGCGCGGTCATCGGCAGTGTCCTGGTCTGGGGGATTTGGGCCGGATCGGGCACGCTGACCAGCGTGTTCTTCCCGCCCGAGCAGCAGGCGCGCGCCGCCTCGCTGCAGATCGTCGCCATCGGCGTGATGCTCTGCGTGATCCTGCTGATGCGGCCGAACGGATTGTTCGGCGACAGGCCGCTGCGGACGCGCTTCGGCAAGCGCAAGCGGATCGCCACGGACAAAAGCGGTTCCGGTTCATGAATGCCCTGGTCCGGCAGAGTGCGAACGGCACTTCGCTTTGGCATGCCATCAGCCGCGATCGCCGCAAGCGGCCTGCGCTGAGTGGCAACCTCGATGTCGACCTTGCCATTGTCGGCGGCGGATTTTCTGGCCTTTCAACCGCATTGCACGCCGCCGGAAAAGGACTTTCCATCACCGTTCTCGAAGCCGAGATCATCGCCTGGGGCGCGACCGGCAGGAATGCCGGTTTCGTCGTGCCGAACTTCGCCAGGATGGATCCCGATGGCATCCTCGCGCATCTTGGCCCCGAGCGCGGCGAACGGCTCATCGATTTTGCCGCCGGCAGTGCCGACCTCGTCTTCGGCTTGATCCGGCGGCACGGCATCGACTGCGACGCGGTGCAGAACGGATGGATCCAGCCGGCGCACTCGCCGGCGGCCCTGGAGAAGGTCAAATCCCGCGCGGACCAATGGGCGCGGCGCGGCCGGCCTGTCGTCACCCTGGATCGGCAAGAGGTCGAAGCGCTGACCGGCGCGCGCGGCTATGTCGGTGGCTGGATGGATCGTTCCAGCGGCGTGCTCAATCCGGTCGCCTATGCGCGGGGGCTCGCCGATGCGGCGGAGAAGGCCGGCGCGAAGATTTTCGAGCACACGCCGGTCACCTCGATCGATCGCGTCGCCGATGGTTGGGCACTTCAAACACGGTTGGGCCTGGTACGCGCGGCCAAGGTGCTGATCGCTACCAACGCTTATGGCGGGTCGCTCGATCCGTTGCTGCGGCGAACCTATATTCCGCTGAAGGTCTTCCAGATTGCGACCGCGCCCCTGCCGCATGAAATCCGAACGCGTCTGCTGCCTGGCGGACAAGGCGTCGGCGACACCAGGCGCAACCTCTTCACCTTTCGCTTCGACGCCGACAACCGGCTGATCAGCGGCGGCATGCATATTCTTGGCGCCGGCGCCGATACGCGCGTGCCGCAAACAATCTGGCGACGGCTCGGCCGGCGCCTCGACCTGCCTGATTTGCCCCCCCTTGCCTACAGCTGGTCGGGGATGGCGGCGGTCGAACCGGATTTCCTGCCGCATCTCCTGGACCTCGGACCGGGGCTGATCGCCGGTCGCGCCTGCAATGGACGCGGCATTGCCATGACCACGGCGATGGGCAAGGTGCTGGCCGACTGGGCCGCTGGAACCGAAGCGCGTGATTTGCCGCTGCCCTTCGCACCGCCGGCGCCAATTCCGTTCCATGCCCTGCTGCGGCACGCGCCCAACATGCTGCTCGGCTGGAGCATCCTGCGCGACCGGATGGACGAGACGGCATAGGCTGACCGAGCCTGCCCGCGATCAGTGCGCCATGTGGAGATTGTCGCAGAGGACCGCGGCCGCCACGGAGATATCCTCTTCAAGGGAAGCCCGAACGGCCGGGCCGTTGCGCTGTTCCAGCGCGGCGACGATCCCGCGGTGTGCGTCATTGGATTGCGGAATGTAGCGATCGGCCCGCATCAGGAGCTTGAGATAGGGTCCGACTCGCCCCCAGAGATCGCGGATCATGTTCAAGAGGATCGGCGCGCCGGCGTGCTCATAAATAGCAAAATGGAAGGCTTCGTTCAGGGCCAGATAGGCCGTGGCGTCCTGCGCCTCGATGGCCCGCTGCATGTCGGCGAGCGCGGCTTGGATGTCGGCCAGCCCGCTTTCAGTCATCCGTGACGTGGCCATCTCGCCTGCCAGTCCCTCGACGGCGATGCGGATGCGCGTCAGTTCCGAGAAGGCGGGCGCGGAGAGCAAGGGCACGATGATCGAGCGGTTGTTCTGCATTTCCAGAAGTCGCTCGGCGACCAGTCTTTGCAGCGCCTCGCGGATCGGCGTCGTCGAAATGCCAAAGCTCTCGGCAAGCTTGCGGATGACCAGTATCTGGCCCGGGCTGAAGCCGCCCGAGATCAACTCCTGCTTGAGCGCGCCGTAGGCCCGGTCATTGAGGGTTTGATGCTCGAGCTTCAGCATGCGTGCCCGCTCAGCTCACCAGTTCGACAGTGCGCGATCGAGCGCCTCGGCCAGCTGCTCGGCATTGTCCCTGGCAAAGGGCAGTGGCGGCCTGATCTTCAGCACATTGCCGCGTGGACCGCACGACGAGATCAGCACGCCGTCCTCGCGCATGGCTTCAACGACGGATGAAGTCTTGGCAGCAGCAGTGGCCTCATCCTCCGCCATCAGCTCGACGCCGAAATAGAGGCCGTTGTGCCTGACATCGGCGACCATGCCGTGCCGGCTCTGCAAGGCGCGCAGCAATTCTCCTGTATAGGCGCCAACCGTCCGCGCGTTCTCGATCAGCCCCTCGCCCTCGATCACATCGAGCACGGCGATGCCGACCGCGGCGGCGACCGGATTGCCGCCGAAAGTGTTGAAGTAGCCGGTGTTCGAACCGAACGAGCTCACCAGCTGCGGCCGCACGATCACCGCGCCCATGGGATGCCCGTCGCCGATCGGCTTGCCCATGGTGACGATGTCAGGCGCGAGGCCATAGTTGGCGAAGCCCCACATGCCCTGGCCGAGCCGGCCGAAACCGGACTGGACCTCGTCGGCGATGACGATGCCGCCGGCCTTCCTGACATGATCGGCCGCCTCGCGCATGACGGAAGCCTCGGGGAAGAAAATGCCGTCGCTGGAAAAGGCGGAATCAAGCAGCAGCGCCGCCGGGCGGATGTTTTGCGCGCGCATATCCTCGATGGCAGCGGCGACATTTCTGGCGAAATCATGCGCGGCGCGGCCGCCGTCGCGGAACGTGTCCGGCGCCGGCACGGCCCGATGCTGCGCGGGCACGCCCGCTGCCCCGACCGCAGCCGGCGACAGCCGTGCTGTCGCGATGGTCGCGCCGTGGTAGGCGAAGTCGGTGATGATCACGCCGGTGTTGCCGGTCGAGTGCTGGGCGATGCGGATGGCGAGATCGTTGGCCTCGCTGCCGGTGCAGGTGAACATGGCATGGCCGAGATGGGAGGGAAGCGTACCGAGCAGCCTTTCCGCGTAGTCGAGGATGATCTCGCTGAGATAGCGCGTGTGCGTGTTGAGCGTGGCGGCCTGCCCAGACAGCGCCTCCACGACGCGCGGGTGGCAGTGTCCGACGGAGGCGACGTTGTTATAGGCGTCGAGGTATTTTCGGCCTTGGGCATCGTAGAGCCAGACACCGCTGCCACGCACCAGATGGATCGGGCTGCTGTAGAAGGCGCGATAGGTCGGCCCGAGCAATCTGGCGCGACGTTCGAGCAGCGCTTGCTCGGATGCCGCCGAATCGACATTTGCAGGATGTGGCGAGGACAGGGACACGGCATCTACTCCGGCTTGGAATGGTCGAGAAAATAGCGGCGGGCGTCCGCGGACGACAGTCCGTCCAGCCGCTCAAGCGAGGCCCAGACCTCGGTGATGAGGCGCAGGACATAGTCGCGCTTGGCTGGAAAACGCTCGGCCTGCCAGCTGGCGATGTTGGCGATGAGTGCGAGGCGGGCACGAATGAGGTGAAAGAGGATGCCAAGTTCTTCGATCTCGAGCGGCTGCACGGACTGATAGCCGGCGACGAAGCGCGCGGCGGGCGCCAGCGGATGACCTTCGGCCGGCCAGCGATAGACGGCCCCGATGGCGAGATCGCAGATCAGCGGCGAATGGATCGTGTCGCCGAAATCGAGGATGCCGTTGACCATTTCCGGTCGCGAAGCGTCCATCACCACATTGTAGGAGTTCATGTCGTTGTGGACGATCTGGGCGCGCAGTCCGGGAATAACCGGCGCCGCGTGCTCCTCGTAGGCGTCGATGGCGCGCTCGACCATGGCGCGGTGGCCGGCATCGACGATATGCGCCAGCATGGGCCGCGTCTTGGCGACCTTGCGGATGTCCCACAAAAGGTCGCTGCCGGCGGCCGGATGGAAGAAGCCGCGCAGCGCCCGGCCAAGCCGGGCGAGGAAGATGCCGAGATTGCGATCCTGTGCCGATGAGGTGGGCGAGCGCGAAAGCAGCTGGCCCGGCAGATAGGTGACGAGCCGCACGATGCGCGGCACCGATCCGCCGAGGTCGACCATGAACTGCGCTTCGCCTTCAAGGCTCTTGCGCACCGAGGGAACCGGCAAAGCCGGGTCGACGATCAGTATGTGGTCGAGCGCCTTGTTCTGGAAATCGGTGAAATCAGCCTCTTCCGCCGGATGCGAGACCTTCAGGACAAATTCGCCCTCGCCTTCCGTCTGGATGTGAAAATTGTGGTCGCGTTCGCCTGGCAGCGTGCGCGCGCTGCCAGTGAGCCCATAGTGCCGACGCAACAGGGCAAGCGCCTCGGCGATCGAGACATCGGGCGCATCGTCCGCGAGCGTCTCGCCGAAAGCATCCGATGCGGCCGCGTTCATGGCCTGACCTCGGCATCGATGGGTTCGAGGCCGCACCAGTCGGCGATGAAGAGCGCAATGGTCTGGGTGACCTTGCGCACGGAATCGAGATCGACAGCCTCGTCATAGCCATGCGGCATGCGGCAGATCGGGCCGTAGACGATTGCCGGCGTGTCGGCATAAAGGCCGAAGAAGCGCGCATCGGTGGTCGCCGAGGTGACATGTTCCGTCAACGGCTCACCCCACACGGCGGTGTGGCTGCGGCGCAGCACGGCTTCCATCTCGTCGGCGCCTTCCAGCACATAGCCCTCGGCCATGAAGCCGTTGTAGGTCATCCTGGGCGGGCGATTGGCGAGGAACGGATCGGCGCGGGCGGCATCGGCGATGCAGGCCTCGAGTTCGGCCCTGGCGTCCTCGAGCTTCTGGCCGGGATAGGTCGCGACCCGCATCTCGAAGACGCAGCGGGCGGGAACGCTCGATGTCCATTCGCCGCCTTGGATCTTGCCGAGGTTGAATCGGATCGGGTGCGGGTGATTACAGAAATGCCTGTCGTCAACCTTTCTGGCATTCCAGACGATTTCGAGCTGCTTCAGCGCCTGGATGATGAGGAAGGCCTTCTCGATGGCATTGGCGCCGGCGGAAAAGGCGCCCGACGCGTGCTGCGGATCGCCGTCGACCTCGACCCTGAACCAGATCGGCCCAACCTGCGCCCGCATCAGTCTTGGTTCCAGCGGTTCGGGAATGAAGGCGGCGTCGGCGCGATAACCGCGCTGCAGGCAAGCAAGCGCGCCATTGCCGGTGCACTCCTCCTCGACCACCGACTGCAGGAACACTTTCGCCGCCGGCTGATAGCCGAGGCCGCGCAAGGCGGCCAGCGCATAGAGACAGGCCGACAGGCCGGCCTTCATGTCGCCGGCGCCGCGCCCATGCATCCAGCCATCCTCGATCGCCGGATCGTAGGGATCTCGCACCCAGCGGTCGAGCGGTCCGGTCGGCACCACATCGATATGGCCGTTGAGGATCAGCGAGCGACCGGTGACGTTTTTCGGCGTGTGGGTGGCGACGACGTTGAACGCGTCATCGTAGGAAACCGCTACGGGCGAGAATCCAGGCAGGTCGCGGATCGCATCGACATCGACACGCCACATATCGACCGCATAGCCATTGGCTTCATAGGCGGCCGCCATGAAGGATTGCGCGGCGTGTTCCTCACCACGCTGCGAGGGAAAGCGTACGAGGTCCGCCAAGAAGGCGAGCTGGCGGTCGAAGCCATCGTCGACCGCCCGCAAGATGGCCTCGTCCGCAATTCGTTCAGGCATGATATTCCGCTTCTCCATGGATGGTGTATCATATCTCATATGCCATTCTTCGAAAAGGCAAGGCGACAGGCGGGTCAAAATCATGGCCCACCTCTGGAGCCACTTGGCAGGCGGCCGCAGAGTTGGCATCAGCTTCTTGACATGCCGGCTAAGCTGCGCGGCGGAAGACCGAGGACAGATGCAAGTCACTGAAGGCTCATTGCCGGATGAAACCACCGATCTCGTCCCGGGCTACCGGCGCGTGCCGGCAGGCAAAATCATCAATGCGGTGACGTGGATGGAGGCACGTGCCCCGGTGCCCGGTCTCGCGCATCCGCTGGCGATGACCCGCGTCACCAAGCCCGATCCCGCCGTCTACCGCGCAGTCTTCCTCGAGATCGGCGCTCCCTGGCTCTGGGACCGCGCCGCCGAAATGTCGGACGCCGACATCGCGGCGCATTTCGCCGACCCACGTCAGCATCTCTACTACGGCCATGATGAGAGTGGGGGCCATGTCGGCATGGTCGAATTCTCGGTCGCCGACAGCAACGAGATCGAGATCACTTATTTCGGCCTGTTTCCCTCCTTGACTGGCCAAGGCTTCGGCAAACGGCTGATGGCGGGCGCGCTCGACCAGGCATGGCGCCTGGGCCCCGTCCGCATCTGGCTGCACACCAGCAGCTTCGATCATCACAGCGTTATCGGTTTCTACCGGGCTTGCGGATTTGAACCCTATGCAACGGGGTTCGAAATCACCGATGATCCCAGGATCAAGGGCACCCTGCCGCGCGATTGCGCGCCGCAAATTCCGCTGATCGAAACGGAATGGGTGCCCGGCGCCAGATGAGACCGTCGTCGCAACCCGCCAGCCCGGCATCGCCTCACCATCGCCGGTGGGTACGGCGCGAGAGCATCTTGTCGAGGCTGGAGCGGCATGTCGACACGCGCATCGTGCTGTTCGCCGCGCCCGCTGGCTTCGGCAAATCGACGACGATGGCGCAATGGGCGGCCGAGGTCGCGCGCCACGGCCGGCTGACGGCCTGGCTGTCGTGCGAGGCGACGGACAATGACGAAGGCGCCTTCCTGTCGCATCTGGTGGGGGCGTTGCGCCATCTCGTCCAGAACCCGGCCGAGCTCGACCTCGCCTTCCAGTCGAGCCCCATCCCGCAACTCGACGTGGTGCTTGCGGCACTCGTGTCGGGTTTGGCGGCACGCCACGCCGACATCACCCTGTTCTTCGACGACTATCACGCCATCGATGCACCGGCGGTGAAGCGGTTCATGGAACGGCTGACCCGGCAGGCACCAACCAACGTCGTCTTCGTCATCGGTTCGCGCAACCTGCCCGAGCTGCAGCTCGGCAAGCTCAGGGTGCTCGGCGATATCTTTGAAATCGGCCCGGACGATCTGCGTTTCGCCTCGTCGGAAGCCGAAGCCTTCTTCAACGACAAGCTTGGCCTCTCTGTCAGCAGCGGCACGGTGGAAACACTGTGCTCGCGCACCGAAGGCTGGGCCGCCGGCCTGCAGCTCGCCTCGCTGTCGCTCGGTGCGGCCCATGCGCCCGAAACAGTCATCGGCAATTTCACCGGCGCCAACCGCAACGTCGCCGACTTCCTGATGGGAGAAGTGTTCCTGGAACTGCCGCCGGCGCTGGCGAAGTTCCTGCTCTATTCCTCGATTTTCGAGCGCTTCAGCGCCGAGGCCTGCCGCGCGGTGATGCGGGCGGCGGACGCCGAGGTTGCCATCACCGAGATCGAGACCCGCAACCTGTTCCTGGTTCCGCTCGACGAGGAACGGCGCTGGTTCCGCTATCATCACCTTTTCCACGACTTCCTCAGCCGTGAAATGGAACGGCGCGAGCCGGAGATGATCGCACCGCTGCACCTGGCGGCTTCGGAATGGTTCGGTGAACGCAAGATGCTGACCGAGTCCATCGGCCATGCGCTCGCCGCCGGCGACGAAGCCCGTGCCGCGGTGTTCATCGAGAACAACGCGCTCGAACTCATCGCCCAATGCCAGCTTCTCTATGTGCGCCAGCTGCTGGCGCTGCTGCCAAGGAAACTGATCGACCAGCGCATCCGGCTGCAACTCGTCGTGCTGTGGCTTGCGGTGCACAGCAGCCAGCCCGAGATTGCCCAGCAGACCCTCGCCAATGCGCGCCAGCTCGTCGAAACCGGGCCGACCGATAGCAAGGACCCGGGCACGCTGACCGGCACGACCATCGAGGCGGAACTCGAGGTCCTTGCAGCGGCCGTGCACAGCACGCTGGAACAGTTCGAGGACGCGCGCGACACAGCACTGGCGGCCCTGCGCATCATCGCCCCCGACGCGTGGTTCATGGAAGGCGCGACTGCAAACGTCATCGGCTACAATCTCTACGCGCTGGGCGACCTTGAGGGGGCACGCGCTGCTGTGGACGCGGCGCGCAAGGCCCATGAGCGAAGCGGCAGCCTGCTCGGCGTCACCATCGCCAACTGCTACATGGCCGTCATCGAGCGCTCGGCCGGCCGCCTGCCCGCGGCCGAACGGCTGCTGCGCAACGCGATCATCGAGGCCAGGACGCGGATCGGCGCCAACTCCTATGCCGAGGCCCTCGCCGGAACGCTGCTTGCCGAACTCGCCTATGAGACCAACGCATCCGGCGAAGCACTGGCGCTGGTCGAGAATCTCGGGCCGCTGATCGAGGGCGCAGCGGTCATTGTCTATCCCCTGGCCAGCGTGCCGACCTATGCCCGGGTGCTGCAGCTGACCGGTCGCGGCCAAGCCGCCCTCGACATGCTGGAGCGCGTCTACCAGCGCGTGCGCGGCTCCGTCTACCGCCGCCTCGCTTCGGTGCTGGTGCACGATCGCATCCGGCTGCTTCTTGACCAGAACCGCACCCCGGAAGCCCGCGCGCTGCTCGACGAGCATCGCCGCGAAAGCGGTGAAACCGCCTCTACCATCGCCAACGAATTCGAGTTCTTCGCCGAAGGCCGGCTGCTTACGGCGGAAAAATCCTACGCGGCGGCGGCGGCGATTTTCGACGCGCTGCTGGAGCGAACGAAAAGCAGCGGGCGCATGCGCCGGCACATACTGGCGCTGATCCTGCGCGCCAAGAGCGCCGGCCATGACCAGCGGGAAGCAGACCGCCATCTGCACGAAGCATTGCGCCTTGCGCAACCCTCGGGCTTCATCCGCTCCTTCGTCGACGAAGGCAAGTCTGTCGTCGAGGGTTTGATGCGGCTCCGGGCGGCCCAGGCAAAGGCCGACCCGTCACTGTCGGCCTATGCGACGCGCATCATCGATGCCGCGCAGACGATGCCCGTGACGACGCGCAAAACAGCCGCCCCGACGGTCGAGAAAGAACAGCTCACCCAGCGCGAGTCCGAGCTGCTGCACTTTCTGTCGGAAGGCATGTCAAATCGCGATATCGCCGTTGCACTGTCGGTAAGCGAAACGACGGTGAAGTGGCATTTGAAAAACATCTTCGGCAAGCTCTCGGTATCGAACCGCGTCCAGGCAGTGCGCGCCGCGCAGGTCGCCGCAAACCTCCGCACCCCTCCGAAAGGAGGGGCATAGATGACTGACATGGCCCCTCTTTAGGGTCGGGCCGGGCGATTGTTAGCCTGCTAGCGTCTGGTTTTTAGAGGATGCCGCGGATGGCGACAGGCTACGTTTTTCACGAACAGCTGATGTGGCATGATACTGGCTCCAGCGCCGACATGATGCCTCCCGGCCGTTTCGTGGAACCCGGACGCCACCTGGAATCGCCTGGATCCAAACGACGGCTCAACAATCTCATCCAGGTCAGTGGCCTGGCACGCCATTTGGTTCCGATCATTGCCGAACCGGTAACGGTGGAAGACCTGCTGCGCGTCCACACGCAACGCCACGTCGATGATATCAGGATGCTGAGCGAAGGCGGATCCGGTTTCGCCGGGCCTCAGGCACCGATCGGCCTCAACAGTTTCGACATCGCGCTGTTATCCGCCGGCACCACCTATGCCGCCATGCGAGCCGTGCTGACCGGCCGCGTCGACAACGCCTACGCGCTGGCGCGGCCGCCCGGGCACCACGCCGAACCCGACCAGGCCATGGGCAATTGCCTGTTCTCCAACATCGGCGTCGCCGTGCGGCGGCTGCAGCACGAGGGCCTGCTCGGCCGTGCCGCCGTGGTGGACTGGGACGTGCATCACGGCAATGGCACCGAGACGGTGTTTTATTCCGATCCGTCGGTGCTGACGATTTCGCTCCATCAGGACAATCTGTACCCGACCGGACGCGGCGCGCTCGTCGACAACGGCAAGGGACCCGGCGAAGGCTATAACATCAACGTCCCGCTGCCGGCCGGCAGCGGCACCGGCGCCTATGAAGCCACGTTCGACCGCGTCATCGGTCCTGCCTTGCGCGCGTTCAAGCCCGACCTCGTCATCGTCGCTTCCGGTTTCGACGCGTCCGGCTTCGATCCGCTCGGCCGCATGATGCTCAACAGCGAATGTTTTCGCCGCCTTGCCGCGCGCATGGTGGCGTTTGCGGCCGAAGTCTCGAATGGACGGCTGATGATGAGCCATGAAGGCGGCTATTCCGAGGGCTATGTGCCATTCTGCGGCCACGCCGTCATCGAGACGCTGGCCAATCACCGCACCGAGGTCGTCGACCCGCTGTCGGACCATATCGACGAGTGGTCGGGGCAGGACCTGCAGCCGCATCAAGCAGCGGTGATCGATGCCGCCGAGGGCCTGCTCGCGGACTTGCGCCAACGCCTCGCCAGCGCGGCCTGAAGCGATGGATTTTGCCATCACGACATTGCTCAATGCGCTGACGCTGATCAGCATCCTGATGCTGGTCGGGCTCGGGCTGGCGATCAGCTTCGGCCTGATGAACGTGACCAATCTGGCGCATGGCGAGTTTGTGACCGTCGGCGCCTTCGCGGTATACTTCATCCAGAGCATGGGCGGTTCGTTCTGGCTGGGCCTGGCGGCGGCGCCGATCGCCGGTGCCGTGGTCGGCTGCATCCTGGAATTCGCCATCATCCGCCATCTCTATTCGCGGCCGGTCTCGACCGTGCTCGCCACCTGGGGCGTCAGCCTGATCCTGCAGCAAGGGCTGGAACTGACCTTCGGGCTCGGCGCCAAGCCGGTGACGCCGCCGGTCGAAGGCACGCTCGACCTCTTCTTCACCGTCTATCCGGCCTATCGGCTGATCCTGATCGGCATCGCCATGGCGACCTTGCTCGGCGTCATCCTGCTGATCAGCCGGACGTCGTTCGGGCTCGACATCCGCACCGTCATCCAGAACCGCGAAATGGCGGAGGGCGTCGGTATCAACACGCGCCGCACTTACGCCATTGCCTTCACCTTCGGCGCGGCAATCGCGGGGCTGGCTGGGGGACTGGTCGCGCCCCTGGCGATCGTGCTGCCGCAGATGGGGGTGAACTATCTCGCCAACGCCTTCTTCGTCGTCATCGTCGGCGGGGTCGGCTCGATTGGCGGCCTCGTAGCCGGCAGCGTCTTCGTCGGCGGGCTGACCAGCATCCTCAACTACCAGATCTCGCCATCGCTGGCGCAGGCCATTGTGCTGCTGGCGGCCATCGTCGCCGTGCGGGTGCGGCCCAACGGCCTGTTCAACGGGGCGTCGCGATGATCGCCCGGGACCGCAACTGGCTGCTGATCTTCGCCGTCTGCGTGGCGCTTGCCATCGCCTATCCCTTCTTCGCCGACGGCTACCAACTGACGGTGATCCGCGACGCGCTGATCTTCGGCCTGTTCGCGGCGAGCCTCGACTTCTTCTGGGGCCGCACCGGAATCCTGTGTTTCGGCCACGCCGCCTTCTTTGGCATCGGCGGCTACATCATGGCATTGGTCACGCTCAATGACGCGATTCCTTTCGGCAGCCTGCTCGGCATCGTGGGCGCCATTGCGGGGGCTGCCTTCGTCGCCGCCATCATCGGTTACTTCCTGTTCTTCGGCGGCATCCGCGGCAGCTACTTCACCATCGTCACGCTGGCCATGGGCGTCATCTGCCAGCAGGCGGCCATCTCCTGGAGTTCGGTCACCGGCGGCGACAGCGGCCTGATCGGGATCCCGCCGATCGAATTCGATCTTGGCGGCCGGCATGTCGATCTCAGCCAGGACCTGTCGAGCTATATCTTCGTCGCGGTCATCGTGGCGGTGGCCGTTCTGTCGCTGTGGTCGATCAGCCGTGGCCGCTGGGGCACGGTGCTGACCGCCATCCAGGACAATGAGCTCCGGGCGGCGGCACTCGGCCACAATGCGCCGTTACGGCTGCTCGTCACCTTCATCCTTTCGGCAGCTATCGCCGGGCTTGCCGGCGCGCTCTATGTCTGCATGGCCGGGCTGGTTGCCCCCGATCTGTCCGGACTGCTTCTGTCGACGGAGGTCATTGTCTGGGTGGCGGTCGGCGGGCGCGGCACGCTGCTTGGCCCAGTGCTGGGCGCAATCTTCATCCAGCGCGCGCAGCAGACGATCAGCAGCTTCAATCCGAGCCTGTGGCCGCTGCTGCTCGGCTGCGTCTTCGTCATCATCGTCTTTGTCCTGCCGGACGGCATCCTGTCGATCTATGCGCGGCTGAAGAGCCTGTTCAAAGGCAGGAGGCAGGCCTGATGAGCGACGTCCTGCTCCAGGCCGAAAATGTCGGTATCCGCTTCGGAGGGCTGCAGGCCCTCGAAGGATTGAACCTGACGGTCCGCGACAAGGAGCTCTGCTGCATCATCGGCCCAAACGGCGCCGGCAAGAGTACCTTCCTCAACGTGCTGACCGGCACGTTGCGCCCGACCAGCGGCAGCGTCCATTTCCTCGGCCGCGACATTGCCGGCCTGCCGCTGCATCGCATCGCCCGGCTCGGCATTGCCCGCAAGTTCCAGATCCCGTCGGTCTTCCCGAGCCTCTCGGTTGAGGACAACCTCAAGGTCGCACGATGGGGTGCCCCCTCCCCGGCCCGGCCAATCGGTGAATTGATGGAACTGGTCGCGCTGACCAATCGTGCCGCCACATTGGTCGGCGAACTGGCGCACGGCCAGAAGCAATGGCTGGAGATCGGCATGGCGCTGGCCATCGGGCCACGGCTGCTTTTGCTCGACGAGCCAACCGCTGGCATGACGCCGCAGGAGACGCTGGCGACGGCCGAAATGCTGCTGCGGCTGAAGGGCGAGTTCTCGATCGTCGCGGTCGAGCATGACATACGCTTCGTGCGGGCGCTGAATTGCGAGACGCTGGTGCTGCACCAGGGGCGCCGGCTTCGCAGCGGTCCCTTCCACGACATCGAGGCCGACGAGATGGTCCGCGACGTCTATCTGGGGAGGCGCTGAGCATGCTGCGGACACTTGCCGTTTCGGCCGGCTACGGCCTGCTCCCGGTGCTGAACGGCATCGACCTCGGCGTCGCGGCGGGCGAAGTGGTCGGCCTGCTCGGCCGCAACGGCGCCGGCAAGACAACGCTGCTGCGCGTCATCGCTGGCGGCCTGAAGGCGAGCGGCGGCGCGGTGGTTCTCGGCGACCAGGATCTCACCAACGCGCCGGCCTTCCGCCGCGCGCGGGCGGGCATCGCCCATGTGCCGCAGGGCCGCGGCATCTTCAATCAGCTGACCGTGCGACAGAACCTGGAAGTCGGCACGCGCGCCGCCAAGGATCGTGGCGACGGCGACATTCCAGCCGACATCTTTGGCTATTTTCCCATCCTTCGCGAACGCGAGGCGCAGATCGCCGGTACGCTCTCGGGGGGCCAGCAGCAGATGCTGGCGATAGGCCGCGCGCTGTGCGGCCTGCCGTCGGTGCTGCTGCTCGACGAGCCTTCGGAAGGCATCCAGCCGAACATCGTGCAGTCGATCGCCGAGCTGGTGCCGCGCATCGCGCGCGAGCGCGGCATCGCCATCGTCCTGGTCGAGCAGAATCTCGATCTCGTCCTCAAGGCGGCGGACCGCTGCCTGGTGATGGAGAAGGGCAGGATCGTGCATGAGGGCACGCCGGAAGCATTCGCCGACGAGATCCTGCTGAAGGACCTCTTGGCTTTGTAAGGCGTGCATGGGGCGCGCCTGGACTGGAAGGGAACACAACAATGATAAACAGAAGAACTGTTCTGAAATCCGGCGGCGCCGCGGCCGCCTTCGCAATGGTCGGCGCGCCGGGAATCCTGCGCGCCGCAGACACGGTCAAGGTCGGGCTGTCGATCCCGATCACCGGGCTGCAGGCGATCCTCGGCGAGACGCTGCTCAACTGCTACAAGCTCGCCGCCGCCGAACTCAACGCCGCCAACGGCATTGGCGGGCGCCAGGTGGAGCTCTTCATCGAGGACAACCAGACCACGACCAAGGGCTCCATCGACAAGGCCCGCAAGCTCCTCAACGAGGACAAGGTCGACGTGATCATGGGAACGATCATTTCGCCCGAGCGCAGCGCCACGCTTTCCGTCACCTCGAAGGCCAAGAAGCTGTTTTTCTACCCGACCAATTTCGAGGGCGGCGAATGCAATCGCTACTTCGTCGCCACCGGACCTATCCCGATGCAGCAGGTAGACCCGATGATGCCGTGGGTGGCCGAAAACCTCGGCAAGACCATCTACATCATGGCGTCCGACTATGCCTGGCCGCAGAAAATGACCGAGGCGATCACAGCCGCCTATGAAAAGGCCGGCGGCAAGATTGTCGGCGCCGACTATTATCCGTTCGGCACCACGGATTTCGGCCCGGCCTTCCAGAAGATCAAGTCGCTGAAGCCCGACGTCGTGTGGTCGATGGTGGTCGGCAACGACGCCGTCACGCAGCTCAAGCAGTATCGCAGCTTCGACATGAAGCAGCCTCTGATCGCACCGCTCGACGAGGTCTTCAACAAGGACGCGCTGCCGCCTGGCGTCGCCGCCGGCACCTACGCGCCGCAGCCCTACTGGATGGCGCTCGACAACCCGGTCAACAAGAAGTTCATCGCGAACTTCCGCGAAAAATTCGGCCAGGAGAAGATGGTCAATGGCATCGGCGAGGCCGGCTATAACGGCCTGCATCTCTACGCGCTGGCGGCGGAGAAGGCCGGCTCGCTGAAGGACGACGATGTGCTCAAGGCGCTGCCGACGATCGAGTTCGATGCGCCACAAGGCAAGATCCGGGTCGATGCCAGCAACAACCACACGCTCTGCCATTCCTATGTCGGCAAGGCGGCGGCGGACGGCATCGGCTACGAGATCGTCAAGGATTTCGGCACGATCGCGCCGGTAACGCCTTACTGCAAGCTGTAGGCATCAACCGATCCTGACGGCGGCTTTGCCGCTGCCGTCAGGGTGCCTTTGGCGCCGGCAGTCGCTCTCGCAATTCGTCGACGAGCACCCTGGTGTTTTCGGAATAGTCGATGGGCACCACGACGAGATGCACGCCGCCGCCGGCGAAGGCCTGTTCCAACGCCGGTTGCAGGTCGGCTATCGCGCCAACCCTGGTGCCCCTGGCGCCATAGGCTTCGGCGTATTTGACGAAGTCGGGATTGCCGAAGGTCATGCCGAAATCCGGGAATTCGTCGACAGCCTGCTTCCAGCGTATCATGCCATAAGCGTGGTCTTCCAGCAGCAGGATGACGAGGTTGAGCTTGAGCCGAACAGCAGTCTCCAGTTCCTGGCTGTTCATCATGAAACCCCCATCGCCAGCGATAGCCATGACACGACGCTGGGGATAGAGCAGTGCCGCCATCATCGCCGACGGCAGGCCGGCACCCATGGTGGCCAGCGCATTGTCGAGCAGCAGCGTGTTGGCCATGCGCGTGCGGTAGTTGCGCGCGAACCAGATCTTGTACATGCCGTTGTCCAGCGCGAGGATCCCGTCGGCCGGCATCACGGCGCGCACGTCATGTACGATGCGCTGCGGCGTGAAACGGCCTTCGGTGGCGCGCGCGGCGATGCGGCTCAAAATGCCTTCGCGCAGCGGCAGCAGGGCCTGCGCGTTGGGAATCTTGCCCTCGATGCGGTCCGCCAGCAGCGCCAGCGATGGGCCGAGGTCGCCGACGATCTCGGCTTGCGGGAAATAGACCTGCTCGACATCAGCCGTCTGGTAGCCGACATGAATAACCTTCGGTCCTTTCGCCCCCATGATGAAGGGCGGCTTCTCGACCGTGTCGTGGCCGATGGTGATGATCAGATCGGCCTGTTCGATGGCCTCGTGCACGTAGTCGCGTTCCGAAAGAGCCGCCGTTCCCATGTAGAGCTCGGTGCCGCCGGGCACCGTGCCCTTGCCCATCTGCGTGGTGAAATAGGGAATCTGCGTTCGCAGCACGAACTGGGCGACATCGGGAGTCACGCGCGGCCGTGACGCCGCGGCGCCGAACATCAGCAGCGGACGCTTGGCCTCAATGATCATGCGGGCGGCGCGATCGAGCGCGCCAGCGCTGGCCAGGGGCAATTCGACCGGATGCGTCGGCACCAGCGCGATCGGCTCGCATTCCGCCGCCGCGATGTCTTCCGGCAGTTCGAGGTGCACGGGGCCGGGGCGCTCTTCCTGGGCGACGCGGAAGGCTTCGCGCACCAGCGACGGGATCATCCTAGGCGAGACGATCTGGCGCGACAGCTTGGTCAGCGGCTTCATCGCCGCGACGATGTCGACGATCTGGAAGCGCGCCTGCCGGGACGACAGGATGCCCTTCTGGCCGGTGATCATGATCATCGGCATCGCGCCGAGCAGCGCATAGGCAGAGCCGGTGGTCAAATTGAGCGCGCCGGGGCCAAGTGTTGTGATGCACACACCCGGCTTGCCGGTGAGCCTGCCATAGGTGGCGGCCATGAAGGCCGCCGCCTGCTCGTGGCGCGTCAGGATCAGCTGGATCGACGAGCGGCGGATGGATTCGACGATGTCGAGATTTTCTTCGCCCGGAATGCCGAAAATTCGTTCGACCCCTTCATTTTCGAGGGCCGCCACGAACAGATCCGAACCCTTGGTCATCAACCGTCTCTCCTGCGATGCGCACACCCATCAGCCACCTTCATATGGCACCGGAACGTCACGCCTCAAAGAGCGCAAGCCGTCTGTTGGCGATCACGCCATCATTTTCGGCAAGGCGGCCGCCAATGCGTCGACGGCCAGCCGGACCTTGAGCGACAGATGCGGCGTCCGAAGCCAGAGCGCATGGCAATCGTAGGGATAGCGCGGCTGGTCCGGCAACAGCTCGACCAGCGTGCCGGCCTGGATGCGCTCGCGAGCCAGCCAGTAAGGCAACCACGCCAGCCCCATGCCGTCGACGGCCGCATCGGCGATGGCATCCAGATCGTCGAGCCGCAGCCGGCCGTTTGGGGTTACCTCGAGCGCAGTCTGCCCCTCGCGCGGAAATAGCCACGGCTGAACGATCATGCCGAGCCGGCGGTAGACAATCGCCTGGTGATCGGCGAGGTCCTCGATCCGCCGTGGCTCGCCATGAATTTCAAGATAGGAAGGCGCGGCACAGACGACCATGTCCTGGCGTGCAAGGCGACGCGCGATCACGCCAGCCTTGTCGTTCAGACCGCCGGTCCGGATGGCGAGGTCAAAACCGTCCTCGGCGAGATCGGCGAAGCGGTCGCTGAGCGACAGGTCGAGTTCCAGCATTGGATATTGCCCTGCCAGCTTCAGCAGCACGGGGGTGACGCAGTGGCGCCCGAAATGCGCCGGCATGGTGACACGCAGTTTTCCGCGCGGTTCCGAGAGCTGGTCGGCGGCGAGCGCATCGGCCGCTTCGGCCTCGGCCAGCACCAGGCGGCACCGCTCATAATAGGCGCGGCCAAAATCGGTCAGGCTCTGGCGGCGCGTGGTCCGGTTAATCAGACGCATGCCAAGCCGCTCCTCGAGAAACCGGACATGCTTGCCGACCATCGGTCCGGATAGATCGAGCGCGGTGGCCGCCGCCGCGAACGAGCCAAGATCGACCGCCCTGACGAACACGGCCATGCTTTCCAGCCTATCCATATTCGAAACTCCTGGTTTCTACTGAACAATCCAAACAGCCGTTTATCGCACAAAGCTTTCGCGTCATAGCTCATTCAGTGTCAAATATTTTGGAGTGAGCCAAATGGCCCGTATCATTCGCTTCCACCAGCATGGCGGTCCCGAGGTCCTGCGCATCGAGGAGGTCGACCTTCCGCCACCGGGTCCGGGCGAGGTTCAGATCCGCGTCAAGGCGCTCGGCCTCAACCGCGCCGAGGCGCTGCTGCGCGCGGGCAGCTACATTGAGACACCCGTCCTGCCCTCCGGGCTTGGGCTGGAAGCGGCGGGCGTCATCGAGGCAATTGGCGAAGGCGTGATGGGGCTGGCACATGGTGACGCCGTGAGCGTCATCCCGCCGCAATCGATGGTTCGCTGGCCGGCTTACGGTGAGCTTGTCACCTTTCCCGCGGGGCTCATCGTCAAGCATCCGGCGTCCCTCGACTGGCAAACCGCGGCGGCGGTCTGGATGCCGTACCTCACCGCCTACGGCGCCCTGATCGACATCGCCAGGCTGCGCCGCGAAGAGGTCGTCGTCATCACGGCGGCTTCGAGCAGCGTCGGGCTTGCAGCGATCCAGATCGCCAACAGCGTTGGTGCGATAGCAATCGCGGTGACGCGGACATCGGTGAAGAGGCAGGCTCTGCTCGACGCCGGCGCGGCGCATGTCGTGGTCCTTGAGGAAGAGGAACTTGCCGACAGACTGAGCCAGATCGCCGGGCCGCAAGGCGTGCGCGTGGTGCTGGATGCGATCGGCGGGCCGATCTTCGAGCCGCTGACTGCGGCGATGTCGCGAGGCGGCATTCTGATCGAATATGGCGGCCTCAGCAGCCAGCCGACGCCGTTCCCGTTGCCTGCGGTACTGGGCAAGACACTGACGTTGCGCGGCTATCTCGTGCATGAGATCACCGGCAACCCGGAGAAGTTGGAGCCGGCCAAGGCATTCATCCTCGAAGGCCTCGCGGACGGCGCGCTCAGGCCGATCATCGACAGGATCTTTCCCTTCGACCGGATCGTCGAGGCGCATCGCTATCTCGAATCGAACGGGCAGTTCGGCAAGATCGTGGTGACGGTTTGAGCAGCAAATCGCTCTCACCGGCAACATTGCCCCTTGAAGGCTTCGTCCCGCATTCCTAACTCCCGTGTGCGGGCCGGGCCCCTCTGACTGTCGCTTTGGCGACCGTGATGTCGGACCGCTTCAACGGGCCCGTTTCCATTCCTTTCGGTTAAGTGGGCTCATTACTTTCTGGTTAGGAGCCCCACATGACATCTTCCCTCCTCGGCATGGTTTGCCCCTCCTGCCGCGTCGCCCTCGTGATGAGCGAACGCCAGGGGATCGAGATCGACTACTGTCCGCAGTGCCGCGGCGTCTGGCTCGATCGTGGCGAACTCGACAAGATCATCGAACGGTCCACCAGGGACGCGTCTCCCGCGCCGCAGCCACAGCCGGCGCCATTTGCCCAGCCGCAACACAGCCGGGACCGCGATGGCGACTATTCCCGCTCGCATGGCCACCGCTATCCGAAGCGGAAGAAATCATTTTTCGAAGAGCTGTTCGATTGACCATGAGGCCGGTCTTTCCAAGGCCGGCCCTTTGCCGAAAACGCCCGAAACCACAGCGATAAAGGTCACCCCGATGATTTCCCGCACAAGCCGATTTGTCACCCTCTTTGCCGGCCTGTTCCTTGCATTCTCCATGGTCGCGATCGATCATGCCGAGGCGCGGCGCGGCGGCAGTTTCGGCAGCCGAGGCACACGCACGTTCCAATCGGCACCGCCGACCCGGACCGCGCCGGCGCCGACCGCTCCGGTCGAGCGTTCGATGACACCCAACGCCGGCGTCAACAATGCTGCCCGGCAACCACAGACCGGCCTGCAGAGGCCCGGCTTCATGAGCGGCTTCGGTGGAACGATGATGCGCGGCCTGCTGATCGGCGGCCTGATCGGACTGCTCCTTGGCCAAGGTTTCGGCGGCCTCGCCGGCATGTTCGGATTCCTGCTCCAGGCCCTGCTCATCGGTGGCGCGATCATGCTGGCCATCAGGTTCTTCCGGTCGCAATCCGCGCGTGGCCCCGCGCCCGCGCTCGCCGGCATGGGCGATGCCCAAGCTTCACGGTTCGAGAACCGCGCAACGGCACAGCAGAACACGAGCAGCGCTGGCTCCTTCACAATTCCCGGGTTTGGCGGCGGATCGGGCGGAGGCTACGAGACCACCCGATCCGAAGAGATCACGCTGGCCCAGGCCGACCTTGACGCGTTCCAGCAGCTGTTGACCGATGTCCAGGAAGCGTTCGGGCGCGAAGACCATGCGGCATTGCGCCGGTCGGTCACGCCCGAGATGGTATCCTATCTCTCGGAAGAGCTGGCCGACAATGCCCAGAAAGGTCTCAGGAACGAAGTGTCCGACGTCACCCTGCTGCAGGCCGACATCGCGGAAAGCTGGCGCGAGGATGACCGCGACTACGCCACGGCGGCGTTGCGCTACGAGTCTCGCGACGTGATGCGCGAACGGGCGAGCGGCAAGGTCGTCGAGGGCGACGAAGAGCATCCGACGGAGACGACCGAGTTGTGGACGTTCACGCGCCAGAATGGCTCGACCTGGAAGCTCTCGGCCATCCAAGAGGCTTGAGCCCGGCTAGTCTGCTGGCCGGCGGTCACGCGACGATCTTGACACACATCGGCGTGCCGATGTCGATGCTGCGCCCGGTATTGGTCAGCATGCCGTTGCCGGCGTCGCGGACGAAGATCGAAATGCGGTCGGCATTCTGGTTGGCGGAGAACAGATGGCCGCCCGAAGGCGTCAGCGCCAGGTTGCGTGGCGTGGCGCCTCCGCAAGGGACATAGCCGACAAGACTTAAGCTGCCGGTCTGCTGGTCGACCGCCATGATGACGACGCTGTCGTGGCCACGGTTGCCGCCATAGACGAAACGGCCGTCCGGCGAGATCTGGATATCGGCGCAGTGATTGCTGTCGCGGGCCTCGGCCGGCACCGCCGGCTTGGTGTCGATGATCGATAGCCTGCCGGTCGCATTGTCGAGCGCCATCGACGCGACGGTCGAATCCAGCTCGTTCATGACAAAGACAAAGCGGCCGTTCGGGTGCAAGGCAATGTGACGCGGGCCGGCACCCGGAGGGAGCGCGGACTCTGCGAGCTTCACCAGACTTCCGTTCTGTCCGATCCGATAGGACACCAGCCGGTCGATGCCGAGATCGGCGACGATTGCCGTTCCACCGGCAATGGTTTCGGTGACGCTGTGGGCATGCGAGCGTTCCTGCCGCGTCGCGTTGGGGCCGGTGCCTTTGTGCGAAACGCTGGCCAATGGCGCGGACAGTGCGCCCTCCCCGTCGAAACCATACACAGCCACCGCTCGGTCCGGACCACCCTCGCCCATGCCGTAATTGGCGACCAGGAGTTTGGTGCCGTCGCGCGTGACGGTATTGTGCGCCGTGATGCTGCCCAGCGATGGCTGTTTGTTCAAATAGGCGAGCGTGCCCGAGCCGCGATCGAAGCTGTAGGCCGAGACCGTGCCCTCGCGCCAGGTGAAGACTTCCGAATTGGCGTAGATGCGCGAGCCATCCGGTGTCACCGACAGGAAGGTAGGGTTGTCGACATCATTCGTCTCGGCCAGCTTTCTTGTTTGCAGCGTTTCCTCGTCGAAGCTGTAGACACCAAGACCGACGCCTCGCGCACTCTGAAAATAAGGCGCTTCGCGGTTCAGGCTGCCGACGAAGACCAGACAGGCTTTGCGCATGTTTTCCCTCCCTGCCCGCCGGTGCTCAGTACCGTGGGACCGCCAAAATTTCGCTTGTCCTCGCTTGCAACGCAACCCCATATGTGAAAATAGTATTTACAAAAGAAGATTGACGGAAGGAGACGTCGTGCACCCAGGCGCTTTGAAGCGTGCTCGAATGGCTGGATGGGCGCTCTCGCGAGCCCGGTGGACTACGCCATGAGCGATTTCGCGCCAACCGTTGGCGTTGTCTCGACGCATCCCAGGAATATGCCCGCCGATCATGCCGCCCTGCCGGTGTGGAACGCCGAGAACTGGTTCTATGAGGACTGGCCGGTCGGCCAGAAAATCCGCTCGCTGCGTCGCACCATGGCCGAGGGCGACAGTCACCTTTTCAACACGCTGGTGCTCGACATCCATCCTTACGTGCAGGACCAGATGTTTGCCGAGAGCGAGGGCATTTTCCGCAAGCGGCTGATTGCCGGCGCGTTCGTCTTCTCGGCGGGCCTCGGGCTGGTCGCCACCAACTGCGTCAACGCTTTTTCCTATGGCTATGACAAGCTACGATTCATAAAGCCTGTCTTCATTGGCGACACGATCTATTCGATCCGTTCCAACCTCGACAAACACCCCCGCTACAAGGAGATGGGGCTGATCCGCGCCAGCTACGAGGTGTTCAAGGGCGAAGGCGAGCTCGTTCTTTATTGCGAGCATCTGCAGACGGTGAAGTACCGCAACCCTGCCGATTTCGTCGGCAAGACGGAGAAGTAGAAATGCCGGCAGCAGCCGAATTGCCGCTTGCCGGTCTCGTCGTCGTCGACATGAGCCAATTCCTGTCCGGACCCTACTGCTCGCTCAGGCTGCTCGATCTCGGCGCCCGCGTCATCAAGATAGAGCGTCCTGACGGCGGCGACCTGTCGCGCCGGCTCTATCTTAGCGACACCGAGATCGGCGGCGATTCCACCATCTTCCATGCCATCAACCGGGCCAAGGAAAGCCTCGCCATCGATCTGAAGAACGAGGCGGACCTCAATACATTGCGCGGGCTGCTGGCCAAGGCCGATGTGCTGATCCAGAATTTCCGACCGGGCGTCATCGAGCGCCTTGGGCTCGACTACGAGACCGTCCGCCAGATCAATCCGCGCCTGGTCTATGCCTCGATCAGCGGCTATGGCGAGGATGGCCCGTGGGTGAAGCGCCCGGGCCAGGATCTGCTGGCGCAGTCGCGCTCCGGCGTGATGTGGCTGAACGGCGACGAAGACCAGGGACCGGTGCCGTTCGGCCTCGCCATCGGCGACATGCTGGCGGGTGCGGCCTGCGCGCAAGGCATCCTGGCCGCACTGGTGCGGCGCGGCATCACAGGCCAGGGCAGCCATATCGAGACCAGCCTTCTGGAAGCGCTGGTCGACTTCCAGTTCGAGGTGCTGACCACGCATCTCAATGACGGGCGCCGCCTGCCCAGGCGCTCGAGCTTCCGCAGCGCGCATGCCTATCTCTCGGCGCCTTACGGAGTCTATCCGGCCAAGGAGGGCTATCTCGCCATCGCCATGACGCCGATCCCCAAGTTGGCCGACCTTTTGTCGCTCGATGGATTGGCTCCCTATCGCGACAAGCCGGCATCCTGGTTCACCGCGCGCGACGATATCAAGGCAATCATCGCCCAGAGGATCGCGACCAAGACCATCGACGACTGGCTGGCCATTCTCGAACCCGCCGACATCTGGTGCGCCAAGGTGCTGACCTGGCCGGAGATGCTGGCAAGCGAGGGTTTTCAGGCGCTCGACATGCTGCAGACGGTAACGCGCGAGGACGACGTCTCGATCCTCACCACCAGCTCGCCGCTGAGGGTCGACGGTGTTAGGGCCAAGGTCGACCGCGCGGCACCCCGTATCGGCGAGCACAGCGCAAAAATCCGCGAGGAGTTCGACCTGTGAGCCTCAAGCTTAGCGGCATGACCTGGAGCCATCCGCGTGGCTATGATCCCATGGTTGCCTGCTCGGCGCTATGGCGCGAGCGGACGGGAATTGCCATCGAATGGGACAAGCGTTCGCTGCAGGATTTCGAGTCCTTCCCGGTCGAGGAGTTGGCGCGCGCCTATGACCTCATCGTCATCGACCATCCGCATGTCGGCCAGATCACCGCGGAGCGCTGCCTCGAGCCTCTCGACGTCGCCGGCCGCGAGGCGGAGCGCGCCGCGCTTGCCTCGGGGAGCGTCGGCCAGTCCTATCCGAGTTACACTTGGCAAGACCGGCAATGGGCGTTTCCGATCGATGCGGCCAGCCAGGTGCAGGCCTGGCGGCCGGACGCGCTCGATGCGCCGGCAGCGACGTGGAGCGAAGTGCTCGATCTCGCCCGGCAAGGCCGCGTGCTGCTGCCGCTGCGACCGCCGCATTGCCTGATGACCTTCTACACGCTGGCCGGTAATCTCGGGCATCCCTGCGCGACCGATCCGTCGGGCGATCTCATCGCTGTCGAGACGGGCTGCGAAGTCTTCGAGACGATGCGTGAGATCGCCGCGCTGGTCGACCCGACGTGCTTCGACATGGACCCGATCGCCGTTTCGGAACGCATGGCCGAGGCTGGTTCCCGCATTGTCTGCGCGCCGCTGATCTATGGCTACGTCTCTTATGCGGCGTCGGGTTTTCGCACCAACAGGTTGGCTTTTGCCGACATTCCGGTGGTCGGTTCCAATGGTCCGATCGGCTCGGCGCTCGGCGGTACAGGCATAGCCGTATCAGCCTTCTCCAAGGCCAAAGAGGCAGCGATCGATTTTGCCTATTGGGTCGCCAGCGGCGATGTCCAGCGTGGCATCTATGCCGCCGCCGGCGGCCAGCCGGGCCATGCGGCTGCCTGGGAAGACCAGACTATCAATGAAGTGGCCGGCAACTTCTATCGAGGCACGCGCGCGACGCTGGAGGGCGCCTGGGTGCGGCCGCGCCATGACGGCTACATGGCGTTCCAGCAAGCGGCGTCAGACCGCATCAATTCCGGCCTGACCTCAGGTCATCGTTCCAGCCAGGTCATTGCCGATCTCATCAGCCTGTTCCGGGCCAGTTCCCCCTCGCCTGGCGAGAGCTGAGCGAGGTCGCTATTTCAACCGCCAAAGCCTGCGGGCATTGCCCGACAACAGCCTGTCACGCTCCGAAACGCTGCAACCCGAGAGCAGCGCATGGGTCGCAGCCACCCAGGTCGAGAGACCGCCACCAAGCGTGCAGACCGGCCAGTCGCTGCCCCAGGCGACGCGGTCCCAGCCGAACGAATTGATGGTGTGTTCGACGTAGGGCCTGAGCGTATCGACGGTCCAATTGGCGGCGTCGGTATAGGCGACCACGCCGGAAATCTTGGCCATCACGTTCGGGCGCCGTGCGATCTCGCTCATGTGTTCGCGCCAGGGATGCTCGGCTCCGCCCTTGATGTCGGGAACGCCGCAATGGTCGAGGACGAACTGTACGTCGGGCGCCAGTTCGGCGAGCGCGATCGCCTTGGGAATCTGATGCGGCAGCACGACGAGGTCGAAGGTCAGGCCGGTGCCGCCAAGCCGCTTGATGTTGTCACGGAACAGCGCGCCTTCCGAAAGATCGTCCGGCACGACGTGAAGGACGCGGCGGAAACCCTTGACGAAGGGGTTTGTCCGCTGGCGTTCGAGATAAGCGGCAAAGTCAGCGTCTTCGGGACGGCAGGATGCTATTGTCCCAGAGAGCATGCTGCCCGCTTGCCGCGACAGGCCCTCGACACGGGCGGTCTCCGCCTCGATGTCGGCCGGGTCGACATCGACCTCCATGTGCAGCACGCGTTCGACACCGGCACGCTTTGCCTCCGTAGCGTATTCCTCATAGGAGAAATCGCGGTTCAGTGCCGGTACGCCGGCAAGCCAGGGGTAGCGAAGCGCCGAGCGATCGATGAGATGCAAATGGGTGTCGATGATCATGGCGGGCTCCTCCCTGTAGCTTTTTCGATCCTCTCACGGAGGAATTCTTCATTCAAATAAGAATTCAGGCCGATGAACCGACGGCCGACCCAGCGAGGTGCGACAGCTTCTCGCAGGTTGCGAGCAGCAACTCGATGGTGCGGGTGATGTCGGGTGCCGAGGGCGCGTTGACGACGGTAATGTAGGGGATCGACAGCGCCGCTATGGCCTTGCCGTCGGAACCACGCACCGGAGCGGAAAGGTTGAAGACGCCCGCGGTCTGCATGGAAGCCATCATCTCGTAGCCGCGGTCGCGGATCTGGTCGAGACGGGCGAAGAACTCGGCCGGCTGCGCGGTCTTGTCGGTGCTGCGGACGTGCTCCGAGATCATCATCTGCCGCTCTTCCGGTGAACGGAAGGCGAGCAGGACATGGCCTGAACCGGTGTCGAACAGGCTGATGTGGGAGCCGACCCGGATCGAAATCCCCCAGTAGTTCGGCGCCTCCTGCTGGCCTATCACCACGGCGGAACCGCGATCAAAAACAACGAGTTGATTGGCCTGCTGCGAGGTCTCGGCCAGTTCGCGCATCAGCGGCGTCGCATAGGAAACCAGCCGTCGCACCGGCGCGTGCAATTGTGCCAGGCCAAACAGCTTGAGCGTCAGCGAATAACGGTCGCCATCGAGCCGCGTGACGTAGCCGCGCCGCACCAGCCGGTCCAGCATGCGGTAGAATTCATTGGGGCTGCGGTCGAGCTTCTTGGCGATTTCCGCCTGGGTCAGGCCACCGTCCACGCCCGCTAGAAGCTCAAGGATGTCGAGCCCCTTGTCGAGCGCCGGCGCGCGATAACGCTCGTCTTCGCTGTCGTCCATGGTTCATCCCTCCAGTGAATTCAACTCTTCATATACGCAGGAACGCGGCCGGCGGAAACAAATTTCGCCTTGACGTACGGATGAATGTTTTGTTTGTATATGAATGTAGCATTTCTTGTCACGTGACGAGTTGCGGGCGCCACCGAGGCGCACCCAGGGAGGATACCAATGAACAGACTGCTTTCCGGCGTATGCGCCGGCGCATTGATGCTTGCGTCAGGCGCAGGCACCGCCCTTGCCGGCGACCTGCCCGGCAAGTTCGACGGCGTGACCGTCGACGTGAAGCTGATCGGCGGCCAGCAATATGAGAAGCTCTACGAGCGCATTCCCGAATGGGAGAAGGCGACAGGCGCCAAGGTAAACATCCTGACCAAGAAGAACGGCTTCGACATCGACAAGGAATTGAAGTCCGACATCGCCTCGGGCAGCACCAACTGGTGCGTCGGCTGGAATCATTCCTCCTTCGCGCCGCAATACACCGGCCTCTACACCGACCTCAGCAAGCTCCTGCCGAAGTCGGAGATCGACGCCTTCGTGCCATCGACGATCAAGGCGGCAACCATCGACGGCAAGCTGGAAATGCTGCCGCGCGCGCAGTTCGACGTCTCGGCGCTCTACTACCAGAAGAGCCTGTACGAGAACGCCGACAACAAGACCAAGTTCAAGGCCAAATACGGCTATGACCTGGTGCCGCCGGACACCTGGAAGGAAGTCACCGACCAGGCTGAGTTCTTCGCCAACCCGCCCAATTTCTACGGCACGCAGTTTGCCGGCAAGGAAGAGGCGATCAATGGCCGCTTCTACGAAATGGTCGTCGCCGAGGGCGGCGAATATCTCGACAAGAACGGCAAGCCGGTCTTCAATTCCGAAGCCGGCATCCGGGCGCTCGACTGGTTCGTCAACCTCTACAAGGCCAAGGCCGTGCCGGCCGGAACCACCAACTACCTCTGGGACGATCTCGGCCAGGGCTTTGCCTCGGGCACCGTCGCCATCAATCTGGACTGGCCGGGCTGGGCCGGCTTCTTCAACGATCCGAAATCGTCCAAGGTCGCGGGCAATGTCGGCGTCAAGGTCGCGCCGAAAGGCTCCGCCGGAGTGCGCACCGGCTGGTCAGGCTTCCATGGCTTCTCGGTGACCGAGAACTGCCCGAACAAGGAGGCAGCGGCATCGCTCGTATGGTGGCTGACCAACGAGGACAGCCAGAAGCTCGAGGCCACCGCCGGCCCGCTGCCAACGCGCACCGCGGTCTGGGATTGGGACCTGCAGCAGGCCGCCAACGACCCTTACAAGAAGGAGGTTCTGTCGGCTTTCCAGGAAGAAGCCAAGCACGCCTTTGCCGTGCCGCAGACGCCTGAGTGGATCGAGATCTCGAACGCCGTCTATCCCGAGTTGCAGGCCGCGATCCTCGGCGACAAGACCTCCAAGCAGGCACTGGACGAAGCCGCCGACAAGGCGACGCAGATCCTGCAGGACGCAGGCAAACTGTAAGCATTGCTCACAAGATTGCCTCCCTCATCCTCAATGGGGGAGGTAATCGCCTTTTGCCGGCGTTGTCCGTTTCATCATATCGGGCCTCGGGCCAAAATCTGAATGCCAGACACCAGAGGAGCCCGATGAAGGGCCTCAAGCTACCCGCGCCGTTCCTGTTGCTGCTTCCGGCCATCGTCGTTCTGGCGGCGGTCGTCGTGGTGCCGCTGCTTCTGTCGCTCTATTCAAGCTTCACGCCGTTCCGCCTGACCAAGCCCGAGACGTTCTTCGTCTTCATCGGCCTCAGAAATTACCTGTCGATCCTGGCCAACACCGATTTCTGGTGGGCATTCGGCCGTACCGTCCTGTTGCTGACGATCGCGCTCAATCTTGAAATGCTGCTTGGCCTTGGTCTCGCCATGCTGGTTGAGAAGGCGACGCGCGGCCAGCGCATCCTGCGCACGCTGATGATGTTTCCGATGATGTTCTCGCCGATCCTCGTCGGCTTCCAGTTCAAGTTCATGTTCAACGACAATATCGGCCTGGTGAACAATGCGCTGCAGTCGCTTGGCATCACCAGGGACGCCATCCCGTGGCTGATCGAGGGTCACCTCGCCTTCATCGCCATCTCGGTTGCCGAGATCTGGTCGTCGACGGCGATCTTCGCCATCCTGATCCTCGCCGGGCTGCTCGCCATGCCCAAAGAGCCGATCGAGGCGGCGCGCGTCGATGGCTGCACGCCGTGGCAGACCTTCCGTTATGTGACCTGGCCGTTCGTCATGCCCTTCGCCTACATCGCCATGACCATCCGCTCGCTCGACGTGGCGCGTGCCTATGACATCGTCAAGATCATGACCGATGGCGGTCCGGCCGGCCGCACGGAGCTTTTGTGGACTCTGGTCGCACGCACCGCCTACAGCGACGGGCGCATGGGCATGGCCAACGCCATGGCGTATTTCTCGATCCTGCTGTCGATCGCCTTCACAGTCTACTTCTTCAACAAGCTCGCCGCGGCGCGCACGCAAATCGGCGCGGAGTGGTGAAGATGGACGAGAATTCTTCCGCCCGCCTTAAGCGCAGGCTGCTTGATATCGTCTATCGCATCGGCCTGTTCCTGGCGATGCTGACCATCTGCCTGCCGGGCTTGTGGATCGTCCTGTCGTCGCTGCGGCCGACGGTCGAGATCATGGCCAAGCCGCCGGTGTGGATCCCGCAGGATATTTCGTTCGACGCCTATGTCGCGATGTTCTCAGGCATCGGCAAGGGCGGCATCCCTGTCATCGAATATTTCCGCAACTCGCTGATCATATCGGTGACTTCGACGGTGATCGCGGTCGCCATCGGCATGGCGGGCGGCTATGCCTTCGCGCGCTATCGCTTTCGCGGTAAATCGAGCGTCTTCCTCGGCCTGATGCTGACACGCACGGTGCCCGGTATCGCGCTGTCGCTGCCGCTGTTCTTCCTCTATGTGCGGCTCGGTATCATCGACACGCATTTCGGGCTGATCCTTGCCTATGTCGCGCTCAACGTGCCTTTCACCATCTGGCTGATCGACGGCTTCTTTCGCCAGGTGCCGAAGGATCTCGCCGAGGCAGCACAAATCGACGGCTGCACGCGCTGGCAGGCCTTTTGGCAGGTCGAGTTCCCGCTCGCCGGACCAGGCATCGCATCGGCCGCGATCTTCGCCTTCCTGACCTGCTGGAACGAGTTCGCGCTGGCCTCCCAACTGACCCGCTCGGTCAGCGCCAAGACGCTGCCGGTCGGCCTGCTCGACTACACGGCCGAGTTCACCATCGACTGGCGAGGCATGTGCGCGCTCGCCGTGGTGATGATCATTCCGGCGCTCACCCTCACTTTCATCGTCCAGAAGCACCTTGTCGGCGGCCTGACCTCCGGCGCGGTGAAAGGCTGATCTCATGGCAACGGTTTCCCTCAAAAAGCTGACCAAGCGCTACGGCAATATCGAGATCGTGCATGGCATCGACCTCGACATCACCGACCGCGAATTCATCGCGCTGGTCGGTCCTTCCGGCTGCGGCAAGTCGACGACGCTGCGCATGATAGCCGGGCTGGAAGAGATCAGCGCCGGTTCGATCGAGATTGGCGGGCGCGTCGTCAACGATTTGCCGCCGCGTTCGCGCAACATCTCGATGGTGTTCCAGTCCTATGCGCTCTACCCGCATATGACGGTGCGCGAAAACCTCGGCTTCTCCTTGAAGATCGCCGGCGCCGCCAAGGACGACATGGATCGCCGCGTCGCCGAGGCCTCGGCTATCCTGGGGCTCGATGCTTTGCTCGACCGTCGACCGTCGCAACTGTCCGGCGGCCAGCGCCAGCGCGTCGCCATGGGTCGTGCCATCGTGCGCGACCCCGACGTCTTCCTGTTCGACGAGCCGCTTTCCAATCTCGATGCCAAGCTCAGAACGCAGATGCGCACCGAGATCAAGAAGCTGCACGCCAAGGTGCAATCGACGGTGATCTACGTCACCCACGACCAGGTCGAGGCGATGACGCTTGCCGATCGTATCGTTATCATGCGCGACGGACATATCG
The DNA here is from genome assembly GCF_006658535.1 of Mesorhizobium sp. B2-4-13. Classification (NCBI taxonomy): domain Bacteria; kingdom Pseudomonadati; phylum Pseudomonadota; class Alphaproteobacteria; order Hyphomicrobiales; family Phyllobacteriaceae; genus Mesorhizobium; species Mesorhizobium sp. B2-4-13. The sequence continues at coordinate 503,479 of NZ_VFVB01000003.1, read as the reverse complement.
AACAGGTTGGCACCCCAGATGAAGTGTTCCGCCGGCCAGCCACGCGCTTCGTTGCCGGCTTCATCGGCTCGCCGCCGATGAATTTGCACGAGGCGACGGTCGACGACGGTCAGCTGGTTTTCGCCAGCGGCGCCAAGCTGCCCCTGCCCGGTCAGTTCAAGGCCAACGTCGCTGCCGGCGACAAAGTCGTGTTCGGGTTGCGGCCAGACGACATCTATCCGACCGGCCATGGTATCAGCTCCGGCGGCGCGGCCGACGTGCATCAGATCGAACTGCCGATCACCGTCACCGAGCCGCTCGGCAACGAGACGTTGGTGTTCGTCGAGTTCAACGGCAGTGACTGGGTGTCTCGCATGCTGAACCCCAGGCCGCTGAAGCCAGGCGAGCGCGTCGCCATGAGCCTCGACCTGTCGCAGGCGCATCTGTTTGCCGCTGAGACCGGAAAGACATTGCGGAGCTGACCGACATGGCCAAGATCGAAAAGATAGAATTGCGGATGGTCGACCTTGTGCCCAAGGTCAAGCGCACCGACGCGATCCAGAGCTTCGTCAGCCAAGAGACGCCAATCGTCACCATCACCGATTCCGATGGCGCGGTCGGAACCGGCTACAGCTACACGATCGGCACCGGCGGCTCGTCGGTGATGCGGCTCCTGTCCGATCACCTGGCGCCGCGCCTGATCGGCCGCGATCCTGATATGATCGAAGCGATCTGGCACGATCTCGAATTCGCCACCCACGCCACCACGATCGGCGCCATCACGGCAATCGCCATCGCGGCGATCGACACGGCGCTCTGGGACCTCAGGGCAAAGAAACAGGGCCTGCCGCTATGGAAGCTCGCCGGCGGCGCCAAGGACCGCTGCCCGCTCTACACGACCGAAGGCGGCTGGCTGCACATCGAGACGCAGGCGCTGGTCGACGATGCGGTGGCCGCCAAGGCCAAGGGGTTTCGCGGCTCGAAGGTGAAGATCGGCAGGCCGCACGGCTCTGAGGATCTCGCGCGGCTGTCGGCGGTGCGCAAGGCAGTGGGCGACGGCTACGAGATCATGACCGACGCCAATCAGGGTTTCTCCGTCGACGAGGCAATCCGGCGTGCAGCGAGGCTTCGAGAACTCGATCTCGCCTGGATAGAGGAGCCGCTGCCGGCCGACGACATGGACGGGCATGTCAGGCTGTCGAATTCGACGCCGACGCCGATCGCCATCGGCGAGTCGCTCTATTCCGTCAGGCACTTCCGCGAATACATGCAGAAAGGCGCCTGCTCGATCGTGCAGGTCGATGTCGGCCGCATCGGCGGCATCACGCCCTGGCTCAAGATCGCCCATGCGGCGGAGGCCTTCGACATTCCAGTCTGCCCGCATTTCCTGATGGAATTGCATGTCAGCCTGACCTGCGCTGTTCAGAGCGGCAGGTATGTCGAGTACATTCCGCAACTCGACCAGTTGACCGGCAAGCACATGCGCATCGAGGATGGGCATGCGCTGGCGCCCGACGAGCCCGGTATCGGCATCGATTGGGACTGGGACGCGGTCAAGGCCATGAGCATCGCCGAATTCACCACGGCGATCACGACATAAGGAGCTGATATGCAGCGGATGGGATTTGTGCTTGGGCTGAAGCCGGAGAAGGTCGAGGACTATGTTCGCCTCCATGCCGCCGTCTGGCCTGACGTGCTGACCATGATTTCGGCATGCAACATCAAGAACTATTCCATTTACCTGAAGCGGCCGGAGAACCTGCTGTTCAGCACCTTCGAATACCACGGCACCGACTACGAGGCCGACACGGCCAAGATGGCGGCCGATCCGAGGACGCAGGAATGGTGGGCCGTCTGCATACCTTGCCAGGAGCCGCTTGCGACCCGCAAGGAGGGTGAATGGTGGGCTTCGATGGACGAGGTCTTCCATCATGACTGAGGCCGGTTTCGACCCTGCCTCACTCGTCCAGGCCTGGGCCAAACCCTCACGACCCCGACCGATCGTCACTTTCGGTGCAGGGTCGATTGTCGGCGACGCGCATTTCCCGGCCTACCGAAAAGCGGGGTTTCCGATCGCCGGTCTTTACGATCCGGACCAGGCCAAGGCGCAGGCCCTGGCCGATAAATGGGACGTGACGGCGTTCGGATCGGTGCAAGAAGCCGCTGGAGCTAAGGACGCGATCTTCGATCTGGCAACGCCACCGGGGCGGCACGCCGACATCCTGAAGGCTCTGCCCGGCGGTGCGGTCGCCCTGATCCAGAAGCCAATGGGCAATTATCTCGGCGAGGCAAGCGAAATCCTCGAAATCTGCCGCGCCAAGAAGCTCAAGGCGGCGGTGAATTTCCAGCTCCGTTTCGCGCCGATGATGCTGGCGCTGAAGGACGCCATCGCCAAGGGCTGGCTCGGCGAGATCGTCGATTTCGACGCCTGGCTGGCGCTGGCGACGCCGTGGCAGTTGTGGGAATTCCTGCTCAAGGCGCCGCGCGTCGAGATCGCCATGCACTCGATCCACTATCTCGACCTGATCCGGCAGTTGCTCGGTGACCCCAAGGGCGTGCATGCCAAGACGCTGGGCCATCCCAATCATTCCGTGGCGCAGACGCGCACCAGCGCCATTCTCGACTATGGCGACACCGTGCGCTGCGCGCTATCGATCAACCACGACCACAAGTTCGGGCGCCGGCATCAAGCCTGCGAATTTCGCGTCTGCGGCACCGAGGGTGCCGCCTATCTCAAGCTCGGTCTCAATCTCGATTATCCCCGGGGCGAGCCGGATATTCTGGAAATCTATCCGAAGGGCGGATCGGACTGGATCGCGGTGCCCTTGGCCGGCGAGTGGTTTCCCGACGCCTTTGTCGGGCGCATGGCAAATGTCCAGCGCTTTGCATCCGGCGAAGACGCCGAACTGATCAGTTCGGTCGAGGATGCATGGAACACAATGGCGCTGGTGGAAGCCGCCTATCGTTCGAGCGCGGCGCCGGCGACGCCGATCGCGGAAAGGCCCTGATGGAACAGATCCAGTATTTCGAGGAGTACGAGATCGGCTCGACGCGGCTGACCAACGGCCGCACGATTACCGAGACCGACTTCATTGTCCATGCCGGTCACACCGGCGATTTCTTCCCGCACCACATGGACGCCGAGTTCATGAAGACAACACCGTTCGGCCAGCGCATCGCGCATGGCACGCTGGTGTTCTCGGTCGGCATCGGGCTGACGGCAACGGTCATCAATCCCGTCGCCTTTTCCTATGGCTACGACCGGCTGCGCTTCATCAAGCCCGTGTTCATCGGCGACACGATCCGCACACGCACCACCATCGCGGCCAAGGAGGACGACCCCAAGCGACCGGGTTCCGGACGCGTGATCGAGCGCTGCGAAGTGATCAACCAGCGCGGCGAGGTGGTGCTGGCGGCCGACCACATCTACATCGTCGAACGCCAGCCGGCCTGAGGCAATGTCCGCTATGCGCCGGTAGCGCGCTTGGTGATGCGCTCCAGACCGAGCAGCAGGACCAGCGTTGCCGCCACCAGGATCATGGTGAGCGCCGCCCCGGCAAAGATGTCGCCGCGATCGGTCAGTGAGAAAATCGACACCGGCAGCGTCACCCAACCCGGCGGATAGACCATCACGGTCGCGCCAAGCTCGCCCATGGACAGCGCGAAGCTCAGCCCGAAGGCCGCGACCAGATAGGGTGCGAGCAAGGGCAGCGTGACATGCCGGAGCCGATAGGCAGGGCGTGCGCCGAGGCTCGACGCGACCTGCTCGAAGTCGGGCGACAGCCGCGCAAGCCCGGCCGAGACATTGCCGAAGGTGAAAGCCGAGATCAGCACGAAATGCGCGATCATGACGATTGCGATCGTGCCGTTGAGCAGCAGTGGCGGATGGCTGAAGGCAACCAGCAGGCCAAGACCGACGGACACAGAAGGCACCGCGCTCGGGATGAAGAACAGGAGGCCGAGTGCCTTCGCCAGCGTGGCGCCCTGGATGCGCAGCGCAAGTGCTGCCCAGGTGCCGCTGACCAGCGCCAGCGCGCTTGCCGCGAAGCCGGTGACAAGGCTGGCCTTGACCGCGTTCCAGGCCGCGCCCTTGGCGACATCCGCGTAGTGCTCCGTGGTCAAGCCATTGGGCAGCACGCCGTTCCACTGGTCGGCGAGGCTGGACAGCAGGATCACCGCCAGCGGCGCCAGGAACAGCACGCCGAAGATCAGCGCGAAGATCACCCAGATGACGAAGCGACCGGAACGCGACCAGACCAGCATCGCTAGACTCCCAACCGGCCGGCGGCGAAGCGGTAGAGGCCGAACAGGCCGAGCGACAGGGCTATGTTGACCACGGCGATGATGCAGGCGACCTGGTAGGCCGATTCCTGGATCGCCTTGCCATAGATCAGCAGCGGCAGCGTGATGACGCCCTTGGCGCCGATGAACAGGACGATGCCGAATTCGTTGACGGTGAGGAGCAGGCAGAGGCTGCCGCCGGCGATGAGCGCGGGTACCGCCGCCGGCAGAATGACCTGGCGGACAATGCGGAACGGTCGCGCGCCAAGCACGCTTGCCGCTTCGATCTGGCCGCGATCGACCAGCGAAAAGGCGGCAAGCAGCGGCCGCAGGATGAAGGGCGTGTAGACCGTGACCTCGGCCAGAACGACGCCCCATGTCGAATAAAGGAAGTCGACCGGCGGCAGCGGCAGCGAGAAGGCTTCCATCAGCCCGGAGTTGAGCATGCCGGCGGAGCCATAAAGGAAGGTGAAGGCCAGCGTCACCAGGAAGGTCGGCAGGGCGATGAAAGTGTCGATCAGCCTGGCGATGAAGCCGCTGCCTGGAAACGGCACGAAGGCAAGGATCAGCGCCAGCACCAGGCCGACGACCAGGCATCCGGCCGTCGCCGTGACCGAGATCGTCACCGTGTTGACCAGCGCGTTGAGGAAGAAGCGCGAATGCAGGACGCGGACGATCTCGGCGACATTGGCGACGCCGCTGTCGTCGAGGAAGGCCTGGCGTACAATCAACGCCAGCGGGTAGAAGAACAGCAGTGCCAGCAGGGCCGCCGGCGGCACGATCCACAGCCGGCCCGGCTCTCGCTTTCTGGCCGTCGGCATACCAATGGCGAGCGCTTCAGACACCGGCGTCTTCCGGAAGAAGCGACGTATCGGCCGGCGCAAAGAACAGCGGCACCTCTGTGCCGGGTTCCGGCAAGGCCATTGGCAGTTTCGTTGCCGAGACGCGCACCGGCGTGCCGTCGACATCGAGCACCAGATGCGTGAGTTCACCCTGCCAGTGCACTTCCCTGAGCGTGCCGACAATGCGGTTGGTGTGCTCGCTGTCGGCCGTCAGGCTCAGGTGCTGCGGCCTGATGCAAAGCAGGCTCTTGTCGCCAACCTTCTCGCCGCGACCGGCACCGGCGAGCACGGCATCGCCATGCCTGGCCATGGCAAAGCCTTTCGGGCCGGCAGCATCGGCAACCGTCACCGGCAGAAGGTTGGCACGACCGAGAAACTCGGCGGTGAAGCGGTTTGGCGGACGGCGATAGAGTTCGGTCGTCGGTCCATGCGAACAGACCCTGCCGTCGCGCATGATGGCGATCTTGTCGGCAAGCGTCAGCGCCTCGGTCTGGTCGTGGGTGACGTAGAGGATGGTCAGGCCCGGCAGGCTGCGGTGCAGACGGGCGATCTCCTCGACCATGTTGCGGCGGATCTGCGCGTCGAGCGCCGAAAGCGGTTCGTCAAGCAGGAGCACGCGCGGCCGCACGGCAAGCGCCCGCGCAATCGCGACGCGCTGCTGCTGGCCGCCCGAAAGCTCGCGCGGATAACGCCGGGCAAACGTCGCCATGCCGACGGTGGCGAGCGCATCCTTCACCCGTTCGCCGATCAGCGCCTTGTCGGCGCCTTGTGCCCTGAGGCCAAAGGCGACGTTGTCCTCGACCCGCATATGCGGGAACAGCGCGTAGTTCTGCACCACCATGCCGAGCCCACGCTCATAGGGCGGCAGATCGGTGACGTCGGTGGCGCCGATGCGGATGCGGCCGCTTGCCGGTCGCACGAAGCCGGCAACGGCACGCAGAGCGGTCGTCTTACCGGAGCCGGACGGGCCTATCATCGCCAGGATTTCGCCAGGCGCGATGTCGAGGGTCAGCGGATGCAGGACGACATGGGCGCCATAGGCGACAACGACCTTGTCGAAGTGGACGTTCGAGCCGGCGCCGCGAACCTTCGCGGCGTCGATGTCCGTGACACTAGGGCCCGTGAAGGCGGCGGCCGACATGGCATTGTTCTCCGGATTGCTTCCCGTGCGGATCAACTTCCGGTCGCTTCGTTCCACTTCTTGACGTAGTCGGGAAGCTTGCTCAGCGCCTCGTCCCAGTTCGGCGACCAGATGGTCAGGCCTTTCATCGCCTCCTGCAGCTTGGCGAAATTGGCGTCGGACGGCGTCACGTCCTTGCGGGCCGGCATGCCGAGGGCAACGGAACTTACAGTCGACTGTGCCTCCTTGGACAGCAGGAAGTCGATCAGCTTCTTGCCGTTGTCGCTATTTGGCGCACCGGTGACCAGGCCGATTTCATAGGGCAGCGCAAAGGTGGAGCGGGTGCCATCGGGGCCAGCGGGCCAGAACACCTTGATGTTGGGATTGTCTGCCATCTGCGACATGTTCATCTGCAGGTCGCCATTGGCCACATGCAGCTCGCCCTTGTTGACCAGCGCGGTCAGCTTGCCGGTCGAGGCGGACGGGCCGACATTGTTGTCCTGCAGCTTCTTCATGAATTCGAAGCCGGCATCCTCGCCGCCAAAGGCATGGATGATCTGCAGCATGACGGCCGTCCCGTCGCCAGCCTGGCCGGGGGTCGAGTACTGGATCTTGCCCTTGAACTTCGGATCGAGCAGATCGTTATAGCTCTTCGGCGCTTCGGACAGCACGGCGCTGTTGTAGATGAAATTCATGTAGTTATTGACCAGCGGCCGATACTTGTCGGTGCCGCCGTCGATCTGGGATGCGGCTTCGGGTTTGTAATCCTGCAGCAGACCGTCCGCGGCGGCGCGCTGGATGAAGGGCGGCAAGGTCACCAGCACGTCGGCCTGCGGGTTCGACTTTTCCTTGGCGACGCGCTCGACGACGCCGCCCGAGCCCGCCTCGATATACTGAACGGTGATGCCGGTGGCCTTGGTGAAGGCTGCGAATTCGGTCTCGTACCAGCTGCCATTGCCATCATGCAGCCCATCGGCGGAGTAGACGGTGACGACGCCGTCGGCAAGTGCCGGCCCAATGAGAGCCGCCGATGCGAGCAATGCGGCGAAGGCCCCGACCATGGTTGCGTTTCTTGATTTCATAACCAGTTCCCCTTTGATTGAAGGCACATTCTGCGATGCACTAGGACCAACCGGCCTTTGGGTCTCTGGCGGACGTTGAGCCGGTTGGATGTCTTCGTTGTGACAACTCTGGGGATTGGGCATCGATAAGTAAAATCTATTTATTTTATGAGACGCAAACTTTCTCTGATATTTGTCATGGAACTGTCGCATCGATGTCGTGGATACAAATATGCTGCGCCGATGGCGGCTACCGGTTTGAAAATATAGGTTATCGGCCGAACACAATGCCTGCGGTCTGCGCCCGCAATCGCGGATCATGCGAGCGGATGGTCACTGGCCGGCCTTCGAGAATTTCGAAACAGCGCGCGAGCGTGTCGTCTTCCAGCCGGCGCATCGCCTCGTAGGTGAAGAAGGTAAGATGCGGAAACAGGATCACATTGTCGCGACCGAACAATGCGCTCATCGGATGGCCTGACCTCGCCAGCGGCTCGACCGAATAGACGTCGAGCCCGGCACCACCGATGCGACCGGCAACGATCGCCTCGACGAGCGCCGCCTCATCGATCAGCGCACCGCGCGAGACATTGACGATGATGGCCGACGGTTTCAGGCAGGCGAGCTCATGCTTGCCGATCAGGCCGCGTGTCTGGTCATTCAGCACGCAATGCAACGAAACGAAATCACAGGCACGCAACATGGCGTGCAGGTCGTCGGCCTTCTCGATGCCGGCGGCGCGCATCGTCGCGGCATCGACACCGGGATCAAAACCAACGACGCGCGCGCGAAACCCCTGGCCGGCCATGCGCGCCATGCTGCGGCCAATCTTGCCGCAGCCGACCAGCCCAAGCGTGGCGCCTGATATATCGCGTCCCAGCCAGCGCTGTTCGGGCCAAATCCAGCCGTCTCGCGTCATTGCCTGGGTGATCCCCGGCAGCCGCTTGGCGAGCGCAATCATCAGCGCGAAGGCGCCTTCGGCAACGGTTTCCTCGGCATAGTCGGGCACGTTGACCACGGGAATGCCACGCCGCATCGCTGCGGGAATATCGATGGCGTCGATGCCGACGCCATATTTGACGATGCCCTTCAACCTGGGCGCCGCGTCGATCACCCCCGCAGTGATTGGCGTGTAGCACATCAAGAGCAGATCGGTGTCGGCGATCGCGGCTTTGAGCTCCGCCTCGGGGATGCCATCCGGCAGCGTTACCAGCTCGACGCCCCTTGCCCGCAAGCCGGCATCGATGCCTGGGCATTCGAGCTCGCGGTCGGTGCGGACGGCTTTCACGGTCAGGCCGTCAACACGGCGCGTTCGACGATGTCGAGCGCACGGTCGAGATCGGCTTTCGAAATCACCAGCGGCGGCGACAGCGTCAGCACGTTGCCGTGGCTGACCTTGAAGCTCAGCCCCTGTTCGAGGCAGGCATAGAAGACGCGTTCGGCAAGATCGCGCGCGGGCTGGCGCGAGGCCCGGTCCTCGACGAGTTCGACGCCAACCATCAATCCCCTGCCCCTGACGTCGCCGACATGGGGCGAGCGCCCCATCAGATCCTGCATGCGTCCCAGCATATGCCGGCCAAGCTCGGCCGCACGTTCGACCAGTCCTTCTTCCAGGATGATGTCGATGGTCGTCAGCGCCGCACGCGTCGTCACGGGGTTTTTCTCATGGGTGTAGTGACCGATGGCAAAGCCGCCGGTGACGTCGAGGTCGCGGCGGGCGATGACGGCGGCGATCGGCAGGATGCCGCCGCCGAGTGATTTGCCGAGGACAACGATGTCGGGCGTTACGCCGTCATGCTCATGGGCGAAAAATTTTCCGGTCTTGCCGAGGCCGGTCGGAATCTCGTCGAAGATCAGCAGCGTGCCGTGCCTATCGCAGGCCTCGCGCACGCGCTTCCAGAAACCGGGCGGCGGTGGATTGGGCGTCGCGCGCATCGGCTCGGCAACGACAGCCGCCACGTCCTGCTCGCGGCCGAGCACATAGGCGATCATGTTGGCGCAAGCGAGCCCCGATGCCTCGAGGCTATCGTGGCCATAGGGGCAACGATAGCCATCCCAGGGCGCGACATGCTCGGTGCCGGTCATCATTGGGCCTGATATATGCGAGCGGAACGTCGCCTCGCCGCCGACGCTGGCCGCGCCGAAGCCGGCGCCATGGAAAGCATCCCAGAACGACACCGTCTTGAAACGGCCGGTGGCCGCCCGCGCGATCTTCAGCGCGACCTCGATGGCATCGGAGCCGCCGGTGGTGAACAACACCTTGCCGAGATCGCCGGGAGCCAGCGCGGCCAGTTTTTCGGCCAGTTCGACGGCGGGCTCGCAGGTGAAACGGCGCGGCGCGAAGCAGAGGTCGTCGAGTTGCTTCTTGATCGCCGCCACCAATCTCGGGTGGCCGTAGCCGAGGTGATGCACGCTGTTGCCGTGGAAATCCATGAAGCGGCGGCCGGCGGTGTCCTCGATCCAGATGCCTTCCGCCCTAGCGATCGTCGAAAGACAGGGGCTGGACAGGCTCTGGTGCATGAACGCGGCGGCATCGCGATCGAGCAGGCCGCGAATGCGGGGATCGTCCTGGCCCGCATCCCAGCGGCCGCGCGCCGCCGTCGTGTTGGAATCGCCTTCGGTATGCACAAGCTCTGATATCGCGGCCATCATTGTCTCCGAAATGCGAATGAGGGAGCGTGGGACGCTCCCTCGGTTTGTTCCGCCAGCTTATGTGATCCGGTCAGGACCAAGGCAGCGAAAATGTCTTCACATTGGTGTAGCTCTTCATCGCCTCGATGACGCCTTCCTTGTAGCCATTGCCGCTGTCCTTGATGCCGCCGAAGGGCGACATCTCGATGCGGTAGCCCGGCACTTCCCAGATGTTCACCGTGCCGACCTGCAGGCCGGCGATGTATTTCTGCATGCGGGAAAACGAATTGGTGCAGACGCCCGACGACAGGCCGAAGGCGGTCGAGTTGGACAACGCGATCAGTGCTTCATCGTCATCCGGCGCGCGCACGATCGGGATGATCGGCCCGAACGTTTCTTCCATCACCAGTTCGGATGTGTGCGGCACGCGGTCGACGACGATTGGCGGCAGCAGCGCACCCTGACGACCCGGGTTGTAGAGAATCTCAGCCCCCTGCTCGGCCGCCATGTGGACGCGCGCTTCGAACAACGCCGCCGCCTTCTCGTGCACGACGGTGCCGAGATCGGTCGAGCGGTCCATCGGATCGCCGAAGCGGATCTTCTTCGCCCGCTCCAGCACCAGCGGCACGAAGCGGTCGGCGACGCTTTCCTGGACGAGGATGCGCTTGACCGCCGTGCAGCGCTGGCCGGAGTTTTTGGTCGCACCGGCGACCGCCAGATCGGCGGCCTTGGCCAGATCGTCATCGGAGAGATCGTTGAGGATGATCAGCGGATCGTTGCCGCCGAGTTCCAGCACCTGGCGCCTGTAACCGGCGGTGCGGGCGATCATCTTGCCGACCGGCACGCCGCCGGTGAAGGTGATCAAGTCGATATTCTCGTTGGTGATCATCTCGTTGCCGATGTCGACCGGCCAGCCGGTCACCACCGAAAGCATTTCCGGCGGCAGGCCGGCTTCATAAAGAATGTCGGCCAGCACCAACGCCGTCATCGGCGTCAGTTCGGTCGGCTTCACCACCACGCAATTGTTGGTGGCGATGGCCGGCGCCACCTTGTGCGAGACCATGTTGAGCGGATGGTTGAATGGCGTGATCGCCGAGATAGCCTTCAGCGGCTCGCGCGTGGTGAAGATCTTGCGCGCCTTGCCGTGCGGGGTGAGGTCGCAGGAGAAGATCTGGCCATCGTCCTGGATGCACATCTGCGCCGACAGCGTGAACACATCATAGGCGCGGCCGACTTCGTAGAGCGAGTCGGCCTTGGAGATACCGAGCTCGAGCGTGATCAGATCGGATATTTCTTCCCGGCGCGACGCCAGTGCTTCCGCCGTGCGGAACAGAATCTGCTGGCGCTCGTAGCGCGTCAGCTTCGACTTGTAGCCTGCAGCGATCTCGAACGCCTGGCGGGCGTGTTCGGCGCGGCCGGCGGGGACGATGCCGATGACGGTGTCGTTCCAGGGGTAACGCACCTCGACAACACCACCGGCATCGACCTTCTTGCCGGCAATGCGCATCGGCTCGTGGCGAACTTTGATGGCAGGGTCAAGCTTGGTCATGTGCTCTGCTCCGGCAGATTCTTGGGTACGTCGCGGCGAGGCGTCGACCCCCACTCCGGCCCTTCGGGCCACCTCTCCCCCGATCAACGGGGGAGAGGAAGGCCGCCAGGGCTAGCGGCGGCTTAGCCTAAAAGCGTGGTGGCGCCGACCTCGCCTGATTTCCTCTCCCCCGTCGATCGGGGGAGAGGTGTCGAGCGAAGCTCGACGGAGTGGGGGTCGACCAGCGCCATCATGGAGGCGACACCTACCGGCACCCGACCCATCCGTCACGCGAGCGCCGCGGCAAGCGTGGCGTAGTAGAAGGCGTCGAAGTTCCTCAGCGCCGGCTCATCAGGCAAATCGGGTAGCACGCGGTTGACGATGAACGGCACTTCCTGCTCGGTTAGCCCGCCATGCGAGCGCAACGGCTCGTTCAGCGCCGCCAGATCATGGCGATGTTCCGATGTGCCGATCGTCTTGTTCTCGGTCGAGACCAGCACGATGTCGCCGATGCGGTCAGCCGGCAGTTCGAAGCGCTCACAGGCCGTCCGGCTATCGACGACCAGCATGATGCCGTCAACCTTGGCCAGCCGCGCCATGATGCCCGCCTGGTCCGCGCCATCAGGCAAATAGGCGGTGGCGAAAGAGCCCAGCGCGCCATGGTGCACGACATAGGGGTCGGTGATCGGCAGGATGACGCGGGCGGCATCCTTGCCCAGCCATTCGTCAAGCAGGTCCTGGACGTAGACGACGTCGGGCGCACCGTCGGCCTTGTGCTTGGGCTTCATGCCATGGTCGGCGGTGACAACGATCGCGGCGCCCAGCGCATCGAGTTCGGTCAGGTACTTGTCGAACATCTCGTAGAAGGCGTTGGCCTGCGGCACGCCCGGTGCGTATTTGTGCTGCACATAGTCCGTCGTCGTCAGGTACATGATGTCGGGGCGGAATTCCCTCAGCAACTGGACGCCGGCGGCGAAGACGAATTCCGACAATTCGGCCGAATAGACTTCTGGCACAGGCAGGCCGAAATGCTTCGAGGCATTGTCGATGCCGTGCTCGCCAACCGTGGTCGTATCGGACTTCTCCGCCGAAAAGCACAGCGCGCGCCCTTCGTCGAAAGACAGACCCTTGCCGAGCAGCGCACGCAGCTTGTCTTTGGCGGTGACAACGGCAACCTTGGCGCCCGCATCATAGAAGGCCTGAAAAATGGTCGGCGCGCGCAGGAAGCGCGGGTCGTTCATCATCACTTCCTTGCCGGTCTCGCGCTCGTAGAGATAGTTGCCGCAAATGCCGTGCACCGAGGGCGGGCGACCGGTGGCGATCGACAAATTGTTGGGATTGGTAAAGCTCGGAATGACCGAGTGTGCGAAACGCACCGTGCCCTTCTCCTTGATCCTGACCAGGGCCGGCATCAGCCCGGCCTTGATCGCTTCATCGAGATAGGCCGGCTCGCAGCCGTCGAGGCAGATGGCGATCGCCGGCACGCGCGGCCAGGCGTAGGTGCGGCCGTTGACCGCGACGTTGATGGGAGACATCTGGTTCATCAAAAATCCTCGAAATCGGCCGCTTCAGGCGGCGAGTTTGGCGCGCTCGGCGATTGCCGCGGCGGGTGGAGCGGCGGTGTCGACGCCCATTTCATCAAGCGACTGCGCCGCCGCCTCGACGACGCGACGCATGACATGTTCGTCCATTTGGCCGATGCAGCCGACACGGAAGGAGTCCACGACCGTCAGCTTGCCGGGGTAGATGATGAAGCCCTTGTCCTTCATCAGTTCGTAGAAGCGATCGAAGGCGAAGTTGGCGTGGGCCGGGTTGAAGAAGGTGACGATGATCGGCGACAGCCAGCGGTCCTTGAGCAATGTCTCAAAGCCGAGTTCGCGCATGCCCGACACCATGACGTCGCGGTTCCTGGTGTAGCGGGCACCACGGCCGGCGACGCCGCCTTCAGCCTCATGCTGGCGCAGCGCCTCCAGGAAAGCGGCGACGACATGCGTCGGCGGCGTGTAGCGCCACTGGCCGGTCTTGTTCATGTGCGCCCACTGCGCGTGGACGTCGAGCGACAGGGAATGGCTGCGCCCCTTGGCTGCCTCGAGTTCGCTCTTGCGGGCGATGATGAAGCCGAAGCCGGGCACGCCCTCGATGCATTTATTGGCCGACGAGACCATCGCCTCATAGCGGATCTCGTTGACGTCGAGCGCGACGGCGCCGAACGCGCTCATGGAATCGACCAGCAGCTTGCGGCCCTTGGTGTGCACCGCCTCGGCGATCTCGGCGACCGGGTTCAAAATGCCGGAGCTGGTCTCGCAATGAATGGCGATGACGTGGGTGATGGCGTGGTCGGCTTCGAGCGCTGCCGCCACCTCGTCGCCGCGCGGCGGCAGGTAATCGCCCTTGTCGATCAGCGTATAGGCGCGGCCGAGATACTGCATGGTCTGTGCGGCGCGAAGGCCGTAGGCACCATTGGCCAGCACCAGAACCTTGCCATCCCTGGGCACGAACGACCCCAGCATCGCCTCGACGCAGAACGAGCCTGAGCCCTGCATCGGCACGCAGTCGAACTCGCCATTGGTGTCACCGGTCAGCGCCAGCAGGCGGCGGCGCATGTCTGATGTCATGGCGCGGAAGTCGCCGTCCCACGATCCCCAGTCGCGCAGCATCGCCTGCTTGACCGAATAGGCCGTGGTGAGCGGCCCGGGGGTCAACAGATAGGGCTCGCCCAGCGCCGGCCTGGTCAGCGGCTCCGCGGCAAATTTCGTTTCGGCGAGCATGATGTCCTCCGACAGGTCGCTGCTTTTTTGATCTGGCGCCATTGTTGGCTGAGGGCATATATTTGTAAAATCGTTATTTTGTATCGACGTATCGATTTCAGTGATGATCCGATACAGACAGCAGAAGCTGCATGGCGCTCGTGACAGCTTCGTGAAACCCGGCAGGCCCATTCCAAGACATAAACCGAATCGTTTGTTTCCGGCTTTTGCATAGCAGGGCTTATGATAGGCTGCTGGTAACCAGAGAGGCTCGGGAGCGAAGAAGATGCGCTATGTTCAGTTGCGGGCCTTTCATCAGGTGGCGATCTCCGGCGGCTTTTCGCGGGCGGCCGAAGCGCTGTTCCTGACCCAGCCGGCGATATCGGACCAGGTCCGCAAGCTCGAGGAAGAGTATGATGTCCTGCTGTTCAATCGTAACAAGAAGCAGGTCACGCTGACCCATTCCGGCCAGAAACTGCTCGAAATAACCCACCGCATGTTCGACACCGAGCAGCAGGCGTTGGAGCTTCTGACCGAGTCGCGCGCCCTGCGTTCCGGCACGCTGCGCATCGTCGCCGACGCCGCGCATCATCTGCTTCACATTCTCGGCAGCTTCCGCGCCCGCTATCCCGGAGTGCAGGTCTCGGTGCGTGCCGGAAACACCGAGACGGTGATCAGCAGCCTCTACAGCTACGATGCCGATATCGGCGTGCTGGGCGAGGTGCCCGCCGGACGCGACTTCGAAGTGCTGAAACTGAACTCGACGCCGATCATCGCCTTCACCTCGATCGACCATCCGCTGTCGGGGAAGAAATCGCTGACGCTCAAGCAGCTCGCACAGGAATCCCTGGTCATGCGCGAGCGCGGCTCGAAGACGCGCCAGAAGCTCGAAGACCTGGCCGCCGCGTCGAAGATCGAACTCAGGCCTGTGATCGAGGCAGAAGGCCGGGAAGCCGTGCGCGAAATCGTCGCCTCGGGCGCCGGTATCGGCTTTGTCTCGGCGGCCGAATTCGGCCAGGATTCGCGGCTCGTCCCAATCACCATCGACGCGCCCGAGACCTTGATGGACGAGGCGCTGATCTGCCTGCGCGAGCGCAGCGGCGGCAAACTGGTGCGCGCCTTTCTCGACATGGCGCGCTCTATGTCGACGGATTAAGCCGCGGCCCTGATCTCCATTGCATCAGCTTTCGCCCGCTCCGACTTCGGATCGTAGGGGCTGCGCAGATGCGCGGTAGCCGCATGGCGTACGCCGGCTAGATCGATCTCGAAATGGCCGCCGCTCAGGAACACAGCATCCACGCCGGTTTCGTTTTCGATCAAGCCGAGCGCCACTGACCGGCCAAGCGTATGGCCGTAGGCGGCCGAGCGAACCTCGCCGACCGGCTTGCCGTCGCGCAGGACCAACTCGCCGCCCCACAGCATCGGCTCGGTATCGTCGAGCGTAAGGAGCACGATACGCTTTGCCGGTGCCGACGACGACTTTGCCTCAACAAGCGCGTCATGGCCGATGAACCCACTCAGCTTGTCCATAGCAACGGCGAAGCCAAGCCCCGCCTGCCAGGGATTGATATCAGGCGTCAGTTCCCGACCCCAGGCTCGAAAACCTTTTTCGATGCGCAAGGCGTCGAGCGCGTAGTAGCCGGCGTCGGCCAAACCGAATTCGCGGCCGCCCTCATGCAACGCCTCGTAGACGCCGACGGCGAATTCGGCCGGCACGATCAGTTCCCAGCCGAGTTCGCCGACATAGGTCATGCGGTTGGCATAGACAGTGGCGTAGCCGATATCGATCTCGCGGATAGTGGCGAAGGGAAAGCCGGCGTTGGAAAGATCGGCCGACGACAGTTTGCCGAGGAGATCGCGCGAACGCGGCCCCATCAACGCCAGCACCGCATAGGCCGAGGTGACGTCGGTCAGGACGGCATGCGCATCCGGCGGAATGTTCTTGACGATCCAGTCGGCGTCGTGGACCGCCTGGGCGGAACCGGTAACGATGAGGAATTTTTCCGCGCCAAGCCGCATCACGGTGAGATCGCTTTCGTAACCGCCGCGCGCATTGAGCACGCCGGTGTAGACCGACGTGCCGACCGGCACATCGATGTCGCCGGCGCAGATGCGGTTCAACACGGCACAGGCATCGCGGCCCTGGACAAGAAGCTTGGCGAAGGAGGTCTGGTCGAAGATGGCGACGGCTTCGCGCGTCGCCTTCATCTCGCGCCGCACGGCCTCGTGCCAGTTCTGGCGACCGAAGGCATAGTCGTTCCCGGCTTTCTCTCCCGGCGCCGCGAACCAGTTGGCACGCTCCCAGCCCATCTTGGAACCGAAGCAGGCGCCCTTGGCGGCGAGCCGATCATAGAGCGGCGAGCGGCGGAACGGCCGCGCGGTATCCAATTCGCGGTTCGGCCACGGCATGGCGTAATGCAGGCCGAGCGTCTCCTTGACGCGGTCATGCAGCCAGCGCGGATTGTTGTTGAAAGCGGCGAAGCGCCTGATGTCGACCGGCCACAAATCCATGGTCGGCGCGCCGTTGACGATCCATTCGGCCAGTGCCTTGCCGGCGCCACCGGCACTGGCAATGCCCATCGAATTGAAGCCGGCGCCGACATAGAAATTCTTCAACTCCGGCGCCTCGCCGAGGAGGAAATTGTTGTCCGGCGTGAAGCTTTCGGGTCCGTTGTAGAATTTCTTGACTTCGGCCCGCGCCAGTTGCGGCACGCGCACCAGCGCGTTTTCCATCAGGATCTCGAACTGGTCCCAGTCGTCGGGCAGCAGCGCGAATTCGAAATTTTCGGGAATGCCGTTCATGCCCCACGGCTTGGCGTGCGGCTCGAAGCCACCCATCACCAGACCGCCGACCTCCTCCTTGAAGTAGATGAAGCCATCGGGGTCGCGCATCACGGGCAGGTCCGGATGCACACCCTCGATCCGGCCGGTGACGATGTACATGTGCTCGGCCGAATGCAGCGGCACCGAGACGCCGCACATCAGCCCGACCTTGCGGGCCCATTGGCCGGCGCAGTTGACGACGATCTCGGCGGCGATGTCGCCGCGGTCCGTCTCGACGCCGCAGGCGACGCCGTTTTTCACCGTGATGCCGGTGACCTGCACCCGCTCGAAGATTTTGACGCCACCATTGCGCGCGCCCTTGGCCAGCGATTGCGTGAGATCGGTGGGATTGGCCTTGCCGTCTCCGGGCAGCCAGACGGCGCCGACCAGATCGTCTGTCGCCATCACCGGCCAGAGCTCGGCTGCCTCGCGAGGCGAGATGACGTCGATCTCGACCCCTTGGGCACGCGCCGACGCGGCCGTGCGCTTCAACACCGCCATGCGGTCGGTGGTGCGCGCGACGGATAGCGAACCGCAGTTCTTCCAGCCGGTGGCGAGGCCGGTCTCGGCCTCCAGTTCGCTGTAGAGCTGCGTGGAGTACCGGATCAGGCTGGTCATGTTGGAATGGCTGCGCAGTTGACCGACAAGACCGGCCGCGTGCCAGGTGGTGCCGCCGCTGAGCTGTCCCTGCTCAAGCAGCACCACATCGCTCCAGCCCAGCTTGGTCAGATGATAGGCGACCGAGCAGCCGATGATGCCGCCGCCGACAATGACAATTCGAGCCTGGGTGGGAAATTCATGTGCCATGAGCGTTCCGCCATTTGAGGGATAGCCGAGACATTACCATGGGAAAACCAAATATCAACTCATAATATCACAAAATATCACATCAAGCTGCAACGATGAGTTCAGGCCCCCTGTGCGAAAGCGCCTCGGCAAGCGCGAATTCGGGGTCGGTGTCGACGATTACCCCAGCGGCACGTTCGAAATTCGGAATTCTGAGCGGCGTCAGCTTGCCGAATTTGCTGCTGTCGAGCACGAAATAGGCCTTGCCGGCGAGGCTGATCATCCGGCCCCGCTGTTCGGCCCCGGCGCGGGTGAAATCGGTCACCTCGCCGACCGGAGACAGCGCTCCGCCACCCAGAAAGGCCATATCGACGCGAAAGCGCGCCATCGCATCGAGCGTGTCGATGCCGGAAGCCGCCTCCTCGCCCGGGTCGACTTCGCCGCCCAGCATGTGCACGCGCATGCCGGGAACATGGCATAGGTGCAGCGCTATCTTCAGGCTGGCCGTGCAGATCGTCAGATCGCGCAGTTCCGTCATTGCATGCGCGATGGCCAAAGTGGTGGTGCCGGAATCGAGAAAGACCACCATGCCATCCCTGACCAGCCCGGCGGCCGCCCTGCCGATCGCGGCCTTGCCTTGGGCATTTTCCTGGCTGCGCTGGCTCATCGCGGGTTCGCTCGGTTCGAAGCGGGCGGCCCCGCCATGCACGATGCCGAGCCTGCCCTGGTCGGAAAGCAGCTTCAAATCGCGGCGGATGGTTTCGCGCGAGACGTCGAAGAACCCAGCCAGTTCGGCGACGCTAACGGAACCCTGGGCGCCCAGCCGCCGCAGGATCTCGTCATGGCGGCGCGGGGCAAGGGCACGTGCCGGCAGGCGGCTGACGGGAGACATGGCATCCTCGTGTCGAGCATTGATGTTGCAATATGTGGCAGCGAACCGGCGCGGTGGCAACCACGCGCCACGATTGCGGCTGCCCCTGCCCTTCGGGCCTAGGACTTTCGCGCCAGCCCGCCGCCCTCTATGGCAGTGACCAGCGTGCCGCTTCCCTGGAGGGGGTAGGTGCTCCGCTGCCGATGTGGCCAGCCGGTCCCTGGGCCGGGTTCGGATCAGCAATCCGCGGCACTGCATATCGCATGCGCATGCGCAAGAACGGTGCTTCGATGCAGGTGTAGCTGAGATAGCCGATCGGGATTGTCGCTAGAAAGCAAAAGGCGGACCAAAGGCAAGCGACGTAGAAATTGCTGATACTCATGATGTTTACGTCGATGAATGCCGCCAATTGCATGACGAAGAACAGGTGCAGGAGATAGATCGAATAACTGTAAGCTCCCGCTTTCTCCAGGATTTTGAACGGCAGGCTTGTCCGCTTTCTTGAAAAGCTCGTGTCATAATAGGCGATGCCGAATGCGTATCCCGCCGCCTCCAGGGTCGGCAAGATGATCCATATCCAATGGGGCGACGGATAACCCCCAAGTTGGTAAAATCCGCCAGCGGCATCGAACCACCAGAAGAACCCTGAGAATGCGATGAGAACGGCCAGCGCCAGCCAGTGCCGATCCATCGCATAGGCACGAAGATGAAAAGCAAGAATGCCAGCCACAAACTGATCGGCATGGCCAATGATGGTTGTCGATGCCGCCAACTGCACCTCGCCGAGGTGGGTATAGAGTACAGATCTCAGCAAAATGGTTGCGGCGATGAACAGCAGCGGGGCGAACGGAAATCGCCTGGACGCCATCAGCAGGAATGGAAGCAGAATGTAGAAATGCGCTTCGACGGTTATGGACCAGCCCCCGTTCGGAAGGGTGGGAAAGATGAGGCCCTTGCCGACATCGGTGAAATACTCGTCCAGGGGTTGGCCAGCGAGATGCCTGCGGCAGGCCTCGATAACGATCACGGCGAACAGAAGTGGCAGCAGCCTCAACGCCCGGTTGGCAAAGAACGGCAAATAGTTGACCTGTCTTCCGTCAAGCAGCTTGGCAAAGAGATAGCCCGAGAGCGCCATGAACAGCGAAACGCCGGTGTGTCCTTCGTCCAGAAAGCTGAAGACAGGCAGAGCCGGTTCGAAGCCGTAGGGTACCGGGCCATCGGGAGACTGATGAAGGAAATGCCAGGTGAAGACCAGGAAAGCCGCAAGGCCTCGAACATGATCAAGCGCCGGATAATGTTCTCCAGTCGAAGACTTCATGATTCAGGCCAAGCGTCCGCCTTTGGACGACCGTTGCCGCGCTGCGTCGTCTATAGTTGCGTTCAACGGCACGCAGCGAGGATACCTCGCCTACATGTCCCACCTTGACCGCTTCTCGTTAATTTAGACTTCTATTTATCCCAAAAATTTACTCCCGGTACAGCCCAGCGACCGGAGTGCAATCGTCAGCGAAAAAGGGGCATGGCGCGGCTTCATGCAATGAGTGGAGCATCGACGTCTCTTCCTAGCCATGTACAAACCGCTTTGCTCAATCGACCTTCACGGCGACCACCGCGGCGCAGTCGCCGGCCTTGACCAGGCCAGGGAAATGCCGCGCCGCCAGCATGCCCGACATTTTGGCCCGGATTTCCCGCGGCGCGACGCCGGTGCGGCCGGTGGAATGGATGCGGGCCACCACCGCGCCCTCCTCGACAGGTTCGCCGAGATCGACCATGGTTTCGATCATGCCGTCATCCTCGGCGAAGCAGAAGCAATCGCCCGAGGGCATGTCCAGCCACTGCGTTCCGCCCGTCTCGGCCGCCCCGGCGACGATACCCTCATGACGCAGCACGTTGAGGATGCCGCGCCGCGCGATCCGCACCGTCTCGGCTCGCGACGTACCGCCACCGCCGAGCTCGGTGGTGACGAAGACCTTGCCCATCTCTTCGGCCGCCGTGTCATACATGCCGATCGCATCGATCTCGGTCATGCGCATCGAGAATGGTGCCGAGAATGCCGCCACCGCGGCAAAGGCTTTCTGCTCCAGCGCCTTGTCGGGCAAAGTGTGGGCGGCACAGAACGGTACGAAATCCAGCGTCCTGCCGCCGGAATGGAAGTCGAAGACGATGTCGGCGCGGGGAAGCAGCTCGCGTTGGAAATAATCGGCGATCTTCTGCGTCACCGTGCCGTCGGGCCGGCCGGGGAAACTGCGGTTCATGTTGCCCTTGTCGATCGGCGAGGTGCGCGTGCCGGCCCGAAAAGCAGGATAGTTCATCGCCGGCACGATGATGACGGTGCCGCTGACCTGGCTGGGATCGAGCGTGCGGGCGAGTTCGTAGAGCGCCAGCGGCCCTTCATACTCGTCGCCATGATTGCCGCCGGTCAGCAGCGCCGCCGGCCCCTTGCCGTTGCGGATGACGCACATCGGGATCATCACCGAGCCCCAGGCCGAGTCGTCGCGGCTATAAGGCAAGCGCAGGAAACCATGCTGGACGCCGTCACGATCGAAATCGACGGTCGGCGTGACCGGCGACGGGCGAAGACTGGACATCGGGCTCAATCCTTCACCACCAGCTTGCGCGGCACGTTGGCCAGGCACTCCACACCGGTTTCGGTAATCAGGATGGATTCAGTGATCTCCAGCCCCATTGTCTCCAGCCACAGGCCGGTCATGAAATGGAAGGTCATGCCGGGCTTGAGTTCGGTGCGATCGCCGGGGCGCAGGCTCATCGTGCGCTCGCCCCAGTCCGGCGGATAGGAAAGCCCGATCGAATAGCCGGTGCGGTTGTCCTTGACGATGCCGTATTTCTTCAACACGGCGAAGAAGGCATTGGCGATGTCCTCGCAGGCATTACCCGGCTTTGCGGCGGCAAGGCCAGCTTCCATGCCTTCCAGCGTTGCCTTCTCGGCATCGAGGAATTCCTGCGTCGGCTTGCCGAGGAAGACGGTGCGCGACAGCGGGCAATGGTACCTGTTGTAGCAGCCGGCGATCTCGAAGAAAGTGCCCTCGCCCGACTTCATCGGCTTATCGTCCCAGGTCAGGTGCGGCGCCGAGGCGTCGGCGCCCGAGGGCAGCAGCGGCACGATCGCGGGATAGTCACCGCCAATGCCGCCGACGCCGCGCGTGCCGGCATCGTAGATCTCGGCGACGAGATCGTTCTTACGCATGCCGACTTCGATCTTGTCGACGATGCGCTGGTGCATCGCCTCGACGATACGGGCGGCCTTGCGCATATAGTCGATCTCGGTTGGGCTCTTCACCGCGCGCTGCCAGTTGACCAGCGCGGTGGCATCGACGAAACGGGCGTTGGGCAGATGCTTCTGCAGCGAGGCGAAGGCGGCGGCGGAGAACCAGTAATTGTCCATCTCGACGCCGACGGTGAGCTTGCCCCAGCCGCGATCGGTCAGCACACTCGACAGGAAATCCATCGGGTGGCGCTCGGTCGACTGCACATAGTGGTCGGCATAGCCGACGATGTTGTCATGGGCGAGGTAGGCGGTGCGCTTGGCGCCGTTCGCGTCCTGGCCACGGCCGTACCAGACCGGCTCGCCCGATGGCGGCACGATGACCGCCTGGTGGACGTAGAAGGACCAGCCGTCGTAGCCGGTGAGCCAGGCCATGTTGGAGGGATCACTGACGATCAAAAGATCGACGCCTTTCGCCCCCATGGCTTTCCGCGTCTTGGCGAGGCGTTCCGCATATTCGCTTCGCGAGAATTTCAGGTTTGGCAGCATTTTGTTGGTCCTCGTTTGTTGGGGCTGGAGCCCGGTTTCAACTCCGTTGAATCCGGCTCCAGGGAATTTTTTGATTGAGCATAATCTGCGGGGGAAAACCGGTTGCCATTTTCCGGATCATGCTCCTGCGGCCGGCGTCAGCTTTCAAAGATCGTTCCGGCTTTCGCGGCCAGCCCACGGTCGCGGGCGAGCGTGGCGATCGCCGTATCCTGCACGCCCGTGCCGGTCAGATCGACGATGGTGATGTCGCTGGCCGAGCGCCGGCCATGCCTCGCGCCGGCGATGATCTGGCCGAGCTCGGTCACCTCCGCGTCTCCAGCCATCACGCCCGCCGCGATGGCATGGTGCAATTCGCCCAGGCGCCGCGTCTGTTTCGCGCTGTCGGCGACATAGAGATCGGCCATGCGCAGGATCGCCGGCGCTATCTCGTTCTTGTGCTCGGCGTCCGAACCCATGGCGGTGATGTGCTGGCCGGCCGAGACAAACCCTGCCTTGATCAGTGGTTCGGTCGACGGGGTGGTCGTGACGATGATGTCGGCACCGGCAACAGCGTTGGCTGCGTCAGTCTCGGCGCGCACGTCGATGCCGAGCCTTTCGCGTAAGGTGGTCGCGGTCACTTCGGCCTTGGCGGCATCGCGCGCCCAGATGCGGGCCTGCGTGATCGGCCGCACCAGCGTCAGCGCTTGCAGTTGCAGCCCAGCCTGCACGCCGGCGCCGAAGATCGACGCGACCGACGAGTCCGGCCGCGACAGATGCTTGGCCGCGACGGCTCCCGCAGCAGCGGTGCGAACATCGGTGAGATAGCCGTTGTCGAGCAGCAAAGCCTCGACCAACCCTGTCTTCGACGACAGCAGCACCATCATGCCGTTAACGCTGGGCAGGCCAAGTTTGGGATTGTCGAAGAAGCCGGGGCTGATCTTGATGGCGAAGCCATCGATACCAGGCACATAGGCGGTCTTGACGTCAACCTCGCCGCGATGCTGGGGGATATCGAGCCGCAGGATCGGCGGCATCGCCACCGGCAGCGTGGCGAGCGCACGAAAAGCGTTCTCGACACAGGCGACGGCGTCGAGATCGAGCGTCACGATTGTGCGCAGTTCAGCTTCGGTGAGGATGGTCATCGTGCTCATGCGGCGCGCTCCGAAATCGATGGCGTTTCCCCGCAGACAATCTTCCTATGCAGTTGCATGTCGATGTTGCGGCCGGAAAGCAGAACCACAACCGGCCCCTCCGCCTTGACCTTGCCGGCGAGCAGCGCCGCGATGCCTACCGCACCGGCTCCCTCGACGATCTCGCGTTCCTGTTCATAGGCGTGGCGAATGCCGGCAGCGATTTCGTCCTCGCTGAGCAGGACGACATCGTCGAGCAGGTCGCGGCACATGGCGAAGGTCAGCCGGTTGTCGAGGCCGATGCCGCCGCCGAGCGAATCCGCCAGCGTCGTCAGTTCCTCGACCAGCACAGGGCGGCCCGCATCCAGGCTGGCCTTCATTGCCGCCCCGCGCGCCATCGAGATGCCGACGACTCTGGTTCCGGGACGGACGCCCTTGACGGCGGCCGCTACACCCGAGGCCAACCCACCTCCGGACAGTTGCACCAGCACCAGAGCGGCATCCGGGACCTGCTCCATCACCTCCAGCCCGAGCGTGCCTTGACCGGCAATGATGGCCGGATGGTCGAAGGGCGGCAGCATGACAAGCCCCTCCTCCGTCACCAGCCGCTCGACCTCGTGCTGGGCATCGTCCTGGCTGTTGCCGACGATACGGATTTCCGCGCCGAGGCGGCGAATTTCGTCCAGCTTATTCCTGGGTACCAGTCGAGACATGCAGATCACAGCACGCATGCCCTCGAGCTTTGCCGCATGCGCAAGCGCACGGCCATGATTGCCGGTCGATGCCGCGACGACGCCGCGCGCCTTCTCCCTTGCGCTGAGCGAAGCGACGGCGTTGGAAGCGCCCCGCAATTTAAAGCTGCCGGTGGTCTGGCGGTGCTCGAGCTTGAGTTGAACCGGGACGCCCAGCCTTTCGGAGAGACTTGCCGAAAGCACGATCGACGTGCGCTCGATCTTGCCGGCAATTCGCTCGCCCGCGGCACGGATATCGCCAAGGGTGACGGTCGCCATGGTCGTCAACCGCGCGGCAAGGGCAGCGTCATCAGACGGCCGAATTCGGGATGGGCTGTCTCATCACCGCAAAGGCGCAGACAGTTCCAGGCGGTCGCCTGATTGCTGGTCACCACCGGGCGGCCGATCGCCTGTTCCATGCCGGTGACCGCCAGCGCGCCGCGTAGTGCCGTGCAGGACACGAACAGCGCGTCGGCTTGCGGATGCGTCGCCCGGCGCGCGAGATCGATTAGGGCTGCCGGGGCAATGCGCGCCATCTCGCGGTCGTCCTCGAAGCCGAGACAGGTGAAGCTTAGGACTTCGAAGCCACGTTCGGCGAAATAGGTCGCCATCGGTCTGGAGGTTTCGACGGTATAGGGCGTGAGGATGCTGATCCGGCGCACGCCGAAGGCGTTCAGCCCGCGCATGCCAGCCATCGGAGGAGTGACAACGGGTATACCTGACTTGGCGGCCTGGATCGCCTTCTCGATCTCGGCATCGCCAATCACCACCGAGGCCGACGTGCAGGAGTAGCAGATGGCGTCGAGCGGCTCGTCGGGCAGGATCAAGGCAGCGCCCGCCGTCAGCGCCGGCTGCATCTTGCGCAGGTTCTCAGGCGTCGTCGGGTTAGCGTAGGGAATGCGCGCGACATAGACGCCGATCCGTTCGCTCGCCACCATGCGGCGAAAATCCGGCTCGGTCGTGTGGTCGGTGGCCAGGATGATCAGCCCGACACGCCGCTCCAGCGGACGCTCATCGAGCGCTGGCCGGTCGGGCACAAGCTTGATCTCGGACAAGGGCTTCATCTTTTATCTTTCGATCTTGCCGTAGCGGCGTTCCAGCCAGCGCAGCAGCACGACCGAAATCAGGCTGATGGCGAGGAAGAAGGCGCCGACCAGCGTGATCGGCTCGAGGTAGCGATAGTAGGTGTTGGCGACGCTTTTCGCCTGGTTCATCAGCTCCAGCACTGTGATCGCCGAGAGCAGCGGCGTCTCCTTGAACATGGCGATGAAGTAATTGGCCAGCGCCGGGATCATCGGCGGAATAGCCTGCGGGATGATGATGTGGGACCAGGTCTGCCGCGCGCTGAGATTGCACGCCTTGGCGGCTTCCCACTGACCACGCGGCACATTGTCGATGCCGGCGCGGTAGACCTCCGCCGTGTAGGTGCCGTAGTGCAAGCCAAGTCCGATGACGCCGGCGACCAGCGGCGGCAAGAGAATGCCGATGTCGGGCAAGACGTAGAAGATGAAATAGAGCTGCACCAGGAGCGGTGTGCCGCGGATGAATTCGGCCACCCAACCGACGGTGCGCGACAGCGCCTTGTTCGGCGAGCGGCGCGCCAGCGCGATGCCCAGACCGACGATCGCGGCCAGTACCGAGCCGAGCAGCGTCGCCAGGATGGTGATCTTCACCCCCTGGATCAGGGTCGGCAGGATCTGCCGGACAAAGTCCCAGTCCCAATCCATCAGTGGACCCAATTCATCAGGAATGCTCTGGCCATCAGACGCGCACTCCGTCGAGGCCGCGCGCCATGCGGTGTTCCAGCGAGCGCACACCCCACGAGATGAGCAGCGCCAGGATGAAATAGATGATGAGGATCGTGGTGAACGGCACCATGGTGTTGCCGGTCTGGGCACGCACCACCTGTGCCTGGAACGTCAGGTCGGCGAGCGAAATCAGCGAGACCACCGATGTCGCCTTGAGCAGCTCGAT
This sequence comes from Mesorhizobium sp. B2-4-13, assembly GCF_006658535.1. Taxonomy (NCBI): domain Bacteria; kingdom Pseudomonadati; phylum Pseudomonadota; class Alphaproteobacteria; order Hyphomicrobiales; family Phyllobacteriaceae; genus Mesorhizobium; species Mesorhizobium sp. B2-4-13. The sequence goes on along the minus strand of NZ_VFVB01000003.1, from coordinate 477,227 downwards.
GGCATTGTTGCCGAAGGTCGGCAGCATCACCAGAAACGCCTGCGGCAGGATGACGTGGCGCATGCCTTGCCAACGGCCGAGATTGAGCGCGACGCAGGCCTCATGCTGTTCGCGGCCGATCGACTGCACGGCGCCGCGCACCACCTCGGCTGCATAGGCGCCCACGTTCAAGCCCAGCGCCAACACACCGGCCTGCAGCGGGGTCAGTTCGAAACCCACCAGCGGCAACACGAAATAGGCGAAGAACAGCTGCACGAAGATCGAGGTGCCGCGGAAGAACTCGATATAGGCCGTGGCCAGGGCCCGCAGCACGAAGAAGCGCGACAGGCGCCCCATGCCGGCGAAAAAGGCCATGATCAGGGCGAGCACCGACCCCATCAGCGTCAGCTCGATGGTGACAAGCGCTCCCTGCAATATCAGGCCGAAATAGCCGGACCACTGGGTCATAGAGTTGAAGTTTCCAACGTTGGTTTCAGCTTCCTTCTCCCCGTTTATGGGGAGAAGATGCCGGCAGGCAGATGAGGGGCAGCGCTAGCTTGTCCAAATATGGCGCCGCCCCTCATACACCTTCTCCCCGTGAACGGGGAGAAGGCAAGAAAGACGCCCTTATTTCGCCGCGCAGAGCTTGTCGCGCGTGGTCGACATAGCCGCCGCCGCCGAGAAGCCGTAGGGCTCGATAATCTTTGCGAACTCACCCGACTTCTTCATCTTGGCGAGTTCGACGTCGAAGGCATCGCGCAACGCCTCGTCGCCCTTCTTGAAGGCCGCGCCGTCGCAATAGACCGGCGCGCCCTGCACCGGGGCGATGACTTCGAGGTTCGGATCGGCGGCCTTCTTCATCAGGTCGTTGATCGAAAGGACAGGCAGCGAATAGGCGTCGATGCGGCCGTCCTGCACCATCTTCAGGCCACTCTGGCCGTCCGGCACGACGATGACGCGTTCGCGTGGCACGCCGGCGTTGAGCGCAAGCTTCTCCTCGGTGCCGCCGCCCGGCGCGCCGATGGTGGCTGACGTGTCCTTGGCGACATCCTCGTAGCTCTTGAAGCCTTTCGGATTGCCCTTCTTCACCAGCATCGCTTCGGCGTCGCACAGAACCGGCTCGGAATAGGCAACCGCGGCGCAACGCTCCGGCTTCATGAACAGGCCGGCGGTGACGACGTCGAAGCGGCCGGCCTGCAGGCCGGGAATCATGGCGCCATATTCCGAGATCGAGGCGGCGACATCGGCAACGCCCAGCCGCTTGAATATCTCGCGCGCGACGTCGGGCGCGGCACCCGAAACCTTGCCGTCGGCGGCGACAGCCGTATAGGGCGGCTCATTGGCGATGGCCAAGCGAGCGAAGCCTTGCGACTTCAGCTGTTCAAGCTTGCTGTCGTCGGCCGAACCCGTGATCGAGGCGGCCAGAACCGCCGAAAGCGCGAGACCGGCGACGCCGGCCAGAGTTCCAAGTTTCTTCATTGTTCCCAACTCCTTGTTCTTGTCTTGGTTTGCGTGATCTTAGGACGGCTCAACCGCCCATAGGGACGGCATCGCCGCCTTTGGCATGCGGTCAGACACGATGTCCGGCCGCGATGATCTTCTTCAGGAACCCTTGCGTGCGCTCCTGCTTGGGATTGCGGAAAATCTCGTCGGGCTTGCCTTCCTCGACTATCCTGCCGCGATCGAAGAACAGCACCCGGTCGGCGAAGTCGTGGGCGAAACCCATCTCGTGGGTGACCAGCAGCATGGTCATGTCGGTCTCGGCGCAGAGCCGCCACAAGACACTGAGCACCTCCTCGACCAGTTCCGGGTCGAGCGCCGACGTCACCTCATCGAACAGCATGATCTTCGGCTGCAAAGCAAGCGCACGGGCGATCGCCACGCGCTGCTTCTGACCGCCTGACAACTGCGCCGGCATCGCCTTCGCCTTGTCGGCCATGCCGACCATCTCGAGCAGTTCCATCGCCCGCTTCTGCGCCGCGGCGCGCGGCGTGCCCTTGGTCAGCATCGGCGCTAGGGTCACATTATCGATGACGCTCTTGTGCGGAAACAGGTTGAACAGCTGGAAGACCATGCCGGTTTTCTGGCGCATTCGCGCCAGGTGGCGCTCGTCGGCCGGCAGCAGCTGGCCGTTGCGCTCCATGTGGTAGAGTTGCTCGCCGTCGATCTGGATGTGACCGCCGTCGATGCGCTCCAGCGTCATCAGGATGCGCAGGATCGTCGTCTTGCCCGAGCCGGAGGGGCCGATCAGCGCCAGCTTCTCACGCGGCATGACCTGCATCGACAGGCCGTCCAGAACCTTGAAGCTGCCAAAGCTCTTCGAGATGCTGTCGATCTTGATGATGGGCGCGGTTGCGGACAAATGAATTTCCCCGTGCTGGAGAAGCCTGGTGCCCCTAACGATGCGGAACGCGCCAAATCATGTCAATTGGGAAAATAATATCATGACAATTATTCTGATTGCGCACATTCTCTGGTCGATCCCAGCCGGCTTTTTGGGCATGCCTATGTCAGAACGCCCTGGTGTATTGGGTGGCATGCTCAGATTGCAAGCAGCAGATGCTCCGGATCGCCAAGCAAGAGCTTGGTGACAACGCCGAGACCTGCGCGCAGTTCCCCCTCGGTGGTCGAACCCAGCGAAATGCGCACCGCCGGATGCCAGGGGGTATCCGAAATACGGAAGGAGGTGCCCGGCGCAATGGCCACGCCTTGCAGCCGAGCCTGGGCGACAAAGCTTTCCTCGGAACGGTCGGCCGACAGTTGCAGCCAGATATGCAACCCGTCGCGACGGGCACGGTAGTCGACGCCGGCCAGCACCTCGCCCGCGATGTCCTGTCGCCGCCGCAACGCCGCGCGCTGCCAGCGCACCAGCTCCATCGCGGTGCCGTCGGTCACCCATTTGGTGGCGATCTCGGCCACCAGCGGTGTCGCCATCCAGTTCGAAACTAGATGCCGGTTGGCGACAGCGGCAACGTAGCGATCGGGCGCGGCGAGATAGCCGATGCGCAGGCCGGGCACGGTGATCTTGGTGAAGGAGGTGACGTAGAGCGTCCGTTCCGGCGCGAAAGCGGCGACCGGCGGCGGTCGATCCTCGACCAAGGGACCCAGCACGTCGTTCTCGATGATGGCGATGTCGTGCTTGCGCGCCACCGCCGCGATCTGCTCGCGACGCTCCGCATCCATGAGCGTTGCCGTGGGATTGATTACCGAAGGCTGCACGAAGACGGCGCGGATGTCGGACAGCCGGCAGGCTTCGTCCAGCGCTTCCGGAATCAGGCCATTGCTGTCGATCGGCAGGCCTTGAAGATTGAAGCCGAGATAGCGCGCCAGCGGCACCAGCGTATGATGACCGATCGCCTCGGTGGCAACGGTGGAGCCGGGCGGCGCCACGCTCATCAGCGCCACCGTCATGCCGGCCGTGGCGCCATTGGTGAGGCTGATGTTCTGCGCGGAGGCGTCCAGCCCGCACAGCTTCAGCCATTCGACCGCCACGGCACGGTGGCGCGGGAACACCATGTTTGGCCGGAACGACAGTGCCGAACTCGAAGGCAGGTTTTCGGCGAGCCAGCCCAGCGCCTGCTTCATCCGCTCCAGGTGCATCGGCTCGCAGACCGGCTTCAGGATCGACAGGTCGATGACTTCACCCAGGCGCTCCGGCAGATAAGGCGGCTCCGGTTCACGGCGCTGCGTCTGCACAAAGCTGCCGCGGCCGATCTCGCCCGAAATCAGGCCGCGCCGGATCAGTTCCTCATAGGCACGACTGACCGTCTGCACTGAAAGCTTGAGGTCGTCGGCCAGGCGGCGGTGGGTCGGCAACCGCGTGCCGTTGGCGAGGCGGCCGTCGTGGATGGCGCGCGCGAACTGGTCGGCCAACGATTGATAGGCCGGCCGCCGGATGAGCGCGGGATCAGGGTGCCACAATGTCATGACTTATTAGAGATCGAAATCAGTGCAATTGACAATCGAAATAATGCGCCGTCATGGTACGATCGACGAAAAAGTGAGCGCTGATGACTGCTGCGAAACTCGACGCGATCGACCTCAAAATCCTCGACGCCATCCAGCGTGATGGACGCATCACCAAGCTGGCGTTGGCCGAGCAAGTCGGGCTGTCGCCGACGCCGTGCTGGATGCGGCTGCGCAAGCTGGAAAAGGCCGGCATCGTCTCGGGTTATCATGCCCGGATCGCCATGCGCGTTGTGGCGCCAGTCGCCACCGTGCTGATGGAGGTGACGCTGGCCAGCCATCGCCAGGCCGATTTCGACCGCTTCGAGCGCGTCGTCCGCGACATTCCTGAGATCGTCGCCTGCTGGTCGGTGGGCGGCGGCGTCGACTATGTGCTGAAGGTGATGGCGCGCGACATCGACGCCTATCAGCGGCTGGTCGATGGCTTGCTCGATCGCGAGATCGGCATCGACCGCTACTTCACCTACATCGTCATCAAGACGGTGAAGGATGACATCGCGCTGCCGATAGCGGACCTGCTGCCGGCGTCGACCTAGACCGGAGAGATCGACTGCCCCCTCGCCGCAATAGAGAGACTCTCTCTACGCTCAAGCATCCAAACAGCCTCTCTGTCTGCCGGTGATGGGTAGTCTCCCCGCATCAGACCGAACCGGGAGGCTTTGACCATGTCCGCGCATTTCGCCCGCTCGCATCGCCACGAAGCGCTCGACCGGCTCGCCGACCGCCGGCTGCTGCGCGAACTCGCCTATATCGACGGCCACTGGACGGCAAGCGAGGCGGCCGAGAGTTTCGAGGTCACCGATCCCGCGACCGGCACCACCGTGGCCTTCGTCGCAGCGCTCGATGCCGGCCAGACGACAAAAGCCATCGACGCCGCCGCGCGCGCCTTTCCGGCCTGGCGGGCGCTGCTGCCGCAGGAGCGCTCCAAAATCCTGCGAAAATGGTTCGAGCTGATCATCGCAGCGAAAGACGACCTCGCTTTGCTGATGACGCTTGAGCAGGGCAAACCGCTCAAGGAGTCGCTTGGCGAAATCGACTACGCCGCCTCTTTCATCGAGTGGTATGCCGAGGAAGCAAAACGCCTCAACGCCGAGAGCGTCACCAGCCATCTGCCGAACGCGGAAATGATGGTGCGGCGCGAACCACTCGGCGTCGTCGGCGTGGTCACGCCGTGGAATTTTCCTTCGGCGATGCTGACCCGCAAGGCAGCCGCCGCTCTTGCCGCCGGCTGCACCATCGTTGCCCATCCGTCTTCTGAGACGCCACTTTCGGCGCTGGCGCTGGCCGAACTCGGCGAACGCGCCGGACTGCCGGCCGGCGTTTTCAACATCGTCACCGGCAAGGCCGCGACGATCGTTGGACGCATGTGCGAAGATTCGCGCGTGCGCGCCATGAGTTTTACCGGCTCGACCGAGATCGGCCGGCTGATCGCCGCCCAAAGCGCGCCGACGATGAAGCGGCTGGTGATGGAGCTTGGTGGTCACGCGCCGCTGATCGTCTTTGCCGATGCCGATCTCAGCAAAGCGGTGACCATTGCCATCGACGCCAAATTCGCCACATCAGGCCAGGACTGCCTTGCGGCCAACCGCATCTATGTCCAGCGTCCGCTCTATGACCGCTTCTGCGCCGCTTTCGCCAAGCGCGTCGAGGCGCTGCGGGCCGGCAATGGCTTGGCCGATGACATCGACATCGGGCCGCTGATGCATGAGCGCGCCGTCAAGAAGGTCGAGGAACAGGTCGCCGACGCCGTGGTCCTCGGCGCGCGTTGCCTCGCCGGCGGCAAGCGCCATCAGGCCGGACCGCTCTTCTACCAGCCGACGCTGCTGGCCGATGTCGCCGACGACGCGCTGATCATGCGCGAAGAGACCTTTGGTCCGGTCGCCGCCGTCACGCCTTTCGACAGCGAGGACGAAGTCATCGCACGCGCCAATGCGACCGAATATGGCCTGGTCGCCTATGTGGTGACCGAGAACGGCGCGCTCCAGCAGCGCATGGGCCGCGCGCTTGACTACGGCATGGTCGCCATCAACCGTGTGAAGATCACCGGCGCGCCGATCCCGTTCGGTGGCGTCAAGCAGTCCGGCATCGGCCGCGAAGGTTCGCGCCACGGGCTAGAAGCTTTCACCGACCTCAAATACCTTTGCCTGGATGTGGCGTAGGCTCGCACCCGGATCTCTTTCAAGGAGTTAAAAAATGCTCGACCAATCCAACGAACTCGCCGCATGGGATCGCGACCATTTCTTCCATCCCTCAACGCATATGGGCACGCACGCACGCGGTGAATCGCCGACGCGGATCATGGCCGGCGGTGAAGGCGTCACCGTCTGGGACAACAATGGCAGGAAGAGCATCGATGCCTTCGCCGGCCTCTATTGCGTCAATGTCGGCTATGGCCGCCAGAAGATATCAGATGCAATCGCGACCCAGGCGAAGAACCTGGCCTATTACCACGCCTATGTCGGGCACGGCACCGAGGCGTCGATCACGCTCGCCAAGATGATCATCGACCGCGCGCCGAAGGGCATGTCGAGGGTCTATTTCGGCCTCTCCGGTTCCGACGCCAACGAAACCAACATCAAGCTGATCTGGTACTACAACAATGTGCTGGGGCGGCCGGAGAAGAAGAAGATCATCTCGCGCTGGCGCGGCTATCACGGCTCGGGCGTCATGACGGGCTCGCTGACCGGGCTGGACCTCTTCCACAATGCCTTCGACCTGCCGCGCGCGCCGATCCTGCACACCGAGGCGCCCTACTATTTCCGCCGCGCCGACCGCTTGATGAGCGAGGAGCAGTTCTCGCAGCATTGCGCCGACAAGCTCGAGGAGATGATCCTCGCCGAAGGGCCCGAAACCGTCGCCGCCTTCATCGGCGAGCCGATCCTCGGCACCGGCGGCATCGTGCCGCCGCCCGCCGGCTATTGGGAAAAGATCCAGGCGGTGCTGAAGAAGTATGATGTGCTCCTGGTCGCCGACGAGGTGGTGACGGGCTTCGGCCGGCTGGGCACCATGTTCGGCTCCGACCATTACGGCATGAAGCCCGACCTTATCACCATCGCCAAGGGCCTGACCTCGGCCTATGCGCCGCTGTCGGGCGTCATCGTGGCCGACAAGATGTGGCAGGTGCTGGTGCAAGGCTCCGACAAGCTCGGCTCGCTCGGCCATGGCTGGACCTATTCGGCGCATCCGATCTGCGTTGCCGCCGGCGTCGCCAATCTCGAACTGATCGATGAGATGGACCTGGTGCGGAATGCCGGCGAGACCGGCGCTTATTTCCGTGCCGAACTGGCCAAGGCCGTCGGGGGTCACAAACACGTCGGTGAGGTGCGCGGCGACGGCATGCTGGCGGCAGTGGAATTCGTCAAAGACCGTGACGACCGTGTCTTCTTCGATGCTTCGCTGAAGATCGGGCCGCAAATTGCCACGGCCCTTGCCGCGAGCGGCGTCATCGGCCGCGCTATGCCGCAGGGCGACATTCTTGGCTTCGCGCCGCCGCTGTGCCTGACCCGAGAGGAAGCCGACATCGTGGTGGCCAAGACCGCCGATGCCGTGAACAGCGTATTTGCCAATCTCTGAGACGACCGATGAATGTCATGACCAAAACCCTCCCCGCCACCATGGCCGCCGTGCTGCTCACCGGGCACGGCGGACCGGAAAAGCTCGTCTACCGAACCGATGTGAAAGTGCCCGCGCCTGCGTCAGGGGAAGTACTGGTGAAAGTCACCGCTTGCGGCATGAACAATACCGATGTCTGGGTGCGCCAGGGCGCCTATGGCACCGAAGAGGACGCGGCCGCCGTTTCGACTTGGCGCCGCCAGGGCAACACGCTGACCTTCCCGCGCATCCAGGGCACCGACACTGTCGGCACCATCGTCGCCGTCGGCGAAGGCGTTTCGTCCGATCGAATCGGCGAACGGGTGATGGTCGATTTCTCCATCTACAACCGCGACGACGATTCACTTGCCGACATCGACTATATGGGCCATGGCCGCGACGGCGGCTATGCCGAGTATCAGACCGTGCCGGCCGACAACGCGCATGTTGTCGACACCATTTTGAGCGACGTCGAACTCGCCACCTTCTGCTGCGCCTATCTCACCGGCGAACAGATGCTGGAACGGGCCAAGCTCAAGGCAGGCGAGCGCGTGCTGGTCACCGGCGCGTCGGGCGGCGTCGGCTCCGGCATCGTGCAACTGGCGCGGGCGCGTGGAGCCATTCCCTTTGCTGTCGTAGGCAAGGGCAAGGAAAAGGCGGTGCTCGACATCGGCGCCGAGGCGGTCATCACCCGTGGTGTCGCGGACCTGCCGCAGGCCGTGACAGAGGCGACGGGCGGCCAGCCGATCGATGTGGTCGCCGATCTCGTTGGCGGCGCGATCTTCAACGATCTGCTGCGCATCCTGAGGCCGGAGGGCCGCTACACCACGGCCGGCGCGATCGCAGGTCCGGTCGTCCAGCTCGATCTCAGGACCATGTATCTGAAACAGTTGCAGCTGCACGGATCGAGCCAGGGCACGCGCGCGGACTTCCGCCGTATCGTTCGCTATATCGAAGAGGGCAAGATCCGGCCGCTTGTCGGCGGCGTCTACAAACTCTCCGATTTCCACCACGCGCAGGCCGATTTCATCGCCAAGGATTTCGTCGGCAAGCTGGTGGTGGTGCCCGACGCCGTCGCGAGGTGACCTGCCGAAACCTGCATTTCGCCTGAAGCGCCCCTCGCCTGCTGCTGCCACGATCGGAATGGCTTGTAGACCAGCCGGCAAGCCGCCACAAACGGTGACGCCCGCCGCGCCGTCGGCCCGGGCATACGGTCACGGGATACAGGCGAGACATGACAGCCCGAATGATACTGCTCGACGCCAAGCCGCTTGGCATCGAGGATGTCGCCGAGATCGCGCGGCGCAATGCGCGGCTGATGTTGGGCGAGGAGGCGATGCGCCGCATCCGGGCGAGCCGCACGCTCGTCGAGCAGCTGACGCAACTAGGCAAGCCGATGTACGGCGTCACCACCGGCCTCGGCGCCTGCGTCGACACGCCGCTCGCGCAGGCCGATCTGATCGCCTTCCAGCACAGCGTGCCGCTCAGCCACAGCATGGGCATCGGCCCGGCCCTTCCCACCGAGGCGGTCCGCGCGCTGATGGCCGCGCGCATTTCGGGAATGGCCGGCGGCGGCACCGGCACTTCCGAACGCGTGGTGATGGGCCTTGTGGCGGCACTCAACGCCGGCGTCCATCCGGTGATCCCGACCTGGGGATCGATCGGAGCGGCGGACCTTGCCCATCTCGGCCACATGGCGCGAGGGCTGCGCGGCGACGGCGAGACGGAGTTCCAGGGCAGGATCATGCCGTCGGCCGAGGCGCTCGCGCTCGCCGGGCTCGAACGGCTCGACCTGCGCGAGAAGGACGGCCATGCCATCATCGTCGCCAACAGCCTGTCGACCGGCACGGCTTGCCTCTGCCTGGAGGATGTCGCCCACCTCATCGACTGGTCGCTGGCCGCGGTGGCACTCAACCACGAAGCGTTCCGCTCGTCACTCACCGCCATCGATGAAGCTGCGCTGTCGGCGCGACCGGCGTTCGGCCAGCGGGAGATCGGGGCACGGCTGCGGGCGGAACTCGCTGGAAGCGGGCTCTGGAGGGAGAACGCCGCGCGGCGGCTCCAGGATCCGCTCAGCTATCGTTGCGTGCCGCAGGTGTGGGGCGGCCTGTTGCATGCGTTCGAACAGGCGAAGCTGGCAACGGAGATCGAACTGGCCCATTCCGGCGACAACCCGGTGATCCTACCCGAGGACGGACGCGTCGTCTCGAACGGCAATTTCGACCTCACCGCGATGACGCTGGCCTGGGAGCAGCTCGGCCAGGCGCTTGCGCATTGCGCCGTGGGCACCGCCAATCGCTGCATGAAGCTGATGTCGCCGACGGTGGCGGAACTGCCGCGCTTCCTGTCGGCCAGGGGCGGCAGCCGCCAAGGCTACGCCGAATTGCAGAAACCGCTTGCCGCGCTGGAGGCCGAGATCCGGCATCTGGCCAACCCGATGTCGCTCAGCCCGCTTGCCGTATCGGACGGGATCGAGGACCAGTCGTCGATGGCACCACGGGTGGTGGCCAAGACAGCCGAGATTGTCGAACGCCTGCGCTATCTCGTTGCGATGGAGCTGATCTTCGCGGCGACGGGCGTGGAGTTGCGCGGCGTCGTCGACAGTATGGGCGAAGGACCACGGCGCACCTACGCCGCCGTGCGTGCGCTCGTCAGCCCGCTCGACGACGACCGCGAGATGAGCGCGGACATGACGCGGGTCGCCTGGATGGTGGCTGGTCCCCGAGACTGAGTTCCGGCTTATCGCTGGGAAGGTCCCCTGAGATTGAGGTTCTCGGCCAGAAGGCAGAAGCGGTCGATCAACCGGACAAGGTCCTCGCCCTGCTCGGCGACAACGGCGCCTCGCTCGGCAGGCGAGTTATCGGAGAGAGCCATCCACAACCGGCCTTGCCGATCGCAGAGATCCGCCAGCTCGGAACATTCGCTAGCGGTCAGTTTCAAGAGCTGGCCGGAGGTCACCAATCCAATGCCTGGAGGCGTGGTTGCTCCAAGGGAAAGATAGGCCGGCGGCACGCTACCTTTTGCGTTCGTCACCGACTTTCGGCAGATGACATCGAAGATCTGGTCGACGGCCTGCTTGGCGCCGGCGACGCGCGAGGGATGATCCGTATCGGCTGCCGCATGCGGCAGAAGCTCGAGTTTTCCGCTGTGCTTCTCGACGAGGCCCAGATAGGGCAGCATCGGTCCGGAAAGGCGACCGGTCGCGGCATCCTTGAACAGGTCGGCATCGATCGCGGCATGACGCACCCTGCCCGAGGACAAGGCTTCGCCGAGGGCCGCAACGTCGACAAGCTCGCCGCGATCGTAGTTGACCAGCACCGCGCCTTTGTTCACGCGCGACAGGACATCCGCGCCGATGAGCCCGGCATTGGCGTAGCGGCCGGTCTGCGCATCCTGCTTGCCCAGGCCGACATGAACACTCAACACATCGGCACCATCAGCCGCATCGAGGAGGTCCGTCGCATAGACAAAGCCTTCGGCCTCTATCCAGTCCCGATGCCGGGGCCGTGCGTGGATCACCACGCGCATGCCGAAGGCCCGGGCAAGTTTGGCCACCTCCCTGCCGATATTGCCGTAGCCGACGATCGCGATCGTCTTGTCTTCGAGCTTTTCGGTCGGGAAATCGCGCAGCTCCCTGCCGGTGTCGAAGGCGCCACGCGCCACCCGGTTGTGAAGCAAGTCAACCGGGAGATCCGGCAGCACTTTCAGGATCGCCTTCATCACCATCTGCGCCGTGGCGCGGCTGTTGATGCCGGGCGTATTCATCAGCACGGCCGTACCGCCTTCGCCGCTGCTGCCGCCCCAGGAATGCGAACCCATATTGCCGGTGCCGGCGCCGATGCGGACGCCGGCGAGCGGAAAGACGGTTTCGGCGGGCAGGAAGGTCGCGGCGGCAATGACGGCATCATAGCGTCCATCGCCGGCGACTTCGATCAGCTCTTCGCGGGTGCTGAGGTCCGGCTGATAGAAGAAATGCACGCGGCCAGATTCGAGAGCGGCCTTGTCGCCAAGCGCAGCCGTATGAAAGCGGCCGCCCTTGGCTTCGATATGCGCACGCACCTCCGACGGGTCGGGCTTTCCGTCGGCGTCGAAGCGCAGGCCGATCAGATCGCAGACCAGCACGGTGTAGGCGCGTTGCGGATCGACCGGTTCAACGGCGCGGGTGTCGGCATTTGCGATCACGTCGGTTTCCTTCGTGCAAGAGCGGAGTCCTGCTGGTCCGGCAGGCTTTGAATAATCAGAACCTATCCGCCGGGAACGGCGCGAGATCGATCACCGGCGGCAGACCAGCGGCGAGTTGCGACACGATCTTGCCGGTTTCAGGTACAGTGCGATGCCGCCATTGGTCCCTTGAACGGGCAGGTCGGACGCGCGTAAAATCGCGCTATCTGATTGAGTCTGCTACATTCGTTCGGGCTAATGTCCGGATTGGTCTGGTATTTCCTTGCACACTGATGCGACCAGCGCGGCCAAGCGCGGCAAATCATTTGCCCATGTGGCGGAAGCCTCCTGGGGCAAGGGCCTCAGCACCTTGCTGCGCATCGTGCGCATGACGCTGCGCCATCCCTGGCAGGTTGCCATCACCCTCATCTCGACCTTTATCGCGGCGACGCTGCAGCTTTTCATTCCGCGTCTCCTGGGGCGCGCCATCGACCAGGCGCAAGGGGTGATGGCGGCGGGCGCCGGCACCGCGGCCGAGCGGGCGCTGTGGAATACGGCGCTGACGCTGTTGGTCGTCAGCATCCTGCGCGGCCTCTTCACCATGGCGCAGAATTACTATGGCGAAGCCGTCGGCCACCGGACAGGCTATGAGCTGCGGCTCGCCTTCTACGAGAAGATCCAGCGGCTGAGCTTTTCCTTCCACGACAAGGTCCATACCGGCGATCTCATCACCCTCGGGCTGCTCGACCTCGACGGCGTGCGCATGTTCTTTTCGACCGGTATCCTGCGCGTGGTGCTGCTTGGCGTCCTGATCGGTGTCGGCGCCTATCTGTTGATCAGCACCGATCTCGTGCTCGGATTGTTGAGCCTCAGCTTCGTGCCATTTGTTGCCTGGCGCTCGTCAGTGACGCAGCTCCGACTGCGCAGCACCTGGCTGACGCTGCAGGAGCGGCTGTCGGTGCTGAGCCGGGTGATGGACGAGAATCTCGGCGGCATCCGTGTCGTGCGCGCCTTCGCGGCTCAACGGCATGAGCTGGCAAAATTCGACCGTGCCAAACGGGACGCACTGGACCTCGCCAATGAGCGTGTCGACATCCGCGTCTCGAACACCAGCGCCATGAATTTTTCCTTCCTTGCCGCCATGGGCCTGGTGCTGTGGTTCGGCGGCCAGAAGGTGATCGCGGGTCAGATCAGCGTCGGCACGCTGGCCCAGTTCCTCACCTTCATGACCATATTGCAGATGCCGGTGCGCCAGCTCGGCCTGATGGTCAACTCCTTCGCGCGCGCCTCGACCTGCGGCACGCGGCTGTTCGAACTGCTCGACGCTGAGCTCGACATCGAGGACGCGCCCGACGCCAGGGAGCTCGTCATCGCCGAGGGCGTGCTGCGCTTCAACAATGTCGGTTTTCGCTATGAGGGCGCGGGCGAGCGTCCGACGCTTTCCGGCGTTTCGTTCGAAGCAAGGCCCGGCGAGACCGTCGGCATCGTCGGGCCGCCAGGCAGCGGCAAGTCGACCATCGCGCACCTGATCCCGCGCTTCTACGACGTGACCTCGGGCGCGATCACCATCGACGGACAGGACATCCGCAAGGTCATGCTGCAATCGCTGCGCAAGGCGGTCGGCGTCGTGCAGCAGGATGCGTTCCTGTTTACCACCTCGATCGAGAACAACATCGCCTACGGCAATCCCTGGGCGCGCGAGACCCGCATCGGCCAGGCAGCTGAGTATGCCCAGCTGCACAATTACATTATCGGGCTTCCGGCCGGCTACACCACGGTCGTGGGGGAACGCGGCGCCTCGCTTTCCGGCGGCCAGCGGCAGCGCCTGACCATCGCGCGCAGCCTGATGCTAAGACCATCGGTGCTGGTCTTCGACGATTCCACGGCCGCGGTCGACGCCGGCACCGAGCAGCGGATCCGGGCGGCGATGAAGCGCTTCGCCAGGGATCGCGTGACGCTCATCATTTCGCATCGGCTGAGTTCGCTGATGCATGCCGACCAGATCCTGTTCGTCGAGGGCGGGCGGATCGTGGAGCGCGGCACGCATGAGGAATTGCTGGCGCTCGGCGGACGCTACCGCGCGCTTTACGACCTGCAGTTGCGGCCGGACGACGATCGGCTCGAGGGAGCCGCCTGATGTCGACGCAGGACGACGAGAAGGAAGATACAAGCCGACGCCCGACCAAGGCCGTCGTCGGCTCGCACCGCGATGAGGAAGAGGTCTTCGGCAAGGCTTACGATCCACGCATCGTCAGGCGCATCTGGAGCTTCGTCAGACCATATCGGGGCCGGATCTTCATCTCGGTCGCGGCGGTGCTGGTGCTCACGCTGACGCAGTTGGCGATCCCGCTGGTCATCCGCTACGCCATCGATCACGGCATGGCGCCAGGCAGGCTCGACCGTTCGGTGATGATCACCGCGATCGCCGCCTTTGCCGTGATCATCCTCATCAACTACGCCGCCAGCCATGTCCAAGAGAGCGTCGTCGGCAAGGTGGCGGAGAACGTGCTGTCCGACCTGCGCCGCGCCATGTTCAGCCACCTGCAGCGTGTCTCCCTGGGCTTCATGGACAAGACCGAGGTCGGCCGGCTGATGTCGCGCCTGCAGGGCGACGTCAATTCGATGCAGGAATTCCTCGAAACGTCCGTGATGTCGGTTGGCGACATCGTGCTTCTGTTCGGCATCGTCACCGTCCTGCTGTGGCTGGACTTCCGGCTCGGGCTGCTGACGCTGTCGACCATGCCGGCGCTGTTCATCGTGCGCCTGTTCTGGCTGCCGCGCGCCAAGGTCGCCTTCATGGCCGCGCACGAGACCAACTCCATCGCCAACGGGGCGCTGGCCGAAGGCATCCACGGCGTGCGTACGGTGCAGAGCCTGGAGCGCCAGCACGTCAATTTCGATCTCTATGACGAGAAGGTGCTGGCCAATCTCAACGCCCATCTGCGGTCGGCGAGATATGCGCAGGTGATGGTGCCGATCGTCGACACACTGACGGGCATCGCCATGGCGACCGTGATCGTCGTCGGCGGGTCGATGGTGCTGTCGCACAGTCTCGATATCGGCGTGATGGTGGCGTTCCTGTTCTACATCCAGCGCTTCTTCGACCCGATCCGCTCGCTCACCATGCAATACAGCGTCATGCAGCGCGCCATGGCGTCAGGCCAGCGCATTTCCGAAGTGCTCGACGTGCCCGTGGATGTCAGCGACAAGGAAAATGCGGTGGCGCTGTCGCGCGACATGGACGGTTCGGTCGAGTTCCGGAATGTCACCTTCGGCTACCGGCCGAACCAGCCGGTGCTGAAGAACATCTCCTTCCGCGTCAATCCCGGCGAGACGGTCGCGCTTGTCGGGCCGACCGGATCAGGCAAGTCGAGTTCGATGGCGCTGGTGCACCGCTTTTACGATGTCTGGTCGGGTGAGGTCCTGGTCGGCGGCCATGACGTGCGCGACCTGACGCAGGATTCGCTCGGCGATCAGGTAGCCATGGTGCTGCAGGAGCCGTTCCTGTTCTCCGGCACGGTGCTGGAGAACATCCGCTATCACAAGACCGGCGCCAGCCGCGAAGAGGTGGTCCGCGCCGCACAGGCCGTCGGCGCGCACGACTTCATCGAGCAACTGCCCGACAGCTACGACACCGAACTCGAGCAGCGCGGCGGCAATCTCTCGCTCGGCCAGCGCCAGTTGATCAGCTTCGCGCGGGCGCTGGTGGCCGACGCCAAGATCCTGGTGCTCGACGAAGCCACCGCCAGCATCGATTCCTACACCGAGATGCTGATCCAGAAGGCATTGATCAAGCTGCTCGAAGGGCGCACCGGGTTGGTCATCGCGCACCGGCTGGCGACCATAAGGGGCGCCGACCGCATCATCGTGCTGCAGAATGGCGAGATCGTCGAAAGCGGCAACCATGAACAGTTGATGAAGAGAAAAGGTCTTTACGCCCGCCTCTACAACATGAACTACGCTTCCTTCGACGACATTTCCGAGGAAGCCATGGGAATGGACGCTTCCGTCGGCGAAGCGACGTGAGCCGGTGCCGGCAGGGTGCGAGCCGACGGATTGCCAGATGCCTCCGACAAGACCTATTTGCGAGATCCCCTGACGTGGCCGCTAACTTGAACGCCGTCTTCGGCGCGCAGGTACAGGAAGCCGGGAATCGAGAGCAGCGGGATGATCGCGGTCAGCAGGAACACCTGGTGAAAGCGTTCCGGCGTGAGGACGTGGCTTTCGCCCGCAATCAGACCCAGCAGCATGGCGGCGATCGAGACACCAAGCGACACGCTGAGCTGTTGCAGCACGCCGCCAAGACTGGTGGCGCGGCTGAGCTTGTCGGCCGGCAGATCGGCGTAGGACAGGGTGTTGGATGTCATGAACTGCGCCGAGCGGACGATGCCGAACAGAAAGACATAGAAACCGATCAGCCAATGCGGCGTATCGGGACCGATCAGGGCGAAGCCCGCAACGGTGGCGGAGCCGACGAGCGCGCTGCCGACCAGCACGACACCGAAGCCAAAGCGCCGCAGCAGCGGCGACAGCAGCGGCCGCATGAGCAGCGCCCCGAAGCTGCCGACGAATGTCAGCGAGCCTGATGCGACCGGGCTCATGCCGAAGCCGACCTGCAGCATCAGCGGCACCAGGAACGGCGCGCCGTTGAGACCGACGCGGCACAGGCCGCCCGCCAGCGTACCAACCCAGAACGACCGGAACCGAAACAGCGTCAGGTCGACAGCCGGCGCCACGACGCGGCGCGCATAGCGCCCGAAGGCAAGCAGCAGCAACGCGGCCGCGGCCAGCACCAGCACCGTCGCGGAGCCGGGAATGACCGGCCGACCGATATTCTCCAGCCCGAACTGCAGTAGTGCCACGCCAAACCCCACCATCAGGAAGCCCGGGACATCGAAACGCTGCACCGCCTCGCCATGGAAGTCGTCGACGAAGCGCAGCGCGGCAACGATACCAAGGCAGCCGAACGGCACGTTGACATAGAATATCCAGCGCCACGACGCGTAGGTGGTCAGCAGGCCGCCGAGCAGCGGCCCGATGACAGGCCCCATGATGGCCGGCAGGGTCATATAGGTCATGGCGGTGATCAGGCCGCTGCGCGGAAAGCTGCGCAGCAGGATCAGCCGACCGACCGGCGTCATCATGGCGCCGCCCAGCCCCTGCAGGGCACGCATCGCCAACAGCATGCCGAAACTGTCGGCCATGCCGCACAGCGCCGAGCCAAGGGTGAAGGTGAAAAGCGCCAGCGCGAACACCCTGCGCGCGCCGAACCTGTCGGCAAACCAGCCGCTGACCGGGATGAACACGGCGAGGGTCAAGATGTAGGTGGTGATCGCAAGGTTCAGCCGGACCGGCGTCGTGTCGAGACTTTGCGCTATTGCCGGGATCGCGGTGGTGATGATGGTGGAATCGAGCTGCTCCATCAAAAACGCGATGGCGACGATGATCGGAATGATCAGCCGCAGCCTCGGGTCGCGCTCGGTGGCAAATTGAGGCTGTTCCAATGCTCTGGTCAATTCCGTCATGCAGATGGCTTCTATCGGCCAAAGTGGCTTGTCCCGGTTCAAAGGCAAGATTGCCTTGCCGGCCGGCCGGGCCTGATCGCAGGCCTCTTGTGATCCGGCAAATCGGCGAGCGGTAGTCATTTCCGCTTCGCGGGAAGTCAACAAATCTTGACCGGCACCACGAGTGCCGCGGACAAACACTGTCCATTTCAGCGAGCGCCGTCCCGATTTCGTGAAGGAACGTGTGCAGCGAGGCGGGCGTTCTTTCCCATATGTCTCGAATAGCAAGGAGACATGCCGATGAGAAAGCGAAGCGTATTCCTCGGCTCCCTCGTGGTGCTGCTGGCCGCGAGTGCTGTCCTGTTTGCCACTGGGGCCGATGCCGCCGTCACCAGGCACCATTATGTCCGCGTCACCGCGGCTCATAACGGCCACGCGCACGCCGCGAACCGCGGGCACGGACACCGCGACGGTTGGGTCGGCAGGGGCTGGACCGGCGAGAATTCGGCCGACAATAACGACTGGATGGACAGCTACTACAATGGCTACGGCAGTTACCGGGGCCGCGCTGACGACTTCTGTGGAACCATCCAGTGGACGCTCGGCCTGTGCGGTCCTCACGGCCCATGATACCTGTCCGCCGGCGGGCCTACGAAGGTTGCTGGCACTACACCATTTCGGGACGTCTTGACGCCTCGCGGATCGCCTTGTGCACGCCGCGCTGCAAATCCATGAAGGCCGGCGTTTCCATCACTTCTTCCCGACGCGGGCGTTCGATGTCGACGTTGAAGGTCTGCATGATGCGACCCGGGCCGATCCCCATGACGACGATGCGGTCCGATAGATAAACGGCCTCCTCGACGTCATGCGTGACGAACAGCACCGTGAGCCGGTGCTCCTCCCAGATCTGGGTCAGCAGTTCCTGCATCTGGTGTCGGGTCAAGGCATCGAGCGCGCCGAAGGGTTCGTCCATCAGCAGCATTTTGGGGCGATAGGAGAGAGCGCGCGCGATGGCGACGCGCTGCTTCATGCCGCCCGACAGTTCGGACGGGAAGCGATCGGCGCTTTGCGTGAGCTTGACGAGGTCGAGATGCTCGAGCGCGATCTCGCGGCAGGCGGCGCGATCATAGCCGGCGGCCTTCAGGGCAAACTCGATATTCTGCCGCGCCGTCAGCCAGGGAAGCAGCGTATAGGACTGGAAGACGACACCACGGTCGAGGCCCGGCTGCAGGATCGGCGCGCCATCGATGCTGAGATCGCCGGCGTCGAAATCCTGCAGTCCCGCGACGATCGACAGCAGCGTGCTCTTGCCGCAGCCCGACGTGCCGACAAGGGAGACGAACTCGTTGTCGGCGAGGTCGAGATTGATGTCCCGCAGCACTTGCGTGCGCCGCTCTCCGGTGCCGAAGCTCTTGTCGAGACCGGCGATGCGCAATTTGGGAACAGTCACCGGCGGTTCCTCATTGCGGGTGGCCTTCCTGTCGGAACAGCACCTTCTCCAGGGCCTTCATGACCTGATCGGTGATGAGGCCGAGCACGCCAAGCAGCAGGATGTAACCGATGATGGTGTTTGTCTGAAAATAGCGCTGCGACACGGTGATGCGATAGCCGAGGCCGGATGTCGCCGCGACGAGTTCGGCCAGCACCAGCCAGGTCCATGCCCAGCCGAGGCTGATGCGCAGCGTGTCCCAGATGCCCGGCAAGGCGCTGGGAACGACGATGCGCGTCAGGATCTTGCGGTCCGGCAGGCCGAGCGTGCGCCCAAGGCCGATAAAGTCGGCGGGAACCCGTTTCACATTGTCCATGATCATCAGCACCTGCTGGAAGAAAGTGCCGATGAAGATGATCAGGAATTTCTGGGTATCTCCGGTACCTGCCCACAGGATGGAGAGCGGCACGAAGGCGACAACTGGCATGTAGCGGATGAAATCCACCAGCGGCTCGATGGCCGCCTCCCAGGAACGGAAACTGCCGATCAGAACGCCGATCGGTATGGACAGTGCCGAGGCGAGGAGGAAGCCGATGGAAATGCGGTACATCGAGGCCCTGAGGTCGAGCCACAAGGTGCCGTCGGCGGCGAGCTTGGCGATCTGGGTCGCAACGCTGCCCGGCGACGGCAGGAAGATGGGTTTCACCCATCCCAGCCCGGTCGCCGCCCACCAGGCAAGGCCAAGGCCAACAAAGACGGCCACCGCTATCGCCAGGAAACGCGACCGGGCGATGGGCACGCCGATCCCGGAGGATCGGCGTCGCCTTGCCTGTTTTGCGGCGGGCGCTCGTGCCGGGCGGGCCAAGCCGTTTTTCGCGGGAGGCTCCCCGGACATCCGCGTTACCACCGCGATCCGGATCTCGTCACTGCGCCGCCTTGACGAAGGACGGATCGATCATCTGCTCCGGCGTCACATCGGCCTGCAGAAGCTTGGCGTTCTTGGCGGCCGCTTCGACATCGGCGAATGTCTTGGTGGTAAACTCGCCGGTGAGCGCCGTCTTGTTTTCGGCGAGCGAATAGTAGCGCACCCCGTCGAAAGCGGTGTTGAGGTCCTTGACATCGGAACCGACCGCCTTGGCGATGATGGCGCGGCCGCCGGAGGTGTCGGCGTTATAATCCTTGAGCGCGGCGTCCCAGCTCTTGATCATGGCCAGCACCTGGCCGGGTCGCGATTTGATCACCTCGTCACGCACCACCAGCACGTCGCTGATCAGGCCGGGATCCTCGCCGGCGGTGAACAGCAGCTTGACGTCCTTGTTCTGCGCCATGGCGACAGTGAGGTACGGCTCGTAGGTGACCGCGACCGGCACCTGGCCCGCGATCAGGGCGCCGCCGGCGTCGGCGGCAGGCATCGGAACCGGCTGGATATCGGCGACCGACATGCCGCTCCTGGCGAGCGCATATTTGAGCAGGATGTCGCTCGTCGTGCCTTCCTCGAAAGCGACCTGCTTGCCCTTGAGATCGGCGATGGAGGTGACATCCTTGCCGGCGACGATGGCGTCGGCGGTCATGGAGACATCGAGCAGCAGCACGATCTTCACCGGCAGACCGGCCGCAACCATGCCCATCGCCGTGTGGGTGGCGATGTTGGCGGCGTCGAGCTGGCCGCTTGCGAGCGCCGCGTTGATATCCTTGTCCTCGGCAAAGTTGACGATCTGGACGTCCGACAGACCGTTTGTCTTGAACAGTCCCTTGGCCTCGGCGACGTGCCATTGACCATATCCAAGCCAGGGCTCGATGCCTATCTTGAACGATCCAGCTTCAGGTGTCGTCGGGATGGCAGCATCGGCTGCGTGGGCCACCGGGGCGGTGGCGAGCCCGATCGCGGCGGCCATCACGAGCGCGCGAAATTGTCCTGCTAGGTTAAGCGTCATCTTTCGTTCCCCTTGATGATCAGACCGCTTTTTACCCAGGCATCCGGTCTGGTGAGACTGCGGGGTTCTGCTCTTGCGGCACTGTGCCTCGGCGTCTTGCCCGCCACTTCATGGTTGAAGCGCTGACATATTTCAGCGGCAGCGGCAGCGGATGTCAAGGCTGAAATACATACATGCATATACAAGTTGGAGAGACTCAAATTTCAGGTTGATCCAGCTCGGCGGCTTGCATTGGCCCGTCGCCTTCAGCTCGCTCCCGTCGCCTTCAGCTCGCTTTGGAAGGCGAGTAGCGGCTGCCGAGCGAGTAGCGGCTGCCGGCATAGGTCAGCTTGCTGATCGTGGCCACGATGGCCCCCGTCCATGTCCGGCGATGCAGGAGAAGGCAGCAACTGCCGACATCGATGCCGAGATGCTGTGCGGCCTCCTTGTCGGCCGGGATGGCGGAGATGATATGCTCGACCTCGGTCACCGGCGTCTTCTGCATCAGGTAGTCATAGGTCGCTGTCTTGGTGAAGTCCTGCTTGTCGTAGTCGGGGATCAGGCCCGGATTGACGAAACGCTCCTCCAGTTGCACCGGCAAGTCGTTCTCGAAATTGACGACGACGGAGTGATAGATCGAAACCCGCTTCGCAAACTCGAACGACAGTGCCAATTCCTTGCTCGGCATCATCGTTTCGAGAACGAGGACTTCGGAGCGGTGGCTGTTGCCGCGCTCGACGATCTCCGCAGCGATATTGTTGATCTCGATCAGCGTCGACTGCGGCCGGGGCGGCGCGATGAATGTTCCCACACCCTGCAGCCGGATCAGGAATCCCGCCGAGGTCAGCTCCCGCAGAGCCCGGTGGACCGTCATCCGCGACACGCCCAGTGACGCCACTAGCTCATTCTCGGACGGCAGCTTGCGGTCCTTGCCCCACCGGCCCGTCCCGATATTGGTCAGGATATAGTCCTTCACCTTCTCGTAGAGGGGGCTTGCCGTGTCGGGCAAATCGATCATTTCAAAAATCCTTTCCGGCAGGTTGCCGCATGCGGATGATTGTTTTCAAGCCATCGCTGCTTCCCGCCAACAGCCGCTCATAGGCGGCTGGGATGTCGTCCAGACCGATCTCGCAATCGACCAGGGCCAGCAGCGGTTCACTCAGCTCGCCCAGCATCCGGACAGCGTCTGGCAATTCGTCCGCGAAAGCATGGCATCCGAGCAACGCGATCTCGCGTTCGACAAGAACATTGGGGTCGATGTCGAGGCGGCCATGGAAGATGCCGACCATCGCTATCGCGCCACCAGGATCGAGAACGCCGAGCAACTGGCTGAACGCCGCGATGCTGCCGGTCGCCTCGACGGCCGCCAGCAGCGGGGCGCTGGCGGTCGCGGCTGCAATGGCCTCGCGGTCGAGATCGACGATCGTGGCGCCCGTCACTCGCGCCACGCGGGCGCAGCGCGCCTGGTTGCGGTCGGCGACAAGCACCGTGCCCGCGAAGGTTCGCGAAAGCAACAGCGCGGCAAGACCACCGATCGGCCCGCAGCCGACGACCAGAACCGAACCTACCGTCTTCGGCAGACGCCGCACCGCGTGCAGCGCGACGGCAAGCGGCTCGGCCATCGCCGCGACGCGCTCGTCAAGGCTCGCATCGATTACATGCAGCAGACGTGCGGGCAACACCGCCTGTTCTGCAAAGCCGCCGTCGCAGATTTCGCCGACGAAGCCCAGCGCAGCGCAGAGATGCCGCTTGCCGGCACGGCATTGCGCGCAGTCTCCGCACCAGAAACGGGAATCGGCGACGACCCTGTCGCCGACGGCAATGGTATCGACGCCCTCGCCCAGCGCGATCACCGTGCCGGTCAACTCGTGGCCCGCCGTCGAGGGCGCCCGGCTTATCCATTGGCCGGTGCGGAAATTGTGCAGGTCCGAACCGCAGATGCCGGCGGCATCGACCCTGAGCTTTACCCAGCCGGCATCGGGAATGCCTGGCGCGGCGATGTCCTCGACGCGCAGGTCGCCCGGTCCATAAAGTCGTGCCGCCTTCATCGCGATCGTCTCCGCTCAGCCGGCGAGATAGCGGTCGCGGATTTCCGAGACCGCGTTTTCGTGCGAGCTGAAGCCCTCGTAGCGGGCGAGCCTGCGGGCATGCTGCGCCAGTTCCGGATACGCGGCCGAGGTGACATAGCCGACCGAGGAGCGCTTGACGAAATCCGTCACCGAAAGCGGCCCGTAGGTTCGCGCCCAGCGGCTGGTCGGCAGCACCGCATTCGGCCCGAGGACGAAGTTGGCAAGGGTCACCGGCGTATGCGGGCCCATGAGGATTTCGGCCGCCTCGGTGATGTGGCCGAGATGCGCGAACGGCTCCTTCGACAGGATTTCCAGATGTTCGGGCGCGTAGTCGTTGATGAAGCGATAGCTTTCCTCCAGCGACGCCGTCAGCACGATGCCGCCGCGCTTTCCGGTCAGCACCGCGCGCGAGAATTCCACACGCTGTTCGGTCATCCGCGACCAGTGGTCGGGAAGTGCAGCAAGGGCTGCTTCGGCGACCTTGCGGCTGTGCGTCACCAGATAGGCTGAAGAATCCGGCCCGTGCTCGGCTTCGATCAGCAGGTCGAGCGCGGCAAGGCCTCCGTCGACGCTGTCGTCGGCAAAGATGATGGCTTCCGACGGTCCGGCCGGGAGGCCCGTATTGATGATCGAGGACAGCACGCTCTTGGCCGCCACCACCCAGGGACTGCCCGGGCCGACGATCTTGAGCGCCGGCTTCACCGTCTCGGTGCCGTAGGCGACGGCGGCAACGGCTTGCGCGCCGCCGCATTTATAGACGGTTTCGACGCCGGCAAGGCGAGCGGCGACCAGCGTGGCCGCGTCCACCGAACCATCCGAGGTTGGCGGCGTCACGATCGCGATCCGCGGCACGCCGGCAATCACAGCCGGAACCGACGTCATCATCGTCACCGATGGAAAGGCGCCCTTGCCGCGCGGCACGTAGAGCGCGACCGATGCGATGGGCGTATACCGGTCGCCGGCATAGGCGCCCGGCCGGATCTCCTTGAGCCACATGGTCTCCGGCTTCTGCTCCTCATGAAAATGCCTGATATTCTCGATGCCGAACCTGATGCTCTCCACGACTTCCTTCTCGACCTTGTCGAAGGCCGCATCGAACTCCGCTTCCGACACTTTCAGTCCGCCTTCCCTCACATTGGCCTTGTCGAACTCCCTGGCGAAACGGATCAGGGCGGCGTCACCCTCTTCCCTGACGGCCTGGATGATCGGGCGGACCTTTTCGACGAAGGCCGACAGATCGCCTTCGGCGCGTTTCAGCAGACCGGCCCGTTGCGTGGTATTGAGGGATGACAGATCGTGGAAGCTGATGTCGGACATGGGTGCTCCTTCTGTTCAGAGCAATGCGCCGGCCGGTCACATTGCGGAAGACTTTGTTCTCTAACCTGGGCGAGCCGCCTCAGATCGATGCGAGGAAACCGCCATCCACCGGAATGGACTGGCCGGTAATGTAGGCTGAGGCATCCGAAGCAAGGAACACGGCGACGCCGTGCAAGTCGCGCAGATCGCCGAAACGATGCTGCGGGATTTTGGCGAGCATGGATTGCCGCCACGCTTCGTCGGCGTAGAACACCTCCGTCATCGCCGTCCTGAAATAGCCCGGGGCGATGGCGTTGACCCTGATGCCAAGCTGCGCCCATTCCGCTGCCAGCGCCCGGGTCATGCCGAGCAGGCCCGACTTGGACGAGCCGTATGGCACCGCCGTCGGAATGCCGACTTCTGAAGTCAACGAGCAGAGGTTGATGATGGCGCCGGGCCGCCCGGCGTCCCGCATCTGCCGTGCCGCCGCCTGGGCGCAGAAGAACGCCCCTTTGAGATTGGTGTCGACGATCCGGTCCCACAGCGGCTCGTCAACGTCGAGCGAGGGCCGGACCTCTTCCACTCCGGCATTGTTGACGAGAATGTCGAAGCCGCCAAGCAGGCGGGCTGCCTCGGCGATGGCCGTGCGGCACTGGTCGACATCGGTCACGTCAAGCGCAATGGCGTGCGCAACCCCGCCGGCCGCGCGGATGGCCGCCCTCGTCTCGTCAAGCGTGTCCAGGCTACGCGCCGTGACCGCGACATCGGCGCCGGCCGCGCTCAGCGCCTCGGCGATGCTGCGGCCAATGCCACGGCTGGCGCCGGTGACAAGCGCCTTCCTGCCGGAGAGGTCGAAAAGAGAAGCGTCGCGCATGTGATCCTCCTTGGCCGCTCCATAGCCCAGAGACTACCAGATCGACTTACATATACAAGCATATACAAACAAAGCTCGTTGCGATAGCGGGACGTCATCCGCCGCACCGGGATCGCGTAGTTGGCTCTTCATACGAGATGCCACGGGCGGCAGCCCTGTCGCAAATGTCGTGACCTCCCGAAAGCAAGCAGAATTGCCTGGCGTACCCGACATGAAAGTCTGGGTCTGCCGCGCGTGCGGGATATCGGCCATTGAAAGCTATCGTGCCCCTCGAGCCGGCCGCCTTGTCGTGAGAGCCTCGTCCATGAACGAAAACAGCCCGCCCCGGAGCCTCTATCGCGATACGGCTGGCGGCACCGGCAACTACCCCTCCCTTGCCGGCGCGCAGCGGGCAAGGGTCGCCATTGTCGGCGCTGGCTTGACCGGCCTGTCGACTGCCTTGCATCTGGCGGAAGCCGGCGACGACGTCTGCGTGCTCGAGGCCTATCAGCCGGGATGGGGAGCCTCGGGCAGGAATGGCGGCCAGGTCAATCCCGGCCTCAAATACGATCCCGACACGATCGAAGCCATGTTCGGCCCCGAGCTGGGGTCGCGGATGATCGACTTCTCCTACGGTGCTCCGGATTTCACCTTCAGCCTCATCAAGCGCCTGTCGATCGATTGCGAGGTCCGGCAGAACGGCACCATACGCGCGGCCATCCGGCCGCAGCCGGCAGCCGCGGTGCGGGCCACGGCCAACCAATGCGAGCGGCGGGGGATGCCGGTCGGCTTGCTTGACGCAAAAGCGATGGCGGCGCGAACCGGCACGGACAGATACATGTTCGGCATGTTCGATGCTCGCGGCGGCGACCTCCATCCCTTGAAATACGCGCGTGGCCTGGCGGCCGCCGCGCGGAAGGCCGGCGCGCGGATATTTGGCGGCAGCGAGGTTCTCTCGCTCAGCAGGCAGGCCGGGCGCTGGCTCCTCGAGACCGCAAACGGATCCGTCAGCGCCGAGAAGGTCCTTGTGGCGACAAACGGCTACACGGGAAACTTGTGGCCTGGCCTGGAGCAGTCGCTGGTTCCGGTGTTCAGCGCCATCGCGGCGACCGAACCGCTGTCGCCCACGGTCGCGGCCGCAATTCTTCCCGAAAGGCCGGTCGTCTACGAAGCCGGCAACATCACCGTCTATTACCGCATCGACGTCCAGAACCGGCTCCTCATGGGCGGACGGGGACCGATGAGGCCCATCGGCGATGCTTCCGCCATCCGCTATCTCACCGACTATGCGCTACGGCTCTGGCCGGCGCTTGCTGGAGCGGGGTGGACACATGGCTGGAACGGCCGGGTCGCGGTCACCAAGGACCATCTTCTACACGTTCACGAGCCGGAAGACGGCGTGCTGATCTGCCTTGGCTACAATGGCCGCGGTGTTGCCATGGCCTCGGCGATGGGCAATGCGCTGGCAAACCGCCTTCGCGGCGACGAGACCATTCCCTTCCCGATGCCGATATCGGGGCTGAAGCCGATCCGGCTCCACCGCTTCTGGCCGCTTGGCGTCAGAGCGGCGATCCTTTCGGGCCGGGTGAAGGACCGGTTCGGCCGATAACGGAAAAGTACGCCGCTATGCTCCGGTCTTGGCATCGGACAATCTTCGGGCGTGGTCGTCCATGCATGCGGAGCATCAGCGCCTGCTGATTTGCGACCGTGCACTGCAAGTCGCCCTGCGGCGCGCAGGCGCGTTCAACGGCCGGCTTCAGCCAAGCGCCTCAGCGCGCCAGCGGTCGGAGCGGGATATGTTCCGAGCACGCTACTCGGCGGCTATCCTGGCGCGCTGCCGGCCGAAGAGCGCCAGACCGACATCGTCCACGGCGAGGCCAATGCGGGTCTGGATCGCTTCGGATGCCAGCACGCCATCAGCGAAATCTTTCTCCGAGGCGTATATGGCCGTCGCCAACGCAAAGGCTTCGAAAAAGCCGAACAGCGGCCGCAGCTGATGCTCGACGATCAATGCATGGCGATCGCCGCCGCCGGTCGCCGCCAGCAGCACCGGCTTGCCCCTGAGGGCCGCCGGATCGACGAGATCGAAGAAATGCTTGAACAGCCCGGTATAGCTGCCTTTGTAGGTGGGCGAGCCGACCACCAGGACATCGGCGGTCAGGATCCGCTCGAGGACGGCGCGGGCCTGCTCGTCCAGGTCCCGAGTGGCTTTGGCATTGCCAAGGCTGGGACCGAGATCGACGATGTCATGGGTACTGGCGGCGAGGCCGTATCGTCCGGCGATCTCCGTCACGATATGGTCCACGAAGCCACGGGTCTTGGAGGGCCGCGTGAAATTGCCGGAGAAGCCGACAATGGCCGGATTGGTCATGATGGATGCCCTGTGATCTTTTCGAACCAGTTTGCCAATGTCCATAGTTTTTATAGACATTGCTGCCGAACAAAAGGAATTCACGGTCGCCGTGGGACGAAATCGGAAAAGATTTTTCTCCCGGGGAGCCAGATCGCCCGCCTGCATGCCGGATGATGACGTCACCCGATCCAGATGCACTTGGCAGCCGTCGCACGCGAAGGGCGATGCGACCGGTGGCGAAAAGGGGGACCATCACCGTTTGTTCGGAACCTGATCGCCCGGCGGCTGTTTTCCGTTCAGCCAAATACGGAGGAAGCCATGGCACGCGACAGAACCGAATATGAAACCGGCGCACGGAAGTATCCCGCCAGGACCGGCCCGGATCCGAACGATGATTTCTCGGTTGACGCAGCGGGCAACAAGCCGCCGGCAGGCGGAATGGGGCTTACGCGACCGGCGGATCAGACAAATGAAGAGACACACCAGTCAGAAGGACAGAACCCGCCTCGCAAGGCGACGCCCAGCCCCGCAACGGAGAAGACATCCGGCGCGGGCCCGGCGATCTCCGAGCACTCGAAGGACGCGAAGGCTCCAAGGTCGGGCCGCCAACCCGGCGCCTATGTCAAGGACTGACGCGGACGGGGGCGATACCTTCTGACAAGCCATGCGCCGCGCAGACCGCCGGTCTGCCGCGCGTTGAACTTTCTTCAGCCGAGGAGACGACCATGCAGACGAAGTCACAAACGGCCGGTGAAGTCGCCAAGCAGCGCCATATCCAGCGCGGCATCGATGCCAAGGACAAATCGAAGCGCAACGGAAAGGCGGAGCACGCCATGCAGGCAGGCGCGCGCCCCTATCCCGAGCCGCCCTTCCCCAAGCAACATCAGGCGAAACCCGGGCATGAAGCGGCGATCGAGCCTGCTCCGCTCTACGATGCACCCTACTATGTCGGATCAAAGAAACTCGAAGGGAAGGTGGCTCTCATCACTGGTGGCGATTCGGGTATCGGCCGCGCGGTCGCGGTTTTGTTCGCTCGCGAAGGCGCCGACATCGCAGTCGTCTACCTGGCCGAGGACAGGGATGCCGAGGAGACAAAATCCGCTGTCGAAAAAGAAGGCCGACGCTGCATCCTGTTGAAGGCCGACGTCAGTGAACGCCAGGACTGCCACGATGCCGTGGCGACCACGGTCGAAACATTCGGCCGCATCGACGTGCTGGTCAACAACGCCGCCTTCCAGATCCATTCCAGCGACTTCGGCGACCTGACCGAAGAACATTTCGACACGACGCTGAAGACCAATCTCTATGGCTATTTCCATATGGCGCAGGAAGCCGTGCCCCACATGAAGCCGGGCTCGGCGATCGTCAACACGGGTTCGGTTACCGGCATAGAAGGCTCGAAGCAGCTGGTCGACTATTCGATGACCAAGGGCGGCATCCATGCTTTCACGCGCGCGCTTTCGGGCAACCTCATCGCCAAGGGCATCAGGGTGAACGCGGTCGCGCCTGGCCCGGTTTGGACACCGCTCAATCCGTCCGACAAGGAAGCCGACGACGTCTCGAAATTTGGCGCCGACACGCCGATGAAACGGCCGGCCCAACCGGAGGAACTGGCTCCCGCCTATGTTTTCCTCGCCTCCCCGCACTGTTCGAGTTACATCACCGGCGAGATCCTGCCGATCGTCGGCGGCTACTGAGGTCAGCGCAATGTATTTCATTGCCCTGGCGACCGACTATGACGGGACGCTCGCACATGACGGGACGGTCTCCAACAAGACGCTCGCGGCACTGGAGCGGTTCAAGAAAAGTGGCCGTAAACTGCTTCTGGTCACCGGCCGCGAGTTGCCCGACCTCAAGCGCGTGTTTCCCGATGTCGGCCTGTTCGACAAGGTCGTCGCCGAAAACGGCGCCCTGATCTACACACCCGCCAGCGAGGAAGAGCGGGCGATCTCACCATCGCCGGAGCCCGAATTCGTCGCCAGGCTGAAAAAGCAGGGGGTGAAGCCACTTTCCGTGGGACGGTCGATCGTCGCCACCTGGGAACCGCATCAGGCGACCGTGCTCGAGGTCATCAAGAAGATGGGGCTCGAACTCGAAATCATCTTCAACAAGGGCGCGGTGATGATCCTGCCGAGCGGCGTCAACAAGGCCACCGGTCTGGCGGCCGCGCTCGAGGACCTTCACCTGTCGCCGCACAATGTTGTGGGTATCGGCGACGCCGAGAACGATCACGCCTTCCTGAAGGCCTGCGGCTGCAGCGTTGCGGTCGACAATGCCATTCCCGCGGTCAAAAGCACCGCGGACCTGGTCACGCGCGGCGCACGCGGCAAAGGCGTCGAGGAACTGATCGCCAAGCTGATAAAAAGCGACCACGGGATCGTGCCGAAGCGTCATGGCGGGATTGTTCTGGGATCGTCCGGTGGCGATGACATCTATCTGTCGCCGACCGAAAGCGTGCTCATCGCCGGCAGTTCGGGCATCGGCAAATCCACTTTGGCCACCGCACTGACGGAACGCTTCGTCGACAGCCAATTTCAATTTTGCGTCTTCGATCCAGAGGGTGACTATGACGGCCTCGAGGGCGCCGTTCGGCTGGGGGATGCATCGAGCGCGCCGACAAAGGCGCAGGTGCTCGACCTGATCGCCAAGGCCGACAGCAATGTCGTCGTCAACGGGCTGGCGCTGCGTGTCAACGAACGGCCAGACTTCTTTGCCGACCTGCTGCCTGGCCTTGGCAGTTTCCGTCGCCGCACCGCAAGGCCGCATTGGCTGGTCATCGACGAAGCGCACCATCTTCTTCCGAAGCGGCGCGACGACACCCGCGCCGTGCTCTCCCTGGAACTGCCGGGCACGATCCTGATCACCGTCCATCCCGAGGCGATTTCGACCGACGCCCTGCGCCTGATGACGGCCGTCATCGCCCTTGGCCCGAAGGCGAAGGACGTGGTGAAGACCTTCTGCCATGAGACCGGCATCGAGCCGCCGAAGGACATTCCCACGCCCAAGGGCGATCGGGTTCTGTTCTGGCGGCCGGGGGCGCGCAAAAAACTCACGACGGTCAAGGTCATAGAACCTCGCCAGTCGCTCAAGCGCCACAGCCGTAAATATGCCGAGGGTCAACTCGATGAGACCGGCAGCTTCTATTTCCGCGGTCCCGACGACGCGATGAACCTCAGGGCCCATAATCTGATGATCTTTGCTCAGATGGCCGAAGGCATAGACGACAAGACCTGGGAGTTCCATTTGCGCGCGGGCGACTATTCGAAATGGTTCCGCCACCAGATCAGGGACAAGGACCTCGCCCGCGAAACCGCCGAGGCGGAAAAGGACAGCAAGCTTTCGGCTGACGAGAGCCGCAAACGGGTGCTCGATGCCGTTCGGCGGCGCTACACGGCACCCGCGACGGCGCCAGAGGCGTAACAGCCCGACAGGAGGCGGTCATGAGCGACGACCGGCATGGCAAAGACGACAAAGACGGACGCGGCGAAAATGGACCTGTCTTCTCCGCGCGCCAGGCTTCGCAAGGCGAGATCATCCTGCGAACCCGCACGCGCCGGATCATCTTCGTGGCAGGACTGGTCGGCATCCTGATCCTGGCGGCGGTGGTGAGGTTCGCGATCGGTTGAACCTGCCTTGTTGCAACAGCCCCGCGACAGGGTGTGTCGGGCAAGGCTGACCGCGATTGGAACCCGGGCGCCGACTTGGCGTTCAACCTCCATCGAGAAGGAGAAACGATCATGCCCCGAGGCGATAAATCCAAATACACCGACAAGCAGGAACGCAAGGCCGACCATATTGCCGAAGGCTACGAGAAGCGTGGCGTCTCCGACAAGGAAGCCGAGCGGCGCGCATGGGCGACGGTCAACAAGGACGATGGTGGCGGCAAGAAGGAAGGCGGCTCCGGGCGTGGCAAGCACACAGGTCACCCAGCGGCGCACAAGGGCGGCAAAAGCGGCGGAAAGGCGTCCGCTTCCCGATCGGCCGCCAGCCGGTCCGAATCGGCAAAGAAGGCGGCGGCGACCCGCAAGAGGAACGCCGAACACCACGCCCACTGACCGACCGCGAGGATTGGACGCCGGCATGAAATCGCGACTCGTCAACGAGGCCAATGGCCAACGGACATTTGTCGTGGTGCTCGACCCGGGCGAGGAAGCGTTCGCGGCACTGACCAGCTTCGCGGTCGAGCAGAAGATCGGCAGCGCCTCCCTGACGGCGATCGGCGCGTTCCAACGGGCCACCGTCGGTTGGTTCGACCTGGAGGCGAAGAGCTATCGAAAAATCCCGATCGACGAACAATGCGAGGTCCTGAGCGCGATCGGTGATGTCGCGACGGGCGATGATGGCAAGCCAAGCCTTCATGTCCACGCGGTGCTTGGCTTGAGCGACGGCACGACCAAAGGCGGCCATCTGCTCGAAGGCACCGTTCGGCCGACATTGGAAATCACCGTGGTGGAAGCGCCGGGTCACCTGCGCCGCCGCAAGCGAGCCGAATTCGGCGTGGCTTTGATCGATCTCGGTGCCTGAAGCTGCCGCGGGTGCCGGTTGGCGGGCTTCGCCGCTGGCGCGTGCCCCAGAAAGCGACGTAAGGCAATGACGGACAGCTTTGCCCTACCCCTGAACACCCCCCCCATGGAGGCCAAGGCAGCCGACGCTCTGCCGGATGGGGAGGGCTTTTGGCAATACGAGCCCAAATGGGACGGGTTTCGCTGCCTCGCCTTCAAAGGCGACACGGATGTCGACTTGCGCGCCAAATCCGGCAAACCGCTCGGTCGTTACTTCCCGGAGCTCGTCGCCATGCTGCGGCAAGTCAAGGCCCGCAATTTCGTGGTCGATGGCGAGATCGTCATCGAGCTCGAAGGCCAGCTTTCTTTCGATGCGCTGCAGATGCGGCTTCACCCAGCCGAAAGCCGCATCCGCAAGCTGAGCGCGCAAACGCCTGCCCGGCTGATCCTGTTCGACATGCCGGTCGCGCCGGGCGGCACGATCCTGCTCGGCGAGCCGTTGTCGCAACGACGCCGGGCGGTCGAGGGCTTCGTTCAGGACTACGCCGAGCCTGGCTTGCGGCTCTCGCCCAGCACGACCGATCCGGCGGCCGCCAGACGCTGGCTTGAGGAAGCCGGCCATGGTTCCACCGACGGCGTGGTCGCCAAATTGCTGGCCGACCCCTACCGTCCAGGGGAACGCGCGATGGTCAAGGTCAAACGGTTGCGTACGGCCGACTGCGTGGTTGGAGGATTCCGCTATCTGACCGGCAGCAAGGAGGTCGGCTCGCTCCTGCTCGGCCTTTACGATGATAGGGGCAAGCTCGACCATGTCGGCTTTACCTCGACCATCGGCAGGGATGACCGGGCTGGCGTCACCCGAAAGCTGGAAAAGCTGCGTGGCGGACCCGGCTTCACCGGCAAGGCGCCGGGCGGGCCTAGCCGCTGGAGCACGCAGCGCAGCGGCGAATGGGAGCCCCTGCGGCCGGAACTGGTGGTCGAGGTCCGCTTCGACCATGTCACCGGCGACAGGTTCCGGCATGGCACCAAACTGTTGCGCTGGCGGCCGGACAAGGCGCCGCGTCAATGCACCATACAACAGATCCAGTGATGGAGTTCGTGCCGCGGACGCGCTTGCGAAGCCCGGTCGCGATGAGAGCCTACGCAGCGGTCGCCTCTTTGCGAGATGGCTGGAACAACCGTCCTCACGGCAAGTTGTGCTCCAGCTACACCGCTGGTGGGCTTCACGACAATGGAGATGACAATCATGGCGACTGCGAAGAAAGCGGCAACGAAAGGGCTTGAAGCCCTGTTCCTCGACGGGCTGAAGGACATCTACTACGCCGAGAAGAAAATCCTGAAGGCGCTGCCGAAAATGGCAAAAGGCGCCGAATCGGAAGATGTTTCGGCAGCATTCGAGAAACACCTGCAGGAAACCGAGGGCCAGGTCGACCGCCTCGAACAGATCTTCGAACTCCTCGACAAGCCGGCCCGCGGCAAGACCTGTCCGGCCATCGACGGCATCATCGAGGAGGGTTCGGAAATCCTCCAGGAATACAAGGGCGACCCCGCGCTGGATGCTGGGCTGGTCGGGGCTGCGCAGGCCGTCGAACACTACGAGATCGCGCGCTACGGGACGCTGATCGCCTGGGCCGAACAGCTCGGCAAGAGCGACGTGGTCAAACTCCTCAACGAGACCCTCGAGGAGGAGACGGCGACCGACGAGGCACTTTCCAGCCTTGGCGAGGGCGGCGTCAACGAGCGTGCCCTGGAACAGGCCGCCTAGCTGGCGAGCTGTTGCCCCGGGCGCTTCAGGCGATCCGGGGCAAACTCCCCGGATTTCGGAGAACGACAATGGACCCCCGCAAAAGAGAGCAACCCGCAGTTCAGACGGAAGACCCGACGGAGACTGAAGGTCCCACGGTAGAGCAGCAGGACTGGGACGCGCTAGCAGGCGCGAAAATCCTTCCGGATGACGTCGAGGTGGAAGACGAGGCCGACGGCGAATTGCCCGAGGAAGATGACGACAACGCCTACCAGGAAAGCGACGAGGCATTGCCCGACGATGTCGAGGAAGCGGTGCTGTCACGCGATCCTTCAAGGGAAGGCGGCCGCTTCGACGAGGAGTGACCAAACTACGGGCGCATTCCGCTCAGCCGACCGCGTGCATTGGGGGCTCTTCGTTCTCGTCAGGATTGGGTAACGGCGCCTCATCGGGCAATCCTTCCGGCTCCGGTTCGCCGATCGGCTTGGGCTTCCAATTGGGAGCCGGCATGGGTACGTCGCGGTTGGGGTCGGGTTCTCTCGGATCGGGCATCAAATCTGTCTCTCTTTCGGCTGTGCGGGTCGGCTCTGCCCAGCACGGTCGCATGCAGAGCCCGTCCCGAGCGCTCGGGACGGGCACGGAGCCACACAGGTTTGCTAGCGATTCTTGTGGCTTTGCTCGCCAGCTCTCACATGCTGTTCATGGGTTCCGCCACGCGTCGTGCCGGCGCTGTCGCCGCCTTGTTGGCGATGGTTGTCACCGGCTGCCTGCTGCTGACGGCGGTTCTTATCGTCCATGTTCTTGTGGCTCTGCTGGCCTGCTTTCACATGTTGCTCATGGCTACCACCTTGATTGGGCATCTTCTTCTCCTTTGAGTTATGCGAGGCGATCAACCGCCTCAAGGGTCAAAGACGCTGGCGGCCCGGACGTTCCCTCACGTAATATTTCGTGAATCGGACCGCCCATGGGGTAGGCCAGATCAGACGATAAGCTGCTCGATCCTGATCGGAAGATCGCGGATGCGTTTGCCAGTCGCATGGTAGACCGCGCTGGCAACGGCGGCCGCCGTGCCGACATTGCCCAGTTCTCCGAGGCCTTTGACGCCGGCCGGATTGACCTCGTGGTCAATCTCCGGAACCAGAATCACCTGGAGATCCTTGATGTCGGCATTGACCGGCACGAGGTAGTCCTGCAGATCTCGATTGACGTAGCGGGCATAGCGGCTGTCGACCTCGGTCGCCTCATGCAGCGCCTGGCCGATGCCCCAGATCATTCCGCCCATCAGTTGGCTGCGCGCCGTGCGCGTGTTCATGATGCGGCCGGCGGCAAAGGCTCCGACAATGCGCGGCACGCGGATTTCCCTGGTAAGGCGATTGATGCGAACTTCGACGAATTCCGCGCCGAATGCATATTTCACCGAATCCTCGTCCTGCTCGCCGCCGTGAAACTCCGGCTGGCCGGCATAGAGCTTCTTGAGCGCTTCGGGGCTCGCCCCCTTGGGCGCATACTCGGCATACTCCTCGATCGCCCCCACCCGCATGGCTTTCAAGACGTCCCCGACTTTTGCCGAAGCGCCGCCCTTGGCAATGATTTTGCCATCAAGGATATCCAGTTCCTCATTGTGGGCGCCGGCAAGCGGACCACCTTCGCCGATCGCCGCGGCAAACAGCTTCGTCCTGATCGCGTCGCAGGCCTTGAGCACCGCCGAACAGACGCTTGCCGTGGAGATAGACCCTCCCGACACGGGCGCCGGGGGCAAGGTGCTGTCGCCCATCTCGACGCTCACCCTGTCCATGGCGACACCGAGGCGCTCTGCTGCCATCTGGCCGGCGACCGTGCGCACGCCGGTGCCGATTTCATGCGAGCCGCTCTGGACGCGCACATCGCCGTCGACGGTCAGCCATACGCGCGCAGCGCAGGGAGCCGACGAGGTCGGATAGATCGCCGTGGCGCAACCCATGCCGATCAACCAGTCGCCGTCGTGCATCGACCCGACCTTGGCGTCCCGCTTCGTCCAGCCGAATGCGTCCGCCGCCTGATCGTAGCATTGCATCAGCGAGCGGCTCGAGAACGGCTTTCTCCCGATCGGCTCGGCTTTTGGCTCGTTCACCCTTCGGAACTCCACCGGGTCCATGGCCAGGGCCACCGCCATCTCGTCCATGGCGTTCTCCAGCGCATAGACGTAAGGCGTCTCGGGAGGCGAACGCATGTAGCCGGGCGTGTTGCGGTCCGCCTGGACCAGCGACACGTGCGTAAGCACCGCGCCGTAATCATACATGCGGCCGGTCGCAGACGTTCCCCCGACCACGTAGGGATCGGGTCGCGATGTCACCTCCCAGCCCTCATGCGCGAAAGCGGTTATGCGGCCGTCCTTGTCGGCGCCCATGCGGATCCGGTGCCTGGTCTCGGCGCGATAGGTCTGGGTACCAAACGCCTGCATGCGGCTGACCACGCAACGCACCGGTCGGCCGAGACGCCTTGCGGCGACCGCGACGATCGCCGTGCGGGCCGTCATCGGTCCCTTCGAGCCGAACGCGCCGCCGATGTATGGGCTGACGATGCGCACCTTCGCCGGATCGATCTTCAACTGCCTGGCAAGTTCGGCCTTCCAGCCGGTGACGTTCTGGGACGGCTCATGAATGGTGAGTTGATCGCCCTGCCACATTGCCGTCGTCGAAAACAGTTCGATCGGATTGTGGTGCTGCGTTGGTGTCGAATAGCGTGCATCGATCCTGACCGGAGCAGCGGCATAGGCAGTATCGAAATCGCCGACCTTGACGTCTTCCTTGAACATCGGGCTTTTGCCCGCGGCGGCAATGGTCGTTGCTCCAGGGCTGTCGAAGCCCGCACTCGGTTTCTCCTCGGCGTAGTCGGCACGGATCAGCAGCGCAGCCTCCTCCGCCGCCTCGAAGGTCTCGGCGACCACCAAGGCAATGATCTGCCCATCGTGAAAGACCTTCCGGTCATGCAGCGGCGCGATCGAGGCGGCGGCGGTATTGCCGAATTTCGGCTTGTCCACCGCGTCCATGTCGCCATAGGTCACGATGTCGAGCACGCCCGGCACCGCTCGGGCATTGTCCAGGTGAAGTGCCGTCACCGTGCCCCTGGCGATACTGCTGGTGGCCAGCACGCCATAGGCGACATTGGCCGCCGCGAGGTCCGCCGGATAACTCGCCTGGCCGGTCACCTTCAGCCGCCCGTCGATGCGCGGCAGCGGGGCACCCATGTTCTCCTTGGGCTGCGGAGCGGCTGCGTTCATGATCACACCTTCATGTCACGGGTTTCGAGGAGCGCCCGCACCAGCGTCCGTTTGCCAAGCTCGATCTTGAACGCATTGTGGCCGCGCGGCCTGGCATCGGCGAAAGCCGTCTCCGCGGCCGCCCGCGCCATTGCCTCGTCCAGCATCTTGCCGTGCAGGACCGCTTCCGCTTCCCTCGCCCGCCACGGGACCGTGGCGACGCCGCCAAGGGCTATGCGTGCCTCGCGGACGCTGTTGCCGTCGAGGTCGAGAGCGACCGCCGCGGAAGCCAGGGCGAAGGCATAGGATTCGCGGTCACGAACCTTAAGGTAGCGGGAACGCCGGGTCCAAGGACCCGCGGGCACATCGATGGCGGTGATGATCTCGTCAGCGGCGAGGCCGGTCTCGACATCCGGCGTATCGCCGGGCAAGCGATGCAGGTTGGCGAACCGGATTTCGCGCGCGCCGCCAGAACCCTCGACATGGAGGTTGGCGTCAAGGGCAATCAGTGCCTGGGCGAAATCACCATGATAGGTGGCGATGCAGGCATCACTGACGCCCAGCACCGCGTGTTGCCTATTGAAACCTTCCATTGCCGCGCAGCCCGAACCCGGCTGGCGCTTGTTGCAGGCCCATGAGATCTCCCTGAAATACTCGCACCGCGTCCGTTGCAGCACGTTGCCGGCAAGGCTGGCCATGTTGCGGAGTTGGCCGCTGGCTGCCAGCCTGAGGCTGTCGGCAATGACCGGATAGTGGAGCTTGACGTCTTTATCGTCAGCCGCCTCGCCCATCCGCACCAGCGCGCCGAAACGAACCCCTTCGGTGGTGACGCGGATTTGCCGAAGCGCCGGCTCGGAGAGACGATTGAGATCGAGCAGGCGGTTCGGCCGGGCAACGTCGAGCTTCATGTAGTCGGCCAGATTGGTGCCGCCAGCGATGAATTGCATGTCTGACTGGGTCGGCGGCCGATCCGGCGCGGCAAAGTTCGAAGCGAGGGCGACAGCCGCCGGGATGTTGGCCGGTTGCTCGAGAACGAAAGGACGCATGTCAGGCTCTCCCGGTTTCGTCGCGAGCCTGCACGATCGCGGCCACGATGTTGGGGTATGCGGCGCACCGGCAGATGTTGCCGCTCATATATTCCCGGATATCGGCCTCGGAACCGGCGTGGCCTTCGTTGACGCAGCCGATGGCCGACAGAATCTGGCCCGGCGTGCAATAGCCGCACTGGAAGGCGTCATGGTCGATAAAGGCCTGCTGCATCGGATGCAGGGCGCCGTCGTGCGAGGCGAGCCCCTCCACGGTCGTCACATCCTTGCCCTGCATCATCACCGCGAAGCTCAAGCAGGAGAGGACCCGTTTTCCGTCGACGAGCACGGTGCATGCACCGCATTGCCCATGGTCGCAGCCTTTTTTCGTCCCGGTCAGCCCAACGTGGTCACGCAAGGCGTCGAGCAGGCTGGTCCTGGTGTCGAGCGAAAGCTCGTAAGCTTGCCTGTTGATACGAAGCGAGGTGACGACCGGCTCCCGGAGCTTGGAACGGGACGCGGCCACTTCCTCCGCCTTGGCCTCAGGAGACATGAGCGGTGCGACCGCAGCGGCCGAAACCGTGCCCGTCATGAAACGTCTCCGGCTGAGGCTAATTGGCTTTGGGACGAGGGTTTCGGACATGGCTCGCTCCTGGGCTGGCTTTCGCCGCTAACCTTTCACTCCGGGCATTGTTCCGAATGCAGTGCGACAAAACCCTGCCTGATCGCGAAAGAGTGATTTTGCTCCCGCATGGCGGTGAGGCGCGGCTAAACCTGATCGAAGTGGCTTTGCCGGCATGGCGACAAGCAAGAAGAACGACGGTCGAGGCGGCATCCTACTCAATGACATGTGGAGTATGCCGCTTGTCCTCCTTCGGATCGACGTCAATACGTGCCTTTTTCGGATCGAAGGCGCCATGACGCGCGATGGCCAGGGCCGCGGTATCCGGCGTCTCATACGCCCACATGAAGTCATCGGCCGAGCCGCCGACAGCATGAACACGCCAATAGCTCGCTGTTCCCTTCAACGGGCACTCGCTGGTGGTGTTGGTCTTCTCGAACAGGTCGAAATAGATATCCTCGAAGGGGATATAGAAGACCGGCTCATGGCCCTCCTCCCGAAGAATTTTCGCACGGTCGCTTGCGGCGACTATCGCGTCGGAGAACCGGACCGTCACCGTGCCGAGGAATGGTTCTATGCTCATGCCGCCGATAGGGCGCCTGGAAATCGCTTCTGAACCTTGCATCTGAATTCTCCTTGGCCAGCGTCTTGATGGTTGGATGACATTTGTCTTCCACGCGTGAAGTCGAAATGCGCGGCAGTGGATTGAGGTTCCGGTCCCTCCGGAAATCCTGGCGTCCGCAGTCATCAGCCTAGCCGCGCCAGGGGAATGACCGGAGCCTCATCCGTCAGGCCAGCCACGCAAGCGGCAGCGGCGTGTAGCAATAGGAAATCACGTTCATTTGGTCGCCGGGGCAGTTGGCTGATCGCCACCGGTCGTCGACTTCGGTCTGGCGTCCTGGTCGACTGGTGGGTTCTTGGTGACGGTGTCGGTGTTGGCCTTCGTCGGCTCGGTGCTGTTGTCACATGCGGTGAGCGCAAGACCCGTTGCCAGGATCAGAAAGGATAGGGACCTCGTCATCGCCATCTCCTCGGGTTGACACTCGACAAACGAGGTTCCGCGATTTTGGTTGCCGCCGTGGCCACCCCTTCCAAGGGGGAGCCGTTCCCTTCATCGATCGTTTCCGCGATGTATTCAGTAAGATCGCCCACCTCATCCTGGATGTCCTGCGCCGCGATCCCCTCATCTTGCGCATCCGCCACGCACTGATTTGCGAGTTCCTCCGCGGCATCGATGCCGGACATAGGGATAGGCTCGTCAACGACGTGTTCTTCGATCCAATCCGAAATGAAGTGGGCTGTTCGATTGACGATCAGGTCGGCGTCCTCGGACAACTCCGCTTCGCCCCTGAGCTTATCCCTGGTTGTCGTTCTCATCGGACACACCCGTTCACCTGACCAATTTCAAACGCCGATCGGCCGCAAAAGATGCAGGGAAGGAGGAAAAACGTGATCGGCCGCGCATCGGGAACGGGTGTCTATATCCCGCGTTGTCAGCCACATCCCGCGTTGTCAGCCACGCTTTGGATATCCGCGAACCCGGTAATGGCTTTGAAACCACAACGAGGCTCTCCGCCGAACGACAAGCAGCCCTCGCTGATCGATGAGGAAGCAGCCAGTCGCGCGGCCTCGACAAGGAAGGACAGCAACGCCACGGCAGGGCGGGAGCCAGGAAGCCGTGGGCGCGACGCCACGTGGCCATCTCAAATCACGGGGCTGGGGTGGAAGGACATCTTCTGGCGACTTTGGGAAGAGTTCAACAAGGACCGGGTTCTGCTGGTGGCTGCCGGCGCGACCTTCTATCTCCTGCTCGCCTTGTTTCCCGCCCTGGCGGCCTTCATCTCGATCTATGGCTTCGTCGCGGACCCGGTCACGGTCGCCGACCATGTCGCTTACCTCCAGGGATTGCTACCGCAGGGTGGACTCGATCTTATCCGCGATCAGTTGCAGGCCTTGGCCCGCCAGAAAGCAGGCGCTCTCGGCACAGGCTTTTTCATAGGCCTGACAATCGCCCTCTGGAGCGCCAACAGCGGCATGAAGGCGCTCTTCGACGCGATGAACATCGCCTACGAAGAGCGTGAGAAACGCTCGTTCATTACCCTCAATCTGATGTCGATCCTGTTCACGGTCGGAGCCCTGCTCATCGGCATCGTGCTGCTGCTTACGGTGGGTGTTGTTCCGGCGCTGTTGCGCTTTTTCTACCTTGATGCCTGGACAGAAACCGTGGTTGCGGTATCCCGATGGCCCATCCTGGTGGTGTCGATCCTAACCGGCATTTCCTTGCTCTACCGCTTCGGGCCGAGCCGGGAACATGCGAAATGGCGATGGTTGAGCTGGGGAGCGCTTGCGGCGACCGCGGCATGGATCATCGCGTCGTGGCTGTTCTCGTTCTATCTCCAGCATTTTGCCAACTATAACGCGACATACGGCTCGCTCGGTGCCGTGGTCGGCCTGATGATGTGGACATGGATTTCAGTCATCATCCTGATCGCCGGCGCCGCCATCAACGCGGAAATGGAACATCAGACAGCCTGTGACTCGACCACAGGCCCGGCGGTTCCCATGGGTGAGCGCGGCGCGGTCGTCGCCGACACATTGGGCAAGACTGCGGACTGATGAAACTTTCAGGTAGATGTCCCATCGTCACCTGCACGAGCGACAAGGTTCGAGCCACTCTCACCAAGTGCGGCTATCGTCTATAAAACGGGAATGCTGGTACTCAGCGCCCCAGGTTGATGGGAGGGCGGTCCTATTGCCCAATCGGGCAGGCCAAAGAGGATGAGCAGCCACACACCGACTGGCTGAAGGGCGTCGCTGCCCATGGCGCTGGCGGGAAGTCAAAACAGGAACCTTTGCCAAGGCTTTGCCGTTGAAACCGCGTTCGCCATCGCGGACATCACCCTTCAGTCTGCTGAAAGCCAGTTCCGTGGATACGAAGCCTCAGAAAAGCGAGCCGGACCCATCCGACGAC
Source organism: Mesorhizobium sp. B2-4-13 (assembly GCF_006658535.1). Lineage (NCBI taxonomy): Bacteria > Pseudomonadati > Pseudomonadota > Alphaproteobacteria > Hyphomicrobiales > Phyllobacteriaceae > Mesorhizobium > Mesorhizobium sp. B2-4-13. The sequence goes on along the minus strand of NZ_VFVB01000003.1, from coordinate 436,011 downwards.
AGGGCCGGGCAAAGCAAGCGTCTCGCCAGCCAGCCAAGTTCGCGGCACGACAAATCGGACGATCGGCAAATGGACGACAGGCCGCAGAAATCGAACCTGCTGGGCTTTCCCAGGCGCCATCCCTATTGGACAGCGGCAATTGTCCTCCTGCTTCTGCTTGTTGCGATGGGTGTAGCGATCTGGTGGCTGAATACGCGTCAGTATGAATCCACCGATGATGCCTTCATCGATGCCCGCACGGTAACGGTGAGCGCCGAGATTGCCGGGCGTATCACCGATGTGGCCGTCACCGACAACCAGCCGGTGCGCAAGGGTGACGTTCTCTTGCGCATCGACGACAGCGACTACCGGGCATCGCTCAGCCAAGCGGATGCCGGCGTAGCCGCCGCTCAGGCCGACATCACCAATGTGGCGGCCCAGATCGAGGCGCAAAATGCCAAGATCGACGCCGCCCAGAAGCAGGTGGCGCTGGCCCAGGCAGCGCTCGACTTCGCCAAGGCCGAAGACCAGCGCAATCGCGAATTGCTGACGAAGGGCACGGTGACGCAGCAGCAGGCGCAGCAGGCTGCATCGACCCTTCGACAGGACCAGGCAACCCTGGACAGCGCCGAGGCGGACGTGGCCGCGGCAAAGAGCCAGGTGACAGTGCTGCAGGCACAGACCAAAAGCGGCGAAGCCAAGCTTCACCAGGCACAGGCCAGCCGGGATCAAGCCCGCACGGCATTGACCCGTACCACTATTACAGCCCCTGTCGCCGGCCGCGCGACAAGCATTTCGGCCGCCATCGGCACCTACACCCAGCCGGGTCAGGTGCTCATGATGTTCGTTCCCAACGAAGTCTGGGTAAAGGCGAACTTCAAGGAAACCCAACTCGACAGGATGCGAACCGGACAGCCGGTCGACATCGATATCGACGCCTATCCGGACAAGACCTTTCATGGCCATGTCGACAGCCTGCAGGCCGGCAGCGGCACCGCCTTCAGCCTGCTGCCCGCCGAAAATGCCACCGGCAATTTCGTCAAGGTGGTGCAGCGTGTGCCGGTCAAGATCGTCTTCGACAACCCGCCCGATGTGCTGCTCGGCCCAGGCCTGTCGGTGGTGCCGACGGTCAAGGTGCGATGAGCCGCGACAACGCCAGCGACCAGGGCGAAAGCCGATCCGCGGCCGGTGAGCGCAATCCCTGGCTCATCGCCATCATTGTCTCCATTGCCACCTTCATGCTGGTGCTCGACACCTCGATCGCCAATGTGGCGCTGCGCAACATCGCCGGCAGCCTGGCTGCCGGCATGGATGAAAGTACCTGGGTCATCACCACCTATCTGGTCGCCAACTCCGTGATCATTCCAATCAGTGGGTGGCTGGCCAGCGTGATCGGCCGCAAGCGCTACTACATGCTTTGCGTCGCGACGTTTACCCTGGCATCGCTGCTGTGCGGGCTGGCGCCCAATCTCGAGATGCTCATCGTCTTCAGGATCCTGCAGGGCCTCGGCGGCGGCGGCATGGCGCCAAGCGAGCAATCCATCCTGGCCGACACCTTTCCGCCTGAAAAGCGCTCGCAGGCATTTGCCCTCTACGGCATCGCCGTCATCGTCGCGCCGACGGTCGGGCCGACCATCGGCGGCTGGCTGACCGACAATTTTTCGTGGCACTGGATCTTCTTCATCAACGTGCCGTTCGGCATCATGTCACTGGCGTTGGTGCAGTGGCTGCTGGTCGAACCGGAGGTACTCGAACGCGAACGCCAGCAGCGGCTGAAAGGAGGTCTCAGGATCGACTGGGTCGGATTCATCCTGGTGGCGACCGCGCTCGGCTGCCTCGAAATCTTTCTCGACGAGGGCCAGCGCAACGACTGGTTCGCGTCGAGCTTCATCACGACTTTCGCCATTATCTCGGCGATCTCCTTCGCCCTGCTGATCCCATGGGAATTCCGCCACCGCGATCCGATCGTCGACATGCGCCTGCTGTTCACCCGCCAGTTCGGTACATCCTTCCTAGTGATGATGGCGGTCGGTGCGGTGCTGTTCAGCACCACGCAGCTGATGCCCCAGCTGCAGCAGACCGCCTTCGACTACACGGCGACGCTATCGGGCCTGTCGATGATGCCGGGCGGCATCGCCATGCTGATGCTCATGCCGATTTCGGGATTTGCCGCCGGCATCGTCCAGCCAAAATACCTGATCATGGCGGGCATGGCGGTGGTGGCGATCGGCCTGTGGCATATGACTTCGCTTACGCCCGACGCCAGCTTCAGCTTCTTTGCCTTTGCCCGCATCTTCCTGATGATCGGATTGCCGTTCCTGTTTATCCCGATTTCGACCGCGGCATATGTCGGTCTGGCGCCGCAAAAGACCAACCAGGCCTCGGCCTTGATCAATGTTGCCCGCAATATCGGCGGTAGCATCGGCGTGTCGCTCTCCAACACCGTGATCGCCCAGAACGCACAACTCCATCAGGCGAACCTTGTCGGCCACACCGCGCAATCGTCGCCCGCCTACCAGCAGGTGGTACGGCAGGCGACCGAGCACTTCGTCGCCGAGGGTTCCTCGATGCTCCAGGCCAAGCAGCAGGCCATTGGCTGGATCGGGCAGTTGATCGCCCGCCAGGCTTCACTGCTCGCCTATATCGACGTCTTTCGTTACTGCGCGGTGGCAACGGCGCTGCTGGTTCCTCTCGCCCTTCTGCTGCGGTCTTCGCAAGGAAACCCGACCGGCAATAGCGGGGAGGCGTCTGGACCCCCTGGATGACAGGAACCGATCGCCGGTCCGCGCCGCGAACCGCTCCAAGCGGAACGGATCGTCTCCTTGCCGGTTGTGGAGGAAAGGAGATTTCCCATGTCTGACGGTATCATGTGGCTAATCGTCGTCGCCGGCGGGCCAGCGTTGCTGGTCATACTGATTGCCTATGTCCTGGTAACCCGCCGTAACCGTGGTCCGGTTGAACGCAGGGAAAGCGACCGCGCTACCGACCAGCTCTATCGCGAGGACGATCGGCGATAGCTTGCGCATTGGCGGTGTAGGAGGTCGTCGCGGACATGCAACGACCTCCCCTTGGTCTCACCGCATCAAGCACCGCCTCAGGAACGCAAAGAGCCTGTTCCCGCTGATCGTTGCACGGACCCGAGCCGCGGCCCATCGTGCTTTCATGGTGGCACCGACGTGGCAATCACAGACAATGTCGTGGAGCTGCCAGTCGCTCAATTCGAAGAAGCGCTTCGCCTCGCCGTATGTGTCGTCCCTCAGACCCGATGCACGCAAGATCGGGTCTTCGAAGGCAACCGCGAGTGCCGATCCTTCCCCACGTGCGATGGCCCGTGCTTCAGGACGCAAATGTTCCGTGCCGGTTAGCGCACCGAGGCATCGTTCGGGATTTTGCTCGAGAAGTTCAGCCCAACGCGCGATGCGTTCATTACGTGTCATTACCGAAAACGGCGCCAGCGGCTCAATCCTGGCGACGGTTTGGAGCTGGTCGAGTGTCTGATGTTTCATGGTCGGCTCCTGTCTGAGAGGGAGAAGCACCCACGCCTTCTGAAGAAATTATCGCCCGGCAGGGCTTCGACAAGACGGAGGTTTGACGAATTCGCCGCTGGCGACGAACTCCAAAATAATGTCGCGGGCAAACAACCGTGATCAGCTCGCACTGTCGCGCCGCCACTTCCTGGCAGAGCCTTCCAACTGAATGCTCGCACGATGCCGTGGCGTCAGAGTTCCAGCAGGGCATAGGGGCGGCCGTTCGGTTTGGCCACGTGCATGGCGACGTTGTAAACCTTGGCGCCGCCGGGCGTTTGGCCTTCATAGGAGCCGCGATGCGCGTGACCGTGCACAACGGCGCTGACCTTGAACCGATCGATCGTCTCGGCAAGGCGTGAAGAGCCAAGAAACGGAAATATCTCCAGCGGTTCTCCCTCGACGGTCTCAGCGATCGGCGCGTAGTGGAGGACCACGAGCGTCCGCTTCGCCCGTACCTGGCGCATCGCGTTTTCGAGGCGCATTGCCTCGTTGACACTTTCCGAGACCATCGCCTTGATCGCGGGTTCGCCGAAGGAGCCGAGCATGCGCGATCCGAAGCCACCGACGAACCCTTTCACGCCGACGAAGCCGACCTCCTCGATTTCGACCGCATGGCCATCGAGAAGGTGAACATGCGCCTGGCGCAGGATGTTTGCGACGTCGTCCACCGCGCCGGATTCGTAGTCGTGGTTGCCGAGCACCGCCACCACGGGGATCGAGCAGTTGCGCAGGTCCTCGGCGAGCATCTCCGCCTCACGAGGCTTGCCGAGATTGGTGAGATCTCCCGTCAGGACGAGAATCTCGGCTTCCCTCGATATCTCGCCGAAGAGATCGCGATACGAGGTTCGGGGATCTTCCCTGACATGCAAATCCCCCATGGCAGCAACTCTGAGCGTCGCTGCGTTATCCTTCGGCGCGACGTTCTCCAGGCGGTCAGGCATCACGAAAATCTCCCACGCCGCCGACGCCGGCGAAGCCCCATTCCTTGACATCGATCTCGTAGTCGGTTTGCGACAGCAGCCGCCCGCGGCAGATCTTCATCCTGGGGGACGGCAATTGCCGTTGCTTGGCGAGGCGGTCGAGGAGTTCATCGAGGAGCCATGCCGGGATGTGATCGCGCTCGCTTGGGTAAATCCATCTGAAGTTGATGAGCTGCATCAGCAGGACCTCCCAATGAACCTCCAGATAGGAAAGCAGCCGGTGCCAATCTATCTGGTCGTGTGCCTTGAGGATCGTGTGGGCGATATCGGCGCCGTCGTGCCGGCCCCTGTCTTGAATGAAGCATTTGGACCAGATGAGTTCGGTCGGCCCGATGATCCGCACACGGCTGCCCAGCAACTCGGTCTGTCTGGCGTGCTCCAGCCATCGATCGCCAACAGGCATCATGCCGTTGGCCGATCCGAAGATGACGTCGAAGAAATGCCTGCCCTTGAACACCTTGCCAAGCCACCGGTCGTCCACGATTTCGACGGCATATCCAAGCTCCTTGAAATGGGCGAGGATCCGCGCGTAGTCACCGGCCTTGCAGAAGATATCGAGATCCTTGGTCTGGCGAGTGACGCCGGTATAGGCGCTTACCGCATAGGTTCCAGCGACCAGAAAGGGAATGTCCGTGGCGGTGAGCTCGCGGACGGCTTCCATGTAGAACACCTCCGCCCCGGCGTGCTTAAGCGTCGGCGCCGCCTTTGCATTGATCAACGGGAGCGAAACCAGGACGTCTTCGCGTGATCGATCGGTGGTCATCAATGATGGCTCCTAGCCGCCAACCGACAAGTCGGCCGCTGGGACAACAACGTCGACCCCTCCATGGTTCCGCCTTGCGGGCGGGGTCGGTTTCGTCATGGAGCGATCCGTTCCGAGCGGCGGAGATTCCGCAGGCAACATGGCTTCAAACGAGATCGAACCCAGCCCGATATCCTCGAGATGGGTTCGATGGTGCTTAAACGCCGCAGAGCGCCCCTGCATGCGCGGCAAGATCGATTTCCGCGACCTCGTCGCTGCGTGCCAGTCAGAGGAACGTGAGCCGCTTTCAGGGTCGATTGATTGCACGTCCGCCGTCGCGATCGATCTCGCCCGGCACGTATTCGCCTGCATTGGCATCGAAGCCGGTCCAGCCGTCGGCCTCGTACGATCTGCGGCGTTCGGCCAGGTCCACCGATCGGGATTGCCCCAAAATCTGCTCGGCATTCGGCACGAGTTCGTCCTCCACCTTGGCCGTCACCAAGGTACCGCCGCGGCGTACACCTTCCGCATAGACGTGCGCATCGCGCTCGGGCACGCCCGATTCCGTCAGAGCGCCAATGATGCCGCCGGCCGCTCCACCGGCCACGGCACCGGCAACCGCACCGGCGGCGGTGGCGGCGAGCCATCCGGCCGCGACCACCGGGCCAACACCCGGGATGGCCATGACGCCAAGTCCCGTGAGCAACCCCCCGGCGCCGCCGATCACGGCTCCGATTCCGGCACCGCTGCCAGCGTCTTCAGCGGCCTCGGAACGATTTGCGTCGTACCAGTCATCCGAGTTGTTGGCGACGATGCTGATGTTGGAATGCGGGACTCCCGTCGCCTCAAGCTCGCCGACCGCATCGGCCGCGTCGTCATAATTGTCGAACAGTCCAGTTACGGTTTTCATGTGATTTCTCCTGATCCACGCTCACTTGCTTGCGGCAACCACGTTGCCCTGGTAGTCGACGCCAACGTTGAGGTTTTCGCCTCCCTTGGCCGCCTGACCGCGCCAGATGCCCTGATCGTCCTTGGTCAGCTTCGACACGTTCGAATATCCGGCGTTCTCGATACGGCTCTTGGCCTGGGCTTCGGTGAAGCTGTTTGCACCAGGAACGAGGGCGGCGGCGTTGGGAGTATTGTCGGTCTTCACCGCCGGCGTTGTCGCTCCCGTAACGGAATCTTGCCCGGCGGCGATCTTTTCGATCGCCTGCTGGTGCATCTTCAGCGTGCCGACCGTTTGCTGGGCAAAAGTCTTGAGCGCGGCGTTGTCACCCCCGCTGGCATAATCCTCGAACAGCTTGACGGCTTCGTCATGCGCCTTGCGCTGCGCGTCGACATAGGCCGGATCAATCGGCCCCTGCGCGTTCTTGAGCTTATCCAGATCGCCCTGATGCTGAGCGTCGAGCGCTGAGGGCACCTTCAGTTTTTGTTCGCCGGCGACCGCTTGCAGCTTGGTGTTGGCGGCGCCGTGGTCCCGGATCATCATCTGGGCAAAATCCTTGATGCGCTGGTCCTGGGCCTTGCCCAAGGCAATCTGACTCGAGTCCACTTCGAACTTGCCGCCGACGGCAGCCTTGTCGACAAAATCCTGGGCGCTGTCGGCCGCGAAGGCAGGCATTGCGAGAACCGTGGAAGCAACCGCGAGGGATGCGAGAAGGTGTCGTGTTTTCATCGGCTTTGTCCTTGTCGGTGAGCGAATTTGCGCTGCGTCCTAACAAGCCAAGATGCGCTTTGTTCCGCTCTCCAGGCCCCATGCCGCTAGACCCGGCAGCGCCAGAAAACCATGGGTGGAGACGAGTGACTCAGGCGTCGTTATTCCAAATTCCAAACGCCAGGTGCACTGGAACAAATCGACTGTCGCGGCGTTAGAGGCCGTCCGCGGAAGGCTCCGTGGAGCAACAGGCGAAGGTCTTGGAGGGGCGGGTGCGTACAGGCCATTTCAGAAAACCGATCGTTATTCAACCTGGCCGCATAGACCGCGACAGGGTTGTGGTCTCTGTGTCCGATGCCGCCGAAGTGCTGCTGCGGGACTGGCCAAAGCCGACGTCGGAAAGGCGTCTTGCCGCGATCAGGGCCTGCCTTGCGGTGATGCGTGGCGAAAAGCCTCCAAGGGTTGCACGACAGGCGTTCATTGTTGCGGCCAAGGACGCCAGGATTCTGCTCGGCGATCAAATCTAGTCGTTGGCGCTATGCGCACCACCGCTGCGGATTTGGCAGAGCCTGGTTCGAACGAGAGAGGTCAGTGCCAAGATGTCAATTCCTACACCGGCCTCTGCCAGAGGCGAGATCCAGGGGGGAGAGACGCAGGACAAAACGCCGGGCTTCGATCCTGCCGTTGCTCCGATGGAGACCGATGCCGAGGCGGCGGACACACAAAATCCGATCCCTACGGAGCCGCCACGTTCCCGCCGGCCGAAATTCGAAAATGACGCCAGCTTCGCCAATGCGATGCGGCCGGTCGAAGGCGAGCCGGAACTACGACCTCGCAGCAACTGGCCGCTGTTGGTCGTTGCAGCCGTCGTTTTGGTAGCGGCCGCGGTTTTTCTGGCGGCGAGCATGCTTCGGTGAAGACGTCTGCGAGAAAGCGCGGCGACGGCCTATTCGCGAAGATCGGGTGCGCTCTTCATGCCCGAAAGTTCGGTCATCGGACACAGCAGCCGCGGCCGCGCCGGGTTAGAAATGTCGAGCTTGTCCCAAGGGATGCGGTATAGGCCATCGCGGCGGCGCAGCCGAAAGAGATCGAGCACCGCCACGCCTATGGCCGAGGTCGAAAGACGCTCGAAAGCGGCGTAGACGCCGACATGGAATTCAGTAACGACAAAATCGTCGCCATCCGGTTCGGCGCGGATTTCCTCGATGTAGCCGATGCTCTTGCCCCGCTGCGAAAGCACGCGTCGCCCAGCCAGATGTTCAAGATTGACGACGGTCATCATCAAGCTCCCGGAATGCGTCCGATGACATGATCGCGCAACCAGTCCTGCCAGGCGAAGATCGTCGTGCGACGCACATCGATATCGAACTCGATGTCGACGCCGATATCCTTCACCTTGTGCCAGGCGATCCGATGCGGCTCGCCGTGGCGCTTGCCACCCAGCTTTGCCGCGAGTTGCGCCATCCATCGCCCCGGCCACGTGCCAAGGCGACGCGCCAAAGTGATGGAGCCGAGTTCGATCGCGACGATCCTTGGGGGCTTGCCCTGCCGCAATTCGGCCACCAGCCCATCGACCTTGCCGATTTTGACCTGGCGGCGGTCGACCACCTGCTTGTCCAGGAGATCACGCAGCAACTCCATCATGTGCCTCCGAATATCTGCAGCGGGATCGTCACCACGGCCAGCACAAAGCCGAGCGCGATGATGAAGATGACCGCGGCATTCGAGAGAATGCCGTTGCGATGCTCGCCGACGTAGCGTTCGTCGTTCAGCAGAAACAGGAATGGAACCACCGTCAACGGCAGGCTGGCCGCCGTCAGCGCCATGGAAAATATGGTGAGCCTCAACGGATCGACACCAAGCATGATCGGGATGGCCGCAAGCAACAACGATACCGTATACACGGCGCTGAAGCCTGGATTCTCGCGCGGCTTGCGGTCCTCGCCCCAGGTCCAGCCGAAACCTTGCGCCACGAGGTAAGCCTGCTGCAGCGCGACTTCGAGTGCAGCGCCGAAGCAGGCAATGGCGAGCGAGGCTACGAACAGGATGAAACCCCAGAAGCCGAATACCGGGATCAGCATCAACGGCATTTGGTGATAGTCATCGACCTGGTTGATGCCGTGCGTCGCCAGCACGAGAGCGGCCACGATCAACACGCCGATCGAAATGGTGCCGCCGAAGGTCATCCCCAGTCCCGCTATGGCCCGGTTGGCGCCGAGGTAGCTCTTGTCCCACTGGTCCTCGATAGCCCCCGAGGAATAGAACATGAACAGGTAGGGCGATATCGAGGCGCCGAGAATGCTGACCGCCATGAACCAGTAATTGGCGGTGTCGTGGGTTGGCAGCGAAGGCACTGCGCCAGCCGCGACCGCCGTCCAATCGGGTTTCAGCATCACGGCCGCGACGACGAAACACAACGTCACCAAGCCGAGCATCGACACACCTTTCTCGATGAAACCGAACGTGCCTTTCCAGAGCAGCAGCCATGCCAGAAAAGCCACCGGCAGAGCCCACCACTGGAAGCCTATGCCCGTGGCAAGTTCGAGTGCGATGGCAACGCCGCCGATCTCGGCGGAGAGCACCATGAGACTGAGCAGCAAGGTGGCAAGCAACGGCCACACAAAGACGTTGAAACCAAATCTCTCGCGGATGCCGTCGCAGATCGTGTGATGGCTCACCGCGGCGAACCGGCCGGCCATTTCCACCAGAAAGATGATGCAGATGGTGCCGAGGACCACGGCCCAGATCAACTGGAAGCCGAAGGTTGCGCCCGCTTGGGCCGCCGTTGCCATCGATCCGACTTCAAGGAAGCCGCCAACGCTGGTAACCACGCCAAGCGATATCTCCACGAGCTTCTTCATGGCTTCGGCGCGAAATATCTGGCATAGGCGGTGGCCAGCGTGCGCGAGCCCCGTCGAAGATCCTGCTTTGCGTTTTGGACCTCCGCTCGATTGTCCGCCTGCAATCCCGCCTCGGCGCGAGCCACTGCGGTCGACAGATCCTTGACCGCTGCCGCCAAAGCAGATTGCTCGGCCGGTTCAGCCGTTCCGGCCGATCGGATTTGTGCCTCGGCGTCGGCCAGAGTCTTGCCGGTCGACCGCAGCGTGCCGGCTGTGTATGCGAACGGCGCCGCCCCATCCATCCAGGCATCGAGCATTACCGATACGGTCTGTGCCGCGGAGGCCGCCGTTTTTGATTGCTGCTCGATCTGGTCGGAGGACGAGCATCCCGCCAAGACGCCCGTGAGCAACAGCGCGCACATACAACTCAGCCTGGGATAAGGGCCACTAAAGGTCAAAGCCGGCGTTTGGTGCGCCACGAGACTGGTCTCCCCGGGCCGATGGAAGTCGCGGTCGGCGTGAATTGATCTAGAGCGCCCGATGTGCCCGTCAATCAAACGCCACCGCTCGGACAGGCGCCGACCGCGAGACATAAGAACCAACGACAGAGGCCCGCCGGCCACGAGAACCAATTCAAGCGGAACAAAGCATCGATTGTGGGATTGGAACACGGGAAGGTGGCGACCCGTCCTGATCATCGACGTGATGGACTGCTGGCACAGAGGATTCCGCAATGCCTCGTCTCATAGTCTGGATAGCCATCGTGGCGGTCGTAATCATCGCGGCTTGGTTGTGGCTCGGCAGCCATAGAACGAGCAACGATAGCGGCAGCCAGCCCGCGCCCCACGCGATCGACCAGAACGGCTAGATGTTCAATCCTGCTCTGTTGGGTCTGCAGGGTTCTCGATCCTGTATTCGTGGACCAGGCCAAGAACCTGATTTCTCACTGTCTCGCGCGCTTCGGGCTGAATGAAAAGCATCAGCCGGTCGACGGTTTCAACGACCGGCCGCGGCAGGTCCGCAACCGCGTCGGTGAGCTCACTGCCATGTTCATACATGTTGTCCGTCAGCTTCTTGTCCAGATCGGAAAGGATACCCATCACCAAGCTCCATAGCTTTGCTCTCCATCCTGATAATGGTCAGTCCAGCGGAGATGTTCCGAGAAGCACGCAAGCGCCCGGCGCCGTTTCGATATTCGAAGCGCGATGGCAGAGCCAGTCGGGAAACCAGCGACCAACCAGGCCGGGAGCAGAAGGAACGTCAGACACAACACGGTGGATGACAGACAACGCCCTCGGCTGAAAAGACGGCGCCACTGGTGACCAAGTTGCGGCTGTTGGCGAGCCGAGAATCACTGCTGCCCCGGCATCTCGGTATTCTCCTTGGGATCTTTCTTGACCCCTGCAGCCGGTGAGGTGTCCGCCGGAGCATTGCCACCCTGGTTCTGCTCAGGCGCTCGTTTCAGGGGCGAGGTGCGCCACCCCACATCGACGTAGAGAAAGCCGATCAGGAAACCGACGATGATGACAACGGCTATCACCAGCGAGAGTAGTGCGTTGCGTCGTTCCATCCTGCGGCTCCCTTCGCCTGCCGAACAGCCAATGACGAAAATAGTTCCACAGCCAGATGGCACCGATGCCGGGCACCGGCCGTCGCCGCAGCAGCGAAGCAACGCAACGGGATCGAGCTCGGCCGGGTCGCGCCAGCGACGTGCGCTTCGCATGCTCCGGAACTTCAAGAAAGGGCGAAGTTTGGTGTTCGTATTCGAAGGGCGTGATGAAACTGCCGTTGCCGATCATGTCGAAACCAGACGCGGCGTCGCTTTGGATCTCATACGCGACTCACGACTCTCGCCGGGTGTCACTACCCGGACAAGCAACGGCACCAACCCTAACCACCAGATGGCTTCGGTAACGCCGGCTGCGTCGGCTGCGTGCCTTGCTGGTCCCCGCCGGTGCTGGACTGCGGTGTCGGATTGGTATCCGTTGTTGGATTCTTGTTCACCGGCTGGCTGTTCATCGTATCCGTCTTGGATTTGACGGGGTCGGCATTGTTGTTGCACGCCGCCAGGGCGAGCAACGCCGATGCTGACCAAATCAACCATGTCGCTTTCATACTGACTTTTCCTGGATGAGTTCGGGTGAAGCAACCTGCAAGGGACCTATTCGATCGAACCGGATGGAAAGCCCTTGTTTGACGGCACTTTTGGCCAGCAAATGATCCAGCTCGCTATCGTCGATGGGGCTGCGAACCAGCTGACGAATGGCCTTGCACGCCAACTCGGTCGAGACGAAGTCATATCTTCTGCTTCTGGCGGATACATATTGTTCGACCAGCATCTTCACGCGCCTGAGCGCGATTTCATCGGCATATTGCATTTTCGTTTCTCCTGCGCGCCGAACTGCCGAGTGTGTGGGTTGTTCCCAGCTGAACTCAAAACACGATCGCCAAGCTCATGAGAAAGCCCGCGCCTCCCGGCCGGGGAGCGCGCGGGCTGATCAGGCTGAGGGGAACCCGATCGCGCGGCGCCAAACAAGGGGAGCGACGACGCCGCACGACACCGAACCTGGATCGGCCTCAGTTGTTCCACTTCGTCATCTTCGCGTTGTTCGTGCCTGAACGCGCCAGGGGGGTCGACTGCACGGCCCTTCGGCAGCCCGGCATTCGATCCGGTCCACGCGGAACAATCAGGGACCCCGCTGGTTCGGCCGGAACGAACTTCGGAGAACATGATGACGAACACAAAGCTGGCCGTGGTGACGGGCGCATCGAGCGGCATCGGCAAGGAACTTGCCAAACTATGCGCCAAGGACGGCTATAATCTGGTCATAGCCGCCGACGAGCCCGCGGTCCGACAGGCGGCCGAGGCTCTGGCCTCGCATAATGTGACTGTCGAAGCCGTCGAGGCAGATCTGGCATCCGTCGAGGGCGTCGATCAACTCATTGCGCGGATCGGCGATCGCGACATCGACCTTCTGTTCCTGAACGCCGGACGCGGCCTCGGCGACGGCTTTCTCGACCAGGACTGGCAGAAAGTTCGCCGGGTCATCGACACCAACATTACGGGCACGGTCTACCTGGCGCATGAGCTCGGCGCCAGGATGGCACGCCGCGGCCGTGGCCGAATTCTGTTCACCGGATCGATTGCCGGCTTCATGCCCGGCACTTTCCAGGCGGTCTACAACGGCACCAAGGCGTTCATCGATTCCTTCTCGATCGCACTGCGCCATGAGATGCGGGACACCGGCGTCACAGTCACGGTGCTGATGCCCGGGGCGACGCAGACGCGGTTCTTCGAACGCGCCGAAATGATGGATACCAAGGTCGGCACCGACGAGAAGGACAATCCGGCAGATGTCGCCAGAACCGGTTATGAGGCGATGATGGCGGGAGAGGAACAAGTGATCAGCGGCTGGAAGAACAAGCTGCAGGTCGCCGCCGCGCATATCACTCCGGCAGGTACGCTGGCCGAACAGCACCGCAAAATGGCCGAGCCGGGTTCAGCGTCCAGGGACTGATCTCTTCCTGTCTGCGGACGCAGACCCTTTGCGAGTATCGCAAGGTAATCGTCGGTGGCGCCCACTTCGGCTGAATGAAAGCTGCATTTGCCGATACCTCAAAATAATCAACGCAGGAGCAACAGGATGAAAGCCCTCACATGGCACGGCAAAGGCGATATACGCTGCGATCAGGTGCAGGATCCGGCCATCGAGGATGACCGCGATGTCATCATCAAGGTCACCTGCTGCGCCATTTGCGGCTCGGACCTGCATCTGATGGACGGCTACATGCCGACCATGGAATCGGGCGACGTGCTTGGACACGAGACCATGGGAGAGGTCGTGGAGGTCGGCCGCGGTCATTCCAAGTTCAAGAAGGGCGACCGCATCGTGGTGCCGTTCAACATTTCGTGCGGCGAATGCTGGTTTTGCCAGAAGGGGCTGTTCTCGCTTTGCGACCGGTCCAATCCCAATGCCAAGCAAGCGGCCGAGGTGATGGGACAATCGCCGGCCGGCCTGTTCGGCTATTCGCATCTGGTTGGCGGCTATTGGGGCGGCCAGGCCGAATATCTGCGCGTACCATTCGCCGATGTCGGCCCGATCAAGGTGCCGGAAGGCATGGATGACGAGCAGGTGCTGTTTCTTTCCGACATCTTTCCGACCGGCTACATGGCAGCGGAAAACGCCGGCATCGAGCCCGGCGACACGGTCGCGATCTGGGGCTGCGGTCCGGTCGGCCAGTTCGCCATCCAGAGCGCATGGATGCTCGGCGCCGGTCGCGTCATCGCGATCGACAAGGTTCCGGAACGACTGGCCATGGCTCGCGAACATGGCAAGGCCGAGACACTCGATTTCAGCAATTCAAACATCTACGACGCCCTGATGGCGATGACCGATGGCCGAGGGCCGGATCGCTGCATCGATTGCGTGGGTACCGAAGCCGATGCCGGCGCCAGTGCAGACTCCATGCTCGACAAGGTCAAGGCGGCTGCCTTCCTCGGCACCGACAGGCCACATGTGCTGCGCGAAGCAATCTACTGTTGCCGCAAGGGCGGCACCATTTCGATCCCGGGCGTGTATATCGGCCTCGTCGATCATATCCCCTTTGGCGCCGCGATGAACAAGGGCCTGACGTTCCGTATGGGCCAGACCCACACGCAGCGGTATCTCGAACCGCTTTTGGCCAAGGTCCAGACCGGCGAGATCGACCCGTCCTTCGTGATCACGCACAGGGCCGGCCTTGAAGCCGGGCCCGATCTCTACAAGACGTTTCGCGACAAGCAGGACGGCTGCATCAAGGTGGTCATGCGGCCGCATGGGTGAGCCGTTCATCGGCACGAGAACCGTTTCGTCTTCGCTCGTGCCTTCCGCTTCATGGCGCCGTCGCGGTCGCGGAACTTTCAATCGTGCCGATGATTGAAATCGTTTCGTGCAAGGAAAGGAACCATCATGGCCAAGGAAGATTCTGCCTCGAAACCCGCCGTCCGGTCACCCAACGCCGAGGGCCTGCCGCACCCAAGGAGGGATGCCAGCGACACGGATGCCGGTGCAAAACCGCTGACGCCAAAGACCGCGGGCGCGTCGCGCCCGTCAAGCGTTCCATTGGACAATCCGGTCGCCAACCGAAATGCCGGTCGGCCGCGCCAGGCGAGCACCACGCCCCCGCCCACCGACAAGCCGCTGGATTGATCGCGACAGGCTAGCTCTTTGGATCACGGTTTCTTGGCGCGAAGCGATGCCAGGTCGGCCACGGCAGTGAGGATGGCCGCTTCGCTTGCGGGTTTTGTCACGAATTTGCAGTTTCGGAACCGGGCGGGAAGATCGCCCCGCCCATATCCCGTTACGAACGCGAAAGGAGTGCCGCGGGCCAGCAATATCTCCGCGATCGGCAGGCTCGTTTCGGCGTTCAGTTGAACGTCCAGCAACGCCATGTCGACCTTATCGGCCTCGACCAGCCGAAGTGCTGCGGCAACGGACGAAACAGGCCCGACCACGGGATAGCCCGCCGCACGCAGATCAGACGCGACGTCCTCCGCGATCAGCCACTCGTCCTCAACCACCAGAACGCGCGGTCTGTCGCTCACGGCGCATCCTTGTGGTTTGCCGAAAAAGCGATCTGGACATCGAGGCCGTCCTTGCGGAAGGAGGTGTCGACCTGGCCGCCGAGCCTGTAGCCGATTTCCCCCTTCAACAGGTTCAGGCCAAAGCCGTCGTTCAACGGCTCCTTGACGGGAGGGCCATCCTTTTCGCGCCAGCCAAGCGTGAAATTATCGCCATCCATCGCCCATCTGACACCGATCCTGCCTCGGGGCTTGGACAGGGCACCATACTTGGCCGCGTTGGTTGCCAGTTCATGGATGGCCATGCTGAGGGAAAGCCCCTGTTGCGGGCCGAGTCTGACGTCGTCGCCATCGAGTTCGATCCGTTCGAGGCCAAACGGCTCGAGTTCCTGGTGGAGCAGTTCCTTGACCGAAGCTTCTTTCCACCTCTCGCGGGTCAGCAGTCCGTAGGCCCGGGACATGGCATGCAGCCGGCCGATCAAGGCCTCCGCGAACTCTTCTTTCGTATCCGAACTGTCCCGCGTCCGGTTGGCGATGCTGGCGATCACCGCCAGCATGTTCTTGACGCGATGGTTGAGCTCCGAGATGAGCACCTGCTGATGCTCTTCCGCCCGCGCCAGGGTGGTAACGTCGACCAGTGTCACCACGACGCCCTGTATCCTGTTGCCCTTGTCCCGATAGGGATTGATGCGGACCATGTGAAACAGGCCCCTGGAATCGCGCGCAAGATGGTGGTTCAGGATCTCGCCCGTCTCGAACACCTTGTCGATGTGCTGTTTCAACTCGGGATAATCGAGTTGGCTCGACAAATCCGTCAGCGGCCGGCCGACATCGGAGGGGCGCAGACTGAAGAAGGATGAGGCCGCCGGCGTGAAGGTCCGCACCACAAGACTGCGGTCGAGAAAAATGGTCGCGATGTCGGTGCTTTCGAACAGATTGCGCAGATCGCTGTTGGCGTGATCGAGCTCTTCTATCTTGCTGGTCAACTCCGCGTTGATCGTGTTGAGCTCCTCGTTGAGCGACTGCATCTCTTCCTTGGACGCTTCAAGTTCCTCGTTGGTGGATTGCGCCTCTTCGTTGACGGAGACGAGTTCCTCGTTCGACGATTTCACCTCTTCGAGGGCCGTCTCGTATTCCTCTATGGTGGATTGAAGGCGCTCTCTTGTGTCGCGCAGTTCCCGCTCAAGATCGGCGGTGCTGTCGCTGTCACGGCCGCCACCGTCCTCATCGGATCGGGCCTGGGTCGGGCCCGACGGCTCGAAGAGGACAAGGTAAAGCGGCTCACCATTGCCCCTCTCGGCCAGGGGTTCGATGGTCAGCCTGATCGGTTGGACGCGTTCGTCGTCTTCCTCGACGGCGAGATTGTCCCGCACAACAGTGCGGCGTGTCGTCGTCGCCTCCCTCAATGCGGCGCGCAGGTCCAGGCGAAGCCCGCGGCGCGCCATCGTCAGCAACTGCCGGCTGGGGATGCCTTGCGGCGCTTCGAGGTATCTTCCGGTCCTCGCCGAATAGTAGACGACGTCGCCTTCGGCGTTGACGAGGACATGCGGCGGCGCGAACCGCTCCAGCACCTGCGCCTCGACAGCCTGGCGCAGCGGATAGCCGACCGTGCCCTTCTTCAAGCCGGCGGTTTCGGCGGGAAAGACGCCGGAATGGACATCCCCGATCAGGGCCGGCAGCCTGATATGTGGCGAGGCATGCTCCCGTGCTTGGAAGAGGCGATGTTTCTTGTCGACGGTGGCGAACAGATTTTCGTGCTGCCCGACGCTTTCGGACGTGCCGAGGAAAAGATAGCCACCCGGCTTCAGCGAATAGTGGAAGACAGGAAGAACGCGGCTTTGAATGGCTGGGCCGAAATAGATCAGCAGATTGCGGCACGAAACCAGATCCATGCGCGAGAAGGGCGGATCGCGGATGACGCTGTGCGGCGAGAAGATGCACAGTTCCCGGATCTCGTTGCTGATGACGTAGCTTTCGCCATCGCCGTTGAAAAACCGCTGTTTGCGCTCCGGGGAAAGACCCTGCATCAAGGCCTCGGGATAGCGTGCGGCGCGCGCCACGGCCAAGGCCGGCTCGTCTATGTCGGTGGCGAATATCTGGACGCGCGGAACGGCTGAAAGCGTTTCCATGTGTTCACGCAGCAGGATGCCGATGGAGAACACCTCCTCGCCGGTGGCGCAGCCGGGAACCCAGACCCTGACCGTATCGGTCGCGGTCTTGCCCTCGAACAGCCGCGGGATAATCTTTTGTTCCAGCAATTCGAAGGCATCGGGATCGCGGAAGAAGTTGGTGACATTGATCAGCAGATCGCGAAACAGGTTCATCACCTCGCGAGGGTCCTTCTTCAGCCAGTCGATATAGCCGTTGATGGACTGCATCTGGGCGATCTGCATGCGCCGCTTGATGCGGCGCAGGAATGTCTTGGTTTTATAGCCTGAAAAGTCGTGGCCGGAGTGGCTGCGCAAAATGCCGTATATCTGTTCGCGGACCTTATCTATGTCGGCCGCATGGTCGTCCTCTTCGTTCGTCAGCCCGTCCAGCGTGTCGAAGCCCCTGGCGTAAGCCTCGAGCTTCGCTCCAATCTCCTCGGCGGGCACGGCAACATCGATCAGGCCGCTGGCAATGGCGCTCTGCGGCATGTCGGGATTGCGCGGACCATAGCCGTCCGGTGCTTGCGCGACGGTGAGCCCGCCCCGCTCCTTGATCGCCTTGACGCCCAGGGTGCCATCGGAATCACCGCCCGACAGAATCACGCCGACCGAGTATTCGCCCTGGTCGTCGGCCAGTGCGCTGAAGAAGATATCGACAGGTTTGCGCTCTTGGGTAAGCCCATTGGGGCGCCGCAGGTGCAGCACGCCATTCTCGATGACCAGAGTGACGTTTTCCGGCATCACATAGACGTGGTCGGGTTCGACGGCCACGCCGTCCTCGACCACCACGACAGGCATCTCGGTGTAGCGGTCGATGACCTCGTGCAGCAGGCTGTTGCGCTTGGGACTGAGGTGCGTGATGATCACGAACGCCATGCCGGGCCGGTCGGTGATGCCCTTGAAAAGCCCTTCCATTGCGGGAATGCCACCCGCGGACGCTCCGATGCCGACGATGGGGAACTTGATTGATCGGGCTGTCACGGCATGTCCCCCTTTCGCCCGACCGACATGAAGTCTCTCAACGTCGGATCG
The DNA here is from genome assembly GCF_006658535.1 of Mesorhizobium sp. B2-4-13. Taxonomy (NCBI): domain Bacteria; kingdom Pseudomonadati; phylum Pseudomonadota; class Alphaproteobacteria; order Hyphomicrobiales; family Phyllobacteriaceae; genus Mesorhizobium; species Mesorhizobium sp. B2-4-13. The sequence goes on along the minus strand of NZ_VFVB01000003.1, from coordinate 417,547 downwards.
GACAGGACACAACCATATAGCGCGCAGGGAGGATGGAACAAGTCAGCATGGATGACGTTGAACCCGATATCCATGGTGGTTCAATGACAAAACGCTCTGCTGGCCTGAAACTCCTGGCGCCAATGGTGCCGGGGGCGCCTGAATTAATCGAAGGTCTCGATGGGCCCATCCCGGATCGCATGCTGGTGCTTGCGAAACGGTTGCAGGCGGCGCTGGATGACAGGAAAGTGGAAGTGCCTTCTTTGCATCCTAAACTCCGTTCGAAGAAAGGATGACGACGTGCGCGATCTGCGGGGGTTGCATCTTCTGATTGTCGAAGACGAATGGTCGATGGCTGGAGATCTTGCGAGGTTTTTCAGCAACATGGGTGCTATCATTCTCGGGCCCGCCGCTACCGTCGAGCAGGCGTCTGAACATACCGATCAAGCCGAAGCTGCAATCCTGGACGTCAATCTCAACGGCCGACGTGTGTTTCCGATCGCCGACAAGTTGATGCGCCGCGGTATCCCCTTCGTATTCTTCAGCGGCGACAACGACATCGCCATCCCCGAGCATCTCCGTTACGCCAGCAATTTGCGGAAATCCTCGGGCAGCAAGGCTGTGTTCAATGCCCTTTTTCCGCCGCAGGCATCCGAACAAGCGGACATCTCCGTGCCCTCCCCGCCAGACGACGTTTTCACCCTTTTGCCCAAACTGCGCCTCGCGGCGCGTCTTCTGCTGGGAGACGTCAACGCATCGGACCGGCTGGTCGAGAGGACACTCGAGCAAGCGATCCGGGACGTCGACCACCGGCAGCTTGGCCAGTCCACCGAAAACTGGCTCAACGACGTCATGCGAGAGGTGGCCAAAGCCCGCGGCGCAAAGCTGATGCATTGAATTCTCCTGGGCCGAGGCCAAGGCGCTTCCCTTGGGGGTTGCTGGATCACCTTTCTGGATCAGGCCCGAAGCAATAGGGCAGTCGATTGTTCCAGCGACTTTCGAGATTTTCTGGGGCCCGCTGCATCGGCCGCCAGCCAGCCCTCTCAACCCTTGCGATCGCGCTCGACGAATTTATTGAAACGGCTGGATTTTCCGTCGCTGGTCTTGGCCTGATAAAGGAAGGCCAGATCGTTCTCGTCGAATATCCGGAAGAACTCGTCCCAATCGATGGGGTCGAATGCTTCCTCGGGCTCGCCAAAGTCGATCCGCAGGATGCCGCCTTCGCCCTTGGTGCGGACCACCGCCGGCCGGCCCTGCCGCTCCTCGGCCCATTTGCGAATTTCGTCGTGATTGGTGGTCGTCTGGGACTGCGACATTGAAATCTCCCTTGATCATCGGCTTCGCCTTTCGGCGTCACGGCGGCTGTCGAGCGCCCTAACAGCATACCGGCGGCAATGTTCCCGCATCGCGGGCGGATGGTGTTGCGCTTGCTTTCAGGCGAAGCCCGCGAAGGGAACTTTGTTGAAGCACAGGGAACAAACCTTTTGCCGAAAAGTTCGGGGCGCCGAGGTCACTTGTCCGAGGAGTCGTCGTGAAACGCATATTGGTTACAGGAGGCTGCGGCTTCATCGGCCGCCACGTCACACAAGAACTCATCGCTCAGGATTATTCAGTTCGCATTCTCGACGCCCTGCTGGAGCAGGTGCATGCGGGTGAAGCGGTCGCGCTTCCCGCAGGTGCCGAACTGATCAAGGGCGACATTCGCGACCGCGAAGCCGTTGCCGAGGCGCTGGAAGGCGTCGACGCTGTCATTCACCTGGCGTCGGAAGTCGGCGTCGGACAATCAATGTACGAGATCGCGCGCTATGTCGGCACCAACGATCTCGGCACGGCGACACTGCTTGAGGCGCTGATCAAGCATCCGGTCGAACGGATCGTCGTCGCCTCCTCGATGAGCGTCTATGGCGAGGGCCTCTATGCCACGCCCGACGGCCGGCGCATCGACAATGCAAGGCGCAAGTCAAGCGACATCAAAAGCGGACAGTGGAATCCGCTGTCGCCGGAAGGCGACCCCCTTTCGCCGCTGCCGACGGATGAAGAAAAGCCGGTCGACCTCGCCTCGATCTACGCGCTGACGAAATATGCCCAGGAACGCGCCGTGCTGATCTTTGGCGAAGCGTACAACATCGATGCGGTCGCGTTGCGCCTGTTCAATGTCTTCGGTGCCGGCCAGGCGCTATCAAATCCCTACACCGGCGTGCTGGCCAATTTCGCTTCACGTCTCGCCAATGGCCAGCGGCCGATGATCTTCGAGGATGGCGAACAGAAGCGCGATTTCGTTCATGTGCATGACGTCGCCCGCGCCTTTCGCCTTGCGCTGCAGCAACGTCAGGCAAAGGGCCACGTCATCAACATCGGCAGCGGCCGCGCCTATGCGATCAGCGAAGTCGCGCGATTGCTGGCGGAAGCCATGGGAACCCCGAACCGTTCGCCCGAGCTGCTCGGCAAGGCGCGCTCCGGCGACATTCGCAACTGCTTCGCCGATATCTCCAAGGCACGTGAGCTGCTCGGCTTCGAACCCGCCCTGCAATTGGAGAACTCTCTCGGGGATTTCGTTTCCTGGGTGCGCAACACGGCCGCCGTCGATCGCGGCGCCGAAATGAAGCGCGAACTCGAAGAGCGCGGGTTGGTGTCATGAGCCCGGGCGCACGCAACCGACGCGAAGCGCCAGTCGCCATCGTCGGCGGCAGCGGCTTCATAGGATCAAACCTGGCCGACAGCCTGTTGTCGGATGGCGAGCCGGTGCTGGTGGTCGACAATCTCAGCCGTCCCGGCATCGAACAGAACCTGCAATGGCTTGCCCAGAAACACGGTGGCCGCCTTACGGTCGAGACCATCGATGTGCGGGACGCCAATGCCTTGGCGCCGGCCCTGATGAGATGCAAGGCGATTTTCCATCTGGCCGCGCAGACGGCCGTCACCACGAGCCTGGTCCGGCCGGACGAGGATTTCGACATCAATCTTCGCGGAACGTTCAACGTGCTGGAAGCGGCGCGGCTGAGCGGCGAGCGCATCCCGGTGATTTTCGCCAGCACCAACAAGGTTTACGGCAGCCTCCCCGACGTCGCGGTTCGCGCGGACGACGACCGCTACATACCTTGCGATAGCGCGATCCAGGCCGGCGGGATCGACGAGGCTCGCGGCCTCGATTTCTGCACACCCTACGGCTGCTCCAAGGGCGCGGCGGACCAATATGTGCTCGACTACGCCAAATCCTACGGCATGCCCACGGCGGTGCTGCGGATGAGCTGCATCTACGGACCGCGCCAGTTTGGAACCGAGGACCAGGGTTGGGTAGCGCACTTCCTGCTCAGCGCCCTGACGGGACGGGAAATCACCATCTATGGCGACGGCAGGCAGGTGCGCGACATCCTGCACGTCTCCGATGCGGTCGCCGCCTACAGGGCCGTGCTGGACCATATCGAGATCACCAAGGGCCAGCCATTCAATCTTGGCGGCGGACCTGAAAACGCGCTCAGCCTGCGTATGCTGTTGAGCGAGATCCGCAGCCTGACCGGTCGCGAGCTCTCGGTCCGCCACGATGGGGAACGGACCGGCGACCAGCCCTTCTTCGTCGCCGATACCCGCAAGATCGAGACGGCGCTTGGCTGGAAGGCGCAGATTGCGTGGCGTGAGGGCATTCGCGATCTCGCCAACTGGCTGCAGCGCCACCGGCTCGAGCCCCGCCCCGAAGCCGTGAGGTACGTCGCATGAGAATAGCCCTCGTCAACCCGTCCTGGACATATGACGACAGCATCTATTTCGGCTGCCGCCAACCGCATCTGCCGCTGGAACTCGGCTATTCGAAAGCCCTGCTCGAGGCGGCCGGCCATGAGGTGCTGATGCTGGACGGGCAATTGCAGAAGCTCGACAATTCCGGGCTCTGCGAACGCGTGGTTGATTTCGCGCCGGCAATGACGGTCGTCAGCACCGCGCCGACCTATCTGTTCTGGCGCTGCGCACCGCCGGAATTGCGGGTGCCGGCCGATTTCCTCAATCGCCTGGCCGGGCGTGGCGGACGCACGGTCGCGGTCGGGCCACATGGTTCGGCGACGCCGGCGCCGACCTTGCGCAAGCTGGGCGTCGACATTGTCGTGCGCGGCGAATGCGAGGAAGTCGTCGCGGAACTTGCACGACGCGACGATTGGAGCGCGGTACCCTCAACCGCCTATCTGCGGGACGCCAAGCTGGTGTCGAACGGCGGCGTCCATTCCAGTTCGTTTGTCGATCACCCGCCGCTGGAATGGCCATCCGACTGGATTGCCGCCCATTCGCATCACCATCACCGGTTCGATGACCAACAGCTTGGATTCGGCGCCGAGGTCGAGGCGTCGCGCGGCTGTCCCTACAATTGCAGCTTCTGCGCCAAGATCGATTTCCGCGATGCCTATCGCCGCCGCAACCACGAAGCGGTGGTGACTGAAATCGATAGGCTGATCGCCCAGGGTGTCGGCTACATCTACTTCATCGACGAAATCTTCCTGCCCCAAAAAGCGTTGCTGGAGGCGTTGGTCGGCCGCGATGTAAAATTCGGCGTCCAGACCCGCATCGATCTGTGGAAACCCGAGCTGCTGGAACTGCTGGGCGCGGCAGGCTGCGTGTCCATCGAAGCCGGCCTCGAAAGCCTGACGGTGGAAGGGCGGGCCATGCTGGCGAAGCGCTGCCGGCTGGGCACCGAGGAGCTTGCCGCGCTGCTGGTCAAGGCCAGATGCCACGTTCCCTTCGTCCAGGCCAATCTGATCGGCGTTGTCGAGGACGATCCTGCCCTTGTCGATCACTGGCGAGCCCACCTGATCGACAATGGCGTGTGGGCCAATGAACCCGTGCCGCTGTATCCATATCCGAGTTCGCCCAGCTATCGCGAGCTTTGGGGCGAACCCGACGACCTCGCCTGGGAGCGCGCTCATGATCATTACCTCGCATCGTTCCAGAAGTTCAGCGACATCCAGGAAAAGCGCCCGCGCCCGCTGGCGGAACTGGAGGCGGCATGTTGCGGACACTGACGCCACGCAAGCGCCGCATCCTGATGACCGTCGACGCCATGGGCGGAGTATGGCGCTATGCGCTTGATCTCGGCCGGGAACTGGTCAATGGCGGCGACAGCGTTGTGTTCGCCGGGCTGGGGCCGCAACCATCCAGGCAACAGGCCGAAGAGGCACGGTCCTTCGCGACGCTCATCTGGTTGAATACGCCACTGGACTGGATGACCCGCAGCGCCGGCGAGCTCGACCGTCTGCCGCTGGAATTGCGTGCGCCGATACGCGACTACGCCATCGACCTTGTCCATCTCAACGGACCGACGCAGGCGGTGGGGTTGGACGCGCCTTGCCCAGTCATAGCGGTCTCGCATTCATGCGTGACGACATGGTTCCATTCCGTCAAGGGACAGGCGTTGGATAGCGCATGGAGCTGGCAGAAAGAGCGCAACAGGCGCGGCTTCGACAGGGCCGACGCAGTCATCGCCCCAAGCCGCAGCCATGCCGAGATGCTCGAGACCTGCTATGGCCCGATCGCACGCCTTCACGTCGTCGGAAATGCCGCACGCCCCGTCCCGACAGCAGAAACCCGCCAGCCGCTCGTCTTCGCCGCCGCCCGCTGGTGGGACGAGGGAAAGAATGTGGTGGTGGTCGACCAGGCCGCCTCGTTGACGCAATGGCCTCTCTTTACAGCCGGTTCGCTTCACGGCCCGAACGGCGAGCGCGCCACCGTCAACCATGCCGTTCCTCTCGGAGCACTGCCGCATGACGAGGTGCGCTCCCTGATGGCCCGCGCCGGTATTTTCGTGTCTCCGTCGCTCTACGAACCGTTCGGTCTGGCGGCTCTGGAAGCGGCCATGTCGGCAACGCCCCTGGTGCTCTCGGACATCCCGACCTATCGCGAGTTATGGGACGGGGCCGCCATGTTCTTTGACGGTCGCGACCCGCATGATCTTGCAGCCTGCATCAATCGTCTTTCCAGCGATGCGGGGCATAGGCGAGAGCTCGGCCACGCCGCCCTCCGCCGAAGCCGCAGGTTCACTCTGGCGAGACAGGCAGCGGCCATGCGCGATGTCTACGAAAAGGCGGCGCTGGCCGTGGCGGAGCGCTGATGATGCGCTTTTTGTTCTACACCCACTCGCTCGTCTCCGACTGGAACCACGGCAATGCCCATTTCCTTCGCGGCGTCATGCGCGAACTGGTGGCGCGCCGGCACCAGGCCATCGCTCTGGAGCCGGCGGACGGCTGGAGCCGATCGAACCTGCTGGCCGAGAAGGGATCCTTCGCGATCGAACGTTTTCGCAAGGATTTCCCCGAATTGATGCCGATGACCTACGATGCCGCGTTCGATCATGAAGCCTGGATCGCCGAGGCCGACGTGGTGATCGTCCACGAATGGACCGACCCGGAGCTTGTCGCTCGCATCGGCCGTGCCCGGGCCGATGGCGGCAAATTCACCTTGCTGTTTCACGACACCCATCACCGCGCCGTGTCGGCCACCGAGGCAATCTCGGCGCTCCGCCTGGAACATTATGATGGCGTTCTCGCCTTTGGCGAAGCGCTGCGCGAGAGCTATCTGCGCGCCGGCTGGGGCAAGCGCGTCTTCACCTGGCATGAAGCGGCGGACGATCGGCTGTTCAAACCGCACCCGGAAATCCACGCGACGTCCGACCTAGTCTGGATCGGAAACTGGGGCGACGACGAGCGGACGGCCGAAATCCAGGAGTTCCTGATCGAACCCGTGCGCGATCTCAGTCTTCAGGCCACTGTTCACGGTGTCCGCTATCCCGAGCCGGCACTTGCCGAACTGGCCGCCGCGGGTCTGCGCTACGAAGGGTGGATCGCCAATGCCGACGTGCCGAAGGCGTTCGCCGCGCATCGTGTCACCGTGCACATCCCGCGGCGTCCTTATCGTCAAGGCTTGCCGGGAATTCCGACGATCCGCATGTTCGAGGCACTTGCCTGCGGCATCCCGCTGATTTCAGCGCCTTGGTCCGATGTCGAGCAGCTTTTCAGGCCCGGCATCGACTTCCTGTTTGCCGAGGATGGATCGCAAATGCGGCAACACCTCCAGGCGGTGTTGGCCGATCCCGATTTTGCGGCCTCCCTGGTGACCTCGGGTCTTGAGACCATCCGCTCGCGGCACACCTGCCGTCACCGCGTCGACGAGTTGTTCGACGTGCTCTGGCAATGCACGACCCTGCACACCGCCGAGCTGACCGCCGCAAAGGAAGCCGCAGCATGAAGATCGCATTCTATGGATCGAGCCTTTTGTCGTCCTACTGGAACGGCGCCGCGACCTATTACCGAGGATTGCTGAAGGCGCTTTCGCAACTGGGCTACGAAATCACCTTCTATGAGCCTGACGTTTATGACCGGCAGAAGAACCGTGACATCGAGGCGCCGGACTGGTGCTCTGTCGTCGTCTACGAGGCAACCCACCATGCCCTGATGCAGGTGGCGGCGCGTGCCGCCGAGGCCGATATCGTCGTCAAGGCGAGTGGCGTCGGCTTCGAGGACGAGGCGCTGCTTCGCGCCGTGCTCGACCACGCCCGCAGCGATGCGCTCATTGTATTCTGGGACGTCGACGCGCCGGCCACACTCGCCCAACTGCGTGACGAGCCGGACCACCCGCTGCATCGTGCGCTGCAAGAAATCGACCTTGTGCTGACCTATGGCGGCGGCGATCCCGTGGTCTGGGCCTATCGTGCCATGGGCGCGAACGAGTGCGTGCCAATCTACAATGCGCTCGATCCCGAAACGCACCACCCGGTCGCCAGCAATGCGCGTTTTGCCTGCGATCTGGCGTTCCTCGGAAACAGGCTGCCGGATCGTGAAGCGCGGGTGGGATCGTTCTTCCTCGGTCCTGCGAGCCAGCTGCCGGAACAACGTTTTCTGCTCGGCGGATCTGGGTGGGGCGACAAGCCGCTCCCCGCCAATGTCGGCTGGCTCGGCCATGTCGGCACCCGCGATCACAACGCCTTCAATGTCACGCCGAAGGCGGTGCTGAACATCAGCCGCGACAGCATGGCCGCGAACGGTTTTTCACCCGCCACGCGTGTCTTCGAGGCGGCCGGCGCCGGCGCCTGCCTGATCACCGATGCCTGGCTCGGCGTCGAGCTGTTCCTGAAGCCCGACGAGGAGATCCTTGTGGCGCGCGACGGCGGCGATGTCGCCGAAATCATGCAGGCGCTGACTCCCGTCCGGGCAAAGGCGATCGGCCAGGCCGCACTTCGACGCGTTCTCGCCGATCATACCTACGCATTGCGGGCGGCCGTGGCTGATGCGGTCTTCAAACGGCATTTGACGCACGGGACCGTGGAGGCAGCCGAATGACCAGGCAGTTGGACATCGTCTTTCTCGGCCTGTCGCTTTCCTCGTCCTGGGGAAACGGCCATGCCACCACTTTTCGAGGTCTGTTGAAAGGCCTCCACCAACTCGGCCATCGCGTAACTTTTCTGGAGCGCGATGTGCCATGGTACGCCAATCACCGCGATTTGCGCGATCCGGATTTCTGCGCCTTGCGCTACTACGAAACCGTGCAGGAACTGCAACGCGACTACGCGCGGTGTCTGCAACAGGCCGATGTCGTGGTGATCGGCTCCTTCGTACCGGAAGGGCGCGCGGTGATCGACACCGTCGCTTCACTTTGCAAAGGACAACTCTGCTTTTACGACATCGACACGCCGGTGACCCTGGCGAAGCTGTCGGCGGACGATTGCGACTATCTGAGCTGGCGCCAAATCCCCTACTTCGACATCTATTTCTCTTTTGCCGGCGGCCCGATGCTTGCCGATCTGACGCAGACCTTCGGCGCACGCCGCGCCGAGCCGCTCTACTGTTCGGTCGATCCGGAACGGCATCACCGCACCGCCGATCCGATCGGCTGGGATCTCGGTTATCTCGGCACCTACAGCGCCGACCGGCAAGCCACGCTCAACGCGCTTCTGCTCGAGCCTGCACGGCGCATGCCGGATCGGCGTTTCGTCGTGGCCGGCTCGCAATATCCGTCCGACATCGACTGGCCCGACAATGTCGAGCGCATCGAACACTTGCCGCCGGCCGATCATGCCGCATTCTATAGCCGTCAGCGCTACACCCTGAACGTCACACGCAGTTCCATGATTGCCGCGGGATGGTCGCCCAGCGTGCGCCTTTTCGAAGCCGCGGCTTGCGGCACGCCGATCATCAGCGACCGCTGGCCAGGCCTCGACAGCTTCTTTCCCGCATCGACGATCCACACGGCCAGGATGGCGGACGAGGTCGTCGCGATCCTGTCCCGGGAATCGGCTCGTACACGTCTCGCGATGGCCGACCGGGCACGCGAACTCGTCCTTGCCTCCCACACCGGTGCGGCCAGGGCTCGCGAATTCATCACGGCGCTTACGCAAAAGGGGGCGGTGGTCCTCGATCTCGATATCGGAAGTGCAGCATGACTGGCAGACAGGAGAAAATCGCGATGCGACAAACAAAAAAAGCGCAAAGGGCAAAGACGGTGCTCGTCGCCGGTGGCGCGGGCTTCCTCGGTTCGCATCTTTGCGAAGCATTGTTACGCGATGGCTGGCGTGTGATCTGCGCCGACAATTTTCTTACCGGTCGCATGGAGAACATCAACGCGATCATGGACCAGCCGGGTTTCCGGTTGATCGAGCAGGATATCTGCCGTCCATTGGAGCTTGGCGAGCCGGTGGATCGCATTTTCAACATGGCCTGCGCCGCCTCGCCGCCGCGTTACCAGGCCGATCCGATCCACACCACGCGAACCTGCGTCATCGGAACGTTGAACCTGCTCGAACTCGCCGCCCGCAACGACGCGCGATTGCTGCAGGCCTCCACGAGTGAAGTGTATGGCGATCCGGAGCAACATCCGCAGAGGGAAGATTATGTCGGCCATGTGAACTGCACCGGCCCACGCGCCTGCTACGACGAAGGCAAACGCACCGCCGAAACACTTTGCTTCGACTATCTGCGAGCCGGCAAGGCCGACGTTCGTGTCGCGCGTATCTTCAACACCTACGGGCCGAGAATGGATCCGGCGGACGGCCGCATCGTCTCGAACCTGATCATGCAGGCGCTCGAGAAGCGCCCGCTGACGATTTTCGGCGACGGCATGCAGACGCGATCCTTCTGCTACGTCTCCGATCTGATCGATGGGTTGATGGGCCTTATGGATATCAATCCCAATCCGGGCAAGCCCGTCAATCTGGGCAACCCCGGCGAATTCACCATTGTGCGACTGGCGGCATTGGTGAAGGCTATGACCGGCACCAAATCGGACATGACGTTCCTGCCGCTGCCGCAGGATGATCCTCGACGCCGGCAGCCCGACATCTCGCGCGCAAAAACGCTGCTCGGCTGGACGCCAAGAGTGCCTCTCACCGAGGGGCTCGCGCGGACGATCAGCTATTTCGCCACGCTTGAAGGCGGCTCGATCGGCGATCAAATGGCAGGACGCTCCACAAGGGCGAGACCCACGTCAGGCGGGCTGCAGAACCTCCCGGCCTGATGCCGGACCGCGGTCACATCTTCGCATCGATTCCCGCGGGAACATCCAGGCAAGCTTTTGGTTTGACAGGAGGACCACATATGGAGGACCTCCTCATGCACCCCAAGCGATCTCGGACCGATATCGACAGGATGGCGGAACGAGAGACGGCTGCGTATTTGCGGCGAGCCTCAATCACCTATCTGGAGTGCTGTGTCAGCCTGATGATGACGCATCTGCAGCGGGAGGAGGTGGCCAGTATTCTCGAGCAGGAAGCAGACATGCTGCGCAGGCTGGATTGACGCAGACTAATCGGCCCTGGCCTGGCCCAGGAACCGTGTCAGTCCTGCCTCATATCGGTTTGCCGTCTCCTCCAGCCTTGCTCTTTCCCAGCCATTCTCGGATTGGGCGGCCATGCTCCACAGCCCGAGCTGAAACGCCAAATAGCAAGGTTTGAAATAATCGATGAGCCTGGTGTCGATGCGGTTATCCATGCCGCCGATCAACGTCGCCGCCTCGGCTTCGGACAAGTCATATTCTACGCAGGCGCCGGCAATATCCCATTCTATCGGCTGGCAGCCGATCAGATCGTGTCCTCGGCAATGGTCGACTGCATCCGTCTTGATCAGCGTGCCATCGGAACCGACCAGAAACTCCCAGGGATGCAGCCTGCCGTCGATCTCGACCCGTTCCAACACCTCTATGGGCGTCTGCTTCGAGAACCAGGTCCGCAGTCTAGCCGCCTGGCTTTCGCCCAAAGCTTCGGAAGCATTGTGAACCGCCATCTCCGCGAGGGCGAGCAATGATGCGCCGGCTTCGCAGGTCCGCAGATTGGTCGCACGCCAGGCCAGATAGCGTGTGAACGCCGCGACAAGTCTCTGCCTGGACAGCGGCAGCTGATCCATCGTGGTTCCATCGGTCCACCGTTCGACCAGAAAACCGTGGCAGACCCCGATGACTTGCGGTCCGAATCCGGCTTGATGCAACATCCTGGCGGCTTGCATCTTGCGCAGCCCGGTTTCGCCGAGGCCGACAAATTTGACAAGCCAGCGACCTTGACCCGCGGAGGCCAGGAACTTTCGCCGTTCGGTGCCGCGTGTGCTCGGTGGCCAGCGCTTTTCGTCGGCGTAGTGAAGGGAGCGCCACGCGCCCCCGGATATTTCGGTCAAGCGCAATTTCGGACTGCCAACCGCCTCGGCTACCCAATCGCGCAGCGTTGGACTTTGCGAGCTTTCGGGGAAGGTGCGTTCGAACGTCATCGCCACATGCCTGCGGCAGCGCACCCATGTCTCCCGAACATCCGGCGAGGCTTCGGCGCCCGGATCACCCGAATGGCTGGGGAACAGGTGAATGCGGTCCGTATCGATGCCCTGTTTTCTCAGCCACGCGACGACGGCATGGACCGAACTTCCCGACAGGCCGGGACCTTCGTCGACGACCGCGAAACGGGCCGACGGCTCGTTCCTCCAGGCCGCCGCCAAACCCGGATCGGCATTGAGGCGCCGATCGAAAGGATGCCCGATCGGGCGCACGCTAATGGGCGCCGGCGCACCGATCGCGGCCGCCACCATGGCCGCGAGCCCCAGGCCGATGCTGCGGATGCCGATCACGCATGTGTTCGCATTGAGACCTGATATCCGCGCCGCGCCGAGATAACTCTCTGGATAAAGGGCATAGTGCGCGTAGCCCTCGGCCGAGCCGGTCAAAACCTCTGCCTTGCAGTCGAGCCCGGCCAGCATTTGGAGAAGTCGCAGGTCGATGCCACCGTCTACGGCGAACCCGTTTCGCCACGACCTCGCCACCTCTGCCGCAAGCCCGACCAGCAGCCTGGCGCCTTGCTGCTGCGAAGGCGAATTGGTGTCGACGCCCCGGGCCTTGAAGTCGACATCCGCGAGCCCCTGGACCAGTTCCGACACGCTGACGAACAGCCCGACCAATGCGGCATGGCGCCGGATGCCGCAAAGCATGCGATCGAGGCCTTGGGCCATTTCGATCGCCGCCTTCTGAAGCTGTCGTGCGTTCTCGGTCCGCTTGTGGTCGCCGTAGACGATCATTGGTCGATTTCCGATGCTTGCCGTGCGGGCAACGCAGCGCGCGCGGCTTCGATCCATGCTGCTTCGCGCAATTTTTGACCAAGCCAAGGAACATTCCGGCACGGTGGCGGTTCGGCGCAAGGAACTTACCTTTGAACAGCATAGGCGGCAGTTTCGTGGGATCGAAAAAAGTTCGTGTTGGTATCGTTGGAGTGGGCAATTGCGCATCCTCCCTGGTGCAGGGCCTCTCCTATTATCGCCATGCCAAAAGCAACGAACCAATCCCGGGGCTGATGCATGCCGATCTCGGTGGCTATCACGTCGACGACATCGAAATTGTCTGTGCGTTCGATGTCGCCAGAAGCAAGGTCGGCCGTGACGTCGCGGATGCGATCTACGCTCCCCCCAACAACACGTTCCGCTTTGCCGACGCGCCGACGACCGGCGTTCTCGTCGAACGCGGGCCGACGCTTGACGGGATCGGCAAATATCTGCGCGACGAAATCGAAGAAGCGCCCGAACCGGTTGCCAATGTCAGCGAGATCCTGCGCGACAGCGGAGCCGATGTGTTGGTCTCCTACCTGCCGGTGGGTTCGGAAGAGGCGACGCACTTCTACGCTGAATGCGCGCTCGAGGCCGGCTGTGCCTTCGTCAATTGCATACCGGTCTTCATCGCCTCGCGTCCGGAATGGCGCCGGCGCTTCGAGCAACGCGGGCTGCCGCTGGTCGGCGACGATATCAAGAGCCAGGTCGGCGCCACCATCGTGCACCGGTTGCTGGCCAATCTCTTTCGCGAGCGCGGCGTGCGCATCGATCGCACCTATCAGCTGAATTTCGGCGGCAACACCGATTTTCTCAACATGCTCGAACGCGAGCGGCTGGAATCGAAGAAGATCTCCAAGACGCAATCGGTAACCAGCCAGCTCGATGTTCCCCTGGAGCCGGGCAACATCCATGTCGGCCCCAGCGACCACGTGCCTTGGCTCACCGACCGCAAATGGGCCTACATCCGCGTCGAAGGCACGACCTTCGGCGGCGTGCCGCTGAATGCCGAGCTCAAGTTGGAAGTGTGGGATTCGCCCAATTCAGCCGGCGTGGTGATCGATGCGGTGCGCTGCGCCAAGCTCGCGCTCGACCGCGGCATTGCCGGGGCGCTGACGGGTCCTTGCAGCTATTTCATGAAATCGCCACCCGAACAGTTCACCGACGCCGAAGCGCGCCAGCGCACGCTCGCTTTCATCGCCGGCAAGGACGAGCCATTGCTGGATGCCGCGGAATGACGACGACGTTCTTTTTGATCCGCCATGCGGCGCACGACAATGTCGGCTCGTACCTTGCGGGCCGCATGGCCGGTGTATGTCTCGGCGAGGCCGGCAAGGCTCAAGCCGAGCAGCTTGGCGGCCGCATGGCCCGTGAGACGATTGCAGCCATTCTATGCAGCCCGCGCGAGCGCACGCAGGAGACGGCGGTTCCGATCGCTCTCGCTTGCGGTGTCGGCGAAATCGCGATCCGCGCCGAACTCGACGAGATCGACTTCGGCGACTGGTCGGGGAAGACTTTCGACGAATTGAACGGCGATGCCAGTTGGCGCGCGTGGAACGATCAGCGGCAGGAGGCCCGGACACCGAGCGGCGAGACCATGCTGGATGTCCAGGAGCGCATCGTCTCGCTGATGAACGGCGTCCGCGAGCTGCATCAGAACCAATGTGTCGCCCTGATCAGCCACGCCGATGTGATCAAGGCCGCCGTCTGCAAGGTGCTTGGCTTGCCGGTAGGCGACTGCTTTCGCTTCGACATCGATCCCGCCTCGATCACGACGATCGTATCGGGCGACTGGGGCTCGAAGCTCCTGCGATTGAACGAAGCTGCCTGACGAGGAAATTCCCCATGCGGATGGTCATTTTCGGTCTTACCGTCACGTCTTCATGGGGAAACGGCCATGCCACGCTGTGGCGTGGGCTGATCCGCGCCCTCGCCCGGCTGGGCTGGTCGATCACCTTTTTCGAACGCGACACCCCCTATTATGCCGGGACCCGCGATCTGGATCAACTCGATGGAGGCAACGTCGTCATCTATCCGGACTGGGAGGACATCCGCCGCGTCGCGGAACGGGCGATGAAGCAAGCGGATGTCGTGGTCGTCACCTCTTATTGTCCCGACGCCGTCGAGGCTTCGCGCCTCGCGCAGCAGGCATGCCGCGGACTGCGTGTCTTTTACGATCTCGATACTCCAGTCACGCTTGCCCGCGTCGAACAAGGTGAGCGGCCGCCCTATTTCGGACCTGAAGGCCTTGCCGACTACGACCTCGTCCTGAGCTACACCGGCGGCCCGGCGATCGAGGCGCTGAAGACGGTGCTGGGCGCGCGCCGCGTGATGCCGCTCTACGGGCATGTCGATCCGGACCAGCACCGGCCGGCAGAGAAGCGGGCCGAATTCGCCGGTGATCTGTCCTATCTCGGGACCTACGCGGCGGATCGCCAGGCCGGCGTCGAAAAGCTTCTGGTCCGCCCGGCCGCGCGCCTGCCCGACCAGCGCTTCATCATCGGCGGCGCACAATATCCGCAGGAATTCCCATGGAGCGACAACATCTTCTTCGTCAGGCATCTGCCGCCCGCCGACCATCCGGCGTTCTTCTCCTCGTCGCGGCTGACACTGAACGTCACCCGCGAAGCGATGGCGCAAAAGGGCTGGTGCCCGTCGGGACGGCTCTTCGAAGCGGCCGCGTGTGGAGCTGCCATCGTCACCGACGCATGGCCAGGCCTCGCGGAATTCTTCGAACCCGGCCGCGAAGTGCTGTTGGCGCGCGACACGGATGATGTGGTCGCGGCACTGCAATTGCCGGAGTTCGAGCTCGACGGCATTCGAAGGCGAGCCCGCGAACGGGTCTTGGGCGAGCACACTTCCGCCAAGCGCGCAGCGGAACTGGACAAAATCCTGGCCGATGCCTTGCGAAACCCAGTCGGTGAACCGATGAAGGAAGCAGTCTGATGTTGGGCATCGTGCCTGCTGCCGGACGCGGCAGCCGCATTCAACCGCTCGGCTTCTCGAAGGAGCTGCTGCCGGTCGGCAGCAGGATCGACGGACAGACCGAACGTCCCTGCGCCGTGAGCGAGTATCTGGTACGGCGAATGGTCCAGGCCGGCGTCGACAAGATTTGCTTCATCATCGGATCGGGCAAATCCGACATCCTCGAATATTATGCCGCCGGCTACGGTGAGGCGGCAGCGCTCTTCGTGGTGCAGCCTCAACCCGTCGGTCTCTGCGATGCGATTTTCCGGGCAGCGCCCCTCGTCGCGCCCGACGAGGTCGTCCTCGTCGGGCTTCCAGATACGATCTGGTTTCCCGAGGACGGCTTCTGTCGCTTGCCTGACGATCAGCTTTCTTTTCTGCTCTTCCCGGTGGATAGCCCGGAATTCTTCGACGCCGTCGTTACCGATGATGACGAGCGGGTGATCGAAATCCAGGTCAAGCGGCAGGACGCCGCCACGAACTGGGTTTGGGGTGCGTTCAAGATGCCCGGCCATATCCTGCATCGGCTTGCGGCACTCTGGCGCGAGCGGGATGGTCGTGACGAATATATCGGCACGTTGATCAACGCCTACCTTGCGGGCGGGGGTGTGGCCTATGGTGTCAAGGCAGGGTCCGCTTATGTCGATGTCGGTACATTCAATGGGTATCGCACAGCTCTGCGGTTGCTTGAAAACGGCGTCCCGTCAGCTCATCACCAGCCCGCAACGATCATGCCCGGCGCGCATTCGCATGTGCCTGTCGTTCCGGGTGAAGGAGCCTGACCATGTTGCATTCCCATGCCGAAATCCGCCGGCGCATCGACGCGCTCGGCCCGTGGTTCCACAATATGGACCTGGCCGGCGTCGAAACCGCGCCCGACCACTTTCTCGGCAACTACCCGCTGATCAAATGGCGCAAATTCGCCGATGCCATACCCGCTGATCTGACCGGCAAGACCGTGCTGGATATTGGCTGCAATGCCGGCTTCTACTCGATCGAGATGAAACGGCGAGGCGCCGCCCGTGTCCTCGGGATCGATTTCGACGAGGCCTATCTGGCGCAGGCCCGCTTTGCCGCCGAGATCGCGGACTGTGATATCGAATTCCAGAAGTTGTCGGTCTACGACGTCGGTGCCCTGCGCGAGACATTCGATGTCGTGCTGTTCATGGGGGTGCTTTACCATCTGCGCCACCCCTTGCTCGCACTCGACCTGATCCGTGAGCACGTCGCCGGCGACCTGTTGATCTTTCAGTCCATGCAGCGCGGCAGCAAGGACCTGCCCGCGTTGGAAGAAAACTATCATTTCTGGACGCATGATCTGTTCGACCAGCCGGAATTTCCCAAGCTGCATTTCATCGAACACCGCTATGCCGACGATCCGACCAACTGGTGGATACCGAACCGGGCCTGCACCGAAGCGATGCTGCGCAGCGCCGGTTTCGAGATCGTTCTGCATCCCGAGCAGGAGGTCTATTTCTGCCGCGCTGCCGGCGATCCGGCCGGCGGTGGCGCGATATATCCGTCGAAAGGAAAGCTCCATGATTGAAGCCGCGATGATCTGGAACGAGCCCAACAACAAATCGCATTGGGACCCCGAGCTCGACCCCGATTGGAGCCGCTTTGCCAGGATGGCAGTCCTGTCGGCGGACGCGATCGCATCCGAGAACCCGGCTCTGACAAAAATGCTTGGCGGCATCTCGCCGATAGACCCCGGCTTTATCACGCGCATGAAGGAATTCGGCGTGCTGGACCATGTTGACGCCGTCGCTGTTCACGGCTTTCCCCTCGACTGGAACCTGTGGCAAATTCAGGAATGGCCGCAGAAGATCGGTGAGATCGCGACCGTCACCGACCTCCCCATCTGGGTCAGCGAGGTCGGCGTATCGACCTTCGGGGCCGAGGAAATACAGGTCTGGGGGCTCAAGCGCACCGCCGAATTGCTGCTCGGCAACGCACCGCGAATCCAGTGGTACAGCCTCTATGACCTTCCGCGCGAATGGGAAGCAACGACGCGGCACCGCGAGGCGGAGGGATCTTCCTATTACCGCCATTTCCACATGGGGCTGCTGCGCCAGGACGGTACGCCAAAACCGGCGCTGGAAGAATTCCTACGCTACACACCCGCAATGGGCCTGGTGCAGTGGTTTCATTTCGAGGACCCGCGGCTGGACGATGCCGTCGCCTGGATGAAGCGGCTCGGCGTGACCAATATGCGCACGGGGCTTTCCTGGGCCGATAGCTTCAGGCCGAATGCGTTGGACTGGTTCGACCGACAGATGGAAGCACTCGCCGCTTTCGACGTCACGGTCACCTTCTGCTTCACGCCCGAGCATCGCGGAATGATGCCTCACCACACCAGCCCTCCGCTGGTACCCGAGGAATTCGCCGAGTTCTGTGCAACGATGATCCGCCGCTACGCGCCCGGCATGACGTCCGCCTCGCTCCCGACGCAGCGGGCCTCGGCTGCGTGAGGCTCTCATGCGACCCGGTCCGCGATCATCGGAGGCACTGACCGAAGTCAAGGCTCTCGGCCCCTTCGAGATCGGCACCAGGTCGTGCGCAACCGCCCTCGTCCACCCCGCACCATGGCTCGGCCGGCCATGACGCTCACCGTCCTCAATGTCGCCTATCCCCTCGCGCCTGTCGGACCGGATGCGGTCGGGGGTGCCGAACAGGTCCTGTCGATGCTCGATCGGGCGCTGGTTGGCGCGGGTCATCGGTCTATTGTCGTCGGCTGCCGGGGCTCCAGCGCGAGCGGCACGCTTGTGGAAACACCGGCGGAAGGCGGCGTGCTCGACGAGGCGGCAAAGAGCCGCGCGCAGCAGGCTCATCGAACCGCGATCGCGGCTGCCCGCGCCAGATGGCCGATCGATGTGGTTCATCTGCATGGCATCGATTTCGATGCCTATCTGCCCGACGATGGCCCGACCTTGGTGACCCTTCACCTGCCGCTGGACTGGTATCCGGCCGGGGCACTGCGGCCGACGCGCGACGACCTGTGGCTTCATGCAGTCTCGGCCGCCCAGCAGAAAACCGCGCCACCTGGCGCCAAACTGGCGCTGCCAATTCCGAATGGAGTAGACATAGAGGCGCTCAGCCTGCCGCAGCCGAAGCACGACTTCGCACTGGTTCTGAGCCGTATCTGTCCGGAAAAGGGCATCCACCTGGCGCTGGACGCGGCCAAGCAGGCAGGTGTGCCGCTGGTTGTCGGCGGCAAGGTCTATCCCTATGAAACGCACACGCGTTACTTTCACGACGAGGTCCAACCTCGCCTCGACGGCCGCCGCCGCTTTCTTGGTCCGCTCGGTTTCACCGCCAAGCGGCGCTTTCTCAACGCAGCACGCTGTCTGGTCATCCCGAGCCTTGCCGCCGAGACCAGCTCCCTTGTCGCCATGGAGGCGCTGGCCTGCGGCACACCGGTGATCGCCTTTCCGAATGGTGCGCTTCCCGACGTGATCGAGCACGGCAAGACCGGTTTTCTCGTCAATACGGTCGACGAGATGGCACAAGCCATCGTTGCGGCGTCAAGCCTGGACGCCGAGACATGCCGGGCCGAGGCGCGACGGCGGTTCTCGCTGAAGCGAATGATCTCGTCTTACATGGATGCCTATCAAGCACTGGCACGACTTGGCACCGATGCCGGGCGCCTCGCCGTCACGCCGTGAGCAAGCCTGTGTTGCGCGGCGAGATCATCGATGATCCGGCGCAATTCGATACGCTTGCGGCGGATTGGTGGGGACTGTGGGAGCAGAGTTCCTCGGCGACGCCGTTTCAATCTCCTGCGTGGCTGGTGCCATGGTGGCGCACATTCGGGCCCGGCGACCTGGCGACGGTCGCGGTCTGGCGCGGAAGCGACCTGATAGGGCTGGCGCCGCTTTATCTGGAGCACGGAACCGCCGGCTCGAAACTGCTTCCGGTCGGCATTTCGCTCAGCGACTATCTGGATATCCTGTGTGTTCCCGGCACCGAAGACCAGGTCGCGGCCATTGTTGCCGAAAAGCTCCTCTCGGTCGGCTGGTCGCAGTGGATCTTGTCGGATTTGCCGGAAGGCGGCGCCGGTCTTGCGATTGCGCATCCCGATCTGAAGGCGGGGCGGCCCGCCGCTCATGATGCTTGCCCCGTGCTTGCCATCGCCGGAGACGATACCCTTGCAGGCTGTGTACCCTCCCGGCGCCGGCGCCAGTTGCGACGGGCGCGGCAGGCCGCATCCAGACGCGGCCGGATCGCGTTGTCGTCGGCACGAGGCGATCCCCAAACCTTCCTCGATCAGTTGATCCGCCTGCACGACGCGCGCTGGGCCGGACACGGAGGTGGCGTGTTGGCCGACGCGGCTGCAAAGGAATTCCACAGGCGCTCACTTCCCTTGCTCGACACTCGCGGCCTGGTCCGATGCTGGCTTTTGGCAATCGATGGCAGGACGGTCGGGGCCTATTACGGCTTCCACCATCGCGGTCGTGCCTATGCCTATCTCGGGGGCTTCGACCCCGCCTATGCCGAAGAGAGCCCAGGGGCGATCCTGATCGGCCACGCGATCGCGGAATCGATCCGCGAAGGTGCGCGCGAGTTCGATTTCCTGCGCGGCCAGGAAGCCTACAAATATGGCTGGGGCGCCATCGACAGGTGGACGATGCGCCGGGTCTGGACGCGGAGTTGATACCATGCCTGCAACCAAGCCAAAATCCGCTCCGCGCCGCACTACGATCAGATCGGCTGTTGAAGACTGCATGGCGGATAGTGTCTGCGCCGAAGCAGTCGTCGCCAGGCTGGCGCTTCACCTGCAGACGGGGATCAGGGCGGCGGAACTGGCAAAGATCGTGCTGGATATCGTTCCGTCGAATGCGCGAGACGCGGAAAGGCTGCAAGAGATAGCCGGGTTGCTTCGCCGCAAGCCAGATGTTTTTGCAACGTTGCGAGCGACGGGAGCGGCCGTTCGGCACACACGCGACGAAGGGGAGACCGGTGCCGCCGTCGTCACGCGGCTGGCCTCGAGCTTCGATGCGGCGGCAGCGATTTCGGAGACAGCAAGTGTCCAGCTCGCATCCCTAGGGGATGAGGAAAGGCTCTCAGCCACGACCGACGAAGTCGTCGCCTGGCTCAAGCAGCAGGACTTCTCCGGAACCCGCCGGGATATTCTGGACATTGGTTGTGGCATCGGCCGTTTCGAGCATGCGCTTTCCAACTCCTTCAACCGCATGGTCGGCATCGACATATCATCGCGGATGATCTCCATCGCCTCCGAGCGGTGCGCCGCGCTGGGCAATGTCGAGTTGCGGCAAACCTCCGGTCTCGATTTGAGCGAATTCGACGACGGCAGTTTCGATTGCGTGCTGGCGGTTGACAGCTTTCCTTATCTGGTTCTGGCCGGCATGGCCGAGCGGCATTTCGATGAGATCGCACGCGTTCTGAAACGGCCTGGCTGGCTCGCCTTGCTGAACTATTCCTATCGCGGATCGCTTTCGTGGGACCGCGCCGACATCGGCCGCCTGGCGGAAGCTCACCAAATGCGGGTCGTCATCAATGGCGAGAAGCCGTTTCGGTCATGGGATGGCGAGGCTTTCCTACTGGCTCGTGGCGGCGGAACATTACTGCGCGCCGCCAGTTCGGACGTCGAACCAGAGGCGCCGAAGATCGGCACCGACCCGAAGGAGGAAATCATGGCACCCGGCGCCAAGAAACATCGGCCGCGTGAAGCAGCACGGCGATGAGCGCGGGCTGGACCGCAATCTCGTCAAGTCCGATCAATATCAGGATCATGCCGCCGACCAGGCGCCGAAGAACGCCGTCACCCCATGTCCTTTGCCTGCAGCGTAAGCCAAGGAAATAAAGCTGTGCAAGGATTGGCGGCAACCCTGCCGGCGGCGGACATCGCCTTGTAATGTCCGGCGTTTGTCACCACACTAAAGTCAGGGACTGCTGGTTATCAAGAGAATATGGATGTCTCATTCGAGCGACGATACCGCGGACCCGCAATTCGGTCTGGCCATGGATCAGGAGATCACTTCTCTCCTGGACGCCATAGAGCAGGAAAAAATTCCAGACCGGCTAACCAGGCTGGCCATGGAGTTGCAAAACGCGCTGGTTGAGAAACGTCGACGTGACGTGCAGAACTGACTATCTGCGGCTGTCGCCCTCTATATCGAGCTGACCATCCGATAGATGATTTCGTCTTTCGATCAGTGTCTGCAACGAACTCTCCCCAAGCAACTCGAGAATATTGGCGCGGGCACGGTTCAGCCGACTTTTTACCGTCCCCACCGCGCAGCCGCATATCTCGGCCGTTTCTTCATAACTCACCCCCAGAACGCCAATCAGCATCAGAACCTCGCGTTGGTGTTCCGGTAACTTTTGTATGGCGGCGTGGACTTCCTTGCTTTGAACGCTCCATTCCTGGGTGGCTTCCGAAATCGGTCGGGACGATGCGCAGTCGAGCAGGCCTGGCGCTTCCCGGGCAGCGATCTTGACCCGGGTGTAGTACGTGTTGCGCATGATGGTGAAGAGCCACGACTTCATGCGTGTGCCGGGTTCGAACTTGTCGATGTTGGCGAGACCCTTGGTCAGTGTCTCCTGTACCAGATCGTCGGCATCGTCGGGGACGCGGCAGAAGGTACGCGCGAAAGCCCGCATGGCGGGTATGAGCTCAACGATGGAAACTTCATTGGTTTCTTGGTCGGCCAAAATGTAGCCTCCGGATGACAATGGTCCAGCTCCCAGAAGAAGAGTGTATGAACGCAGCCCCTGCTAAATGCATGGAAGTTTGGTTCGTTCCTCGCGCTGAAGACAACTCTTCAGAAATTCCGCGCAGCGGGGGCATCTTACCCAATCGGCCCATGCCGTCGCCGCGATAGGGATGTCGCCTTGGGCGATGCACGCGCGCGCAGCGGTTCTTTCACGGGAACAAAGCCGCGCACCGGCAGTTTGACCTCCTGAGTACTTCCACCCCCTCCGGCATCAAAACGAGGTATGTCATGGCCAAATCCGCCCGTCGCTCCGCTCGCCAATCGGCAAGTGGACAGGAACCGGATAGCGCGCGCGGAAACGGCGGGGAATTGCACCAGATCGCCGGGGGTGAGACGCCCACTCTGACCACGGCGCTCGGAACACCCGTCTCCGACGATCAAAACACATTGCGGATCGGCGAACGCGGACCAGCGCTGATCGAGGACTCTCATTTTCGGGAGAAGATTTTCCACTTCGACCACGAACGCATTCCTGAAAGGGTCGTCCATGCCCGCGGCTACGGCGCGCATGGTTACTTCGAAACCTACGAGTCTCTGGCCAAATACACACGTGCCGATATTTTCCAGAGGGCCGGCGAAAAGACACCGGCCTTCGTGCGCTTCTCGACGGTTGCCGGCAACAAGGGCTCGTTCGATCTCGCCCGCGACGTCCGCGGCTTCGCGGTCAAGCTCTACACCAGGGAAGGCAACTGGGATCTGGTCGGCAACAATATCCCGGTTTTCTTCATCCAGGACGCGATCAAGTTTCCCGATCTGATCCATGCCGCCAAACAGGAGCCGGACCGGGCCTTTCCTCAAGCCCAGACCGCTCACGATAATTTCTGGGACTTCATCAGCCTGATGCCGGAATCGATGCACATGGTGATGTGGATCATGTCGGATCGCGCGATCCCGCGCTCCTTCCGCTTCATGCAGGGCTTTGGCGTGCACACGTTCCGCCTGGTCAACGCGAAAGACGAATCCACCTTCGTCAAATTCATCTGGAAGCCAAAGCTCGGCATGCAATCGGTGGTCTGGAATGAGGCGGTCAAGATCAATGGCGCCGATCCAGACTTTCACCGTCGCGATCTATGGGACGCCATCCAGTCCGGCAATTTCCCGGAATGGGAGTTGACGGTGCAATTGTTCGATCAGGCGTTTGCCGACAGCTTCGACTTCGACATTCTGGACGCAACCAAGATCATTCCTGAAGAGGTGCTCGAACCAATCCCGGTCGGGCGGCTGGTGCTTGACCGGATGCCGGATAATTTCTTCGCGGAGACCGAGCAGGTTGCCTTCATGACGCAGAATGTGCCGCCCGGAATTGACTTCTCCAACGATCCGCTTCTGCAGGGCCGCAACTTCTCCTATCTCGATACCCAGTTGAAACGGCTGGGCAGCCCGAACTTTACCCATCTCCCGATCAATGCGCCGAAGTGCCCGTTCGCCCATTTCCAACAGGACGGACACATGGCTATGCGCAATCCGGTCGGTCGCGCCAACTATGAACCGAATTCATGGGGGCTGGGACCGCGCGAGGATCCGCAACGCGGCTTTCGTTCCTTCGCTGATGCCGAGGAAGGGCAGAAGGTGCGTCTGCGCGCGGAAAGCTTCGCCGATCACTACAGCCAAGCCCGGCAATTCTTCAACAGCCAGACACCGCCGGAGCAGCGCCACATCGCCATGGCGCTGACCTTCGAATTAAGCAAGGTCCAGGCACCGGCGATCCGCGAACGCATGGTTTCGCATCTGCTGAACATCGACGAAACCCTGGCGACCACCGTCGCCGACAAGCTCGGCATTCGGAATATGCCCGACCCTGCGGAGGCAGCCGTTCCGACGCGCGACGACCTGCCGCCTTCGCCGGCGCTCAGCATCATCGAGAACGGGCCTGACAGTTTCAAGGGCCGCAAAGTCGGCGTCTTGCTTAGCAATGGAACCGACCCCGCGCTGTTCGAAGAGCTCCGTTCCGCTATCGAAACGGAAGGCGCGGTGATGGAGGTGATCGCGCCCAAGGTGGGCGGCGTCGACGCGGCAGACGGCACCCACATCGAGGCCAGGCACATGATCGACGGCGGCCCGTCTGTGTTGTTCGACGCCGTTGTGCTGCTCCTCTCCGAGGAGGGTGCCGAGATGCTGCTCGACGAGGCGGCCGCGAAGGACTTCGTGTCAGATGCGTTCGCGCATTGCAAATTCATCGGCTTCACAGCGGCGGCCCAATCTCTCCTGGCCAAGGCGGGCGTGGCGCCCGATGCCGATGAGGGGCTGATCGGGCTTGATACCGCAGGCTCCGTGAAGACGTTTATAGAGGCGTGCCGCAAACTGCGGCTGTGGGCACGGGAGACCGCCGTCAAGCTTTGATGCGGAGAGCCATGCGCTGTCACACCGGCGCATGGCTGCAAGGCCCGGTATGCAGCCATGCCTAGGCCCTATGGTTGGCGGGCCTCTCTGGCGGCCTGTTCTCGCTGCTGTTTCAGGACCTCGTCGGTCCCGACCAGCTTCTTTGCTCCGCCTGGAATTGCTGTGGACACCACCGCGGGCGGGTCGCTTGCCGGAAAAGAATCCTCCAACCCGGCCTGCAGTTGATCCTCGAGCGTCCGCGGTTCTTCGGAGCGGCCGGGCGTCCTGCGTGTATCTATCTTTTCCAGCGACTGTTTCTTCTTTGGTGACTCATTGGCATCGCGGATCAAGGCATAAAGCTGCTCGATCGCGAATTCCTTGATCGTTTCGAAATCGGGCCGATCGTCCTTCGTCGCCTCTATCTGATCGACCATGGCCTTCTCGAACCGCCCAAGGCTTTCACCGCCGCAGGCATGGGAAAGGCGCAGCAATGCCTCGTGCAGCATCATCGGGGTGAAGTAAGCCGACGCTTCAAGCCTGAGTTGCCGCAGACGATCCGGAGTGGCAGCCTGGAATTTTGACATGGGCGGTGTCCTTTCTCTCACGAGCGTGTCAACGACAGTCGATCGCCGATGTTCCACCACGCCTGAACATACTTCATGTCCAGCGACCTACCGGAACCAGCTTGCCGGCCTCCGGAACCGTCCATGATCTTGCGTGACTGGTCTTGATGAGCCGGTTCTCCCGCAAGGCGCCGGCGGCCGCTTTCCAACATGTCACGATTTCTTGTGATGAAGGATGCAGGTCCGGCACGCGCCTGCCAACCCGATCGAGCGGACTGCGTTGCCCGACGCCATCGCGGCTCATCGGCGCCCTGGCAGCAAGAACGCCGCCCGATCAGTCGCTCCAGGGAGAAGAGCGACTTCGGGCGGCGCGCCGAGCCGGTGGCTCATTTGTTGCAGTTCTGGATGTTCGACGTGGTGTTGCCGCTGGCGGTGTTGTTGTCGATGTCGTTGCCCGCGGCATCCTTGCAGCGGTCGGTCATGCCGTTCGACTTGGTTGTCGAGTTTGTCGAATTTGTCGTGCTCGGGTCGGCGGGCGTGGTCGTCGCACCGGAGCCTGTGCCGACGCCAGTGCCGGTCGTGGTCCCATTGCCGCCACTGGTGGCGCCGGACGTCGAGCCGGATCCGGTGCCGTTCGACTGTGCCATGGCCGACGTGGCCAGAGCGACCGTAAGCACGGTTGCGGAGAGAAGTTTGGTGATCATCGGAGCATCTCCTTTGGTTGTGTACTGCTTCCACCAAACCTGTCTTTCCCGGATATGTTCCGAGTGAAACGCTCTTCAGCCAAATTCTCATGGATGGGTTCTTGTGCCGATGCGAACGCTTTCGGCGCGCCTGGGTTTGCTTGGAGGGGTCGGCGGTGGGGCCTGTCAGCTGACAGGAACGGCAGGGTCCGTTTGGACGGGATCATCAGCCCGAAACGATCTTCCCATGCGCATGGGGACGATGGGATTAGTTGAGCTGGCCGAGGATTCCAGAGCTGTTGGCCAAGACAAAACTCCAGTAGATCTGGAGCGCTATCGTGCAGATCGCAGCCGCCGAAATCGGCACGCCGAAAGGCACGACGCCCTTGCGGTCCATATGCTCGACGTAAAGACGAAAGGCGCCCTGCGGCAGCAGTAGCGGTCTTTTGACGATCAGGGCCGTGGCCAGAGCAAAGACCAGCAGCAGCACCGAAAACACCGACAGCCCGCTTCCACTTATCAGAAGCGGCACGACCGCCAGCAGCTTGACGTCGCCGGCGCCGATCTTGCGCAGCAACCAGAATGGGAAGAGCGCCAGAAACAGCAACAGGGCGGCCACCGCGCTTAAGCCCATATCCCACCAGGAGCGGGATTGAAGCGACAAAAGCAGGAGCGATCCAAGCCCCAGGCAGAGCAGCAGCAGCACGTCGCGGTTGGATATTTTCTGGGTGGTGAAGTCGAGCCAGGCAATCCGTGCGAGCAGGCCCGCGGCCAGGATCTTGAGCACTATCGCTTCGGTCAGCAGCACGTTCAGCGCTCGATGTTCTGCACGCTGGACGAGAGCAGCTTCAGATTGTTGGCCACGGTCGGATCGTTGGGCGCCAACTCATAGGCTTTCAGGAAATTGCCGCGTGCATCCTGCAGCTTGCCGCGCAGCAGATCGGAGTAGCCGACATTGTTGTAATATTCGGGCGACGGCCCCATCAGCTTGAACGCGCGGCCATAGGCGCGGTCGGCAAGGTCGAAGCGGTGGATGCGGTCGCAGGAAGCGGCCAAACCCATCCAGGCGCCGCCATCATTGGGGGCCAACTGCGTCGCCTTGAAGAACAACGCGCCGGAATTGCCGTAGTTTTCCGCGCGGAACTGATTCTTGGCTTCGGCGACGGCCTGGTCCGACGCGTAATATTCGACGTCACTGACGGTCTTCAATCCGTCGAAGGCGTCGCCAAACGATGTCACATCGCCTTTCGAGGGTTCGTTGGTGCGCACGACACCGCCAGTGGTGTCCGCACCGTTTGTCTGGCAGCCGGCAAGCGCAGCCATCAACAGACTGGCAGCGACGACGGTTGCGAGGCGCGTTGGCCCTGTCATTTTTATCCCCCAAGAGTCCTGCGACTCTATTTTAGAATCAAAGCATATACGCATTTAGAAGAAAATGCCCTTTATTCGGATGATCACCGGCAACATGATCACCATCAGGACGACCGGGAATATGCACAGTCCCAGCGGGATCATCATTTTGACAGGCAGCGAGTTGGCCTTTTCCTCAGCGGTCAGAATCCTCTGCCCTCGCATCTCGTCGCTGTAGACGCGCAGCGCGTCCGTCAGGCTGGTGCCCAGTTCTTCGGATTGCCTGAACAGCACGGCAAGCGAGCGCGCCTCTTCCAGCCCGATGCGGTCCGCGAGTTCGCGCAGCCCCTCCCGCAGCGGTTTGCCGGCGCGCAGTTGCAGGTTCATGATCGCAAGCTGAATTCCCAGCCATTTGTGGGTGCCGGCCAGTTCCGCACCAACGCGCTCGACCGCCGCCTCGAGGCTCATGCCGGCGTCGGCACAGGTAATCATCATGTCCATGAAGTCCGGGAACCCGCGACGGTAGGTTTCCTTTTGAGCATTTTCGAAACGATCGAGCAGGATGCTCGGGATCACGATGCACCCCAATCCTAGCAAGGCGGATCCAGCAAGCGCGAAGTAACCTGGCAGATGTGGTGGCAAAACGCGCGACAAGAGTGCGTATGCAGCCAGAAATCCGACACACACCACACCAAGGCGCGATAGCGTATAGATCAATGGAGCGCTCGCTTGATAGAAGCCGGCGCGAAAAAGCTTCGCTTCGAGCCCGCTCGGCTCCTGCCGTTCCTTCTCCATCGTTCGAAAGTAGGCATCGACCGGTCGTTGCGCTACAATTTTGGCCAACTCCTCCTGGCCCGTCTGCGAGCGGATATCGACGGCGCCTTCGGCCTTGAGGCTACGGGCAACCAGTTTTCGCGTCTGCAAGGCCGGCAGGAAGGCAAGCGCGCCAAACAGGAAAAGGGCCACTGCAGCCGCGAAAACAGCGGCAGAGACCAGAAAACCCAGGCCATTGGTGATGGAAAGCAAGTTGATGGTACGCTCCTCAGAAATCGAAATTGACCATCCGATACATGATGAAGTCGCCGAGCAGGGCCCATACACCAAAGCCCAAAAAGGCGGGTATGATCAGCGGGTCGTGCCAGACCTTGCCGTAATAGGACGGGGCAGTGAGTTGAAGGATCAAGAACATCACGATTGGAAACAATGAGATGATCCAGGCCGACACCCGCCCCTCGGACGAAAGCGCCTTTATCTTCATGCGCAATTTCTGCCGCTCCCGCAGGACAGAAGAAAGATTGGCCAGAATTTCGGTGAGGTTGCCACCCGTCTTGGACTGAATGGAGAGTGCAATGGAAAGCAGGTGAAGACCCTCAAATCCGACCCGCTGGGACAGTTTCCGCACGGCTTGCTCGATACTGAGACCAAAGGTGATCTCATCGGAGACGATGCCGAACTCGGTTCCCAAGGGGTCGGGCATCTCGCGAGCCACAAGGCCGACCGCCACCGAAGCTGGGTGTCCGGCGCGCAAGGAGCGCACGATCATGTCGAGCGCGTTCGGCAGTTGCTTCGCGAACTTCTGGATACGCTTGTTGCGAGCACGGCGAAGCAAAAGAAGAGGTAACACAAACCCGACGAGCAGGAATGCAATGAGCACGGGTATGGCCGACATGTGCAGGAAAAATGAGAGCAGCAGCGCCAATGCCAATCCCGCACAGACGAACATGCCGGCGAAGGTGAGCGGGTTTCCGGTGATACCGGACTGGGTATAGAGCCTGTTCAGTCCGATCAGGCCAAAAACAAAGTCGCCGGATTCCGTCAAGCCTCGCTCGCGCAGCAAGTTTTGCAGTGTCCGTTCAGCCGGAACGTCATCAGACAGTCTCTTCAAGCGACGATTGATGGCGCCGACCGCTGCACGGCGCCCCACCAAAGAGAGATAAAAGGCCTCACCGGCAAGAACGACCGACGCTGCCGCAAGTGCATA
The DNA here is from genome assembly GCF_006658535.1 of Mesorhizobium sp. B2-4-13. Classification (NCBI taxonomy): domain Bacteria; kingdom Pseudomonadati; phylum Pseudomonadota; class Alphaproteobacteria; order Hyphomicrobiales; family Phyllobacteriaceae; genus Mesorhizobium; species Mesorhizobium sp. B2-4-13. Next base: position 388,432 of record NZ_VFVB01000003.1, on the reverse strand, counting down.
GATGAAATAAAGCAATTCCTGGCCGGTAAGCATCATCAGAGCGCAACCTGCGGATTGAAGGCATCCTTGCTGAAGTGATGCCCAAGCGTTGCAGCCTCAGCCGCAAATCGCGGCCTGACACCAGTGGCGCGAAAATCGCCGATGATCGCACCGTCGGCGGCGACATCACGGCGGACGAAGTGATAGATCTCCTGAAGCTGCACGACGTTACCTTCCATGCCGGTGATTTCCGAGATCGAAGTCACGCGCCTGCCGCCGTCCGAGAGTCTTTGTGTCTGGACGATGATGTCGATGGCGGACGCGATCTGCGCGCGGATTGAATCATGCGTCATCGGCATGCCGGCCATGCCGACCATCTGTTCGAGCCGCGAGATGGCGTCGCGCGGCGTGTTGGCATGAATTGTGGTCATCGAGCCCTCATGGCCGGTGTTCATCGCCTGCAGCATGTCGAAGGCTTCCTCGCCGCGCACCTCGCCGACGATGATGCGGTCCGGCCGCATGCGCAACGCGTTCTTCAGCAATTCGCGCTGGCGAACCTCGCCCCTTCCCTCGACGTTGGGTGGCCGCGTCTCCAGCCGGCCGACATGCGGCTGCTGCAATTGCAGTTCCGCCGCATCCTCGATGGTGATCAGGCGCTCCCTGGACGGGATGTAGCTCGACAGTGCATTGAGCAAGGTCGTCTTGCCGCTGCCCGTGCCTCCCGAAACCAGGATGGATTTACGAGCCTGCACGGCGATCCGCAACAGATCGACCATTGGCGGACGGATCGAATTGAGCGTCACCAGGCGTTCGAGCGAATAAGGGTTCTTGGAAAATTTCCGGATCGACACCAGCGGACCGTCGACCGAAATCGGTCGCACCGCGATGTTGACACGCGAGCCATCTTCCAGCCGCGCATCGACCATCGGTGCCGATTCATCGACGCGACGGCCGATAGCGGAAACGATCTTGTTGATGATGCGCAGCAAATGCGCCTCGTCCCGAAACCGGATCGCCGTCTCTTCAACCAAGCCACGCCGCTCGATGAAGACGCGATTGTGCGTGTTGATCAATATGTCGGTAATGGAGTCATCCTTGAGCAGCGGTTCGATTGGCCCTAGGCCAAGCATTTCGTCAGCCGTGTCGCTGGTCAGTTGATCGAGTTCCCGGGCATTCAGCGGCACATTTCGTTGGCGCACGAACTCACGCACGATCGGCCGGATCTCATTCAGGATCTCGTCCTTGGAAGCGCTTTCGAGCGCGGTCAGATTGAAGCGGTCGATCAAATGACGATGAAGCTCGACCTTGAGCGTCAGGAACGCGTCGCCATGGGATTCGATATCGGCTGCTGGGGAAAGGGCCGGAGCAGCAGGCAGCACCGCAAGCGGCTCCAAATTCGTCGCGACAGGCTGTGTCCCCGGCCCCTTGATAAAACGCCCTAGCATAATCGCCTATGCTCCCCTGACCATATTAGCGGAAACTAAACGTTAACCAAGCCACGCACAAGCGCCGGGGCGCCTCACGTGCCGGCAATACTTTCAACATAGTTAAGGAGCGCGCCAGAAAAATATCGTTTTTATTTCGGGCGTCCTCGCGACCAAACATCGTGATGTACTAAGATTTGGAACCTCCTGTGCTCCTTGCGTGCTCCGACATCGGCATCAACTCCATATGTGGCTATAACCCCTTAGATATAAAGGAATATGCCATGTCGCTAAAATAGCTATCACTTTATTAGGGCACATGCATAATTGTGAACGAATGGTTAAGGGCGCTTGAAAAATTAGACGAATCAAGCTCTTGCTGAAAATTAAAGCTGCTCTTAACTCGAAGATTCATGTATTGGGAAGTTAAGGAACCGTTAATCCCGTTTGACTCCGCAATTTCTCGGGACCTAGGATCGAGATGACGGGGGATGCTTGGGTATGGAGTTCATCCTTGGCTCTGTCTCGTCGGGTTCCAACCTCCAAAGGGAGAAATTGACATGAAGAAGCTCATGACGATGACCCGGCAGTTCCGCGACGATGAAAACGGCGCTGCCATGGTCGAATATTCCATCCTTATCGGCATTATCGCCGCGGCATCACTTGTTGCGGTCATCGCAATCGGCGGATGGGTGGGCCAGCAGTTCACCGGCCTTTGCGCCAATCTGGATGGCAAGGGCGTGAGCGCTACCGGCGCTGGCACGGGATCGTGCTGACCTTTTCGTGACGAGATTTCCTTGGGCTGGGATCTTTCAATCCCAGCCCAAGATTTTGCACTGTGAAGGGGTGGCATCGCCCGTTGGGGGCGATTGTGGGGTGGGAAGATGCGTGCCAATACGTTGATCATGATCGTGCTCGCCGGCGTGTTCGGCGTGCTGGCGGTGGTGCTTGCCAACATCTGGCTGGCCGGCCAGCGCAGTGCGATGGCGCAGTCGAACGTCGCCCCGCGAGATACGGTTGTGGTGGCGGCGATGCCGCTCAAATTCGGCGACGCGCTAAGCGCCGACAAGCTGCGCGAAATTCCCTGGCCGGCGGGCGCAATACCGGCAGGCGCGTTCAAGACGGCAAAGGAGGCCCTGGCCGGCGAAGGTACAAGGCAGGCGCTTCAGACCATCAGCGCCAACGAGCCCATTTTGACCAGCAAGATCACGGGTCCGGGCCAGCGCGCCACGCTTTCGGCAGTGCTTGGCGAAGGCATGAAAGCCGTTTCCATAAGGGTCAATGACGTGCTTGGCGTCGCCGGCTTCGTCTTTCCAGGTGACCGCGTCGATGTTTTGCTGACGCGAACCGTGCGCGGCGACGATGGCGCGGACAAGAGTTTTGTCGATGTACTGCTGCAGAGCATGAAAGTGCTCGCCATCGACCAGGTCGCTGATGCGAGCAAGGACAACCCGACAGTGGTCAAGTCCGTGACGCTCGAGGCCAGCACCAAGGATGCACAAAAGCTGACATTGGCGGCAGGCGCCGGCCAGTTGTCGTTGGCGCTTCGCCAGGCCGCCGCCAGCAAGGGTGAGACAACCGAACGCGTGACGCTGTCGGACCTGACTGGCGAAACGCCCGACGACGTCGCCAAGCGACAGGCCGAACTCGACAAGAAAGCGGCCGCGGACGCATTGGCGGAAGCCGAGCGCAAGCGTGCCGACGACAAGATTGCTGGGCTCACCCAGGCTGTCGAGCGCGTAGGAAGCCGGCTTGACGAATTGGGGAAGGCCAAACCGATTCCCGTGGCGGTCCCGGCCCCGCCGGCCAAGGACGTCGTCAAGGAAGTGATCAAATATGTGCAGCCCGAGCCGCCGAAGAATGTGTCGGTAGGCGTATTTCGGGGCGTGAAGCTCGAGACATATGACGTGCCGCGACAACCATAACACCGTGGCGGCAAATGAATTGGCCGCCACAGGCGGCACTTGGGGAGACGAGGAATGAGAGGGTTTTGGTTAGGGATGGCGACGGCCGCGCTGGCGGCGCTGCTGTCGAGCGTCGGTGCCGATGCGGCCGACCGTTTCATCGACGTGTCGAACCCAAGCGTCCATCGTGTTTTCCTGCCGATGTCGCAATCGGTGACAATCCAGGTGAGCGCCAATCTGGGCGATATCGTCGTCGGTGACGAGAAGATCGCCGATGCGCAGCCGATGACCGACCGCACCCTCTATGTCATCGGCAAGGGCGCCGGAACCACCACGGTCAATCTGTTTTCCCCGGACAAGCGCTCGCTCGGCGCCCTCCAGATCGAGGTCGGCGTCGATGTCAGCGACATGGCGGCGGCGATCCGGCAGGTGGCGCCAAGGGCGCGCATCGAAGTCGGCTCGGTCAATGGCAGGGTGCGGCTTGGCGGCCATGTCAAGGACGGGGCGACGCTGGCCGCCATCATGGAAGTGGCCCAGCAATATGGCCCCGACGCCATCATCAATTCCGTCACCGTCGACGACAGCCAGCAGGTCAATCTGGAAGTGCGTGTCCTGGAAGCCAAGCGCAACGCGGGCCGGGATCTGGGCGTGTCGATCAGGAGCACCAACAGCAGAGGCACGACTCGAGTCGGAACTGGCATCGCTACCGTGGACAAGGATGGGGCGGAGCTCGGAGCGGGTGATCTGGTCAGCGGGCTGCTGTCAAACAGCAATCCATTCGCAGCGCTGATCACCCGCGTCATCGACAATAACATCAAGGTCGATTTGATCATCGAGGCGCTGGAGGCCAAGGGCGTGGTGCGCACGTTGGCCGAGCCCAACCTCACCACCCTTTCCGGAGAACCGGCCAGCTTCAATGCCGGTGGCCAGGTGCCTATTCGCAGCGTCGACGCCAATGGCCAGGTCCAGATCGAATACAAGCAGTTCGGCGTCAATCTTCTGTTCACGCCCGTGGTGCTCGCCGACGACAAGATCCATATGAAGCTTGCGCCGGAGGTCAGCGACCTGACCGGCTTCACCACTGCCGGCGACCCGATCTTCACCAATCGCAAATTGGATACCGTCGTCGAATTGCGCGACGGCCAGAGCTTCGCCGTCGGCGGGCTTCTCTCCAGCAAGACCACCAAGCTTCAAAACCAGGTGCCGTGGCTCGGCCAGGTGCCGGTCATCGGGACGCTGTTCCGCAATTCGAGTAACCAGAAGGAAGAAACCGAGCTCGTCGTCATCGTCACGCCGCATATCGTGCGGCCGGTCAAACCCGGCGAGCAGCTGGCGACACCGTACGACAAGACGCGGCCCGCCAACGACCCGGAATTCTTCCTGCTCGGCCAGCTCGAAGTGAACAAGGACATGATCCGCAAATATGAAACGGGCGACGGCGTCACCGGCCCCTATGGCCACATGCTGAACTTCAAATCGAAGGACAAGATGCTCTATGTCAAGAAATAGCGCCTTGATCCTCATTCTATGTGCCGGGTCGCTATCGGGCTGTGCCGCGGACTATCTGAACCACTACGATACGGTGACCCTGGCCGCCGGCGACACGCAGAAATACAACTCGATGCTGCAGACGGTCGACCCGCTCAATCCGGCCTCGAGGGATACGCACATCGAAGGCGACGGCACGCGCGCCGCTCTTGTGGCGCACAACTACAGATTTCCACCACCACCACCGCCGCCGCCAGCGATCACGGTAAACGTCGGCGGGTCGGGTGTGACGCAGTGAACTGAACGGAAGGATGCGGAGGGCGCCGGGCATGCGAGGCCTTGGCGCAAGAAAGCAGAGAGTAAGGTCATGTTGCGGACCATTCGTGCGTTCTGGGACGATCAGCGCGGCATAGCGATGATCCTCGTGGCTATCATGCTGCCGGTGCTTATCGGCTTCGCCTTGCTGGCCATCGACATGAGCCGAGCCAACGGGCTTCACAACGATCTGCAGAAGGGCGTTGATGCGCTTGCTCTTGCGACAGCCGCAGAACTGGATGGCAGAGCGGATTCGATCACGCGAGCGAACTTGGCGAAGACGACTCTACTCACCAATAAAACCAAGTTTTCGACATCCGACGATCCTGCCTCTCACGATCACACTCTCGCGCTGGCTGATGTCACCGTCACTTACCTGACCGGAATACCCGCCGATGACACGACCACCTTGAATGCCGCGGGCGTTGACGCGGCTGGCCATGACTGGTCAAGCACCGATCCTAAAGCAGTGTCCTTCTCCCTGGTGACAGTAAATCCTTCCGGTTTGACCGATGGCGCAGGTGCGTTCGCAACGATCTTCCCAGCGAGTTTCATCGGCAGCAAGGACACGATCGACATCCAGCCGCAGGCGGTCGCCGGGTTTGTTCAGTCGATCTGCGAAACCGTGCCGATTTTCATGTGCAATCCGTTCGAGACGACCGATCCGCTGACCAGCAAGACCATCCAGCAGGCGTTCGCGTCGGGTGATACCTACAGCCGCGAGCTTCGGATCCTCAAAGTCGACAGCAACCCCGGGCCGGGCAACTTTGGCCTTCTGGACAACGGCCTAACCTCAATACAGGAGGGCATGGCCAAGGGAACCGCCGGCACCTGCTACAATCGCAATTCGCTGACCACGAAAACCGGCGTCACGCTCGGTCAGGTCAATACAGGCCTCAACGTCCGCTTCGATCTCTATCAAGGGTCGTTGAAGAACCAAACAGATCTTGGCTATCGTCCAGCCAGCAATGTGCGGAAGGGAGCCAAGAACAACTGCAACAAGTATGATCCCGCGCCAGCGGCGTCCGCGCTGCCGCTCCCTCCGGGCACCGGCTATGATACCTCGACAGGCATGACGCTACCTATCCCCAATCAAAGTTTCTGGACTCCCTACTGGACCGTAAATCACGGTCAGGCATACCCCGGCACAGCAGTCAAGCCGTTGACAAACCCGACTGGCGACATGACCAAGCCGGCATCGAGATATGACGTCTACAACTACGAGATCGCAAACGATCGCGTGAAAGATCAATCGCCGAACCCAACCAAGGAAAAGGGAACACCTTCTTGCTACAAGGGAGACCTGACCAAGGCAGACCCCAGTCGCCGATTGATGAACATGGCCATCGTCGATTGCAAGGCGAACCAGGCGAAGCTGAACGGGCACACCGCAGTCAAGCCGAATGGCTATGCGAGTGTCTTTCTCATAGCTCCCATCCAAAAGGAGGACGCCAAGGATGAGGACAATCCGGAGGGTACTGGTAAAGAGAAGGCCATCAGCCTGGAGATCGTCGACGTCGATGGCGGATTCGCTAACAATACGCTGGTAGACAAAGCATTCCGAAACGAAGCCCAGTTGTATCGGTAGAGTTGACATGACCAGGTTCGGCAAAATCATCCGGGGGTTTCAAGGCGACGAAAGTGGCGCCGCCTTGGTGGAAGTCGCGATCACTGTTCCGCTTGTACTGTTGCTATCGGCCGGTGTGTTTGAGTTCTCCAACGTTCTGAACACGCGCCTGCTGCTTGAAGCAGGCGTCGAAGATGGAGCCCGCTATATGGCGCGATGCAGTAGCGATTGGGCTACTTGCATGGGGTCGGCACAAAATCTCGCAGCCAATGGTGTCGTCAAAGACGGCAGCGCCAGGGTGAAGGGATGGCTTCCGGGTAAAGTTGAAATCACCAAGAGGTCCCTTGCTGCAACCGATTTGGCCACGGGCACCCAAATTTATCTTAGCAGCAAGAGCACGGTCGATGTCGTGATCGTCAGTTCCGACTATTCTTATCCGGACCTCGGATTCCTGTCGTATCTCGGTTTTGGTCCTCTCACGCTCAACGTTTCCCATCAGGAACGGGTCCTCGGATGGTGACGGGGCACGACAAATTTTGGACCAGCCAGTCTGGGGCTACAATGGTCGAAATGGCCATCGCAATGCCGCTGCTGCTGACGCTTCTGCTTGGCTTCGTCGATTTCGGCTACGCCTTTTACCAATGGAATGCCGGGAATAAAGCGGTGCAAGCCGGCGCAAGGCTGGCGCAGATTTCCACACCTGTCGCCAGCGGGCTTCCATCTGAGACGCTAACGCAAAGCGACATCACCAAAGTCGGTGCTGCGGTGCCAGCCGGCACGTATGACTATGCCTGCACTGCAAGCGGAGCAGGCGTCGCCTGCTGCAGTGTCGGAGGAGGCTTGTGCAAGCCCGAGAATGCGAGTCAAGCGGCGTTCGACGCGATTTATGACGGCACCGCCAACCGCGCCGGAATGCACGACTTCCTGCCAATGTTGACGAAATCCGAAGTTATAATTGAATACGCCGCGTCCGGCCTCGGCTACTGGACGCGCCCTGGCGGACCGGTGCCGACCATCACCGTCAGCATCGTCAATCATCCCTTCCAGTTCTTCTTCCTGGGCGGATTGCTCGGGTTCGGCAACATCACCATGCCCTCCATGCTGAGCACGGTCACGGGCGAAGACATGAAGAGCACCTACCCATGAACGCCATCAGCACCAAGGTTACCCCCACCAAGCGAAAGCAGGTTGCGCTGTTTTCTTCCGATCCGAATTTCAAGCGCGATGTGGCGACGCGGCTCGATGCGCTGGCGATCTATGATGTGCGGGTTGCCGAGACGGGCGATTTTCTCAAGGGGCCGCCGGCCGACACGCGCCCGGGCATCGTCATCCTCGATCTCGGCAATGGCGACTTGCTTGGCAATCCTGGCATCGTCGAGGCGCGCGCGCTGTGGGCTGGTGTGCCGCTGATCGCGGTTTCCGACGAGCTGACGTCGGAGCAGACACGCGTCCTGGTGCGCATGAATGCCTCCGACTGGCTGCACAAGCCGCTCGACGGCAAGGAACTGCTCAACGCCGTCACCTTCCACGACAGCGGCAACCAGGGCGCCAAGAGCCGCATCATCACCTTCATCAGCGCCAGCGGCGGCGCCGGCGCCACGACGCTGGCGCTGTCGGCGGCCGAATTCCTGGCCTCCAAATCGACCGAGCGCGCGGCCTCGACCTGCCTGGTCGACCTCGACTTCCAGAGCGCCAATTGCGGCGCCTATCTCAACCTGTTCAACCAGTTCGACCTTGCCGGCATCATCGGCCAGCCGGAACGGCTCGACGTCGAACTGATGGATGTCATCAAGCTGTCGCGGCCTTCCGGCCTGACGCTCTATGCCTTCGAGCGGCCGCAGCTGCCGTTCGAGCCGCAGGGCGCCGATTTCGTCTTCCGGCTGCTCGACCTCGTCGCCTACCGTTTCGACGACATCGTCATCGACCTGCCGAACATCGAAACGCCCTGGCACAATTCCGTGCTGTCGACGAGCGACGAGATCTTCATCGTCTTCGAGCTCAATGTCGCCTCGCTGCGGCAAGGCAAACGGCTCTACAAGAAGATCCGCGAGCTGCGCGGCAATGCCGTCTCAATCACGCTGGTGGCCAACAAGCACAAGCGCAAATGGTTCGGCAACCACTTCTCGCGCAGCGAGCTGGAGAAGATCTTCAAGGCGCCGCACATCAAGTCGGTCGGCCTCGACAACGCCCTGCTGGCCGACGCGCTGAACCGCGCCATGCTGCCGTCCGAAGTGGATGGGCGGGCGCGCTTCAACAAGGACCTGAAGAAGATGTTCCGCGAGCGGCTCGACGATGCAGCCCGCTAGCGGCCATCTCTTGCGGCTGACAGCCGCCTGCCTGCTTGGCCTGGCGCTGGCGCCAGCGGCCGGACAGATCGCGTTGGCGGACAGCCGCCCGCCTCTGCCGGCCATGGGCCCCAGCCTGCGCAAGACTGTGGCGTTTTCCACCCAGGAGAAGACCGGGACCATCATCATCCGCAAGCAGGAAAAAGCGCTCTATCTGGTGACCGGCAAGGGCGAGGCCCTGCGCTACCGGATCAGTGTCGGACGCGATGGATTTGGCTGGACGGGTACGGTCCAGGTGGGAGCCAAGACCGAGTGGCCGGCGTGGCGGCCGCCCAGGGAAATGCGCGCCCGCCAGCCGGAATTGCCTGACATGGTGCCCTCGGGGCCGTACAATCCGCTCGGCGCAAGGGCGCTCTATCTGCTTCGGGATGGCCGCGACACGCTCTATCGCATCCATGGCACCAACGACCCTTCGGGCGTGGGTTTCGACGGCACTTCGGGCTGTTTTCGCCTGACCAATACCGATGTCATCGATCTTTTCAGGCGCGTGCCTGTCGGCACCAAGGTGGTGGTCCAATGACGACGATCAGCGATCCCGACGACCTTGTGATAGCGGTCGAACCGCTGTTGCTCGACAGGGAGAAGAGCCGGTCCAGGCTCGCCATTGCCGTCTCTGTCGGCCTGGCGCTGTTTGCCCTGCTGAACGCCACCGCGGCCGTCTATCTCTACCGCGGCATCAACGATCTGCGCGTGATCGAGGCGCGGCTGGAGAACCTCGGCCAGTTCGAGCAGCGCATGAGCACGCGGCTCGACACCGTCAACAATGGATTTCAAAGCCGGTTCGAGGCGCTGGACGACCGGCTGCGGGCGAGCTTCGGCGAGGTCAACGCCAACATCGCCCGGCAGCCCCCGGAGATGTCGGGAAATCACGGTGGCGACGAGCCGCGCGTCGTGGAACTCCCCTCGCCCGCCGAAGACATGGCGGCGGTCGCCAGCGCCGCCGACGCGGAGCCTGCCATCGGGGATATGCCGCGGGTAACGCGAAGGCGGTCGGCTCCGGCAGCGCCTCCCGCGCCGAGCTCCAACTACCAGCGGAGCGTATCGCCGGAAGGCAAGGTCACCTATCACAAGATAAACTAGGTCGGGCCTTGGGCGTGGTCGCGTAGCGCTGCGCTGGTCTAGAAATCCCGCTGCAGTGCCATGATCCGGACGCGCCGCGATTCAACGCGCATGCCGAGTTCACGGACATAGGCAAGGTGACAATAGGCGCAGGCGGTGACCCCGATGACCGCCAGCAGGCAGTTCAGCCAGGTGAAGTCCATCATCAGCGAGAACCGAAAGCCACTCGGCGCCGTGAACGCGGCAATGGTGCTGGCGGTCTGCGAACGGCCGCCGATGAAGATCATCGACGCCGCGAGGACCAAGATGCCGTGGTTGGCAAGAAAGAATGCGGCCGACCTTCTGGCCCGGCTTGCCATCCAGCAGACCACCAGGGCCGCGCCCAGCAGAGCGAAATCCAGGACCATCGACCCTCCCAGATAGGCATCGACCTGCTGCCAGACCATGCCCGACGAGGGATGCAAGGCAAGCCAGATCTTCCACATGTCGGGGCTTGCCGGGTAGGTTCCGAGCAGGAGCGTGGCCATTCGCTCCGCCGCGAGGATCAGCAGGACACAGGCAGGAAAGGCGAAAAGCAATAGTGGTTGGCGCTTCATGGTGCCTCGCAATCTGGCACGCAGATTACGCGCCATGAGTTGCGCAAGGCTTAACGGGGGAAGGTTTCGGCTGAGACAGGACCGATCAAGCGGCTCGGATCATGTCGTACAGCCAAGTGCCCGCTTTTGTATGCCTGACACCCAAATCCCGGACGCTGTCCATGTGATTGCGCCCCTCGACGATGCCGATCGAAGCCGTCAGGCGCTGCTCCGTCAGGCGATCGGCAAACAATCTGGCCTGCAGGTGAAACGGTTCGGTTTCCCGCTCGCCGACCAGCAGCGTGACCTTTGTCCGCGACGAGTGGGATTTGCTCATCGGCGAATACGCCCCGACTTCCGTGTCGGTCAGGCCTATCAAGGGCTCAAGGAAGGATTGCTGGAGGGGCTTCAAATCGTAGAGCCCGCCGAGCAGAAGTGCCGCCGAGGGCGGACGTGCCGACCCCTCGTCGAACAAAAAGGTCGCCAGATGCGCCCCGGCGGAATGACCGCTGACGCTTAGCCGACCGGCATCGCCGCCATGGCTGGCGATATTATCCAGCACCCATTGCCTCGCGCGCCGGACCTGGTCGACGATTGCCGCCATCCTGACGGCGGGCATCAGTGCATAGTCGATCACGACCGCGATTGCCCCGGCGCTCGTCACAGTTTCGGCGATGTAGGAATAGTCGCTCTTGGCGAACATGCGCCAATAGCCGCCATGGATGAAGATGTGCACCGGGAGGTTCCTGCGCGGTCCCTCCGGAAAGAACAGGTCGAGGCGTTCGGCCTCGTGCGGGCCATAGGCGATGTCCGCCAGCATCGGCAGCGAAGCCCGCGTCGCGGTGCTGCGGGCGACGATGTCGGCCACGATGTCATCGAAATCGGCAACGTGGTCGCGGGTGCGAAAAGGGTCCTTCGACATGGTGTCCGCTCAGAAGGTTACAGCGATGTATTTGGCCTCCATGAACTCGGCGATGCCGTGATGCTGGCCCCCTTCCCGCCCGAGGCCGCTCTGCTTGACTCCGCCGAAGGGCGCGGCGGGATCCGACATCAGGCCGCGGTTGAGGCCGATCATGCCGGCCTCGATCTCGGCGGCCACCCGCATGCCGCGTGCCACATCGCGGGTGTAGAGATAGGCGGCGAGGCCGTATTCGGTGTTGTTGGCGTGGAGGATGGCCTGCGCCTCGCTCTCGAAGCGGGTGATGGGCGCCACCGGGCCGAAGATCTCCTCATGCGCCATGTCGGCGTCCGGCGAGACTTCGGCCAGGACGGTCGGCGGATAGAAAAAGCCATCCCCTTCAGGCACCGAGCCGCCGCACAGTACCTTGGCCCCCCGGCTGACCGCGTCCTTGACCAGCCGGTCGATCTTGTCGACCGCCTTCTTGGTGATCATGGGTCCACATTCGGTGTCCGCCTTGGTGCCGGCGCCGATCTTGAGCGCAGCCATGCGCTGCGCAAGGCCGTCGGCGAACGCATCGTGGATGCCGGACTGGACGTAGATGCGGTTGGCCGCCGTGCAGGCTTCGCCGGCATTGCGCATTTTGGCGATCATGGCGCCGTCGAGGGCCGCATCGAGATCGGCATCGTCGAAGACGATGAAGGGCGCATTGCCGCCAAGCTCCATGGAACAGGAAATCACACGCTTGGCGGCCTCGGCGAGCAAGGCCCGGCCGATCCCGGTCGAACCGGTGAAGGAGAGCTTCCTGACGCGCGGATCGGCCAGCATGGCCGACGTCAGGGGGCCGGGTGTCGACGTCGTCAGCACGTTCACGACACCATCCGGTACGCCGGCTTCGCTGTAGAGCGCGGCCAGCGCATAGGCGGTCAACGGCGTCTCGCTGGCCGGTTTCAGAATGACCGTGCAGCCTGCCGCGAGTGCCGGTGCGATCTTGCGCGTCGCCATCGCGGCGGGGAAATTCCACGGCGTGATGAGGACGCAGATGCCGATCGGCTGGTAGTCGACGAGGATGCGGTTGGCGGCAGACGGGGCGGTGCCGAACTCGCCGGTGATACGAACCGCTTCCTCGGCGTTCCAGCGGAAGAATTCGGCTGCATAGGCGACCTCGCCGCGCGCGTCGCGCAGGGCCTTGCCGTTCTCCAGCGAGATCAGCATGGCAAGCGTCTCCGACCGCTCGACCATCAGCTCGAAACAGCGCCTGAGAATCTCCGAGCGCTTGCGCGGCGCTGTCTCGCGCCACCCCTTGGCGGCCTTGGCTGCCGCTTCGACCGCGGCGGCGGCATCCTCCAGGGTCGCATCGGGGACTGCCGCGATCACCGCGCCGGAGGATGGATCGGTGACCTCGATGAGCCCGCCGTCGGACGACGGCAGCCATTGTCCGCCAATATAGAGCCGGTGCGGAAAGCCCCGAACGTCGTACGGATCCTGATCGAGAGGGAAGGCATTGTAGGGAAGGTTCATCGTCTTGTTCCTGACGTTCACATGGCGCAGGCGGTGAGATCGCCGTCATAGGCCGCCTGGACAAGGCGGCGCATGGCGGCGAGGTCGAATGGGCGCGGGTTGTTCTTGATCAGGCGATCGATGCCGAGCGCCTGCTCGGCGGTCCAGTCGAGCTTGTCGGCCGGGAGCCCCAGACCGGCCAGCGTCGGGGTGATGCCGATCGCCGCAAACAAGCGCCTGATCTCCTCGATGGTCGCGTCCGCCATTTCGTCGACGCCACGACCGTTCGGCTCGAGGCCAAGAGCAATCCCTATCTCGGCGATCTCAGCCGCGGCCACGCGGCTGTTGTAGCTCATGACGTAAGGCATCATTGTCGCCACTCCCAGCCCATGCGGCGTATGTGTGAGCGCGCCGGCCGGGTATTGCACCGCGTGCGCTGCCGCCGTGCCGGCGGTGCCGAACGCGCAACCCGCAGCCAGCGCTCCCATCATCACGTCGGAGCGCGCCTCGGCGTCGCCGCCGTCAATGCACGCCTTCTCCAGGCTGCGGCCGAGAAGTTTGACGGCCAGCAGCGCGAAATGGTCGGTCAGCGGCGTCTTGCCGATGAACACGTGGCGCTGCGGCAGGCTGAAGTCCCCGTCCCGGCGCATGGCCGTAAAGGCCTCGATCGCATGCGTGAGCGCGTCGGCACCGGCAACCGCGGTCAGGCCCGGCGGACAAGTCATTGTCAGTTCGGGGTCGCAGACGGCAACGGCAGCAATGAGATAGGGGCTCGATATGCCGACTTTGAGCGTCCGGTCCGGATCCGATATCACTGCAACGGGCGTCACCTCCGATCCTGTGCCAGCCGTGGTCGGCACGGCGATCAGCGGCAGCATCGGCCCCGGGACCTTGAACTCGCCGTAGTAGTCCCGCAGCTCGCCGCCATGGCTGATCAGCAAGGCGGCACATTTGGCGAAATCGAGACAGCTGCCGCCGCCGATGCCGATCACCATATCTGGCCGGAAGCCCCTCGCTTCCTCGACGCAGACCGCCACCGAATCGCGCGGCACGTCCGGAAGGACACCGTCGTGAACCAGCACGTCGATCGATGCCGACCGCAGGGATTCCATCATTTCGGCGAACACGCCGGTGCCGGCGAAACGCTCGTCGGTGCAGACCAGGGCGCGGCGGCCATGGCGGCCGGCCACGGCTGGCAGCGCATGACGCTGTCCCTTTCCGAATAGAATTTCGCGTGGGAGCCGGAGGGCTGTGAGAAGGCTCATGACAGGCTGCATCCTTGGGGAGTTTCGGAGAAACGCATTGCAAAAATCCGCACCGAAAATCCTCAATCGAGCGGCGCCGACAAAATCGTATAGGATATAGTATTGCATCGGTCAAACCCTCGTGTTAGCAGTCTGCCCTGTCGAGAGGCGAAAAATGCAACCTGTCAGTTTGAGCAATAGTGGTGAAACGCCCACGGGAGCGGGCCGCATTCAGCGGGCCGGCAGCCTGGCCGAGGACGTCTACGAGGCCATCTTCGCGCAGTTGATGTCGCTGAAGATCGCGCCCGGTTCGCGCATCACCGTCGACAATCTGGTCAAGGAATTCGACGTTTCCCATACGCCGATCCGCGAGGCGCTGGGGCGTCTCGAAGGCGAAGGACTGGTTCTGAAGACGCACCTGATCGGATATCGCGCCGCGCCGCAGATCACGCGGCGTCGTTTCGACGAATTGTACGAAATGCGTCTCCTGCTCGAACCGCACGGCGCGGCGAAAGCCGCTGCCACGATGGACGAGGCCAAACTCGGCACGCTGCTGGAGGCCGCAGGCGTGATGTCGCGCCGCGAGGGCAAGGACGAGCGCCTGCGCTATTCGAACTTCGCCAGGCAGGACGCGATCTTCCACGACAAGATCATGGAATACGCTGAAAACGAGCTCATCCGCGAGACGCTGGGTTATCAACACACCCACTTCCACATTTTCCGCCTGATGTACCATTCCCGCGTGACCGAGGAGGCGCTGGACGAGCATGAGGCGATCCTCGCCGCGTTCGGCTCTGCCGATCCGGATGCCGCCGCGAAAGCAATGCGCGCCCACATCGAGCACTCGCGCGATCGCCTGCTGCCGGCCTTCGATTGAGGCCTGAACGAATGTCCGTTACCGCCAATATTGCCGGAGAGGGAGGAAGTGCGCTGCCCGGCGGCAATGCGCCTGGGGCCGTGGAGCCGGTGCTGCGCTCTCAGGGTCTCTCGAAGCAATATGGGCCGGTGACCGTGCTCTCCGACGTCACGCTCGACATACTGCCGGGCGAAATCCACGCCATCATCGGCGAGAACGGTGCCGGAAAATCCACTTTGATGCGGCTGCTGTCCGGCTATGCCGAGCCAACCCGCGGCACCTTGTCCATGGCCGGTCGGCCGGTGACGTTCGCCAAGCCCGACCAGGCCCAGAAAGCCGGTATCGCCCTCGTCCACCAGGAAATCCTGCTCGCCGAAGCGCTTACGGTGACGGACAATCTATTTCTCGGCCGCGAGCTTTCGCGCCGCCATGTGATGGACGACCGCACCATGCGGCGCCTGGCAGCCGAAAAGCTGGCACGGATCGGCTGCGCGGTCTCGCCGACCGCGCTGGTGCGCGACATCTCGCTGGCCGACCGCCAGTTGGTCCAGATCGCCCGCGCGCTGCTCGACGACTACAAGGTCGTGATCTTCGACGAGCCGACCGCCGTGCTGACCGGCGAGGAAGTGGATCGGCTCCTCGAAATCGTCCGGCAGCTAAAGGCCCACGGCACGGCCGTCCTCTATATCAGCCATCGGCTGGATGAGGTGCAGCAGCTTGCCGACAAGGTGACCGTGCTGCGCGACGGCAGGATGATCGGTACCTATCCGGGCACGGCCCTGACGCAGACGGACATGGCACGCCTGATGGTCGGCCGCGAGCTTGCAACGCTCTACCCGCAGAAGAGTGCACCGTCCGATGAGCCGATGCTGAGCGTGAAAAGCGCCACCGTCCCGGGCTACGCCGAAGACGTCTCTTTCACCGTTCACAGGGGCGAAATTCTTGGCTTTGCCGGCATGATCGGCGCGGGCCGCACGGAATTGTTCGAAGGGCTGGTGGGCCTGCGTCCGGCCCACGCCGTGATCGAACTCGAGGGACGGCCCGTCCGGATCCGCTCGCAACGCGAAGCGATCGACGCAGGCATCGGTTACCTGACCGAGGACCGAAAGAGCAAGGGCCTGCTCCTCGAGGAACGGCTGGCGCCCAACCTCACGCTTTCCGCACTTGAACGGTTCCATCCCGCACTGGCTCTCAGCAGACGCCGCGAGTCGGCCGCGCTGACAGAGGCCGTCCGGAGCTACGATATCCGGCTCAAGAGCCCTGGCGTGAAGGCGGGACAGCTTTCCGGCGGCAACCAGCAGAAGCTGCTGCTCGCCAAGGTGCTGCTCACCAACCCCTCTGTGGTCGTCATCGATGAACCGACCCGTGGCATCGACATCGCCAACAAGGCTCAGATCTACGCCTTCATCCACGCCATCGTCGGCAGCGGCAAAGCCTGCATCGTCATCTCGTCGGAAATGCAGGAGCTGATCGGCATCTGCGACCGCATCCTCGTCATGCGGGAAGGCCGCCTGACGGGCGAGGTCCAAGGCGCCGAGATGACCGAAAGCAATGTGGCGCTGCTGGCGACAAGCGGCCCGAAACCGAGGCCGAAGGCCGAGGGAGGAACAGAATGGCTGTCATGACCGGATCCCCATCCACACATCGCGTCGGTGATTTGAACATCACCTGGACCGACGTGGGTCCCTTCCTGGCATTGGCCGCCCTGCTGGTGGTCGGCTTCCTCATCAATCCAGACTTCCTCTCCGCGACCAACCTTGCCAACGTCATCACCCGCAGCGCCTTCATCGCCATCATCGCTGTCGGCGCGACGTTCGTTATCTCGTCGGGAGGGCTCGATCTTTCCGTCGGCTCGATGGCCGCCTTCGTCACCGGCATCACCATCATGTTCATGAACGCGGTGGCGCCGCACGCCGGCCTGTGGGCGATACCGGCTGGAATGCTCGTGGCGACCCTGGTCGGTCTTATGTGTGGCCTCGCCAACGGCCTGATCGTCACCATAGGCCGGATCGAACCGTTCATTGCGACGCTCGGCACAATGGGCATTTTCCGCGCGTTGATCACCTATCTGACCGACGGCGGCACGATACCGATAGACCGGTCGCTGCGCGAAGCATATCGGCCGGTCTATTTCGGCACCGTCGGCGGTGTCCCGATCCCGATCCTGATATCCGTCGCCGTCGCCGCGGTCGCATCGTTCGTCCTCTACAAGATGAAGTATGGGCGCAAATGTGCGGCGGTCGGCGCAAACGAGGACGTCGCGCGCTATTCCGGCATCTCCGTCATCAAGACGCGCACCATTGCTTACGTCGTCCAAGGCGTCTGCGTGGCCATCGCCGCGATCTGCTACGTACCGCGACTGGGTGCCGCAACGCCGACCACCGGGCAGCTCTGGGAACTGCAGGTGATCACCGCCGTGGTGATCGGCGGCACCGCGCTGCGTGGCGGCAAGGGTCATGTCTGGGGAACCGTCGCTGGCGCCGTCATTCTGGAGCTGATCGCCAATCTCATGGTGCTGTCGGACTTCGTCTCCGAGTACCTGGTCGCCGCGGTTCAGGGCGTCATCATCATCATCGCGATGCTCATTCAGAGGTTCTCGAATTCGAAATAGCCCCGTGTCCGGACCACACGGGTGCGTCTTTGCAGGTCCAATCTGGGAGAAGAAAATGTTCAGTAAAAAATGGATGGCTGCGGCCGCGCTCGGCACGCTGCTGCTCACGGGCCATGCCATGGCCGAGGACAAGAAAGTCATCGCCGTTTCGATACCGGCCGCCGACCACGGCTGGACCGCCGGCGTCGTCTATCACGCGCAGACGGCCGCCAAGGAAATCAACGCGGCTTTCCCCGGCGTCGAGGTCATCGTAAAGACGTCGCCGTCGGCGGCCGATCAGGTGTCGGCGATCGAGGATCTCTCCGCCTCACGCAAGATCGATGCGCTGGTGATCCTGCCTTACTCCTCGGAAGAATTGACCGAACCGGTCAAGGCCATCAAGGAGAAGGGCACCTTCATCACCGTCGTCGACCGTGGCCTGACCGACCCGACCATCCAGGGCCTCTACGTCGCCGGCGACAACATCGCCGTCGGGCGCAACACCGCGAAATACATGATCGACAAGCTTGGCGGCAGGGGCGACCTGGTTGTCCTGCGCGGCATCCCAACGGTGATCGACGACGAGCGCATCAAGGGCTTTCAGGACGCCATCGCCGGGACCGGCCTCAAGGTTCTCGACATTCAGTACGCTCATTGGAACAGCGACGAAGCCTTCAAGCTGATGCAGGACTACCTCGCCAAATATCCGCATATCGACGCGGTGTGGGCGAACGACGACGACATGCTGCTGGGGGTGCTCGAGGCGGTCAAGCAGTCGGGCCGCACCGATATCAAGCTGGCGCTTGGCGGCAACGGCATGAAGGACATCGTCAAGAAGGTCATCGACGGCGACACCATGACCCCCGTCGAGACTCCCTACCCGCCGTCCATGATCAAGACGGCCATATACATGACCATGGCCAATTTGGTTGGCCAGGCCCCGGTTCGCGGCGCCGTCAAGCTGGACGCGCCGCTGATCACCAAGGACAACGCCAAGGAATACTTCTTCCCCGACTCTCCGTTCTGAAGAACGCAATCAATGCGGGGCGCAGCATGACTCGCCCCGCCCCTTTCACACGACAGAGGACATGATCATGTCAGGCAAGAAAATATTGATGCTCACCGGCGAGTTCACCGAGGAGTACGAGATCTTCGTCTACCAGCAAGCAATGGAAGCCGTCGGTCACACGGTCCACGTGGTCTGCCCGGACAAGAAGGCAGGAGACCTCATCAAGACCTCCCTGCACGACTTCGAGGGCGACCAGACCTACACCGAAAAGCTCGGCCATTTTCAGGTGATCAACAAGACGTTTGCCGAGGCGGAAAAGCAGCTCGATCAATACCACGCCGTATATTGCGCCGGCGGCCGCGGCCCGGAATACATCCGCACCGACAAACGGGTGCAAGCCATGGTGCGCCACTTCCACGATACCCAGAAGCCGATCTTCACGATCTGCCATGGGGTCCAGATTCTGATTGCCGTGGACGGTGTCGTGCGCGGCAAGAAGGTCGGCGCGCTCGCCGCTTGCGAACCGGAAGTGACGCTGGCCGGCGGCACCTACATCGACCTGTCGCCGACGGAGGCGTATGTCGACGGAACCATGGTGTCGGCCAAGGGATGGACAGCCCTCGCTGCCTTCATCCGCGAATGCCTGAAGGTGCTCGGGACCGAGATTCGCCATAATTAAACAAGGTCAGCGCGCGTCAACAATGCGCCGGCTTCTGTTTGTGATGGGATGTGCATCCACGAGTCTTTGAAGCGGGCCCTCGGTCGATGAGATCGAGGGCCACCGTCGCCGGTCAATCGAAGAATCCGGCATCCTCCGCCAGCAAATACTTCCTGGCGCCTTCGGCGTCGATATCGAGGCCTAGCCCTGGTGCTTCCAGCAGATCCACCATGCTGTCCTTCACGATCTGCTTGGGCAGGCCAATGACGATGTCGTTCCACCAGGGGTCCGAGGCACTGGGGTATTCGAACGCCACGTAATTGGCGGGCAAGGTGGCGCAGACGTTGATCAGCGCGCCCAGGCCCAGCAGGCCATTCGCCGTGCCATGCGGCGCCATCAGGATCGAGTGCATATAGGCGTGCTCGGCGACCCATTTGAGCTCGGCAATGCCGCCGATGTCGGCAGGATCGGGGCCGATGACGCGCACCGCCTGTGTCTCGATCAGCTCCTTGAAATTGTGCCTGAGGTAAATCTGCTCGCCGGTATGGATCGGCGTCGAGGTGGAGGTGGTCAGTTCCCGGTAGGCCTGCGGATTGACCCACGGCACATAGTCGCCGGTCAGCATGTCCTCCAGCCACATCAAATTGTACCTCTCGACCGCGCGGGCAAACTTGATCGCATCGGGCAGCATCCAGCCCGGGCCGCAGTCGAGTGCCAGGCTGACCTTATCGCCCAGCACTTCCTTCATCGCGATCACGCAGTCGAGCATGTGGTTGAAACCGCGTTCGCTGATCACGCCCTGATCCATGGCACCGTGATAGCCGGCCTTCTTCTGCGTCACGCCGTAATGGAAGTCCTCGATGCTGTCCTTCATGTTGGAATGGAACGAGATGCCTTGCTTAACCATGAAGAAGTTCTGCGGCTGCTCCATCATCCATTTGACGTCTGCGGCATAGTCCTCCGGCCGGTCACCTGTGCGCTTCTGGCGGATCGAGCCGTTATAAACGCGTACCTTGTCGCGCACCTTGCCGCCGAGCAGCTTATAGGCCGGCACGCCCGCGGCCTTGCCGGCAATGTCCCAAAGCGCATGTTCGATAGCGCTGACCGCCGCGCCATAAGGCTTGAAAGAACCGCGTTGGCGGATCTTCAACATGACCCGCTCGACATCGGTCGGCTCCTCGCCGATCAGCGCCTCGCGGAAATGCAGCACAAAGGGCTTGAGATAGGTCTTGGTGAACTCGACTTCGCCCAGACCGTAGAGGCCCTCGTCAGTGACGACGCGAACGATGGGATGCCGCCCGATGACGGCACAGCGGAGATCGGTGATTTTCATGCCGCAGTCCTATCTCACGGACGAGAAAGCTGTCGGCGTGAGCAGCTGGCTGCTGATATTGGCAACGATCTGCCCGTCGCGCTCGGACTCGTCCCGGGCCCTGTGCCATGCCGGATCGGTGACGAAAGCCGTCCATTTCGCCTCACGCTCGGCCAGTGATTTCCAGGCTAGGAAATAGGTGAGGCGATTGCTGTTTTCGCCGATTGCCGTGGTGAAAAACCCGGCTTGGCGGATGCCATGCCTCTCCCAGATGGCCAGCGTTTGGTCGGAAAAGCGCTTGAGCAAAGCCGGCAGCCTGCCCGGCAGGCAGTCATAGATGCGCAGTTCGTAGATCATGGTTTCGTCCGTTTCTTTCTTCGCCTCTCCCTTGGGAGAGGTCGACACGAATGGTCAGTCGTCGGCCCTGTGAGCCAAGGAGAGTGAGGGCAGGAGTCTGGGCTAACTCCAGGTCCGGTCCCAGCTATATTCATTGTCCCAATGCTCGGTGGATTGCCATATCCCGGTGACACCGGGCTGCAGGTGCTGGCTGATCACCTCGTCGACCACATCGTCTATGCCCAACCCCGGCTTGTCGGGCACGGTGATGAAGCCGTCCTTGACGAGCGGCTTGGGCAGGCCGGTGACGATATCGTCCCACCACTCGACATCGGCGGAGTGGTATTCGAGGGCCATGAAGTTTTCGGTAGCGGTCGCGACATGCGCGGCGGCCATCGCGGCGATCGGGCTTTCGGCCATATGGATGGCCATGGCGACACCGTGATCCTGCGCCATGTCGCCGATCTTCTTGGTCTCGAGAATACCCCCACTGGTGAGCAGGTCCGGGTGGATGACGGAGAGGCCGCCGCTCTTGAGCAACGGCTCGAAGCCTTCCTTGAGGTAGATGTCTTCGCCGGTGCACATCGGCACCGTCGTGGCCCCCTGCAATTGTCGGTACTGCTCGGTGTGTTGCCAGGGGATCACATCCTCCAGCCAGGCCGGTACGTATTTCTCGATGCGACGCGACAGGCGTATGCCGTCCTGCAGCGAGATATGGCCGACATGGTCGATGGCGAGCGGGATCTCGTATCCAATCACCTCGCGAACCTCGTGGATGTACTGCTCGAGCAGGTCGATCCCCTTCTCGGTGAAATGCAGGCCGGTGAACGGGTGCTGCACGTTCTGCGCGTCGTAGGCGAGATTGCGGGCCTTGCGCTCCTCAAGCGTGCCGCCACGGCCGCGCGGATTGGCATGAAACCCTTCGAGCGCGCCGGCGGGCGCGGATACGGCGCCCGGGACATGGGCGATCTGCATCAAGCCCAGGTCCATCTTGAGGAAGGTGAAACCACGGTCCATGCGCTGCTTGAGGCGCTTTCCGGTTTCGGTGCCGCTCGGTTTCTCGGCATCGGTATCGCAATAGACGCGCACCTGATCGCGGAACTTGCCGCCGAGCATCTGGTAGATGGGAACGCCATAGGCCTTGCCGGCGAGATCCCAGAGCGCGATCTCGACCGCCGAGACGCCGCCGCCCTGCCGACCGTGTGCGCCAAATTGCTTGATGCGGCGAAACAGGCGATCGATGTCGCAAGGGTTCTCGCCAAGCAGCCGGCTCTTCAGCATCAGCGCGTAGGTGGCGCTGGCGCCGTCGCGCACCTCGCCAAGCCCGACGATGCCTTGATTGGTATAGATCTTGAGCAGCGCCGAGGTGAACGGCGCACCGACGATCTCGGCCACCCGCATGTCGGTGATGCGAAGCTCGGACGGCTTCGAGTCGGTGTTGACCCGGTTGAGGGCCTCGTCGGCTCCATCGGTCGTTGGCATGACTTATCCCCGTTCTGATTTGCGGGTTGTCGCCCGCATGCTGTCGATTGCGTTGCTAGCCCAGTTCGATCTCATGGGCTTGCAGGTAATCGCGGTTCATCTCGATGCCGAGACCCGGCCTCAACGAGAGCTTGAGGCTACCGTTCGAAACATCGAGCGGCTCGTCGATAAGATGATCGTACTTGCCCAAATTCCACTCCGACGTTTCGAGCTTGTAGAAGTTCGGAACGGTCATCATCACCTGCGCTCCCGCAACCACGTTGATCGGTCCCGCGGCGTCATGCGGCGAGACTGGGATGTAGTAGGCTTCGCACAGGGCGGAAATCTTCTTGAGTTCGGTAATTCCGCCGGTCCAGGTGACGTCAGGCATGATGTAGTCGGCGAGCTTGTTCTCGAGAACCGGCACGAAATCCCACTTTGTGTGGCCACGCTCGCCCCAAGAGATAGCGGCACTGACCTTTTCGCGAACCTGCTTGAGGGCGTTAAGGCTCTCGGGCGGGCATGGCTCCTCGAACCAGTCGATCTGGCCGGCCTCCTCGAGGCTGCGACAGAGGCGAATGGCGGTCGGAACATCGAAGCGGCCGTGCGCATCGATGAGGATGTCGATGTCGGGGCCTGCCGTTTCGCGGATCAGAGCCGTGAGTTCGGCAGCCTCGCGCTCGTCCTTGCGGGTCATGCCGCCGTCGAGATAGCCGTCCCGCTGTTCGCGCGACACACCGTCGGCATCGCGACCCTGGTGGGGGAAGGGGTCGAACTTGAGAGCAGTATGTCCGGACTCGACGATGTCCAGGATTTCGCGCACCACAGCGTCCTTGCTGGTGAATTTGGCCTGGTTGGGGTGGGTGTAGAGCGCGATCTCATCGCGGACCGGCCCGCCCAACAGCTCGTAGATCGGCTTGCCGAGGACTTTGCCCCTGATGTCCCAGAGGGCTATGTCGATCGCACTCACGCATTCGACCGCGGCGCCACGGCTACCCATATAGGTGAAGCCGCGGAAGATCTTGTGCCAGAGGCATTCGATACGCGCCGGATCTTCGCCTGTCACGGCGGCTCCGATCTGTCGAAGGATCGTGCAGAGGGCGCGGTTGGCGAGCTTCGTGGTGGTGGTGATCTCTCCCCAGCCGCTCACTCCCTCGTCTGTCGTTACCTCGACGAACAGGAATTCCCCCCAATAGGAAGCACCAGACTTGATCAGCCACGGCCGAACGCTCGTGATTTTCATTTCAACTGCCTTTTCACTAGTGGTCAACCACGCTGTTCCAGACCTGACCCCTCGTCCTATCCGGCCCGAGCGGCGTTGCGTGCACGCATCTGTTCGAGAACATGCCGGCCGGAACCCTCGACGTGGCGGGAGATGAGTTCGGCCGCCTTGTCGGCCTCCCCGGCCTTGATGAGCGCAATGAGTTCGCGATGCTCACGAATGATCGCGGCACGCCGCGCGAGCGTGAAATTGAAACGCCGGCTCACCGCTCGCAGCACTTCGCGATGCTTCCACCAGAGCTCGGCGGCATGGCGGTTATAGTGCCGCTGGTACATCACCGTATGAAATGCGGTATCCAGTTCACTGTGCCTGAACGTGTTGGCGAAATTGTTCTCTTCGATCAGGCCTTGGATGCGTTCGAGTTCGGCGATGTCCTCGCCGGTGGCCATACCTACAAACCATCGCGTCAGGGCTGGCTCGATCAGAACTCCGATCTCGTAGATATCGCGGACGAAATCCTGATCGATGGGCCTTACACGCGCCCCGCGGTTGGGAGAAAAGATGACGAACCCCTCGCCCCGCAACAGTTGCAGGGCCTCGCGCACGGGATTGGTCGACGTGCCGTGGCGGCGGGCGAGATCGGTCACAACAAGCCGTTCGTTGGCGGCGAGCCGTCCCTCGATGATGTCTTCCCTGATCAGTTCGTAAAGCGAGGCACCCTCGCTGGAGGCTCCGGTGGCGTCGATCCCCGGGGGTGGCTTTGCTTTGAAATCGTCTGTTTCGGCCAAGGGCCGGCTCCCCAAATTAATACACAGTCTGTCCGATATCACGCACGGTTCCCATAAACAATGTACGATCCGGTGCGTTGACAGGCAATCCATGTTCTGAAAACGTACCAAGTGGTCGAGAGGATACACCGTACTGCATCCTCGCGATCGCAGGGCGGAGAACCAGGGAGGATACCTATGACGAGGATCATGCTCGGCAGTGCGGTCCTGCGCGGCACTGTCGTCGGTATTTTGACGGCATCACTTATGTCCACATCGGCGTTGGGTGCGCCACCGGTCGACCTCAGCAAATGGTCGCCCGAATATGTGCGCTCCATCGCGGGAACACAGGATTTCGACACGGCCGGCGATTGCGCCAAGGTCACGCCGCTGGATTACAAGGGGCGACTGACTTTCTGGTATCAGGGCGTGTTCGAGGGCGATCCCGACCTGCTGCGCCAGTACTACAAGGATTTCTTCGAGACTTTCCGCAAGACCTATCCAAACATCAAGCTCGAGGAACAGGCCCTCACCTATAACGACCTTCTCGACAAGTTCCGCACCGCGCTCCTGGGCAATGCCGCGCCGATGGCGGTGCGCCTGCAAATCCTGGGCGGTACCGAATTTGCCTCGAAAGGCTATCTGCAGCCGCTCAAGCCGGAGGATGTGGGCTATTCGACCGAGGATTTCTGGCCCGGCGCCATGAAGGCCGTGACCTGGGATGGGGTCACATACGGCGTTCCAACGAACAACGAGACGATGGCGTTCATCTGGAATGCCGACATCTTCAAGCGTGCGGGTCTCGATCCGGACAAAGCTCCCGCAACCTGGGACGACGTCGTCAAATATTCCAAGCAGATCCACGACAAGCTCGGCATTGCCGGTTACGGCCTCGTGGCTCGCAAGAATGCCGGCAATACGCCCTATCGCTTCATGCCACAGCTGTGGGCCTATGGCGGCGGCGTCTTCGACGAAGCCACCGCGAACCCGACTTACAAGGAGGTGGAGCTCGACAGCCCGCAGAGCAAGGCGGCGCTGCAAGCCTCATACGACATGTATGTCCGCGACAAGTCGGTTCCGGTTTCGGCACTTACCAACCAGCAGGCCGACAACCAGCCTCTGTTCGTCGCCGGCCAGTTGGGCATGATGGTTTCCCACCCGTCCGACTACAATGTCATGCTCGACCTGCAGGCAAAGGCGACCGGGACCGACAAGGACAAGGCGCAGACCGTCATCGACAATATGCGTTACGGCCTGATCCCGACCGGTCCTGACGGCAAGCGCGCCGTCGTGTTCGGCGGCTCGAACATTCACATCCTGAAGCCCGAGTATGTAGAGGGTGGCAAGGTGGACGAGCCGGCCGCGAAGGCGATGATCTGCATGTGGGCGAGCCCCGAATGGTCGCTGAAGATGGCCTATGCCGGCTCGAACCCGGGCAATCTTAACGGCTTCAAGACCAAATGGATGAAGGAACGTCTGGACCATATCAAGTTCCTCGATGTCACGACTTCGATGCTGCCCTATGGCATCCCCTTCCCGGCGCTGCCGGAATCCCCCGAGATCATGAACATCATCGTCCCGGACATGCTGCAGAATGCGCTGACCGGCGCGATGACCGTCGACCAGGCAGCGGACGATGCGGCCAAGAAGGTGAAAGACCTAATGGGCGGGCTCTAGTCCCAACCTGACCTGCGAACCGGCTGCGCCAAGAGCGCAGCCGGTTCTTTTCGAAAAACAAGGGCACGCCACAGTGACGATCGTGACCGGCAAGGCCGAGGCTCGCCGAAAATCGCAACCCGGCGGGTCAGGCGCATTGCGGAACATCTGGGCCCATCGCGCCGACTACGCATACGTGCTCCCGGCGATCGCCGTGATGCTCGTCGTCATCGCCTATCCGATCTACTACACGATCGAGCTGTCGTTCTATAAGACGCCGCCCGGTCTGCAGCTCCGCGACAAGACCTTCATCGGCTTCGACAATTACACCACCATCCTCACCAGCGATGTGTTCTGGAAAGTAACCTGGAACACCCTGATCTGGACATTCGGATCCACTTTCATCTCCTTTGTCCTGGGGTTTGCCACGGCGCTGGCGCTGCACCGAGACTTTGTCGGCCGCGGCGTCCTGCGCGCCATCCTGATCATTCCCTGGGTGATCAGCGCCGTTGCCGCCTCCTATATCTGGAAGTGGATCTACCATTCGGATTTCGGCATCATCGGCGCGGTGCTGGTCGGCCTCGGATTGACTGACCGGCCACCCAATTTCATCGACAACGTCAGCACGGTGCTGCCCTCCCTGATCGTCGTCAATATCTGGCGCGAGTTTCCGTTTGCCATGATCATGATGATGGCCGGCCTGCAGACAGTCCCCGAGCAATTGTTGCGGGCCGCCAAGGTCGACGGGGCGAATGCATGGCAGCGCTTCTGGCACGTCACTTTCCCGCACTTGCGCAACGTCTCGGTGGTGACGATCCTGCTGCTCGCGGTGGCCAACTTCAATTCCTTCATCATCCCCTGGATCATGACCGCAGGCGGGCCGTCGAACGCATCGCATATCTGGATAACCCACATCTATGAGCTCGCCTTCGGCCGCCAGCGCTGGGGCGTGGCATCGGCTTATTCGGTGCTCCTGTTCCTCATCCTGATGACGCTGGGCTATTTCTACGTCCGGGCGCTGAGCGGCAACGAGCGGAAAGAGGGGAGCACATGAGCACGCTTGCAGAGACAGCCTCCCGAGGCCGGCCCCATCGCCGCATGCGCGTCGACGGATGGCGCTGGGCCGGGCGCATCTTCCTCTTGTTCATGCTGATTTACACCGCGGTGCCGATGATCTGGATGCTGATCACCTCGATCAAGTCCGGCTTCGCGGCGACGCAGTTCCCGCCGCAATGGTGGCCAAACGAGCCTACGCTTGCCAGCTACAAGAAGCTGCTCGATCCGCAGAACAGCGTCGGCCAGGACTTCCTGCGCTTCTTCTGGAACAGCCTGTTCGTGTCGACCGTCACGACAATCCTTTCGGTGATCGTTGCCGTCCCCGCGGCCTACGCGTTTTCGCGCTTCACCTTCCCCGGCCGGAACTTCCTGTTCTTCGCCGTGCTGCTGCGCAACATGTTCCCAGCGGTGATCTTTCTCGTGCCGCTCTTCATCCTGATGCGTGCGATCGGGCTGGTGAACACGCATGGCTCGCTGATCCTGACCTATCTCACCTTCGGCCTGCCCCTGGCGATCTGGCTGCTCAAGGGTTTTTACGACAACATCCCGGTGCAGCTCGAGCAGGCGGCGCGTATCGATGGGGCAACACGGTTCCAGGCCTTCATCATGATCGTGATGCCGCTCTCGACGCCGGGGATCATCGCCACCGCGATCTATTCCTTCATCGGCGCGTGGAACGAGTACATCTACGCCTACACGTTCCTCTCCAAAAATGAACAGTTGACCCTGCCGGTCGGCATCCAGCGCTTCTTCTCGGAAAACACGACGGACTTTCCGGGACTGATGGCGGCGAGCTTCATGATGAGCGTGCCTGTCGTGGTGCTGTTCCTCGTCCTGCAGCGATACTTCGTACGCGCCCTGACAGAAGGCGCGGTCAAGCATTAGGGAGTTGCCGATGGCCCACGTGGTCCTCAAAGATCTCGTCAAGACCTATGGCGGCTTCAAGGCCGTCAACGACGTTTCACTGACGGTCAACGACGGCGAGTTCGTTGCGCTTGTCGGCCCTTCAGGCTGCGGAAAGACGACCACGCTCAATCTCGTTGCCGGGCTGACCCCGATCACATCGGGCGACATCCTCATTGGCGACCAGGTGGTCAACGATCTCGACCCCAAGGACCGGGACATCGCAATGGTGTTCCAGAACTACGCACTCTATCCGCAAAAGTCGGTCTACATGAACCTCGCGTTCCCGCTACAGATGCGCAAACTGCCCAGGGACGAGATCGACAAGAAGGTCAAGGAAGCGGCGCGCGTGCTCGACATGACGCACCTGCTCGAGCGCAAGCCGCGCGAACTTTCGGGCGGGCAGCAGCAGCGTGTGGCGCTGGGCCGTGCGCTCGTGCGCGATCCCGCGGTGTTTCTCATGGACGAGCCGCTCTCCAACCTCGACGCGAAACTGCGCGTACAGATGCGGTCGGAGATCAAGCGCTTCCACCAGGACCTCAAGGCGACGATCATCTATGTGACGCACGACCAGCTCGAAGCCGTCACCATGGCCGACAAGATGGCGGTGATGAACGGCGGCTTCCTGCAGCAATACGATTCACCGGCGCAGGTCTTTGCCCATCCGGTGAACATGTTCGTCGCCAGCTTCATCGGCAGCCCGGCAATGAGCCTCATTCCGCTGGAGACATCGACGGCGAACGGCAACACCGTGCTGACCAGCGCGGAGGGCTGGAGCCTCGGGCTCTCGCCGCGCAACGTCCAGAAGGTCACGGGGGCAACGACCAGGAAAATCGTGCTCGGCGCACGCCACTCGACGATCAAGCTGCACAAGAGCGCCGTGCAAGGCAGCATCCCGGCCAAGGTCTACACGGTGGAACCAACCGGAGACGTCACCTTCGTGCAGGCGTTCCTGTCCGGTGCCATCGTCAACGTCAGCGTGCCGCCCAACATTGCCGTCGCGCCCGACGAGCGGATCTGGCTCGAGTTCGACCAGGAGCGGATGCATCTATTCGACGGTGAAACCGAAGTGGCTCTCGAGGCCAACTGAGACAGGGCGGATGCGTGTGGGACATGGGCGTGAATGACTACGAAACTTAAGATCACGGCGATCAAACCCTATCCGGCATGGGTGGGAACGCGCAATCAGATGCTGGTCAAGGTCGAGACCGACCAGGGCATTTTCGGTTGGGGCGAGAGCGGCCTGAGCGGCCGCGAGAAGGCCGTGGCCGGCGCGGTCGAGCACTATCGCGAGTTTCTCATCGGCCGCGATCCCATGCAGATCGGGCGGATCTGGCAGGAGGTTTATCGCAGCCAGTATTTCGAAGGCGGTCGGGTTCTGCAGGCAGCTATTTCGGCCATCGATATCGCCCTTCACGATATCAAGGGCAAGGCGCTGGGGGTGCCGGTCTACGAATTGCTGGGCGGCAAGCAGCGCGACCGGATCCCCACCTTCGCCTCGACCGGAGACGAGGCCGAGGGCGATGTTGCCATCGAGCGGGCCCGCGAACTGCGCGCACAAGGCTGGCAGGCGATCCGCTTCTTTCCCGTCGGGCAAAACAGCAGGGATGTTTTCGAGCCACGCGAGTCGATCGGCGCTACCGCGACCATGCTGAACAAGGCGCGCCGGGCGCTGGGTAACGATGTCGTCCTCGGCATCGACTATCATCATCGGCTGTCGGTGGCGGAGGCGGCGAGCTTCTGCAACAAGCTCGACCGCGGCGTGCTCGATTTTCTCGAGGAGCCGATACGCGACGAGACGCCAGAAGCGTACGAATCCCTCCGCACGATGACCGACATCCCCTTCGCCATTGGCGAGGAATTTGCCAGCAAGTGGCAGTTCCTGCCCTACATCGAGCGCGGCATCCACCAGTTCAACCGGCTCGATATCTGCAATGCCGGCGGGTTCACCGAGGCAATGAAAATCGCTGGCTGGAGCGAGGCGCACTATGTGGACCTGATGCCGCACAATCCGCTTGGTCCAGTGTGCACGGCCGCGACCGTGCATCTGGCCGCCGCGGTCCCCAACTTCGCGTGGCTCGAAACCAGGGCCCCCGAAGCAAGGCTCGGCTTCGACAATTCCGAATTTTTCCCGGTGCAACCACGGCTCGACGGCCCCGACTACCCGGTGGGCGATCTGCCGGGGCTCGGCGTCGAGGTCAACGAAGAGGCCGTCCAGGCGCAGAGCTTCCGTTTCTGGGAAGCGCCCCACCTCAAGCGCCGCGATGGTTCTGTCACGAACTGGTAGTTCCCTTTCAATCGGAGTCCACAATGACGCATACTTCCGACATCACGCGGCCGCCGAAGGATCTGATCGACGCGCTAAAGGAGATCGGCGCCGCGACGGTTGCCGGCACGCTTGGCCATATGGGCTTCCGCAATCCGCATATGGTCGGCCCGGTGGCGCAGAACCACGGGAGATCGATCGTCGGGCCGGCGCTGACGCTGCAGTTCCTGCCGCAGCGGCCCGATCTTTTCAACGAGGGAGAATATGCCGATCCGGAAACACAGCTGCACCGGCATGTGCTGTACCACGCACAGGAAGGGGATGTGGTCGTGGTCGATGCGCGCGGCGACATGAGTTCGGGCGTCTTCGGCGATATGATGTCGACGTATTTCAAGGGCAGAGGCGGCGCGGGCATCGTCATCGACGGCTGCATGCGCGACCGGCCCAATGTCGAAAAGCTCGATCTGGCCCTATGGCTGCGCGGCTGGACGCCCAACTACCATGTGCAAACCAGCATTTATCCCAATGCCGTCAACGTTCCGATTGCCTGCGGCGGTGTCACCGTGATCCCCGGCGACATCATCGTCGCCGACGATGATGGGGTGGTGGTGCTACCCCTTGCGATGGCCGCGAAGGTGATCGAAGAATCCCAGAAACATCACGACTGGGAGGAGTTCTCACGCATGAAGCTCATGGAGGGCGGGTCGTTGCAACGCTATTATCCGCTGCACCCAAGTGCGACCGAAGAGTACGAGGCTTGGCGGGCAACCAACCCAAAATTTTGATGGACGATCGAGATCCCGAAATGTCTCATGAACGGCAGGCGAACCGCCAAGTCCCAGACGGGCGTTAGTCACGCGTTACGGACAGTCCTGCGATAAGCGGAGCGTACGCGGCGAGCCTGCGGGATACGAACTCCGTGAAAAGCCGAACGCGCTTCGTCTTGCGTGTCTCCCCCTGCGTGAGAATCCAGAGTGTCCCATGCATGGGCGGGTTGGTGCCCGGCACCCTCACGAGCAGGGGGTCGGCATCTCCGACAAAGCACGGCAGTTTCGTCATCCCGATCCCTTGCTGCGCCGCGATGATCTGCGTCTCGGCATCCGGAGTCCTGAACGGAGCTCCCGTGATGTGAACTTCTCCCTCGCGCGCCCAGTCCGGAATTCCATGATTGTCTATTGCGATCCACCGGAGGGGATCAGGCGTGCCCGCACGCAACGCGGGTAGTCGATCGCGAGACATGTAGACGCCGCTGAACACCTCCGGTCCCTTCAGGCCGTGAAGATTGAGCGGCAGGGTCTTGCGGTCGGCGACAATGCGGATCGCGACGTCGGCCTCTCGGTTTGTCAGATTCGCCACCTCGCCAGTGGTCAAGATTTCCATCTCGATATCCGGATGCATACGCGCGAAGTCGGCGAGATCCGGCATGAGCAGGTGTGTGGCGAGGAACGGTGGAACTGTCACCCGCAAAAGCCCGCGCGCGCTCTGGTCGCGACCGAAGACGCGCGTCTCCAGCTGGTGCGACGACGCTTCCATCTGGTTCGCGAGCTCGAGGACCTCCTCGCCCGCAGCCGTCAGGCGGTAGCCCGAAGGCAGCTTTTCGAACATCCGCGTCCCGAGGCGTTCCTCGAGTTGAGCGATGCGTCGCAGCACGGTCGAGTGATACACCCCGAGGCGCTCGGCGGCAGCCCGTACTGAGCCGCCGCGCGCGGCGGCAAGAAAGTAGCGAACGTCATCCCAGTCAATCATGGTGCATTCCCGCGCCGCCAGCTGCGCCTTCCGAAGCCCATTCTAGCACGCCGAGCCGCAATGCGTGTGATTGTTGCGGCGTTCAATCGTCTGACTGGATCGTTTTCGCACCACCGATGTGCACGATTTCGCACTCACCGCCCGACTTCGGCGATCCCATGTTCAGGCTCGGGTTGACCCACCGTACAGCCAAAGACCCGGAGATGGCGAAACGAAGGACGCACGACATGAACAGACTGAATGGAAAGACCGCCGTGATCACCGGCGGCGCTACCGGCATCGGCCGCGCCGCTGCAAAGCGCTTCATCGAGGAAGGCGCCTTCGTCTTCATCTTCGGCCGCCGGCAGCAAGCGCTCGACGCCGCTGTGGCGGACCTCGGGCCCAATGCCCGCGCGGTGAAAGGCTCGGTCTCGGATGAGGCCGACCTCGACCGGCTCTACGCTGCGGTGAGGGCCGAGCGCGGAAGCCTCGACATCGTCTTCGCCAATGCCGGGGCTGGAGGCCCGCTTTCGCTCGGCCAGATCACCGCCGAGCACATTGACGAAGCCTTCGACACCAATGTGAAGGGTACGATCTTCACGGTCCAGAAAGCGCTGCCGCTGATGGGTCCGGGGGGGTCAATCATCGTGACCGGATCGAGCGCCGGCACAACGGGCGCCCCGGGGTTCACTGCCTACAGCGCGAGCAAGGCGGCAGTCCGCAACCTCGCGCGGACCTGGGCGGAGGACCTGAAGGGCACCGGCATCCGCGTAAACGTGCTGTCGCCCGGGGCGACCGCGACCGACCTCGCGAAGGAAGCGCTGGGCGAGGAAGGACAGAAGGTCTTCGCCTCGATGACTCCGCTCCAGCGCATGGCCGATCCGGCGGAAATCGGGGCGGTGGCTGCCTTTCTCGCGTCGTCGGACAGCAGCTTCATGACTGCCAGCGAGGTCGCCGTCGACGGCGGCCTGGCACAACTCTGACGCCGGCGCGTTCCCGCGCCTGGCCCACACAACGAAGGATAGAAGATCATGAAAAAGTTAGAAAATAAGGTCGCTGTCATCACCGGCGGAAGCAGCGGGATCGGCTTGGCGACAGCCAAGCGCTTCGTTGAAGAAGGCGCGCATGTCGTGATCACCGGGCGACGAGAGAAAGAGCTGAAGGAGGCCGCGGCCTTCATCGAGAGAAACGTTACGACGGTCGCAGGCGACGTGTCGCGCTTGGAGGATCTGGACCGGGTCTATGCCGTCGTGAAAGAGAAACACGGCTACATCGACATTCTCTTCGCGAACGCAGGCGCGGGGACAATCGCACCTCTCGCGGCAGCGACTGAGGCCCATTTTGACCAAACCTTCGATGTGAATGTGAAGGGGTTGTTTTTCAGGGTACAGAAGGCGCTTCCACTATTCAGTGACGGCGGTTCGATCATCCTGACCTCTTCGGTCTCCAACGTGTTGGGGCTGCCAGGGTTCAGCGCCTACGCTGCGAGCAAAGCGGCGGTGCGAAACTTCGCGCGCGCTTGGACACTGGAGCTGAAAGATCGCAAAATTCGCGTGAATTCAATGAGTCCCGGACCAATCGAGACCCCGGCATTGGCGACAACGACGGGCCTTACCCCCGAGCAAGCCGAGCAAGCGGCCGCCCAGTTTGCTTCACAGATCCCAATGGGTCGCAGGGGCAAGCCAGAGGAAATCGCGGCTGCCGTCACGTTCCTTGCTTCTGACGAAAGCTCTTACATCACCGGCGTAGATTTCGCCGTTGATGGAGGCATGGCCCAGGTCTGACCTCAGCATCACACAAGATCGGAGAAACATCATGAGCTACGCAATTATCGGCTTCGGCAATATCGGCCGAGCCCTCGCCAAGGCATTTGCTCGCAAGGGCATCGAGGTATCCGTCGCAACCACGCGCGACCCGGAAAGCTTTGCCGCGGACGCGGCCGCGATCGGGCCTACGATCATCCCCAAAAAGCTGGCGGACGCGCTCAGGGCGGACATCATCTTTTTGGCAGTCCGCTTCGAGTCGCATCCCGATGTCGCGAAGGCGCTGTCCACCTGGAAGGGGAAGACCATCGTCGATGTGACCAATGCCTACGGCGTGCCCCCTGAGAAGCTGGGAGGACAGCCTTCTTCCAAGTTCATCGCGCAGGCTTTCCCCGGTGGACGACTGGTCAAGGGCTTCAACCATTTGGGCGCTGCCACCCTTGACCAAGATTCAGCAGTGCATGGCGGCAGGAGAGTCGTGTTCCTGGCGAGCGACGATGACGCTGCCGCAGCGGAGATTGGTACGCTCGCGGAAAATCTCGGCTTCTCGCCGATCAAACTTGGCGGGCTTTCGGAAGGTGGGCTGCTGGTCCAGGCGCGCGGAAATAGCTGGGGTCATCTGATCTTCAAGGACCTGGTCAAGTTCGACCGATGAACACGACCTGCCCACCGGCAGGGTCACGATGCACGGACCGGACCGAGCGTGATCCGGTCCGCGCGAAATAGGGAAATTCCCATGACTATCGAGAAGACCATCCAGACCGTGAGGGGCTCCGCGAGGGGAAGGATCAAGGCCACGAACAAGACGTTCGAGGACGACTGGACCTTCGCCATCACGGTCCGGGACGGCAGATTGACCAACATCCGGGAATACGTCGACACACAAGCACTGGCACGCGCCTCGCAGATGGACGCGTCCGGACCGGCGTAGCGCTTGCCGTCTGCGGCCATCGAATGTGGTGGACGGCGGATCAGCCGTGGATCGCCCC
Source organism: Mesorhizobium sp. B2-4-13 (assembly GCF_006658535.1). Taxonomy (NCBI): domain Bacteria; kingdom Pseudomonadati; phylum Pseudomonadota; class Alphaproteobacteria; order Hyphomicrobiales; family Phyllobacteriaceae; genus Mesorhizobium; species Mesorhizobium sp. B2-4-13. The sequence goes on along the minus strand of NZ_VFVB01000003.1, from coordinate 353,565 downwards.
CTCGCACGCTGGCGCTCGTCGAATGCTCAATCGAAAGGAGATCTCGATGTACGACCAATCCAAGCTATCCGAGTTGATCCGGTTCGCACGCGCGGATGCGGGCTTCACCGTCATCGACGTCTACCCGGGCGACGGCGACTGGACCCGCGTCTTCTCAGACATCGTGGGACCCCAAGGACGTGTCTACAGCTTCGTGCCGGCCGAAGTCGCCCACTTCAAGGACGATCCGGTCGGCCGCATGCGGACGCTCGCGAAGGAGCCGGGCCGAGAGAACATCGAAGCCGTCTCGGCGGACCTTGTGGCGATGCCGGAGGTCACGCAGCCAGCGGATGTTATATGGCTGCATCTGTTCTACCACGATCTCCACACCGCTTTGATTCAGGCCAGGGGCGCGACGGCAGCCGACTTCAATCGAGCCGTCTATGAGCGGCTGAAGCCCGGTGGTTCCTACGTTATCGTGGACCACGCCGCCGCCGTCGGGGCCGGCACGAGCGAGGCACAGTCGCTACATCGGATCGAGCCTGCATCCGTTCGCGAGGAGGTGGAGGCGGCCGGTTTCATCCTGGACGCGGAAAGCACCATGCTGGCGAACAAGGACGATCCGCACTCGATCAAGGTGTTCGATCCTTCGATCAAGGGCAAGACCGATCGTCTCGCCTATCGGTTTCTGAGGCCCTAACAGTGAGTCATTCGTCCTACAGTGAGCTCAGCTCCCGCAAGCGTGAAAGCGTTGCCGTTTCCACACGGAAGGGCCTTGGCTGTCCGTTCTCTTGAGCAAAGGTGCTGGTGTGACGCAGCCCTACTGAAGAGGAGAAAATTAGTGTCAACGCGGATCAGAGAAGATTGTGAGCTATGCGATTGCAGGATTCGGTAAGGCAGGCCAGGCCTCGCGGCAGATCTGCGGGTCGCCTAGTCTAGAGTCTATCGGCGCTATCGGCGACCTAGGATCCCTCACTCCCACTCGATTGTTTCAACAGCATATAACATTTTTGTTTCAACAGCATATAACATTTTGAAATTGCTACCAAATTTATTCCACAGCGCCAGAAATTCCGACACTCAGGCCATCAAAAAGTTACGCTGTTGATTTTAAAGGGAAAATCGCGGCAAATATTTTTTCGCGGTTTCGGCAACTATCGGGGACAGTCGGCGATTTTTGAACCATTGAGGGCCAAATGTCGCGTGCAGGGCTGGTCCGAAAAGTACCGTCACTAAACCATAAGTCGAAGCGACAGACCGGCCTACAGTGCCCCCCGGGGTTCGAGGCCCGGAGCGTGTGATCTCATCAAGGACAAATCAATGGTTTAGCGGATGGTTAGCCAGCCCATATCCTTCGTAAGATCTCGTATGGTCTGGCGAACCCGAAAACCACGAACGAGATTGATTACTGGCTCGATAACAATTTAGCCCGAGTGGCCCAGGACTCACTTTGTGATTGGCCGAAATGTGGCCGGACACGGATGGCCCGCGTTCGGAGCAGCCCAAAGAGAAAGCGGTAGTTTGGGCCCGAAATCGCTCTTGGCCGAGGATTGCATTCTCCAGGGGACGGTGGACGAATGAGATAGGGGCAACCTTTCGGGTCGCGAACCCTAAGGCCAATGCGGTCCCGGGCTATTGATGACGATGGGTCGCACGGAGCGGGGAGATCAAACAGCCAATCTTAGGATGTGACGAAATCACGGTAGATTGACTTGGGTGAGCGCTACCGGTTTCCGACGAGAAGACGTCTCGTGCCGCATGAGAAAGCGTTCAATGACACGGACAATCGCGATCAGTAGCAGGTTGATCACTAGGTAGAGCACCCCGGCAATGGCGAATATCTCGAAGATCGCGAAGGTCTGACTCATGAGCCGCTTGGCGTAACCGGTGATTTCGAGCACCGTGATCGTCGAGGCGAGGCTGGTGCCTTTGACGACAAGGATCAGCTCGTTGCCATAGGCCGGCAGTGCCTGGCGGATGGCGAGCGGGAACTCGATGCGGCGGAACCGCAGCATGCGCGACATGCCGCACGCCTGAGCCGCCTCGACGAGACCAACCGGAACCGACATCAATCCGCCGCGCAGGATCTCGGATGTGTAGGCAGCCGTATTCAGGGCGAGCGCCAGGACGGCGCAATGCGATCCGTCGCTGATCACCCACCACAAAGTCGCGTTGTCCTTGATCAGGGAAAGCTGGCCGAGCCCGTAGTAAAACAGGAAGATCTGCACCAGCAGCGGAGTCCCGCGAAAGACGTTGCTGTAATATTTGGCGAAGCCCGATAGGAGCCAGTTCGACGACAGCCGCATAAGCGCCAGTCCGAGACCGAGATTGAAGCCGATCAGCACCGAAACGAAGGTCAGCGCGGCTGTGACCCATAGGCCCTTGAGCAGAACGGGAACTGCAAGCTGGATGAGGTCTATCATACTGCTTTTCTCGTCCGTAGCCTGAGCAGGCGTTCGATCCTGTCGAAGCCGGCCTGGCTTACAAGCGTGATGGCGAGATAAACCACCGCCGCAATCAGGTAGAAGATGAACGGGTGGCGGGTGGAGTTCGCGCCGATGAAGGAAATGCGCATCAACTCCTGAAGGCCGACCACAGAAACCAAGGCGGTGTCCTTGATCGTCGTCTGCCAGACATTGTTGATGCCGGGAACCGCGATGCGCAGCATCTGCGGGGCGATGATGCGGCGAAAGATCCGAGCGCCCGACAGTCCTAGGGCGCGAGCGGCCTCGATATGCCCATCGGGGATCGCGCCCAGAGCCCCGCGCACGACCTCGGTCGAATAGGCGCCGGAGATCGCGCCGATGGCGATGACCGCGATGACGAACGCATAGCCGCTCTCCGCGACACCGGCATAGCCGAACGCGGTCATGACCTTGGTTACGAATTCAACCGAGCTGAAAAACAGGAGGTAGATGATGAGAAGTTCGGGCACCCCGCGCACCAGCGAGGTATAGGCATCAACGAGCAGCGAAAGCGGAAATATTCGGGCCCATTTGATCAGCCCGCAGACGATGCCGATCACCATACCGGCCGCCATACTGACGAAACCCACAAGGATTGTGATCGACGCGCCACGCAGGATGGCGGTCACCCAACCCGCTTCCCAAACCTGCCAAAGACCGAATTCCATCTGAGTTGCCCTAAGTCTGTCGTGCCAATGAGACGCATGCGCCCGGCTGTCCGGGCGCATGCCAGAATTCCAAGGCGTTATTTGCAGGGCCGGGAAATGTCCGTCTTGAACCATTTCTGGCTGGCCTTGCCGACCGAGCCGTCCGCGATCAACTCGCAAAGCGCCTTGTCGATCTTGGCCTTGAGTTCGGTGTTATCCTGCGCGATGCCGACGCCGATGCCTTCGCCAAGCGTCGGGTCGAACGTGCTCTTGATCTCAACACCTATGAGTTGGAAGTTCTTGCCATCCGGCTTGTCCAGAAAATCCTGCAAGGCGGATTGATCGGCGAAAGCCGTATCGATCCGGCCGCTCGCAAGGTCGATCTGCATCTGGTCGAGTGTGTCGTAGGTTTTCAGGTCGGCATTCGGCGCACGCTTCTCAAGAAAGTGCGCGTGCGTGGTGCCGGCCTGCACGCCGACCTTCTTGCCATCGAGCGATTTCAGCAGGGTGTCGACATCGGTAATGGCGGCCAGATCAGAACCCTTGGCCGCGACGAACATGTTGGCCAGTTCGGCATAGCCGACGCTGAAATTGATCTCCTTCTTGCGGTCGGCGGTGATCGACATGCCCGAGATGATGACATCGAAGCGCTTGGCCTTCAGCGCCGGGATCAGACCGTCGAACGCCTGTACGACGAAATGGCAGGTCACCGCGAGTTTGGTGCACAGCAATGCGCCGACATCGGCGTCGAAACCGGTCACGTTGCCATTGGCGTCGGACATGCTCCACGGCGGGTAGGCGCCTTCCGTACCAATCGACAGCTCGCCCTCGGCCGCCAATGCGCTGCCCATACTTCCCGCCAGACATGCGAGCAGCGTGAAGACTTTCAGTTTCATATCAGTTCCCCTTGTTGTTGATCTTCATTGTCGTTGTCCGGTGCGAACCGGACGCTTCGAGGATGCGGGCTTGCCTCACAGTGTCCGTGCCAGGAATTGGCGCAGACGCTCCGAGCGCGGGCTGCCGAACAGCTCCGCTGGTGCACCCTCTTCCTCCACCTTTCCCTGGTGGAGAAACAGAACCTTGTGGGAGACCTCGCGCGCGAACTGCATCTCATGCGTCACGAGGATCATGGTGTTGCCTTCCTCCGCCAGTTGACGGATCACCCGCAGCACCTCGCCGACCAGCTCGGGATCGAGCGCCGATGTCGGCTCATCGAAGAGGATGACCTTGGGCCGCATCGCCAGTGTGCGCGCGATCGCCGCCCGTTGCTGCTGGCCGCCGGACAACTGGCCGGGATAATGGGCGTGCTTGTCGGCGAGCCCTACCTTCTGCAGCAGCGCGTGCGCGTGTTCGATGGCTTTATCGCGCGGCTCCTTCAGCACATGCCGGGGCGCTTCGACGATGTTCTCCACCACCGTCATGTGCGGCCACAGATTGAAGTTCTGGAACACCATGCCGACGCGGGCGCGGATCCGCTCGACCTGCGCCATGTCGACCGGCCCAAGACGGCCGTTGGACAGCGGCTTCATCTTGATGAGTTCGCCGTCGATGGCGACCTTGCCGCCGTCCGGCTGTTCCAGAAGGTTGATGCAGCGCAAGAACGTGCTCTTGCCCGAGCCTGACGAGCCGATCATGGAAATGACTTCGCCGGCGTGAGCGGTGAGATTGACGCCCTTCAGCACCAGAAGCGAGCCGAAGCTCTTGTGAAGCTCGTCGATCTGCACGGCCGGCGTCGTGGTCTTCGCCTCGTCGGCGGGCACCGGATCGGCAACCCCAGCGCGAATTGTGGGCGGCGGCGGTTCGCCTTTGATGGCTTCGTCCTGATCCAGCTCGACAGCCTTCAGGTCCGCCAGCGCGCGGTCGAAGTGGCGCAGGCTGCTGGACAGGCAAGCGCGCTGCCAATCTGGATCGTCCGGAATGAAGGCAGAGCGCAGCGTGTCCCGGATCCGTTTGCCCAGCGGCGAGTCGGGCTTGCCGAACAGATGCAGCCAGTTGTCGGCCTGCACCGCTTCCATGACGGCCGGACCGTTCAGCGTGCCGCATTCGACCACAAGCGGCAGCACGCGCGCGTTCGGCATTGCCTTGCGGACGGCGTCGGAGACATAGCCGGTCGCCGTCGCAGCGATGCCGGTGCCTGTCTTGGCGCCCGGGCCGGTCAGCACGGTCGACAGCGCCGGCCCGAAAATGGATTTGCCCCAGGCAAGGCCAGCATGCTCGGAACTCGCCACCGAAAGCAGCGCCGGATAGCCGTAGGGCCCTGCCCCCGTATGCAGATCAAAGACAATGACTTGACGCGCCTCGCGGGCAAAGGTCTTCAGGATTTCGTTCAGCGTCCTGTTCGACCAGACCGGGCCGCCGCCACCATAGAACATCCCGTCGGCGAACTCATACTGGCCGGCCTCGACGATCGCCGCCAGCCCGGCATGTCCAAGCCTCCTGCGCGCCATGGCCAGCTTCTCGTCGGCCGCTATGCGGTCCGGCCCTTCCCATTCGCGGTATGCCAGGGCGTCATGCAGACCGGCATAGCCGTTGTTGGCCGGAGGACTCGAAGACCAGTCGATGAAGTTGCGGTTGAGGTCGACATTGTCTTCGTTGACGCGCCGCGACCACGCCGTGCCCCACGGATTGATGAGGTGAATGGCTAGGATTGCCGTGTCGTCAGGCAAGCGCCGCAGGTTCTTCTGGCCGAGCCAGGCGGTCTGGCAGGTCGAGCCGAACCGCCCCTCGACACCATGCGTGCCGGAGATAAGCACGATCAGCTTGCGCGCGCCGCGACGGCCAAGCAGTGCCACATCCGTCGCCAGCGCCCCGCCATCAGGCCCGTTCAGCGGATGGACATATTCAGACAGCTCCGCGCCCGCCCGCTCGGCCGCTTGGCGAAATTCTTGGCGCAAGGCGCCGAAATCACAGGCATGGGCCGGGGTCGGCTCGTCAGGGCGCGTGGTCGATCCCACTGGACGGCTGGCGGTCAATCCGTTCATTCTCTGTGGTTCCGGCATGGGGTTACTCATCGGTGAGGTCGCTCACGTTCTTGAAGGGCAATCGGCGTTCGCTACCAGAATGAGATGGACTGGAGGATCGGACGAACCAGGCGTCGCAGGGAAGCACCTTGTCGGGATTCATGATCGACTGAACGTCCAGCACTCGTTTTACCCGCTCCATCACGGCGAGCTTCGTCGGGTCCGCCGTCGCCAGCAGAGAATGGATGCGCTTCGACCCAACACCGTGCTCGGCGGAAAAGGAACCGCCAATTTCCCGCAGCTGTTGATACAGGACGCCCTCGACAGCCTCCGCCATGTCAAGGCCAAGCGGGCCTTTTCGGTTCAAGATGATGTGCAGATTCCCGTCGGCCAGATGTCCAAAGACATAGGGCGCGAGATCCGGTTCGATCGCGGCGAGCCCAGGCAGAATCCCGTCGAGGTAGGCCGGAATTTCCGACAGAGGCACCGACACGTCGAAGGAGGGCGCATGGGGATAGGCGCGGTAGAGCACGCTGGTGTCCTCGCGCAGCCGCCACAAATCCTCCTCTTGCCGCCGCGAGGCCGCGATGATGCCGGTCGCTTCGGGATAGCGCTCCATTACTTCCAAATAAATCCGCTCGAAATCCTCGCGCAGCGCCTCTTCGCGCGCGCCCCCAAGCGACAGCAGCAAGAACAGCGGCTGGTCGAGCGGCACGCCTGGTTCGGACCATTCATGCGCGGCGGCGGCCAAGTTGAAATACGAGGCCCACATCGCCTCCGCCGCGCGCAGATGCCCAGCATCCGATTCAAGCGCAAGACGAATGATCCGCAGAGCGGCATCGACCGATGGCAGCCCGAAAAGCGCGGTCGCTGTGGCGCGCGGCGAAGGGTCGAGCTTGACGACCACGCGGGTGACGATGCCGAGCGTGCCCTCGGCACCGATGAAGAGATGTTTCAGATCATAGCCGGCGGAATTTTTCACCACCCGGGTAAGATCGGAATAGACCGATCCGTCGGCCAGAACGGCCTCGAGGCCAAGCACGCGGTGGCGCATGACGCCGTTGCGAAAAGCCATCACGCCGCCGGCATTGGTGGACACCATGCCGCCGATCGTCGCCGAGCCGCGTGCGGCAAGATCGACGCCCGGCTCCAGCCGGTGTTCGCGCGAGGCCTCTTGCAGCGCTTCAAGAGTGACCCCGGCGCCGACGACGGCCACGCGTTCGGCGGGATCAAGCCGCTCGATGCGGTTCATGCGCATCATCGAAAGGACGATCTCGCCTGGCCGCGAAACGCTGCCGCCGACCAGGCCGGTCCGCCCACCTTGCGGCACGATCGGGATCTCGTTCTGGCGGCAGATGCGCACCACCGCCGCGACTTCGGCGGCCGATAAAGGCGCAACGACGATGCCGGCGCCACAATCCGCGCCATTCGAGCCAAGGTCGATCGCCCCGGCATCCTCTCCGGTACGCACATTCGCCGCACCGACGACATCGCGGATCGCGTTGATAACCGACGGCGGCACCGCCTGGTCGGTCACGTTCATTTGCCTTGGAGACGCGAGGCCGGTCATCGCGTTACCAATTCCTGGACGGCCGCAATCAGCCGGTCGTTGTCAGCCGGCAGCCCGATAGTGGCGCGCAGATAGTGCTCGTAGCCCGCTTCGCGCCACGCCTTGACGATGATCCCTTGCTTCAGGAGACCGGCGGCGAGGTTCGAACTGTCGCCCTTGCAGTCAAAGAACAGGAAGTTTGTCTGCGACGGTGCAACCCGGAAACCAAGGCCGGCAAGCGCGGCGGCGGTGCGCGCGCGCTCGGCCCTGACGCGGCCCGCCGACGCCTTCATCCAGCTTTCGTCGGCGAGTGCGGCGATGGCTGCGGTCTGCGCCGCCGCATTGACGTTGAACGGCGTCTTGGCAGCGGCGATCACTCGCGCCAGTTCGAGGCTCGAACAGACGGCATAGCCCACGCGCAACCCCGCCAGGCCATAGGCCTTCGAAAATGTCCGCAGCACCACATGGTCGATGCCGCTGTCGCGCAGGACCTTGATGCCGTCGGGTGCGCCGGGATCGGCAAATTCGAAATAGGCTTCGTCGAGGACAAGAAGCGTGCCTGGCTGCACGGCGCCGATCAGCCGTTGCAGGCTGGAATGGTCGAGGCCCGGCCCGACCGGGTTCCATGGCGAGGATATGAAAACGATCCGCGGCCCGGCGGCGATTGCCGTTTCGAGCGCAGCAAGATCGAACCCCATGTCCGGCGTCATCGCAATCTTGACGACATCCGCCCCCATCGCCAGCGGCTCTATCTCATGCAGGCCGAAGCTCGGCACCGTGGTGACGACAGAGGCGCCCGGCACCAGAACGGCGCGCGAGATGGCGGCGATCATTTCTTCGGAGCCGTTGCCGGCAACGATCAGGCCCGGATCGACCGCCAGTCTTTCGCCGAGCACTGCCCGCAGCGCCATGCAGGCCGGATCGGCATAGCGCCATGGTTCGAAGGATGACGAGGCCAATGCGGCCATGACGGCGGGTGAACAGCCGTCGGGGTTCTCATTGCTGGCCAGCCGAGCAATGTCGTGGCGGCCACTCAGCGCCCGCGCCATGGCAATGTTCATGCCGGCATTGTAGGGCGGCAACGCCGCGATATGCGGATTGAGCGGCAGGCTCGACACTGGTTTGACCGACTGTTCCAAATTCCGACTTCCGTTTCCCCGCGCGCACACGCGGCATCGCGATCTTGTCAAATATCCAGGACGATTGATCCGCTCGGCTTCGAGCAGCACAGCAGCACTTCGCCTGCCCCAAGCTCGTCCAGCGGTTCTTCGAAATAGACGACGTCGCCCGAGACCAGCCGCGACTTGCATGTGCCACAGATGCCGGACCGGCAGCTGAACTCCGGTTCCAGACCCTGATCCTCGGCTAAGTCGAGCAGCGATGCGGTGGACCCGTCCCAGACAGCCTTGAGGCCAGATTTTCGGAACTCCACGGTTGTCTCCTCGGCTGCCGGCGCGATTCTTGCCGTCTGCGCAACAACCGCTGGGGTTCGTACGGCATCAGGCTCAAGCACCGTCGCCGGGCCGAAGAATTCGTAGGCGATGCGGTGCTTCGGCACGCCAAGCTCGCGCAACATGGCGTAAATCGCTTTCATGAACGGCGGCGGACCACAGAGGTAGAAATCGTAATCGTCTAAAGGCAACAGGCGCTGTAGCACGGACCGCGAAATCATGCCTTCGCTGTGGAAGTGTTGCTCGGCATTGTCGCGTTCGGACGGGGATCGGTAGCAGTAGTGCGCGGTGAGGCCTGGCCGTGTCGCGAGAAGGCCCGCGACCTCGTCGCGCAAGGCATGCACGTCGCCGTTCTCGCAGGCGTGAATGAACACGGCACGGCGGCACGGCGTCGAAGCCAGCGCATGCAGCATCGACACCATCGGCGTCAGCCCGACGCCGCCGCTGAGCAGCACGACTGGACGGCTGCTCGAACTGTCGAGCACGAAATCGCCGCGCGGCCCTTCGGCCTGGAGTATGTCGCCGACTTCGATCCGGTCATGCAGGAAGCATGAGCTTATCCCGTCAGGCAGACCGGGCGCGGGTGCTGCTTCACGCTTTACGCTGATCCGGTAGCGACCCTTGGCGGCCGGGGAACAGGAGACGCTGTAGTTGCGCAGCACATATCCCTTTTCGCCGGCCGCCTGCGGCACGGGTATCTTAAATACTAGGAACTGGCCCGGTTCGAAATCGCGCCAATCCCCTGGATTGACCGGCTCCATGTGGAACGACGTGATGATGGCGCTTTCGCGCACCTTCGCAACCACCCTCAGGTCGCGAAATCCGCTTCTTGCGATGGTGTCGCGAGCGGTGAATGCGTTCATTCGGCGGCCACCAATTGCTGGCTTTCGCTGGCGATCAGCTTGGCCAGGTTGCGGCGAAAACGCAGCGGCCCGACATCGATCTTGAGATCGAGATTAGGTGTGCGCTTGTTGGCCATGCCTTTGTGCACGGCATTGAGCACGGTGCGGTCCTCGTCGAAAGCGCCGCGCACGGAGGTGGCGAACTGGCGCGACACCTCCAGATCGTCGGGAGCGAAATTGCGCATCTGGAACCAGTAATATTTCGTCTGGTTCTCATCGACCGGCGTCATGAAGTTGTAGCTGTCCATGAGGAACACGTCCTCGTGCAGCGGCTTCCCCTCGCCCCCGGTGCGGGCCGGCACGAAAATCGCCTTGATGATCGCGTTGGAGGGGTAACGCACTTCGTAGTGCTGCTTGCGGTCGCAATTGCCGGAGAATTTGAGGAAGGGCGCATAGAACGGCGCTGGCGCGGCATCGATCACCCAGCGCCACACCGTCACGCCGTCCTCGCCGACGGTGGTTTCGAGCGGCGCATCTTCCATGGCCTGGACACCGCCGAAGGAAGATTGATGGACCCACGAGACATGTGATGGATCGAGCAGATTGTCGGTCATGTAGAGATAGTTGCAATCCAGCGCCATCGACTCGCCCCGATTGACACCCCACGCCGGATCGCCCCAGTGGTCGACGGCGAAAATCAGGTCGGGATCGGCCTTTCCCGCCTCGCCCATCCAGACCCAGAGCAGCCCGTAGCGCTCGGCGATCGGATAGGACCGGACGCACGCGACATGCGGTATCTTTTCCGCGCCCGGCACTCGCGTGCAGCTTCCCGTGCTGTCAAAGGTCAGGCCGTGGTAACCGCATTCGACCCTGTCGCCCTTAATGCGCCCCATGGACAGCGGCAGCTTGCGATGCGGACAGGCGTCTTCGAGCGCCGCCACCACGCCGTCGGTACGGCGGTAGAGGACAATATCCTCGCCAAGGATCCGGGTCGGAACCAGCCGGTCCGCGATCTCATGATCCCATGCTGCAACGTACCAGCAGTTTCGAAGAAACATGGCGTCCTCCCGAGCTTGTGAACGCCAAAATGAATATCTTGCGGGCCGGGGACGACATAGAGCTTGCATCTGCGATCTATTTTAGAAAAACTAAATCAAGCTGACCCCAGGATCGTTGCCCAGGTGAAGAAACCGCCCCCGCTGCGTGCGATACAGGCCTTCGAGGCTTTCGGCAGGCGTGGCAGCGTCACAGCCGCGGCAAATGAGCTCGGCGTCTCTGTCGGCGCGGTCAGCCAGCAGATCCGCAAGGCGGAAGACGCCCTGGAGGCCAGGCTATTGGAACGGCGCGGCAGGAGTGTCGCCCTCACAGCGCTGGGGCGTGTCTATCACGCGGCGGTTTCCGTCGGCTTCGAGCACATTCGCGAAGCCCAGGATGTCATCGAACGGGCCCGGTCCGCCGACACTTTGACCATCTCCTGCCTGCCGTCGCTCGCCAGCAAATGGATTGGTCCGCAGCTTTTGGATTGGCAGATCGGCCACCCCGGCGCGACAGTACGATTGGTTGGCGCTGAGACAGAGCCAAGGCTGAGCGCCGAACAAGTCGACTTCCGCATTTCCTACGGCACCAAATATCGTGATTTCGAGCACTACACCGAGTTGTTCACCGACTGGGTGGTGCCGGCCTGCTCGCCCGCGCTGCTGGCGAAACATCCGGTCCGCAAGCCCGCCGATATCCTCGATCTGCCGCTTCTCAGTATCGAATGGGCGCGCGACCATCGCTCGCCGCCCACATGGGCGGAATGGGCCGCAAGCATCGGCGCGGTGCACCGCAAAACATCGGGTGAAGTCGCCTTTTCCCTGTCGAGCGCCGCGATCGATGCTGCGGCCAACGGCAAGGGCTTCGTGCTGGCACAACTGTCGATGGCCGCCGACGACATCGCCTCGGGCAGGCTGGTGGCGCCGTTCGACAAGCGCATCAGGCTGCCGGAGCCCTATTTCCTGGCCTGGGACCGGGCGATGCTGGAAAAACCTTTTGGGCCGGAGCTCCGAACCTGGATTGTTTTAATTTCCAAGCGGCTTGGCGCTACCTTGGCAGGTTAGCTGAGCGCTGATCTCGGGACGCACTTCCGTTCTGTTCTCACAAAAACCGAAGGTCGGATGGTCGGCTTCTGAATGTCTGAAAGGCCCAAGTGGTCGGAAAAGCGCGGTCGCGCATCCGCCCTTCGCGATCGAGTTTTAGCCGACGCTCGACCTCGGCCAGCAGCCTGAAGCCGCGCCGCCGTGTCCGTTCTCGCCACATCAATTCAACCTCGATGATCTACGACAAGGGCAAAACTGCTCGCCCTCCCCGAGTACTGACGGACGATCATCGGCAACGTCTTGACGCTCGCTGCCGCCGTCGCCGCCTTCAACCCGCTGTGCGCCTGTCCAATCCCGAACGCGTCCCGATTGGCTCCTCAGGCGCATTAAAGACTGACGTCGTGAGCAGGACAGCGGCAGCGAGGACCCCGTAGTGCCGGGCGTCGAATCCGAAGAATTTGAAAACAAACGGGGCGATGATAGACACCACCCCGACGGCCCGATTGACGCAAAGTCGAATAACAACCTACCCGAGAGTTTGGCTTGCCAGGGCATAGCTCTTCGGTCTGGTCGCACCGCCGACGGCAAAATCGGTTAGGCGTTTGCCCAGCGACATGGTCAGCACCGTGTCGAAGACCGGCATTCCGCTGTGCGCCAGAAAGGCGGCGAATTCGCCGCTTCCCATATGCGTGTCCACCCGAAGGAAACTGCCCGAATGATCGGCGATGTGCGGCCGGACCACTGCGATGGCATCGGTATCTCGCTCCGCTAGGACCGGACCGATGACATGGCCGCGGCCGAAGGGCCGGCAGAGAGCGAAGGCCTTGAGCGCCCCGTCGCCGAAGAGCCCGTAGCCAACAGATTGTTCGAACAGCTTTTCGACAAGTGCCGCTCTATGCACCCCGAAACCGACCGCATCGAGCGCGATGATCGCCGGCAAGTGCTCGGCCAGCAGCCGACGCACCTCGCCACACTCCCTGTCTATTCCAGCCGCCGTGGCAGCGCGGGCAATGCCATGGCAGTGGTAGACGGTCTTCTCCGGCCTGAAGTCGAGCGAAAGATAGAGCCGCTTTGCCGCCCGGGTCGCATTGAGGCGCAAGTCGCGCCCGACCACGTTGTCGAAGACCCGCTTCATCAGCCACTGACCGGCTCCCAGCGTCTGTAGCCGCGGCGAGGTGATGACCATCCCTACCGTCGCGAAATCGTGGCCATGCGGGAACCACATGGCTGAGCCGAGCACCCGGCCGATCTCGTCGAGCGCAACGAACCCCCGTCCCGATTCGCGCAGGAATTGCCAGTCCTCGGCGCGATGCGGCCATCCGACGGATAGAGAGTGCGCGTGCAACCGGTCGAGTTCGACGCCTTCGATGTCGCCGATCCGCATGGAGAAGGCATCGATTTTCAAACTTCCGGACGGCTTCAATTCCATGCCTCTGAAAGACCGCGTAACGAGTGACACACAGGCCACCCATGCTCCTGTCAACGCTAAAACAAACTACCGATACGATTTGCTAGAAAGCCGCGCACCAACGCAAGATTCAACTGAAACACTTTCGCTTTCGGCACGCAATCGCGAAAGAACGCGCACATCCTCTTTCGAATTGTTGCAGCTTATGGTCGACGGCACCAATCCGGCGCACCCAAATGTTTTGAGGGCAGGAATGGACGTCTTCGACATCCTCGACCGTCTCGTCGCCTTTCCATCGGTCGCCGGCAAGCCAAACGATGACATCGTTGGCTGGATCGAGGCCTACCTCGCGGAGCACGGAATAAAGGTCACCCTACTTCCAGGGCCGGAGGGTAACCGCTCCAATATTTTTGCAACGATCGGCCCCGCCCATGTGCCGGGCTACATCCTGTCTGGCCACATGGACGTCGTTCCCGCTGGCGAGCCGCAGTGGAGTTCATCCCCTTTCGTGCTGCGTCCGGACGGCGAACGCCTCTACGGACGCGGCACCACGGATATGAAGGGCTTTCTTGCCGCTGCGCTGGCGGCGGTGCCTGCCCTGTCGCGGCTGCGCCTTGCGAGGCCGATCCATCTCGCCTTTTCCTATGATGAGGAGATTGGGTGCCGCGGCGTGCCGCATCTCATCGCCCGGCTTCCCGAACTTTGCGCCATGCCCCTCGGCGTCATCGTCGGCGAACCAAGCGGCATGCGCGCCGTGCGCGGTCACAAGGGCAAGGCGGCCGCCCGCGTCACCATCAAGGGACGCTCCGGCCATTCCTCGCGGCCCGATCTCGGACTCAATGCCATCCATGCGATGTCCGAGGCGCTGAGCGCGGCTGTCAGCGAAGCCGAGCGACTGACGCACGGCCCGTTCGATCCAACCTTCGAGCCGCCCTACTCCTCGCTGCAGGCGGGTGTGGTGGCGGGTGGACATCAGGTCAACATCATCCCCGACACCTGCACGCTGGACCTGGAGGCGCGCGCCATACCTGGCGTCGATCCGGCGCGCCTGCTCGCGCCGGTCAAGGCGCGGGCCCAGGCGCTTGCGGCCGATGGCTTGCGTATCGAGTGGACACCGATGAGCGCCTATCCTGCGATGTCGCTGCCGCCAGACGCGGCGCTGGCGGCACTGCTGAGCGCGCTGACCGGCGAAGCGCCGCTCGCCGCCGTCAGCTACGGCACCGAAGCCGGGCTCTACCAGTCCGCCGGCTTCGATGCGATCATCTGCGGCCCAGGCGACATCGGTCGTGCTCACAAGCCGGACGAATATATTCTTGCCAGCGAACTCACTGCTTGCCAGCGGATGATCGAAGCGCTGGGCGCACGTTGCGCGGCTTGAAGGAGAACCGGGATGACATTCCTGTTCAATTCCGATGCGCGCCGCGGCGGGGTCTTCGCCGATGCCTTCGCCAAAGAACTGCCGGACCTCCCCTTCGCCATGGACGCCGCGACGGTCGATCCCAACGCGGTGCGCTATCTCATCACCTGGACCGTGCCGGATAACCTCGCCCGCTACAGGAACTTGGAAATCCTGTTTTCCATCGGCGCCGGCGTTGACCAATTTCGCTTCGATGCGGTGCCGGCGAACGTGAGGATCGTGCGCATGATCGAGGAAGGCATCGTGCGCATGATGCAGGAGTATGTGACGCTTGCCGTGCTCGCGCTCCACCGCAACCTGCCTGGATATCTGGCCCAGCAGCGCGCCGGCGAATGGGCGGATATCGCGCAGCCCCAGGCCGGGGCGCGCCGGGTCGGCGTGCTCGGCCTCGGACAGCTTGGCCAAGCCGTCCTCGACCGCCTGAAGCCCTTCGGCTTCCCGCTCGCCGGATGGAGCCGCTCGCCGCGGCGGATCGAGGGCGTGACCTGTCATCATGGCGAGCCCGGGCTGAACGAGATGCTCGCGGCCAGCGACATTTTGATCTGCCTGCTGCCGCTAACCGAGGAGACGCGGGATTTCCTCGATACCAAGCTGTTTGCGAAACTGCCCAAGGGCGCGGCGCTCGTCCACACCGGCCGGGGGCCGCAGCTCGATCATGAAGCCCTCGTCGCTGCGCTCGACACCGGCCATCTTTCCGCGGCGATGATCGACGTCACCGATCCTGAACCTCTGCCGCCGCGCCATCCGTTCTGGTCGCATCCGAAAATCATCCTGACCCCCCATGTCGCCAGCGTCACCCAGCCCGCCAGCGCAGCGCAGGCCGTTGTCGAAAACATCAGGCGTTATCGCGCCGGTCTCGATCCCATCGGGCTCGTCGACCGGTCGCGCGGCTATTGAAGTCCAACATGAAAGGCCATCCCTTGTCCCTGCTCAAGATCGTCGATACCAGCCCTGCCTTTCCGCCGCGCGAATCCGGGGCGCTGCCCGAACGGCTGATTTCCGGCAACCCCGCCTTCAAGACGTGGGCGCAAGACATCGCCAAGGACGATCTCGTCCACACCGGCGTCTGGGAAGCGACGCCTGGGGAGACGCGCTCGATCAAGGGCGAGACTTTCGAGTTCTGCCACATCCTCTCCGGAGTGGTCGAAATCACGCCCGACGGCGGCCAGCCGGTGACCTACCGTGCCGGCGACAGCTTCGTGATGAAACCTGGCTTTACCGGGATTTGGAAGACCATCGAAACGGTGCGCAAGATCTACGTAACCGTGGGGTAATGGGAGCGCGCGACGCGCTGGCCTCGCAACAGATTTTGCCGTCACCCATCGCCGGCACGCAACAATCATCCGCGACCGATGGTCGAACGGTGTATGCTGCGCTGCCGCCCGAGCTAGGCTCCTGCGGAAAATTCCAGAGTGGGTGCCATGGGCCTAAGCTTCGACCCGGATACCGTCTTCCTTCCCGTCGGCCATTTCATCGGCGGCGAGCTGATCGCGGCCGAGGGTGCGATCGAGATGCGCCGACCGTCGGACGGCAAGGCATATGCCGCCTGCCCGGTGGCCGGTGTCGATGTGGTCGGCCGTGCGGTGGAAAGTGCTCAGGTGGCGCTGGAGACCAGCAACTGGGGCAGTGTTCGGCCACGCGAACGGACGAAGGCGCTTCAGGCATGGGCCGACCTGATCGAAGCCGAGGCCGACACGCTGGCCAGGATCGAGGCGCTGTGCTCCACCCGGCCAGTCGGCCAGCTCATCGCCGGCGACATCGCTATCACCGCCGAGCAGATCCGCTTCTTCGCCGAATTCGCCGACAAGGAAGGCAGCGAACTCGTGCCGACCGACGATGCCACTCTCGGCATGATCATGAGCGAGCCCTATGGCGTCGTCGGCGCGATCACGCCATGGAATTTTCCCGTCTCGATGGCCGGCTGGAAGCTCGGCCCGGCGTTGGCCGCCGGCAATGCGGTTGTGTTGAAGCCGTCGGAAATGACGCCCTTCTCGGCCGTCTATCTGGCGCAACTCGCCCTGAGAGCCGGCCTGCCGGTGGGACTGATCAACGTGGTGCTGGGCGATGGGCCAACCACCGGCGCGGCGCTGACCGGCCATCCCGACATCGCCAAGGTCTCCTTCACCGGCTCGACCCGCGCCGGCTCGGCGATCATGGAGAATGTGGCCCGCACCGGCGTCAAACCAATGACGCTGGAGCTCGGCGGCAAGAGCCCCCAGCTTGTCTTTGCCGATGCCGATCTCGACAAGGCGGCGGCAGCGATCGCCGGCAGCGTCACCTTCAACGCCGGCCAAGCTTGCGTCGCCGGCACGCGCCTGATCGTCGAGAAGAGCGTCGCCGACAGGTTGACGGCCGCGATCCTACAACGGATGAAGATGGTGCGGCCAGGCCCTACCTGGGACGACGCGACGCAGTATTCGCCAATCATCTCGGAACGGCAGCGGGCGCGTGTCGACGGCATCGTGCAGGCTGCGGTCGAAGCCGGCGGCGAATGCCTGACCGGCGGCGGCGTCATGGACAGCCCCGGCTATTTCTACCAGCCGACGCTGATCGCTGACGTGGACAAGGCCAATCCCGCGATCGTCGAGGAAATCTTCGGCCCGGTCCTGACGGTCCAGACCTTCGAGACCGAGGAGGAGGCGCTGGCGCTGTCCAGCCATTCGACCTACGGGCTTGCTTCCGGCCTGTTCACCTCCGACCTGTCCCGCACCATCCGCTTCGCGCGCAAGCTCGAAGCCGGCACCGTCTGGGTCAACCGCTACAGCCGCTCGCGCGACCATATCCTGCCAACCGGGGGCTACAAGCGCTCCGGCATCGGCAAGGACCTCGGCCGCGAAGCCTATCTCGCCAATCGCAGGACCAAGAGCGTCCTGATCAGCCTCTAGAGAGATGCCGATGAAGTCCTATTCGATCGCCCTGATCCCCGGTGACGGCATCGGCCCCGATGTGACCGCCGCCGCCTGGTCCGTGCTGCAGACGGCGGCCAAACATGCCGGCTTTGCGCTGGCCGGAACCGAATTTCCCTGGTCCTGCAAATTCTACTGGGATCCGGCCGTATGATGCCGGAAGACGGCATCGAAACAGTGCGCGGCTTCGACGCCATTCTTCTCGGCGCCGTCGGCTGGCCGGCGGAAGTGCCGGATTCGGTCTCGCTGCACGGCCTGCTGCTGCCGATCCGCAAGGCATTCGTGCAGTACGCCAACATCCGGCCGCATCGCCTGCTGCCGGGCGTCACGGGACCGCTGCGGGCCGAAAGCTTCGACGTATTGTGCATCCGCGAGAACACCGAAGGCGAATATTCGGGCGCCGGCGGGCGCGTGCATCAAGGCACGCTGGACGAGGTGGCGGTGGAGACCTCGATCTTCACCCGCGCCGGCGTCGAGCGCATCCTGCGCTTCGGTTTCGAGCAGGCGCGGACACGGCGCGGCAAGCTGGCCTCCGTCACCAAGTCCAATGCGCAGAAATACTCGATGGTGTTCTGGGACGAGATCACGCGAAAGCTTGCTGCGGAGTACTCTGACGTGGCCGTGACCAGCTATCATGTCGATGCGCTGGCCGCGCGCATGATCATGGCGCCGCAGAGCCTCGACGTGGTCGTCGCCTCCAACCTGTTCGGCGATATCCTCACCGACATCGGCGCGGCGATCCAGGGCGGGCTTGGCTACGCCGCCTCCGCCAACATCAACCCCGACCGCTCGGCGCCGTCCATGTTCGAGCCGGTGCACGGCTCCGCACCAGACATTGCGCATCTGGGCATCGCCAACCCGATCGCCACCATATGGTCCGGCGCGATGATGCTCGAACATCTCGGCGAAACGGCTGCGGCCGGCCGCGTCATGAAGGCGGTCGAAGCGACAACCGCGCGCGGCATTGGAACCGCTCCCGGGAAAGACAGGACGGAAGCCATCACAGCGGCCATCGTCGCGGCACTCACCTGATTGCAAGGCATTTTTCGATGAAAAACCTCAAAGACGAAGATCTCTTCCGCGAAGCCGGCCTGATCGGCGGCAGATGGGTCGCCGCCGGCTCCGGCAAAATTGTCGATGTGCTCGACCCAGCCACTCAATTGGCGATCGGCACAGTACCCGACATGGCCGGTACGGAGACCCGTGCGGCGATAGAGGCCGCGGCTTCCGCCTATGCGGATTGGAAGAAGAAAACCAACGCCGAACGCGCGGCCCTGCTGGAGGCCTGGCATGGCCTGATGCTGGCGCATCTGGACGATCTCGCGCTGATCCTGACGACGGAACAGGGCAAGCCGCTGGACGAGGCCAAGGGCGAGATCCGCTACGGCGCTTCCTTCGTCAAATGGTTCGCGGAGGAAGCGCGCCGCATCAACGGCCATACCATCCCCTCGCCGACGCCAGACCGCCGGATCATCGTGCTGAAGGAGCCGGTCGGGGTGTGCGGCATCATCACGCCGTGGAACTTCCCCAATGCGATGATCACCCGCAAGGTCGCGCCGGCATTGGCTGCCGGCTGCACGGTGGTCATCAAGCCGTCCGAGTTCACCCCCTATTCGGCGCTGGCACTTGGCGTGCTCGCCGAACGGGCGGGCATACCCGCCGGGGTCATCAACATCGTCACCGGCATGCCGGCAGAGATCGGCAACGAGATCATGGCGAACGAGGCCGTCCGCAAGATATCCTTCACCGGCTCGACGCGGGTCGGTTCGCTGCTGATGCGCGGCGCGGCCGACAGCGTGAAGCGCTTGAGTCTCGAACTCGGCGGCAACGCACCCTTCATCGTCTTCGACGACGCCGACCTCGACCTCGCCGTCGAGGGCGCGCTCGTCTCGAAGTTCCGCAACGGCGGCCAGACCTGCGTCTGCGCCAACCGCATCCTTATCCAGGCCGGAGTCTATGACGCCTTCGCCGCCAAGCTTTCCGCCCGCGTCAACGCCATGACCGTGGGGCCCGGAACACAGCCCGGCGTCGCCATCGGGCCGATGATCAACATGGCGGCGGTCGAGAAGATCAACCGTCACGTTAAGGACGCGCTCGCCAAGGGTGCTGCGATCATCACGCAGAAGCCGGCGCTGCCGGAAGGCGCTCAGTATGTCGCACCGCTGGTTCTGACCGGCGCCACAAAGGACATGCAGCTCGCCGGCGAAGAAACGTTTGGCCCGGTCGCGCCGCTTTTCCGTTTCGAGACGGAAGAGGAAGCGATCGCGCTGGCCAACGGCACACCCTACGGACTTGCCTCCTACTTCTACACCGAGAATTTGAAACGCGCCTGGCGCGTCGGCGAGGCGTTGGAGTTCGGCATGGTGGGCTTGAACACAGGCTCGGTCTCGATGGAGGTGGCACCCTTCGGCGGCGTCAAGCAGTCCGGCCTCGGCCGCGAAGGCGCGCAGGCCGGCATCGAGGAATATCTTGAGCTGAAAAGCTTCCATATGGGCGGGCTGGGCTAAACCTATCCGCCGGATCAGTGGTCATTGGATCCGGTCGAGCGCCTTGTAGTAGAGGCCGACCATCGGCAGGAACCACGGCTTGCCTGAATAGCCTGGAATGGCAGGCCACTCGAGCCCCTTCAGCGGATTGCGGTCCTCGCGGCCAAGCATGGCATCGGCCAGGATCATGCCGAGCTGGGTGGAAAGCTGCGCGCCATGACCGGAATAGCCCATCGCGTACCACACCCCGTCATGGTAGCCGGCGCGCGGGAAACGGTCCTTGGTCATGTCGACCAGCCCGCCCCAGCAATAGTCGATCTCGACCCTGGCGAGCTGCGGGAAGATGGCCGCCAGGCTTGCCCGCAATATCTGACCGCTCCTGGCGTCGGAGCGCTGGTCCGACGTCGCCGAGAAGCGTGCGCGGCCGCCGAAGATCAACCGGTTGTCGGGCGAAAGCCGGAAGTAGTTGCCGATGTTCATCGAGTTCACGCATGTCCGGTTGCCCGGCATGGTGGCAGTGATCTCGGTGTCGCTCAAGGGCCGCGTGGCGATGATGAAGCTGCCGACCGAAATGATCCTGCGGCGGAAATAGCCGAAATTCGGCGTTGTATAGGCACCGGTCGCCACCAGCACGGCGTCGGCGCTGATGCGACCCCGCGACGTGGTCAACTCATGCCGCTTGCCGGCCTGCTTGTGATCGGTCACCGCAGCGTTCTCGTGGATGACGGCGCCGTGGCGCGCGGCTGCCGTGGCGAGACCCGCCACATAGCGGCCCATATGCATCATGGCGCTCTTCTTCGACAGCATCGCGCCATGGAAAGGCGAGCCGATCTCCGATTTGAGATCGGCCGCTGACAGCAGCGCCGTATCCGGATCCACCTCGGAATGGATCGCTTCGAAGTTGCGGGCGATCGAACCAAAATGCTGCGGCTTAGAGGCTAGCTTCAGCTTGCCGGCGCGGAGGAAGTTGCAATCAATGCCTTCCTCGGCGACCAGCGCCTCCATGGTGTCGACGGACTCGTCCAGCGCCCGGTAGATCGCGACCGCGCGTTCCTTTCCGAGTTCCGCCTTGGCCGAGAGGTAGCTGTGGGCAAGTCCGTTGTTTAGATGTCCGCCATTGCGCCCGGATGCACCCCAGCCCACGCGCTCCGCTTCCACCACCACCACCTTCGCGCCGGCCTTCGCCAATTGGCGGGCGGCGGCGAGTCCGGTGAAGCCGCCGCCGACGATGGCGGCATCGTAGTGACCCTCGACCGGGCCTTGCGCCGCGCCGGCAAAGACGGGGGCAGTGTCGTGCCAGTAGGAGACCAGCTTCATCGGCAATCCGCCTGTTTTAGAGACCGACCACGCCTGGAAGGCCTGAAATATCCGGTATCTCGACATAGCCATAATAGGGGTTGGCTGGTTCGTGGCCGCGGTTGACCCAGACCTTGTTCTTGATGCCGAGATCGTGCGCCGACATCAGGTCGTAGCGGAACGAGGACGAGCAGTGAAGGATATCGTCCGGGCCGCAGCCCAACATGTCGAGCATGTACTCGAAGGCTTTGAAGCGGGGCTTATAGGCCTGCGCCTGCTCGGCCGTATAGACAGCATGGAAGGGCGCACCGAGCTTTTCGACATTGGACATGATCTGCGCGTTCATCGCGTTGGACAGGATGACCAGCGGAATTTCCTCGGCGACCTTCGTCAAGCCCGCGGGGACATCGGCGTGAGGTCCCCATGTCGGCACGCGCTCATAGACCATCCTGGCGTCGTCCGGGCTGAAGGCGACGCCGTTGCGCTTGCAAGCGCGCTCGAGCGCATTGTGGACGACGTCGGCATAAGGTTTCCAGTCGCCCAGAATCTCATCCAGCCGGTAGGCCGCGAAATTCTTGATGAACTCCTGCATGCGCGGCTCGTCGAGCCGGCTGCCGTAGAGATCGCGCGCCGCTTCCGCCATCTGGAAAAAGGTCAACGTGCCGTAGCAGTCGAAGGTGATGTATTTGGGCCTGAAGGAAGCCATGTCCGTCGATCTCCGGTGGAAGCACATCCGCGCTGGGATGTATTTCATCATAGAGCGGCAGGCGGCGACCCACCTGACCGAAATAGGCCTTCCGAAAGCAGAAAGTTCCGTATCCGCCATCCGGTTTGGCATGCTGTGGCATCTGGCGTGCCGATTGCGGCGCCGCGCACGGCGTGAGGCGCCCCCGCCGTGGATGACGCCAGCACAAGATGCGGCGCACCGCTTACGCTACGGCGAAAGATACTGTCCAAGCCAAAGCCTTCAGATGATCTGCGGCGCGCCGATGGTCGAAACTTGTCGTCAGACGGAAGGATGCCTCATGCCGCAGGGCGACATCGAACTCCGGGCCTTCGGGCCCGACCATATCGAGGGAGCCGTAGTGCTTTCTCGCCAGGAGAATTGGCCACATCGCCCGCAGGACTGGCAGATGGCGCTGCAGCTCTCGAATGGCGCCGTTGCGCTCGACGATCAGGGCCGCGTCACCGGAACCATCCTGGTAACGCCCTACGGCGCAGATTGCGCCATGATCAACATGGTGATCGTCGACAGGACTGTGCGCGGCAAGGGGCTTGGGCGCCGGCTCATGGATCGGGCCTTCGCCCTTGCCGGTGACCGTCCGCTGCGGCTCGTCGCCACAGCAGACGGCATGCCTCTTTATGAAAAGCTCGGCTTTGTGCCGTCCGGTACGATCCGGCAACATCAAGGTAGCGTTGCCAAGCTTGGTGCGCAGGGCGGCGTGGAAGCTGCGGACGCCGCCGATCTCCGGGAAATCAAGGCGCTGGACCGCGACGCCTATGGCGCCGACCGTGGAGCTCTAATCGATGCGCTGGCCGAGCGCGGCCAATTCGCCGTCATCCGCCGCGACGGCGCCATCGGGGCCTATGCCGCGATCCGGCCGTTCGGACGCGGCGAGGTGATTGGTCCAGTCATCGCGGGAAGTATCGACGAGGCAAAGGCCCTGATCGGCTTCTTCGCCGCCGCGCGCGCCGGTGCCTTCCTGCGCGTGGATACCGGCAGCGGAACCGGCATCGCCGGCTGGCTCGAGGAAATCGGCCTTACCCATGTCGGCGGCGGCGTAGCCATGGACCGTCCGCCTAAGACGGTCGCGGAACAGGCCAGGCCAAAAGTTTACGCCCTCGCCAACCAAGCGCTAGGATAGTCGGAGAACAACAATGCTCGCCAATTCCCTGATCGAACTCGATCGCGCCCATCTCATCCACCCAGTCTCTTCATACCGTGGTCATGAGGCGCACGGCGTGCGCGTGTTGAAATCGGCGAAGGGCGCGACCGTGACCGATGCGTCCGGCCGGCAACTTCTCGACGGTTTCGCGGGGCTGTGGTGTGTCAATGCCGGCTACGGCCATGACAGCATCGTCGAGGCGGCGGCCCGGCAGATGCGAGAGCTTCCCTACGCCACCGCCTATTTCGGCCTCGGCTCTGAGCCCGCGATCCGCCTCGCCTCGGAACTGGCCGAGCGCGCGCCCGGGGATCTGAACCACGTCTATTTTACTCTTGGCGGATCGGACGCGGTCGACAGCACGATCCGGTTCGTCCGCTACTACTGGAATGCCAGGGCCGAGCCAAAACGCGATCAGTTCATTTCCATCGAGCAGGGTTATCACGGCTCGTCGGTGGTTGGCGCGGGCCTGACCGCCCTGCCCGCCTTTCACGCCGGTTTCGGCATTCCCTTTGAGTGGCAGCACAAGATCCCCTCCCCCTATCCCTACCGCAACCCGGTCGGCGAGGACGGCAAAGCGATCATCGCCGCATCACTCGCCACGCTGAAGGCCAAGATCGAGGAGATCGGGCCGGAGCGGGTCGCCGCCTTCTATGCCGAGCCGATCCAGGGCTCGGGTGGCGTCATCGTTCCACCGAAAGGCTGGATCACGGCGATACGCGAACTCTGCCGGGAGTACGGCATCCTGTTCATTGCCGATGAGGTGATCACCGGTTTCGGCCGCACGGGGCCCTTGTTCGCCTGCACCGATGAGGACATCGTTCCCGATTTCATGACGACGGCGAAGGGTCTGACCTCGGGCTATGTTCCCATGGGCGCCGTCTTCATGGCCGATCATGTCTACGACGTCATCGCCGATGGCGCGGGTGCCTCGGCCGTCGGTCACGGCTACACTTATTCCGCCCATCCCGTCAGCGCCGCCGTCGCGCTCGAGGTGCTGAAGCTCTACGAAGACGGCCTTCTGGAGAATGGCATCAACGCCGGCGCCCGCCTGATGGCAGGACTGGCAAGCCTGAGCGGCCACCCCCTCGTCGGCGACGTGCGCGGCCGCGGCATGCTTGCCGCGATCGAACTGGTGGTCGACAAGAAGAAGAAGACGCCGCTTCCGGCGTCGGCCATGCCGGCGCGGCGCGTCTTCGACAGGGCGTGGGACAATGGCCTCATCATCCGTGCCTTTGCGCATGGGGTTATCGGCTATGCACCGCCGCTCTGCTGCACCGACGCCGACATCGACGCGATCATCGAGCGCACGCGCCGGACGCTCGACCAGACGCTGGACGATCCCGATGTCCGCCAGGCCCTGGCATGACGGCAGACGAATACCCTGTGTTTCGAAATAGCGCCGGGGCAGACCATTTCGCAATTTTGTGCCGCCTCCTCACGCCTTTTCGGCGAATCCAGCGTGGGGGAAGTGCCAGACTGCTGAGAAGACAAGGCCAGAAAGCCCGGATTTCCAGGCCTTCAAAAGAGACCGACGCCCCGGACAGCACGGAATTTTGTTCTGTCCAACACGTGCAATTCGGCCGCATGCAGAGGAGACCCAGTCTTGGCCAGGGGCTTTAGCGAGTTCAAATACATGACCTTCGATGTCGTCGGCACGCTGATCGACTTCGAAGGCGGAATCACGACCTGCCTGGCGCAAATTGCCGCCGAGGCCGGCGTTTCGGTCGATAGCGAGGAGGCGCTGGCCCTTTACCGGCAGGCCCGCTACATGCCCGATGCGAGCCTGTTTCCCGACGATCTCGTGCGTGTCTACACGGTCATCGCGCCGCGTCTCGGCCTCCCCCCCGAGGAGAAATATGGTGTGCGCCTGCGGGACTCCGCCCGTGGCTGGCAAGGCTTTGCTGACAGTGCGGCGGCATTGGCGGACCTTGCGAAGTCGCACAGATTGATCGCCATGACCAATGCCCGGCGCTGGGCGCTCGATCATTTCGAAAAGCAACTCGGTTCGCCCTTCTTCGCCACCTTTACGGCCGACGATACAGGTACGGAAAAACCGGACCCGGCCTACTTTCAGAAGGTTTTCGATTACGTGGCCTCAAGGGACGACAGCAAGGACGACATCCTCCACGTGGCGCAAAGCCAGTACCACGACATCGGCATATCCCGGGCGCTTGGCATGACCAATTGCTGGATCGAGCGCCGGCATGCCCAGAAGGGTTACGGCGGCACGATCGAGCCCGAGCGTTTCACCGCGCCTGACTACCACTTCACGTCAATGGCGGCCCTTGCCGCCGCCGTGCGGGAAAGCCTGAAGCAACGAACCTGAGCCCAAGCCCGGAAAGCCGCAGCAAGACGAGCAACCCGGAAAAACAAACAGAAAGGGGAATGATATGACCGACAAAATCACGAACTGGACCAGCGCAGACGATGCCATGGTCGAAAATGCCATTCGGCGGGGCGCGAGCCGCCGCGAACTCCTCAAGATGCTGCTGGCCGGCGGCGCCGCGATCGCCGCGGGCAGCGTGGTGCTTGGCCGTGCCACCAATGCCGTCGCCGCCACGCCGGTTTCCGGAGGCAGTTTCAAGGCCGCCGGCTGGTCCTCCTCGACCGCCGACACGCTCGATCCGGCAAAGGCGTCGCTGTCGACCGACTATGTCCGCTGCTGCTCGCTCTACAATCGCCTCACTTTCCTCGACAAGGATGGCGTTACGCAGATGGAGCTGGCCGAAAGCTTCGACAGCAAGGACGCCAAGACCTGGACCGTGAAGCTGCGCAAGGGCGTCACCTTCCACGACGGCAAGGACCTCACGGCCGACGACGTCGTCTTCTCGATGAAGCGCCATCTCGATCCGGCGGTCGGCTCCAAGGTTGCCAAGATCGCCGCTCAGATGACCGGCTTCAAGGCGATGGACAAGTCGACCGTCGAAATCACGCTCGCCGACCCGAATGCCGACCTTCCGACCATCATGGCGCTGCATCACTTCATGATCGTGGCGGATGGCACCACCGACTTCTCAAAGGGCAACGGCACCGGCGCCTTCGTGCTGCAAACGTTCGAACCGGGCGTGCGGTCGGTCGTGTCCAAGAACAAGAACTACTGGAAATCCGGCAAGCCCTATCTGGATTCGTTCGAGTTCATCGCCATCAGCGACGACAGCGCTCGCGTCAACGCCCTGCTTTCCGGTGACGTCAACTTCGCCGCCTCGATCAATCCGCGCGCGATGAAGCTCATCGGCGGCCAGCAGGGCTTCGAACTGTCGAAAACCACCTCAGGCAACTATACAGACCTCAACATCCGGCTCGACATGGATCCGGGCAATAAGGCCGACTTCGTCGCCGGCATGAAATACCTCGTCAACCGCGAGCAGATCGTCAAATCGGCATTGCGCGGCCTCGGCGAAATCGGCAACGACCAGCCTGTCTCGCCGGCGAACATCTTCCATAATGCCGACCTCAAGCCGAAGGCCTTCGACCCGGACAAGGCCAAGTTTCACTTCCAGAAGTCGGGCCTGCTCGGCCAGTCCATCCCCGTGGTCGCCTCCGATGCCGCGACGTCGTCGATCGACATGGCGGTGATCATCCAGGCCGCTGGTGCTGATATCGGCATGAAGCTCGATGTCCAACGCGTCCCGTCCGACGGGTATTGGGACAATTACTGGCTCAAGGCGCCGATCCATTTCGGCAACATCAATCCGCGCCCGACACCCGACATCCTGTTCTCGCTCCTCTACGCCTCCAACGCGCCCTGGAACGAAAGCCAGTACAAGTCCGAGAAGTTCGACAAGCTGCTCGTCGAGGCGCGCGGCTCGCTGGACCAGGCCAAGCGTAAGGAAATCTACGGCCAGATGCAGACCATGGTCTCCGAGCAGGCCGGCACGATCATCCCGGCCTACATTTCCAACGTGGATGCTCTCTCCAGCAAGGTGAAGGGTTTGGAGGCGAACCCACTCGGTGGCATGATGGGCTACGCAATGGCGGAATATCTCTGGCTCGAAGCCTGAGAGGCGCCTGCCAGGGACCGGACAGCCGGTCCCTGGCACTATTGCGCAACATGGCTTGGCCGAACGCAACCGCAGGAGCGCTTCCATGACGTCTGGGGTTCTAAACCTCGTGCTGAAGCGGCTCGCAATCGCGGTCGTTACACTTCTGATCGTCCTGTTCGCCGTGTTTTTCGCCACCAGCATGCTGCCTGGCGACACCGCGTCGATTCTGCTCGGCCAGGCGGCTACACCCGAAGCCGTCGCCGGCCTGCGCGAGGCCATGCATCTCAACGATCCGGCAATCCTGCGCTTCCTGCGCTGGCTTCTCGGCCTGCTCCACGGCGATCTCGGCACTTCCTATGCCAACGAGATGCCGGTCGCGGCGCTGATCGGCGGGCGCTTCGTCAACACCATGGAGCTCGCCGGCATCACCACGCTGCTCTCGGTGCCCCTAGCGCTGACGCTCGGCATCACCGCCGCCATGTTGCGCGGTTCGCTCTATGACCGCACTGTCACCATTCTTGCGATCGGCGTCATCTCGGTACCGGAATTCATGGTCGCGACCCTCGCGGTTTTGCTTTTCGCCGTTTATCTCAAATGGCTGCCAGCGCTGTCCTCGGTCAATGAGGCGCATACGCTGACCGACCTCGTGCGCATCTATGCAATGCCGGTGATCACGTTGACCTTCGTCATCTCGGCTCAGATGATCCGTATGACCCGCGCCGCGGTGATCGAAACGCTGTCCACGCCTTATGTCGAGATGGCGCTGCTCAAAGGCGCCTCACGCGGCCGCATGGTGCTCAAGCACGCACTTCCCAATGCGCTCGGGCCGATCGTCAACGCGGTTGCGCTGTCGCTGTCCTATCTGGTCGGTGGCGTCATCATCGTGGAGACGATCTTCAATTATCCCGGCATCGCCAAGCTGATGGTCGATGCGGTCGCGACCCGCGACCTGCCGCTGATCCAGAGCTGCGCAATGATCTTCTGCCTCGGCTATCTCCTGCTCATCACCGTCGCCGACATCATCGCCATCATGTCCAACCCAAGGCTGAGGTGACGATGGCACGCGTGGCAGCTTCCCGACGGTCCTTGCTGGGCCACAGCTACAATCTCGTGGGGGTCGTCGCCTCGCTGGTCATTCTGGCGTGGACGCTAATCGCCATCTTCGCACCCGCCATCATTCCCCATTCGATCGGCGACATTGTCGACGACGATTATTTCGGCCCGATGCGTCAGGGCCTATGGCTCGGCTCGGACTATCTGGGGCGAGACATGCTCTCGCGGGTGCTGATGGGTGCGCGCTACACCGTCGGCATATCGCTCGCCGCCGTCTGTATCGCCTGCTTTTCTGGCGTCGTGCTGGGGATGATCGCGGCCGTCACCGGCGGCTGGCTCGACACCTGCCTCAGCCGCTTCCTCGACGCCATGAACTCCATTCCAAGCAAGCTGTTCGGCCTTGTGGTGGTGGCCGCGGTCGGCTCGTCGATCCCGGCGCTGATCCTGACGCTCGCCGTCATCTACATACCGGGCGCCTATCGCTTCGCGCGGGCGCTCGCCGTCAACATCAACACCATGGACTTTATGACCGTCGCTCGCGTCCGCGGCGAAAGCACCGCCTATCTCATCGGGTCAGAGATCCTGCCCAATATCATGCGCCCGGTGCTGGCCGACTTCGGCCTGCGCTTCGTCTTCATCGTGCTCTTGCTGTCCGGCCTGTCCTTCCTCGGGCTCGGCCTGCAACCGCCGCTCGCCGACTGGGGCGCGCTGGTGCGCGAGAACATAGGCGGCCTGCCCTTCGCGGCTCCCGCCGTCATCGTTCCCTCGCTGGCGATCGCCAGCCTCACCATCAGCGTCAACCTGCTGATCGACAACCTTCCGCAGAAGATCAGGGACAGGGACGCATGACCAATCTCGTCGAGGTCAGGAACCTGCGAATCGAGGCGACGACCGATGCCGGTCGTGTTGTCGAAATCATCAAGGGCGTCAGCCTCGACATCGCCGACGGCGAGATCGTCGCCCTGATCGGCGAGAGCGGCTCCGGTAAGACGACGATCGCGCTCTCGCTGATGGGCCATGCGCGACCTGGTTGCCGGGTTACCGACGGCGAGATCAATGTAAACGGCAAGAACATGGCCGCACTTACCGAAAAGCAGCGCGCCAGGTTGCGCGGCACCGATATCGCCTATGTTCCGCAAAGTGCCGCCGCCTCCTTCAACCCCTCGTCCACCATCATGGAGCAGGTGATCGAGGTTACGCGCATCCATGGGCTGATGGCGCCCGAGCAGGCACGAAAGCGCGCGGTCGAGCTGTTCCGGGCGTTGTCGCTGCCGGACCCGGAAGGGCTCGGCGCCCGTTATCCGCACCAGGTTTCAGGAGGGCAGTTGCAGCGGCTGTCGGCGGCGATGGCGCTGATCGGCGATCCCAAGCTGATGATCTTCGACGAGCCGACGACGGCACTCGACGTGACGACGCAGATCGACGTGCTGAAGGCATTCAAGTCGGTCATGCGGGCTGGGGGAATAGCGGGTGTCTACGTTTCTCACGACCTTGCTGTCGTCGCCCAGATCGCCGACCACATCGTGGTGCTGAAGGGCGGCGAAGTGCAGGAGACCGGCACCACGGCTCAGATTCTTTCGGCCCCCCGGCACCCCTATACGCGCGAACTGCTGGCTGCCTTCGAGCCGAAACCGCGGCAAGCACATGCGGACGCGGATGCCGGCGCGAAGCCGTTGCTGCGCATCGATAATGTGACGGCCGGCTATGGCGCGGTGCGGGATGACGGACTGCCACTTATACGCGCTGTCGATTCCGTCAGCCTGATCGTCGAGAAGGGGCGCAATCTTGGCGTCATCGGCGAATCCGGCTGCGGAAAATCGACGCTGGCGCGCGTCATCGCCGGCATCCATCCGGCGGCGGCCGGCGACATCGTCTTCGAGGGCAAGCAACTGGAGCGCGCCGCAGGCAAACGCAGCCAGGACCAACTGCGTGAGATGCAGATCGTGTTCCAGTATGCCGATACCGCGCTCAATCCGGCCAAGCCGGTGGAGGACATCATCTCCCGGCCGCTGGCCTTCTATCACGGGCTCGACCGGCAGGCGCGCTCGAAGCGCGTCGACGAACTGCTCGACATGGTTCGCCTGCCAAGGACGCTGCGCTACCGTCGCCCTTCGGAGCTCTCGGGTGGCCAGAAGCAGCGCGTGAACTTCGCGCGCGCCCTGGCCGCCGGACCCAAGCTCATCATCTGCGACGAAATCACCTCGGCGCTCGACACGGTGGTGGCGGCCGCCGTGATCGAACTGCTCAAGGAGCTGCAGAGCGAGCTGGGCCTTTCCTACATTTTTATCAGCCACGACCTCTCCGTCGTCGAAGCGATCTGCGACGAAATCATGGTCATGTACAATGGCGAGCGGGTGGAGCAGATCACGCCCGACGGACTGAAAGCGCCCACCCACCCCTATTCGAAGCTTCTGTTCTCCTCCGTGCCCAAGCTCGATCCGACGTGGCTCGATGGCCTCGTCCGCGACCCTGAACTGGTAAGCCAGTACGGCCATCGCTGATTACAAGGGAAACAGGCTGGGCAGCGGCATGTGTGCTTTGACAATGGGAGACTTCAGCACCACGAAGCTAAAACACTTGTCGATGCCGATATCCATGTCGGTGAGCCGCTCCACCGTCGCCTGATATTCGGCAATCCCACCCGTGACGAATTTCAAGAGATAGTCGTAACGGGCGGAAACTCGATGGCATTCGACGGCCGCGTCAACCTTATCGACGGCGGCAAGGAAACGCGCGAAGTCGATCTGACGATGATTCTTTAGCGTGACTTCCGTGAAGACGGTGAGCGTCCGTCCCAGCTTTGCGATGTCGATCTGCGCCGAATAGCGCACGATATAGCCTTCAGCCTGCAGCTTCTTTACCCGCATCAGGCATGGGCTGGGGGAGAGACTGACCAGTTCCGCCAGCTCCACATTTGTGATGCGGCCGTTCTTCTGCAGCTCGTACAGAATCTTGATGTCGATCCGATCGAGTTTCATGGGCCTTGTCTACAATTGCGAGCAGAGCCGGTAGGCCTCATAGATCGACGAGTAGATGTCCCTGCTGGCGACCGCGTCTCCTATGCGGTGCAGGACGAACGATCCGGCAGCTTGGGAACTATTGTCCCCGTCCGTTTCCGTTCCCATCATCAGCGCTATGTCGGTGACTCCGTTGTTGGCGGAGCGCGCGCGCAATTCCTGGTAGGTATCCTCCATTGGCACGGTGCCGCGCTCGACAATGAGCTGGGCGGCGGTCATTTCCATCTCCGCACCTGTGAGCTCATGCCGGAACGTGGCGGCGATGCCGTTGCCCTGGCGCGCTGCTTTGACCAGGCGCACATCGCCGACGATGCGGATGCCGCGTTCCGAGGCGCGTTTGCGAAAACTCACCCTGTCCGGATAGGGCGTCTCGATCGAAATTGTGTCGTCCGCCATGGCCAGGCTGACCAGGCGCCCCGGACGGGCAAGATGCAGGGCGCAGGAAACTGCCGCCTGGCGTCCGGTCTCATCGTAGATGAGCACGTCGTCCTTCGCCGGCACGACCCCGGTCAAGACGTCCCAGACGCTGTCGCAATGTTGGGCGCCCTCCAGCCATTCCATGTCCGGAATGCCGCCAGTGGCGATGATGACCGTGTCCGGTCTCTCGGCGAGGACGATCGCTGCGTCCGCATAGGTGTTGAGGCGGACTTCGACGCCCAGGCGATCAAGCTCACCGGTACGCCAGTCGACTATGCCGATGAGATCGTTGCGGTCGACGGCAGCGGCCGCGACGAGCACCTGCCCACCAAGTCGCGCCGCGGCTTCGAGCAGGCTCACTCTGTGTCCGCGCTCGGCGGCGACCCTTGCCGCTTCCATCCCTCCCGGACCACCGCCGACCACGACCACACGTTTCAGCGTTTCAGCACGCAGGATGGTATGGCTGATGATCGTTTCATGGCCGCTGGCCGGGTTGTGGATGCACTGCACCTTCTTGTACAGGCAGTAGGATGCGCCGACACACGGGCGAATGCGTTCTTCTTCACCGCGCATCAGCTTGTTGACGATATGGGGGTCGGCAATATGCGCCCGGGTCATGCCGACCAGGTCGACAAGGTTCTCGCGGATAGCATGCCGCGCAGTCGCTATGTCCCGGATGCCCGCGGCGTGGATCACGGGCATCCTTGTTTCCCGTTTGAACTGCCCGACCAGAGGCAGAAACGGCGCGCTCTTGGTGAACATGCCGGGCATGTTCTGCTCGGCCAGGGACAAATCGGTGTCCATGCGGCCGAATATGCAGTTGAAGAAATCGATATGGCCTGCCCGCTCGAACAGCCTGGCGAAGGCCAGGCATTCCTCGAAATCCGACCCGTCCTCGACCGCCTCGTCGATCACGAACCGGATGCCGACAGCGAAATCGTCGCCCACCGCGCGGCGGATCGCCTCGTGAACCATCAGGCCGAAGCGCGCGCGGTTTTCGAGTGAACCTCCGAAGCCATCCGTGCGTCTGTTGGTTCTGCGCGAGAGGAATTGCCCGATCAGATGGCCGGCGGTGACGGTTTCGACGCCGTCCAGACCGCCGTCCACGCAGCGCCTTGCCGCACTGGCGTAGTCCCTGACGATCCTGTCGATGTCGGCTGCGTCCATCTCCTTCGGAAAGTTCCGGTTTCGCGTCTCGCGAACGCGTGACGGCGCTACGGGCGGCAGCCAGTTCCCGGCATAGGCGGTGGCGCGCCGGCCAAGATGCGAAACCTGGCACATGACGACGGCGCCGTGGCGGTGGATCCGCTGCGACAGCGACTGGAGATGAGGCACGACGCGATCGCTCGAAAGGTCCAGCTGACCGCCGCCCCAACTGGAGTCGGGCGAGGTCATGGCCGAGCCGCCCGCCATGGTCATCGCAAGGCCGCCATGCGCTTTCTCCTCATGGTAGCGCTGGTAGCGCTCCAGCGGCAGGCCGCCATCGTCCAGCATCGAAGCATGACTGGTGCTGACGACGCGGTTGCGCAGCGTCAGACCCTTGAGCCGAAACGGCTGAAGCAGTGGATCGCTGGGCGTGCTGCCTGCTTGAGATCCCGCTACCTTCACGTTCTGCTCCGCCCCATTCATAAGGATTATAGTTCGCCATTTCCAGGATTGCGGAAAGCTTGAAAATTGTTGGGGTGGTTATACGCTGGGCGTATGGCTGGATTTGCAAAACTCGTTCCTTCCGCGCGCGGACTTCTCGTTTTCGAGGCTGCTGTCCGGCTGGGCAGCTTCACGGCCGCCGCGCGCGAGTTCAACGTCACGCAACCGTCGATCAGCCGCAGCATTGCGCAGCTCGAGGCCGAGTTCGGTGTGCGTCTTTTCACGCGGGGTCCAACGGGATTGGCCCCGACTGCAGAAGGACGTGCCCTCCATTCGGCTGTGCGGGAGGGATTTGACGGCATCGCTGAGGTGATCCGGAGGATGAAGCAGAGCAGCGCTGCAAAGCCGGTGGTGACCCTTTCACTTTCGAGTTCTCTGGCAACCTATTGGTTCGTTCCAAGGTTAGGGGCATTCAACACAAGATTTCCTGACGTCGACCTGAGGTTCGAACTGATCGCGGGCGTTTTGCGAGGACCAGCCGAGAATGTCGACCTTGCCACGAGAATCCTGGCCGATGACGACACGCACTATCACCACTGGGCATTCTCGCCGGAAATCATAGTTCCGGTATGCAGCCCATCCTATTTGTCGGCCCACGGTCGGTTGATCCATGCCGGAACCGGGGAAGGTCATGCGCTGCTTCACCTGACCGACGCCAAGGAGCAGTGGCTGGACGCATGGGGCAGTGTGGCGGACCGCAAGACCAGCAGGGCAAAGTGGCTCGAATTCTCGGACTACGCGGTCGTGCTTCAAGCCGCCATGAACGGGGAAGGCGTAGCGCTCGGCTGGCTCAGCAACGTTTCAAGGGCGTTGCTTCAAGGAACCCTTGTCCCGGCCTCGGACAGACAGATCAAGACGGGCCGGATCCATCAGCTGATTGCACCGCTCTCAAAGCCGGTACGGCCTGTCGTCTCCGACATCTGCGCCTGGATGATCGCCGAGATGCAAGTCGAATTGAAAGCGCTGCACCCGATATTGCGGCCGGACACCGTGTAGCGGGCGACAAGCGCAGCGCGCTCGTCGTTGACTACCTCGGAAACAGGCTAGGCAGCGGCATGTGCGCCTTGACGATGGGAGACTTCAGCACCACGAAGCTGAAATACTTGTCGATGCCGATATCCATGTCGGTCAGCCGCTCCATGATCGTCTGGTATTCAGCGATGCCGGAGGTCACGAACTTCATCAAATAGTCGTAGCCGCCCGACACAAGATGACATTCGATGACCTGCTCGATCTTGTCCACGACGGCGAGAAAACGTGCGAAGTCCACTTGGCGGTGGTTCTTCAACGTGATCTCGGTGAAGACTGTCAGTGTCTGGCCGAGCTTGCCTATATTGACCTGCGCGGAATAGCCTCCGATATAGCCCTCCGATTGCAGTCTTTTGACCCGCATCAGGCATGGGCTCGGCGACAGATGCACCAGTTCGGCCAATTCCACGTTCGTGATGCGGCCGTTCTTCTGCAGTTCGTGAAGAATCTTGATATCGATCCGATCGAGTTTCACGGGTGGCCTCCGAGGAACCGTGCCGCAGCACAAAATGCTGCCCTGCTGATGACGGTCGACACTATCACAGCCCGCTGGGCTGTCCATCCGAGTGGACGCCGCTTGAAACGCAGGGACTCCCGATTCTAACGCGACTGCCGGAATAAAATTCTGCTCCGGCTAAAAGTGCAGCAGCGGCTGCCTGCGCAACACGCTAGATTGGCGCTTCACGGCAGGGAGAACCATGCGCGCGCCGCTGCAGCAAATCGAAACGACTGAGCAACTGCCGCAGTCCGCGGACGCGGTGGTGATCGGCGCCGGCATCGTCGGTGTCTTTACGGCTTATTACTTGGCCCAGCGCGGTCTGAAGGTCGCGCTTGTCGAAAAGGGGCGAATCGGCGCCGAGCAGTCCAGCAGAAACTGGGGATGGTGCCGCCAGCAGAATCGCGACGCCCGCGAGCTGCCGATGGCAACAAGAAGCTTGGACCTGTGGGACAGCTTTGCGGCGGAAACCGGTGAAGACACCGGCTTCCGCCGTTGCGGCCTGCTCTATCTCAGCAATGACGAGGCGGAACTCGCCGGTTGGGCGCGTTGGCGTGATTTCGCCAAAACCGCTGGAGTTACCACGTACATGCTCGACAGTGCCGAGGCCACAGCGCGGGGCCTCGCCACGGGTCGGAGCTGGAGGGGCGGCGTCTTCTCGCCGACCGACGGCACCGCCGATCCGTCGCGGGCGGCACCGGCAGTGGCCCGCGCCATCATCAAGCTTGGAGGCGCCGTCCGCCAGAATTGTGCCGCGCGCGGTATCGAGGTCGAGGGCGGGCGCCTGAGCGCCGTGGTCACCGAAAGCGGAACGATCCGGACGAAGCTGGCGGTCCTGGCCGGCGGCGCGTGGGCGTCCTCCTTCTGCCATCAGTTCGGCTTCCGCTTTCCGCAGGCGTCGGTCCGATCCTCCATCCTGTCCGTCTCGCCCGGCGCTGAGAACCTGCCGGATGCGCTGCACACGGCACGGATCTCAGCCACGCGTCGCGGCGACGGCGGCTACACGCTCGCCATAAGCGGACGCGGCCGCGTGGACGTCACGCCGCAGCAGCTGCGCTTCTCGTCGCAGTTCCTGCCCATGTTCCTGAAGCGGTGGCGAAGCCTCGCGCCCGGCGGTCTGCAGGGTGTGCGCTCGGGCCACGAAACGCTCCGACACTGGGGGCTCGACCAGCCAACGCCAATGGAGCGGATGCGCATCCTCGATCCGGCCCCCGACCAGGCGGCCATCCGCCTGACCCACGCCCGGGCGCTCGAGCTGCTGCCGGCACTGCGCCAGACCAGGATCAATGCGGCCTGGGCCGGCTACATCGACAGCACGCCCGACGGCGTGCCCGCCATCGGCGAGATTGATACCGTTCCGGGTTTCTTCCTGGCTGCCGGGTTCTCGGGACACGGCTTCGGCATCGGCCCCGGCGCCGGGCATCTGGTCGCGGATCTGGTAACCGGGTTGGCGCCGATCGTGGATGCGACATCCTACGATCCGCGCCGCTTCGATGGTTCGGTCTGGGGCGAAGTCGCCGACTTCTAGGAGGTGATCCATGCCGACATCCGGGGCGCGGCATTGGCAATCGCATCAGTGCTCCCGGAGAAACGCGCCGACAGGCACTGGTCGGACAGGGGCCTGCCCGCGAAACCGGCCGACTGCATCTGGCGCGCAGCCGGCTCGTGCCGCGACGAGTTCCACGGCGGCCAACTGGCAATAGCGTCCCTGGCATCGGCCCATGCCGACGCGCGACAGCGATTTCACCCTGTTTGCTTCGCCGCCGCCAAAATCAACATTTTCGCGCACATCTCGGGCGGTCACATTCTCGCAGCGGCAGACGACCGCATCGTCGGGGAGCGCCCGCGCCATCACCGCTGGCCAGGGAAAGGCGGAAGCCAAGCCGCAGGCAAAGCGCTCGAGCCGTGCAAGCTCCCGCAGATCGGCCGCGCAGGAGGGCGCTGGAAATCCAAGATCGGCAAGGCACGCCGCTGCCGCCAGACGCCCGGCGATCTCCGCCCCGTCCGCTCCCAGAAGACGAGCCCCATCGCCCGCCACATAAACGCCGTTGCCAGCCCGTCCCATCTGGTCGGTCTTCGGCGACCATTGCCGCCACCGCTCGTCATAGGTGAAGGCGCATCCCGCCAGGTCGGCCAGATGCGTCTCCGCCCGCAGGTGCCAGCCCATGCCGATCATGTCGCAAGGCGTATGCTGCTGCCGACCGCCGGCATCACGCCAGCGCAAGGCCACTACACCTTGCCCGTCGGCCTCGATGCACTCCAGCGTCACGCCCGCATGATAGCGGCGGCCCAGCTTCGCTCGCAGAGCCAGGCCACGCAGCGCGACCAACGGCCGGGCGGCAAGTCCAGAGAATCCGCGCATTTGCTGACGCCAGGAAGAGGTATCCAACACCGCCGCCACATCGGCTCCAGCCTTGACAAGCTGGGCGCCGACCAACGTCAGCAAAGGCCCCGATCCGATCAGGACGATCCGCTGCCCCAGCGCCACGCCCTGTGCCTTGAGCGCGATCTGGGCCGCGCCGAGGCTATAAACTCCGGCGCTCTGCCAGCCTGGGACCGGAGCGACACGGTCGGATGCACCGGTCGCAAGGATCAGGCGGTCATGGAAGATCACCGGCACGCCCCCCTCACCCATCACGTGCAGCCGCCCCTCTTGCACGGCGATGACCGAGCTTCCCGCGCAATGGGTAAGCCGCCCCTCTGCGGACAGCCGATCGAAGAGCGCATGCAGTGCGCTGGCCTTCGCCGCCTCCGACCCGTAGAGCTGCTCCGGCGTGCGGATGAACCCGTCTGGCGGGCGCCGGTAGATCTGGCCGCCTGCACGCTGCGCTTCGTCGATCACCACCGGGTGGAGTCCGGCCTCGACCAGCGTTGCCGCGGCCCTTATGCCGGCGGGGCCGGCGCCGACGATCACGATCCGAGGCGGCGCCGTCCCGCTCATGGCCAGTTCTCCGGCGGCGTCGTGCGCAATCGCAAACCTTGCGTGATCAGGGCCGAGCACGCCCGCAGGCGCGGCCCCTCGTCTTGCCAGACCCAGCAATCCTGGCAGGCTCCCATCAGGCAGAAACCGGCGCGCCACTCGGGTCCGAACTCGGAGTTTCGCAGCACATGGCCTGAAGCCAGCATGGCGGTCAGCACGGTGTCGCCCGCCAACGCACCGCACCTCTGCCCGTCGAGATAGAAATGCACCTCTGCCCGGTCGAACTCGGCCAGTCTGACGATGCGGCCGGCGGTGATCATTCCGCCGCCTCTCGCACCGTGCCAGGACGAGGCAGTTCGGGGAAGCGCTCGCAGACAGCATCGAAGGCCGCCTGGACGCCTTCCGGTCCCCAGCGCCCCTTCATGCGGCGGAAGACCTCCGTCTTGGTGAAGAACCGCCAATGGATCGGCAAATCCCCCAGTATGGCAGTGAGCCGGTCATAGGCGTCGGGCGTCCACTGCGCTTCGTAGCCGTCGCGCTCCGGACCGAAATGGAAATGGCCGGCGACCGGCTCTTGCCGCGCGCGCAGTTGCTCTGTTGCCTGCTCGTCGATCTCGCCGCCGCGGATGACGACGCCGTAGTCGCGTTCGGCAGCTGCCGTCGAAACGTAGCCGCGCCGCACATCCTGTGCGACCAGCCAGGGTTCACGTTGACGTGGATCGCCGCGCCCGCCGCCTCCGGCGGAGCGGATCTCGAGCACATCGCCGGGTTGCAGCACAGTGGTGTCAATGTTGCCCAGCCGCCGTTCGTGCTCGGTCCCCGGATTGACGATCATGTCCGACAGGCCGGCAGCCTTGCCGCCCAGCACGCCCCAAGGACGGAAGAAGCTGCGGTCGCGGTTGCGGGCCGTGATCCTGGAATCAGGGGCAAAGACGCGGAAGGCCATCTCGGTCGCCAAGCCGCCGCGCCAACACCCGGCACCACCGCTGTCCTTGGCGAGCCCGTATTTCACGAATTCGACCGGGGTCTCGGTCTCGGTGATCTCGATCGGCGTGTTCTTGAGATAGGCGGCATCGGCGCCCGAGCCATTGGTGCCATCGCGATGCGGCATCGCGCCGCCGCCACCCACCACGGGATTCACCGCCGTGATGACGGTCCGGCTGGTGCGCTCGTCCGTGGTCATGACGTTAACGATGCAGTTGTTGCCGGCCGGCGCCGCGGGCAGGCGTTCAGGCATCACCTGCGAGAAGGCGCCGAAGATGACCGACCGCAGTCGGGCGCAGGTGAGCGAGCGCATGCCTACGGCGGCGGGGTGTACCGGGTTCAGCACGGAACCCCGGGGCGTGGTGCAGGTAAACGGCCGGGTCAGGCCGGTGTTGAGCAGGATCTTGGGGTTGAGGGTATACAGCACGTAGTAGACCCCCACCAGCAGCATGGTGTGTCGCGGGTCGCCGCCGGAAGGCACGTTGAGCGAGGAGCCGAGCTGCGGATCGGAGCCGGTGAAGTCGAGCACCGCCGCATCGCCCTTGATCGTCAGCGTCAGCTTCAGCCGGCACGGATTGGCCTCGACGGAATCCTCGTCGGCATAATCGGCGAACTCCCATGTGCCGTCGGGCATGGAACGCAGCACGTCGCGCGCCTGCGCTTCCGCCTGGTCGAGAAGAGCGGCAACGCCTTCGATGAAGCCGGCCTTGCCGAACTTTCGTACCATTGCCTGGATCTTGCGCTCGCCGGTGTTAAGCGCACCGATCAGCGCTTTGATGTCGCCGATGTTAAGGTCGGGCTTGCGCACATTGGTGCTCATGATCCGCAGGATCGACTCGTCAATGATGCCCTCATTCACCAGCTTCATGGGCGGAAAGCGGATGCCTTCCTGATGGATTTCGGTCAGCGCCCGGCTGAGCGAAGCCGGCACCGCGCCACCCATGTCGGTGTTGTGGATATGGCCACCGGTCCAGGCGACGATGCCGTTGTCAACGAAGACCGGCTTCCACAGATGCGTGTCTGGCGCGTGCGTGGCGACGTGGCCGGAATAGGGATCGTTGGTGAAGGCGACATCTCCCGGCCGATAGTCGTCGACCATCGCGATCGCGCGGCGATACGAAAGCCCCGGGTACCAGGTGGCACCGAGTTCCATCGGCACGGCGAAGGTCGCGCCTGAACGGTCCATCAGCATCACCGTGAAATCCTGCGTCTCCTTGACGAAAGCGGAGTGCGCGGTGCGGTGCAACGTGTGCGCCATGTTCTCGGCTGCCGCGCGGGCATGGTTCGCCAGAACCTGAAGGTTTGTCCGGTCAAACATGGCGTCACTCCGCGAAGGTCAGCAGAAGGTTGAGATGGCGGTCGACCCTCGCCTGCGCTCCGGCGGGAATGGCGAACGTGGTGTCTTCCTGAACGACCACGGCAGGCCCGTGGAACGTGCTGCCCGGCACGAGGGTCTGCCGGTTGTGGAGGTCGACGGTCTCGACGCTCGCGCCCGTGTAGACGGCAAGACTGCGCGCCGGGACGGCCTGAGCGTTGATCTCGTCGGTCTCCGGGAGGGAGAGCTTCGGCCCCGCGCCCACTGCGGACAGCCGCACGTTCACGAGCTCGATCTCGCCATCAACGTCGTGGAAGTCGTAGAGCTGTTGATGGGTGAGATGGAAGGCCTGCGCGATGGCGGCCGCATCACCATCTGGCAACCATTGCGGCGACAGGACAACCTCGATCTCATAGCTTTGCCCGACATAGCGCATGTCGCAGGAGAAAGTGAGATCCGCGGCCGCGTCGTGCCCCTGCGCCGCAAGCCAGTCGCGCCCCTCTTGCGCCAGCGCCTCAAAGGCCTCGTGAATTCCGGCGAGCGACACGCCCGAGAGCGGGGTGAAGATGGTGCGAATGAAATCCCCGCGCAAATCCGCCACCAGTCCGCCGAGCGCTGACACCACGCCGGGGCGGCGCGGCGCCATCACGCGCTTCATGCCGAGTTCGCGGGCAAGAAAAGCGCCGAGCATCGGCCCGCCACCGCCGAAAGGCATTAGCGTGAAGTCGCGCAAGTCGACGCCGGCGCGCGAGGCGAGCTTCTCGACCTCGACGAACATCTCCGACACCGCGATATCGAGGATCGCCTGCGCGGTCTGCTCGATGGGGCGGCCGAGCCGGGTGGCAAGCTCGCCGACCGCACGATGCGCCAGGCCGGTATCAATTCTGAGCTGGCCATAGGCCAACTCGCTGTGACCGAGCCATCCGCAAACCACCATGGCGTCCGTCACCGTTGGCCTCTCGCCGCCACGGCCGTAGCAGGCCGGTCCCGGCGTCGAACCTGCCGATTCCGGTCCGACCCGCAGCACACCTTGCGCATCCACACTGGCGATCGAGCCGCCGCCGACGCCGATCGAACTGACCGACACGGAGGGGATATGAAGTGGAAATTCGCCGATCAGCTCGCCGGTGCCGAACTGCGCCTCGCCGCCGATGATGAGCGCGAAGTCGGCCGAGGTGCCGCCGATGTCGAGGGTAAGGACTTTGTCTTCGCCTGCCTGACGCGCCAGCCACGAGGCGCCGATCACACCGGAGGCCGTTCCCGACAAAAGCATATTCACGCAGGCGCGCTTGCCTTCGGCGGCGTTCATCAGTCCTCCATTCGACTTCGTCAGCATCGGACGCGCCGGCACGCCACGGCTTTTCAACCGCTGTTCCAGCGCCGTCAGATAGCCGCAGACGCGCGGATGCACATAGCCGTTGAGGATGGCGGTCGAGCTGCGCTCGTATTCGCGGATGACCGGCCAGACCTCGGCCGAGGAGAAGACGAAGAGGTCGGGTGCAAGACGCGCGATCGTCGCCTTCACTGAAGCTTCCTGAGCGGCATTGCGCCAGGAATGGAGGAAGGACACGATGATGCCTTGCGCCCCATTCGCTTTTGCCACTGCCACCGCTTTTTCCACCGCCTCCATGTCCGGCGCCCGGGATTCGCTCCCATCGGCACGCATGCGGGCCGGAATGCCGAAAACCATGTCGCGCGAGATCAGCGGCTCCGGCCGTGCGCAGAACAGCGAATACATGTCCGGCATGCGCAGCCGCGCCATTTCGATGACGTCCTCGAAGCCGGCATTGGTGAACAACGCGAGCGATGCGCCCTTGCGCTGGATGATCGTGTTGATGCCCACCGTCGTACCGTGCACGAAGCGCGTCATGCGGGCAGGATCAAAGCCTTCGCGGTCGGCCAGAAGCGTGAGGCCCGTCATAAGCTCG
This sequence comes from Mesorhizobium sp. B2-4-13, assembly GCF_006658535.1. Classification (NCBI taxonomy): domain Bacteria; kingdom Pseudomonadati; phylum Pseudomonadota; class Alphaproteobacteria; order Hyphomicrobiales; family Phyllobacteriaceae; genus Mesorhizobium; species Mesorhizobium sp. B2-4-13. The sequence goes on along the minus strand of NZ_VFVB01000003.1, from coordinate 311,406 downwards.
GCGCCCGGATCCTCCGGCGTCGTCAGCACTTTCAGCGAGGCGACGCGACCGGAGCGCGCTTCGAGCGCGCAGAAGTCGATGAATGTGCCGCCGATATCGACGCCGACCTTCCAGTCGGTTTCGTTCCGCGCCTCGTTGGCCGCGATGACACCATCCATGATGCGTCCCTTCCTGTCTGCCAACCAAAGCTGACACGACAGGATGGCCAGGGTCCAAGACGTATGAAGAGGAACGATATAAGTCTTGCTTATGGCCTGGCGCCGCCCAACACGACGGAACAGGCGGTGCGGATCTGGTCGCGCATTATCTCATCGGCCCGAGAGAGAGCGCGTGTGCGCGACGTGAGCAGCGCGATCGGAAATTCCGGCCCATTCGCGAGCGGCCTGACGGCAAGCCCGGTAAACTGATGCCAGGGCAGCAGCGCGTCGACCAGGGCGATGCCCAGGCCGGCCTGGACGAAGCCGACCGCGGAGATGGAGACATCGATTTCGAGCGAGGGCGAAAGCGCCACACCTTGCGCGCGGGCCGCGTGGGCCAACTCGTCGGCGGGGCGGGTGTTTCCGCGATAGGATATCAACTCTTCTCCGGCGAGATCGCCGAGGCTCAACTCGGTTTTCCCGGCCAATGCATGCCCGGCGGGCAGCAGGCAGGCGAAGCCGACGCTGCCGATCACCTCTGCATCGATATCGGGAGGCAGCCGGTCGTCCAACGCCACGCCGAGGCTAGCATCGCCGGCGCGCAGCATGTCGACGATCGCGGCGATCGGCGCGCTATGGGAACGCAGCAGAATATCGGGATGCTGCGCCCGGAAGCTGGTGAATGCGCGCGGCAAGATGGCCATGGCCGGCGGCGGCGAGGCCGCCACTCGCACCAACCCCGTCCGGCCCAAACGCAGGTCGGTGGTCTTGCGGCGCAGGCCTTCCAGTCCCGCCGACAGCCTCTCGGCATCGGCGAAGATCTCGAGCGCCTCCGGGGTTGGCCGCAGGCGGCCCTTCACCCGCTCGAACAGCGTGAAGCCGAGTTCATCCTCGGTATGGAGCAGGATCTGGCTGAGCGCAGGCTGGGAGATGTTCAGCATCCGAGCCGCGGCGGTCACGGTGCCCGCGCGCATGACGGCGATGAACACTTCGAGCTGACGGGCACGCATTGCCACTCCATAGGCTTAGCTTATGGTTGTTGTCCAAACCCATCTTTGACGCAATGAAGCGGTTCCGACAAGGTCGGCGCCTTCAGGGATTGTTCGCTCCGCGCCAGATGAAGATGACATTTGGTCGAATAGCCATCATCTAGCTCTTTGTTGGAGCATGATCTCCTGGACAAACGGAAACCGTTTGTCCGAGAAAACCGGTTCCCACTTTTCGGGATCATGCTCTAGGGAATAACCATGGATGTGATGGTGCTGGGCGGCGGACTGATGGGAACGGCTTCGGCCTATTTCCTCGCCCGGCGCGGCGCACGCGTGACGCTGATCGAGCGCAATCGGGTCGGCACCGGAGCGACGGTCGCGTCTTTCGGCAACATCCGGCGCACGGGACGCCATCTGTCCCAGCTTCCACTCGCCCACCGCTCGCTCCGACTGTGGGGCGAAGCCGAAAAGATGCTTGGCCGCGACGTCGAGTTCCGCGCCACCGGTCATGTCCGGCTGATTTTCGATGAAGGAAGCCTCGCCGACATGCGGGCCTATTCCCAAGCCGCACAGCCCTGGGGCCTCGAGTTGGAAGAACTCGGCCCACGCGAGATTAGCGCCCGCTTTCCCGGCCTCGGCGCCAACGCGATCGCCGCGTCATTTTCTCCGCATGACGGCAGCGGCAATCCGCGGCTGATCGCGCCGGCCTTTGCCGCGGCGGCTCGCAAACTGGGGGCGCAAATCATCGAGGGCGCCAAGGTCGAGAAAATCACCCATACGGGCTCCGGTTTCCTTGTCACCAGTTCGAAGGGCACATTCGCCTCCGAGTGTCTGCTCAACACCGCCGGAGCCTGGGGCGCGCGCATTGCCGCTGGGTTCGGCGAAGAAGTCCCGCTCGACGCCCGCGGCCCCCAGATGGGCGTAACCGAGCCGCTGCCGCACCGGATCCTGCCGGTGGTCGGCATCTGGACGCGCGACAAGGACCATGGCGCCTATCTACGCCAGGTCGAGCGCGGCAACATCGTCTTCGGCGGCGCGGCAGAAAGGGTGCGGGTGGACCTCGATCCGGGCCACGCGGCCGCCGATCCCATTCGCCTCCAGATGCAATTGCGCGCCGTCGCGCGGCTGCTGCCGGCAATCGCGTATATCTCCGTCATCCGCACGTGGTCCGGCTGCGAGGGCTATATCCGGGACATGCTGCCGGTCATGGGACGCTCGGCGACGACACCCGGCCTGTTCCACGCCTTCGGCTTCAGCGGACATGGCTTCCAGCTCGGCCCGGGTGTGGGCGACGCCATGGCCGAGCTCATCGCGACCGACCGTTGTCAAACGCCACTCGACGATTTCAGGGTCGATCGCTTCGGCCGCGCAGCCTTAAGGGATTGAGCTCACGGTTGTGACCAGGCTCGGCGATTAAATCCCGCCTCGCCGCGTCTCGCGCCAGCGTCTCAACGATTCGCTTCAACAGTTCATCCTTGTGAGGGCCGGCCAAATCGAGAATGGTTTGCACCTCAACGCCATCGGCCGTGAAGAATCGAACTGGGGAGTCTTTTTTCTTTCGCGCCATAGTGAGCCCACTGGGTTTGGAATAAAAGCAGCGCCGTGAAGGGCATTACGAAACCTAAAAGGACACGGCAAATACCCTAGGCCGTGAACTCATAAATGGAACGACGCCGACAGGTGGAAATCGCCATCTTGGCGTGCAAGATGGCTGATGGCCAATTTATCGTTCCAGCACCTTAACACCGATTGGAATGCTGAGCCCAATGCTCCTGACGTGGAGCTGGCAGTGGAAGGCAATACGGTCCGTCTTTCCTTTCGTCTTAACCCGTGGGCCTACAGTGCCGAGCTTGGAGAGATTGCGACACTACGATTTCTTGGTTGCAGTCGCTTTCGTTGGGACGCGACGAATGATCATGCATGGTTTGCAGGACAAGGATTATACACCGGTCAGGCTCCGAAATGGGGCGAGTTCTACGAGGTTATGGGCGACACCCGGGTCGTGGAGGATGACGATTGGGACGTCTTGTCGGCGGACTTGCCGGCCTCCCGTCAATTCCTGTTCTACTTCCGTGACGACACAATTGAGATCGTGGCTCAAGATTGGTCGCTGACACGGGAAATACCCACTAGGTCGTGAACTCATAAATGCGGTATGACCGAGATGTGTGGGAAGCAGAGTAAAAGGGTTGGCTTAGCCCTCCACTTCCCATTTTAGTTGGCTGGCATCGACAGCGTCTGAGCCCATATGCTCAACAAAATAATCTCGTATCCTCTGGCGATGCTGATCCCCCCTGGGAGACATTCGCACAATCTCATTCTCATACTCAGCTAGAAATACCCATTCCACGAATTGATCCGCTGTAACATTACCGGATTTAGGAATAAAATCGATGACATCCATGAACTTGTCACCGTGCATTCCTCCGCAATAGCCATGACCAGCACAGACCGCGTGCATGAGCGAGTAGAATCTCTTATTTTCTTTCATGAAACATGCGCCGCGATGGTGAGGCGGATTGCCTACGCGCGCTGCCCAAACATATCCTTCTTGGGCGCAGGTCCACAATGATCGTCTTCCGACCGAAACTTTTATTTTGCGACGAAATCTGATTCACGCTCAGCATGAGTCGATATGACCTGACCGATTTCGAATGGCGCGTGATCGAGCCCTTGTTGCCCAACAAACCGCGAGGGGTGCCGCGCGTAGATGACCAGCGGGTGCTGAACGGCATCTTCTAGGTGCTGCGATCCGGTGCGCCATGGCGCGATCTGCCGGAGCGATACGGCCCACGCACCACCTGCTACAATCGTTTTGTCCGATGGCGGAAAGCAGGTGTGTGGGACCGCCTCATGGCCAACATTACCAAAGCCCATGACGACGGGGGGCAGATGATCGACACCTCCATTGTTCGCGTCCATCAGCAGGGGGCGACGGCAAAAAGGGGGATCGAGATCATTGTCTCGGTCGGTCACGAGGTGGGCTGACGACCAAAATCCATGCTCTTGTGGACGCCAAAGGCAGGCCGATCAAGCTGATGCTCACGGCAGGTCAGATGAGTGACATTGCCTCCGCAGCGGACTTGATCACGGACTTGCCCGAGGGTGCCATGTTGCTCGCCGACAAAGGCTATGATGCCAACGTCTTGCGGACCGTCGTCACCGAGCGAAAGGCATGGGCCAACATCCCGCCCAAGGCTAACCGCAAGGATCCGATCTGCTTCAGCCCATTCCTCTACAAAGCGCGCAACCTCGTCGTGCGCTTCTTCAACAAGGCCAAGCAGTTCCGCCGTATTGCCACCCGCTACGACAAGCTGGCCGAGAACTATCTCGCCGCCCTCAAACTCGTCTCAATCCGCATCTGGTTACGCTATAATGAGTCTACGCCCTAAGGCATTCACATCTGGCTGTCGCCAATCTTCGCCACCCTGCCGCTGCTTCTTCACCCTGTCTAGCAATCGTCGGCATTCACCTCATCCTGTGGGATGAAAGCCGTCCTTTTATCACGCCGCTGCACGCCTTCGCCGCACGCGTGCGTCGCACGCATTCTGGCGTTGAGATGGATGCGCTAAGAATCCCTGCAAGCGAGCTAACCAATGGTCACGCGCAAGATGCGGGCGCGTTAGCCAAAAAACAGAACGGAACGGAGATATTGCGATGCTGTGTCCAGCAGACCTTCGACACCACGGAGTACCTCCTCGCCAGGACAGTGGCGCCCGATGTCGGGGTGACGCCGCATAGGCCAATTTTCGAACGGTCAAGGGATGGTAGCGCCCTCCCGCTACCACCATTCCCCCCACTCCTTTAACGCCGTGGGGAAAGGCGCTCTCGCCCAGGAGTGCCGTTAGCCGCCCAGCGATTTCGACTTCAATCCCGCCGATCCGCGATGGATCTCGAAACACCGTGACGGTTTCGATCAAGTCCCGCATCGCCTCCGCAGATTCGGAATCGCCAGAAGCAATGCCCTTGGCAAGCCCTGTCTGAAGCTGGTTCAGTTGTTCCTCGTAGCGTGCCAGCACCGCAGGATGCAGCGCAATCACTCCGGTCGCGGCGGGCACCCGATCCAACTCGGCCAAAATGCCCCTACGCTCTTCATTCAGCGTTGTTGATTGCGGTCCCAGTACGGCTGGGTCGCCGTGACCCTTGGCAATGGCGTTGACCAGCCGCTCGATCTCCCGAGATAGTTCTCCAAGCCGTCGCTCCAAACGAGTGCGGCTGGCATCGGTATCGGCTGCCAAGCGCTTCCGTTCTTCGTGGTACGTCTGCACGTACTCGGCAATCACTTCAGGATGGCGCAACTCGGCGGCAAGCCCGTTCAGAACTGCAGTTTCGACCGTATCCAAGTAAAAGGTTTTAGGATCAGCGCATGTTCCGCTTTCTGTCGCGGCCGAACAGCGGATGCGAATGCGCTTGGACTTGTCCATGCCTTTTGACGACATTCCCGCACCGCAGGCACCGCACCTCAAGAGTCCGGTCAACATATGCCGTGGTCGGCGCTGGTGGCTTGGATGGGTGGTTGCGCGCGCCTTCTTCCGCGCGTTTGCTGCGTCGAACAGGTCGGACGCAACAATAGCAAGATCGGGTACTTCGACTGTTCGCCATTCACCCTTGGGATTTGGACGCGAGACACGTTTCCCCGTATCAGGATCCTTGATCATTCTGACCCTGTTCCAGATCAAGCGGCCAGCATAAAGCTCATTATGAAGGAGCCCCGTCCCTCTCTGCACATTTCCATTGATAGTAGAGGCATTCCAGGCTCGACCCCGAGGCGGCGGTATGCGGTCCCTATTGAGATTGTGCGCGATATCACGCGGTGTCTGTCCATCGACATACTCCCTGAAGATGCGACGCACGATCTCCGCTTCGTCCTCGGCGATTAGCCGCTTTCCGGGGTCGCCGAGCACATACAAGTAGCCATAGGTTAATCCACCGGCATGGAGCCCCTTGTTGACTCGGCCGGCCTGGCCCCGACGGACTTTATGAGCGATGTCCTCTCGATAGAGTTGCCCAACCAGACCGCGAAGCCCGACCAAGACTGTGTTCACTACGCCCTCGTGGACGGCACGAATTTCTATGCCAAGAAATGAAAGGCGTTTGTGAATGCCAGCAAGGTCTTCCATGTCGCGCGAGAGCCGATCAAGGGCCTCCACGACGAGCACATCAAATTCGTGCTCACGAGCTTTGTCCATGAGGTGGAGTAAACCATCGCGTCCCAAAACAGAGCCGCCGGAGCGCGCTCGATCATCAAACGTTGCGACAACGTTCAACCCCTCACGCTCTGCGTACGCTCGGCATAAAGCGAGCTGATCGTCTATCGATCGCTCATTCTGGAGGTCGGTTGAGAAGCGTGCGTAGATCGCGACTCGATTCATGATGTATTTTCTCGGCCTGTTCATGTGCGTGATCTTCGCGCGCAGCTTGGCGCGCGAGTGCGGTTGCAAGCCGCAGAATCGCTCTGTCAGGCACTTGGCGCAAGACCCGGTTGTGGGATTTCACCACCATTGCGGGTGGCGCTCGCTACGGGTCAAGAATAGGGCGGGCCTTACTGCCACGGAAACTAGCAGTCCGCATGGTGCGCAGCCTTCGTTAAGGCTCCCGAGATTATAATCTTGGTCCATGTCTCGCAAGATGTGCTCACGCGAGAGCCGAGAGAAGCCATCAAATCGATTGGTCGCAGAATGGGATAGCAAGGCGTGCAATTCGGAAATCCGCGAGCTGATTGGTTGCTCTCGTTCAACCTTGTCGGGAAAGAACCGAAGCTTCAAATCACGGACGCGCCAACACCGATGCCGACGTTCGCCAATGGTGGCCATATCAGAACTGGACCGCAGTGGTGAAGATGGCAGGCTCGGAGGGTGTGAGATTCCAAAAGATAATCAATGGTTTAGCGGATGGTTAGCCAACCCGTCGTATCCTTCGTATGATCTGGCATGGTATGGCGAACCTAGGGACAGAACATCAAGACAGTGGGCGGCTCGGTCTATGCCGCGACCGGAACGGTAAGGACCAACGCTGGCAGGCGCGGAAACAACGTCGTCATCCGCGGCGTTGTACCTGGGAACAGAACCACTGGTGGTGGGACGACACGCGTTCCGCCTGGCTCGAATAGAGCATTTGCCCGCCGAGGGTCGTTTCTCAAGGCTGGGGGCGAAAACAAAGCCTATCCTCTCCTTCTCGCTATCAGTGGCAAAACATTCGGAGACCTTCGCAGCCGGACTCATCATCGCGGCCAGCAGCGCCCTGGCGACGTTGTGACCCTTGCCAAGCAGAAGGTCCTTATCATCATGGGTGCCGACGACGACAAGGCGACACCCTGGAATGAGCGACTATCTGGGGTGTCAAGTTGCATTTGCGAAATGGATGCGCGCGTCGCGTGCTTTTGCATTGAGAATGACGAGCAGCTTGCGGCGAGCGCGATGCGGATGACCATTTTCTCCTTTCCTGCATCCTGCAACCGTTGATGGAAGGCAGCAAGGTGAGGATCGTATCGAGCGACGGTGCGGGCGATCAGGAAGAGGATGGAGCGCGGGCCTTCGCGGCCGCCGCGCACCGAGCGGCGGCCACTGCGCTTACCGCTCTCGTTGGCGATTGGGGCCAGGCCCGCGAGCTTGGCGATGGTCTTGTTGGAGAGGATGCCGATCTCGGGCAGCTCGGCCATGAGACGGGCGCGATGCCTGCCACGTCGTTGGCGAAACGGCCTGTCGTTCCGATCGGCTCGATATGGGCGTCGAGCCAGTCTTTCGAAATCTCTATTCCACAGAGGGTCTTGTTCACGGTAACCTGCCTTGTGCGTGCGATTGGAGCCAAGCGACTATTCGGTCGTGCGTGACGAAGGCGAAGATCCCAGGCTCATCCACGGTTGTAGCCGCAGGGGTGTCGGGCGACTTCGCCAAGCCTCAAACCGGATGGCCATCCGGTTCGAGGCTCAGTCGCTTCCATCGCACAAAATCATCTCTGTGCAGATACAAGGGGTGCGTGCCGGTGTGGGAAAAGGCAGGCGGCATGGTGATACGCCCTGCCGAGCGGCTTGACCCACGCTTATTTTTCCAATCGCCGACCAGAAGGAGCTGACCAAGCAAATCAACGGTTACCTGTCTCAGGACAGCAACATCACGTTTCTGACCTTCAAGGGCGTCGACCACATGGGTCCACGCGGAAGTTTCTCTACATCAGCGCCGCAAGGGACTGGCTGTTCAGGCAGGTGAAGGCGTAAGCTTGCTTCGCAGGCCGAAGCGAAAATGTTTCAGATTGCGCAGTTTCTGTACTCGATTCATCACGCCGCCGCCCCCAACCAAGGCGTTGGTGAACACCAGCCAGACATAAATAGAACCTCGTTGCGATCCTCGCATGGAACAAGAGGGTGTGGTCACGATTGTCCGTGGTCAGTTGCCGCGCTGGTGGCATCTCTTTAGTAGGTCAAGACGCGTGAAGATCAAGGCACCTGCTTCATCCGGCGATTTTCTGCGCGGCTTTCGTAGCGATGGCATGTGGCTGATCTTGTCTCTGCTTGTGGCAGGCGGTCTTGTCCTCGGCTTCGGCCTTCTGGCGGAAGAAGTGGTGGAGGGGGATACAAGCGGTTTTGATCGGGCTGTGCTTATGGCCTTCCGCAACGCCGGTGATCCCACGAACCCGATTGGTCCGCCCTGGCTGGAGGAGATGGGGCGGGACGTTACGTCCCTGGGCAGCTTCGCCTTCCTGGGCTTCGTGTCTGTGGCCGCAGTGGGCTACCTGCTTTTCGCCGGAAAGCGGAAGTACGCTGGGCTTGTTGCGGCGGCCGTGGCTGGCGGCGAGGCCATCAGCACCCTTTTGAAGTTCGCCTTCGACCGCCAAAGGCCCGATCTCATACACGCCACTAGGGTCTTTACAGCGAGCTTTCCGAGCGGACACGCCATGCTTTCCGCCGTCACTTTCCTGACCATTGGAGCATTGCTGGCCAAAGCGAATCCCGAGCCACGCGTCAAAGCGTATTTCATTTCGCTCGCTGTGTTTCTGACGGTCATGGTCGGACTTAGCCGCGTCTATCTCGGCGTCCATTACCCCACCGACGTTCTCGCGGGTTGGTGCGTCGGTTCCGCTTGGGCCATTCTGTGCTGGTCTGCCGTCAATGGAATCGAACAAAGGCGAGGCCGATAGCTAGGACCGCAATGCCAGCCTGTGGCGTTGCACTACAGCCCATTCATGCCAGATCAGCACCATCACCAAGGCATCAAACACGGTCAAAACCAAGAGGCCGGCAGAGTGCGTGTAGGACCAGCGATAGACTTGGTAGATCATGAAAGCTCCAAGCGCCACGAGCGAAGCGGGATACGACCACAGCTTGCCTCGCAGAAGACCGACGACCAAGAGCAGCTTAATTAGGCCGTGGCTGAGCAGGTAGAAGGCGTAGAACTCCTTGCTGGCGACCGAGAAATGGCTCGCCATCTGCGACAGATAGCCAGCTATGAAATCGCTCGGATCTTCTATCAATTCCTCCTGGGTGAAGGCATTGACCCATGAGGCAATCGCATCCGTGGTGACGAGATAGAGCAGGACACCGCCAAGGCATTCGATCAGGGCGTGCGCACCTTTGAGCCAGACGCTGACTTCAAAAATCTGATGGATGTGGCGTTCGTCGACTGCTCTCACAAAATTCACCTCGCGATCCACAACAACGGAAGCAAGCAAGAATGGATGCAACTCTGACCCACTGGATCAACGCGGCGGCCGGGCTTCACCCTGTGCTTGATAGGGCAATGATTGGCGTCTCACAAATCGGCGTTCCGTTCATGGTGCTGGCCGTGGTTCTGCAATGGTGGGTGAAGACCGACCGCTATCACGTCCGACACGCGGCCTTGTCGGCCGGTCTGGCGTTCTTGCTCGGGCTGGCGATCAACCAGTTCATTCTTCTGTTCGTGCATCGGATACGACCCTACGACGCCGGCGTGACCCACCTGCTGATTGCCCCTAGTGCCGACTGGTCATTCCCTTCCGACCACGCCACCGCGGCCATGGCGATCGTTGCGGCCTTCGCGATGCAAGGTCTGCCACGCCGAACGGCAGCACTTTGCATTCTGGCATTTCTGATTTGCTGGTCGAGAATTTACATTGGCACCCACTATCTTACCGACGTCATCGGCGGTGCTGTCACTGGAGCCTTCGGTGCGGTTGTCGTGCGACTGGCCAACCGCGAGAACTCCCGACTGGACAATTTTGTAACCAAAATCCTTTAGGACGTGGTTCTACCGCGCCGGACTACCCCTTCGCCGGCGGAGACAACTTCAACGTCGGCCAGTATCCATACGGCAGCCATGCCGTCGGCATGTTCGTTTGCAGACTCGGAGTGGTCGCCGGCGTAGGCGTTTCGAGCCTGCCCTACACCGATCCTGACGTTGGAGGGTGGCTGGGGCTGTCGGTCGCGGCTGTAGGATCGGCCTGGAATTACGCCACCAATTCCACAATCACCTGGCGGGCGCGGTGGGCTTTCGGGCCAGTCGAAAGTACAATAATCGTTCCTCAACTTGCGGTCTGCCCGTCAACTCATTGGCGGGACCGGCAACCATGCCAGCCCCGCCGGAAAGGCCCGCGACCGGATACGGGTGGCCTATTTGGCCGGCTGGATGCTCGAGGCCGTCAGTTTGCCGGCTTTCGCCGAGTAGGTGACGGTGACCTTCTCGCCGACCTTTAGCGTCTCGGCTTCGATTCCTTCCGGCAAGGTGAATGTCTTGCCGTCGGACAGGGTGATAGCATCACTTTTCTTGTCGACGCTTGCAATGGTGCCGGTGGCCGCCTTCGCGTAAGCACCGGTGGAGGATGCGATTGCCAGGATCGTAGCAGCAGCGATGACTGATTTCTTCATCTTGGTTTTCCTTTCATTGCGTAGCCAAGGGCATTGCCCCGGGCGGTTTTGGCAGGATCCGGATTTGCCGGATCGTGGCCCCGGCCGCGGAGGGAGCGAGAACGACATTAGGCCATGGAGTTTTCGACCGGCTGGCCGGGGCCTTACAAATGCGTAAGGCTGCGGGACCTCACAGGTCACGTAACGGCTCGGCAGTCAGCCCCGACGAAGGCCTGGCCGAAAGCACCGCCGCCGAGACCGACGCCACGACCAGCCCAAGCACGATCGCCAGATGCAGCCATGGCACCGAAAGCGTCTCCGGGGGCGGATCGAACACGCCTGTCAGGAGCTTCACCAGCATCCATGCGGTGAGGACTCCCGACAGCAAGCCAAAGATCAGCCCGCCGAGAATGATGACGAGGCCTTCGCCCCACAGGAAGGCGGCCAGCTGCGACGGCCTGGCACCGATGGCGCCAAGTATGGCAAAGGGCCGCCGGCGTTCTGCGAAGCCCAGCGCCAGCACGAGGCCAGCGGCCGCGGCGCCCATCACGACAGAAAAGCCGAGTTCGATCCGCGTCAGCCCACCAAGATCGACTGCGGTCAGGCTCGACCCGATGAGATGCGCCGCCTGGCCGATATCGGTGACCTTTAGCGCGGGATCGAAGGAGAGCACCGATGCGGCCTGCCGCGCAAGCGCCGCCGGATCGCGCTTTGCCCGCATCAGGACATATTCGGATGCGTTCGACCCGGTCATGCGCGCCACATAGGCTGCATTGGCGACGAGGAAGGAATCCTTCGGCGCCGTCGGAAATTCACGCGCGACCCCGATGAACTTGAATGCGACCGAATGGTACTGGTGATCCTTCGCATCGATCAGCCGCAGATTGATCGTATCGCCCTGCTGGAGCTGGAAGTCATTCACGGTTTCTTCTGAAACAAGGACGCCGTCCGGCGTGGCGGCAAGCCGGTCGAGCGTGGCGGCGGCGCTGGCGCCGCTGAAATAGGCGTCGGAGAGATTGGTGGCGCGCCCGATATTTGCGGGGTCGATGCCGTAGAGGTCCTGCAGATCGGCGCCTACATAGGCGAAACGATGCTGCATTGGCTCCACGGCGGCTGCCGCGGTCAGTGTGGTCAGCGCCGCGATGTGTGTTCCGGCCGGCTTCTCGGATGTGCCGAACACGGTGACTTCGGAACCATTGGTCAGTTCGGCGTCGATGCGGGCCTGGGCATTGTAGGTCGTGTTGAAGATTGCCGTCGACGTGGCGAAGGAGATGGCCAGCGCCGTCATGGCGATGCCGGTCGTGAGCCGCCCCGGCTGCCTCGACAAGGCGGCCGACACCACAGGCGCCAGCGGCCCGGACACCGGGGCCACGATTGCCCGCAATAGCCCGCTGTTTCGCGCGATCACCATGCCCGACAGCCTGATCGTCAGCAGCGCCGTGCCGAGCCAGAACAGCGCGGGCGCGATGAAGGCCTTGTAGTCGACCGAGGTCGCGGCGACGCCTTCGGGCGCCAGCACGATCTGATATCCGGTGCCGGCCGACTGCCAGAAGAGAAACCCTGAGCAGCCGAGCAGCACCACGTCCAGCCACAGCCGCCGCCAGAGCGGCACGGCGCCGCGCCCGACGGTACGCCGCGCCGCCGCGACGGTGGTCAGGCGCGCATCGCGCCAGGCCGGAAACAGCAAGGCTGCGAAGCCCAGCGCCACCCCGAACAGCGCCACGAAAAGCAGCGGCCGATCGCTCACCGCCGAAATCGGCTGCGGACCTGGCGCGCCGGCAGGTCCAAAGAGCCATGCCTCCGCAAGGCCAAGGGCGGTTCCGGCGACGGCTACCAGCGCCGCCTCGACAGCCGAGAGGAACAGGACCGCTTGCGTGGTGGCGCCGCGCACGCGCAGCAGGGCCTGTTCCATCCGCCGCCGCACCGCACCGGAGGACGTCACCGCGAAGGTAAGCGCCATGGCCAGCGCGATGCCGGGCAATCCCAGGAAGAGGAAGAGAACCGAGGCGTAAAGCGAGTCCTCGCGGACCGCTCCGAGGCGCGAACCGAGATTGTCGGCAACGAGAGCCTGGCCAACGGTTCTTGCCTCTAGGTTCCGTTGCGCGCCGGTGACGAAAGTGTAGGCCGCGACAGGGTCGGTCGGCAGCACATCATGGGCGAGCCGCGCATGCCATTGCAGCCGGACGGTGTCGGGGCGCAGCTTCAACTGCGGTTCGAAGAGCCCTTGCCAGTCTTGCCGCGGCAGCACCAGCACATTGTCGGGAGGCGCTTGCGGCGCGGCCTGGGCCGGCAGACCGACGGCCTGGAACAGCGAATCCGCGTCGGGAAGATCGACCACGCCCGCTATCCTGACCGTCGCCGGCGGCAGACCTGTCGGCTTGATCGAAACCGTATCGCCTGGTTGGACATGGAGGTTGGCCGCCGTCTGCTGCGCGACCAGGACGCCATCCCTGCTGCCCGACAGCAAGCGGATCTCGGCGGGAAAATCCGCGAGATAGCCGCTGTCGAAGGCAACGACCTGGCCCGGACCGGTGGTTTGCGTCGTGCCGCCGGTCGATGCTTCGAAGCCCGCCACGTCGGCATAGCTTACGCCATGGACGGCCTTGACCGGCGCGGCGTCTGCCATCGCCTTGCGGATGGATACCGGATCGGCGCCGGAAATCACCTGCACCTGCCAGTCGATCGGCACTGCGCCGATGGCGCGGGAGGTCATCGAAGCGCTTGCCTGGACCAGGAAAAGCGTCATCGCCGCGAGCAGGGCGACGGTCATCGCAACACCCGCGGTGGCGCCTGCCACGCGCAGAAAGCGCCTTGCCAGAATGCCGCGTATCCAGAGCCACGCCACCTTCATGCCGCCTCGTGTCTTGGCCATTCGGAGACAAGCCGGCCATGGTCCATCGTCCATCTGGTTGCCATCCGGGCGGCTACCGCCTCGTCGTGGGTCGCCACGACAAGCGCTGTATCAGTGCCTTCCAGCTGTTCCAGGACGGTATCGAAGAAGAACTGCGCCGTGACGCTGTCGAGCTGACCGGTGGGCTCGTCGGCGAGAACCAGCTTCGGCCGCATGACGAGTGCTCGGGCCATGGCTATGCGCTGTGACTGTCCGCCGGACAATTCCTCGGGCAATTTATCGGCAAGCTCGCCGAGGCCGAAGCTATCCAGCAGCGCCCTGGTGTTGGCGCCGGCGGCCATGTGTTCGCCGGCTAGCACCAGCGGCAGGGCCACATTCTGGGCGGCGGTCAGGGCGGGGAACAGGCTCGGGGACTGGAACACCAATCCGATCTGGCGCGGCCTCAGTTCGTCGAACGGTCCAAGTCCCGGCCATTCGATGCTGCCAGCCGTCGGCCGGTCCAGTCCGCCGACAATATGCAGCAAGGTCGTCTTGCCGCTGCCGGACCGGCCGACCAGCGCAATGCGTGCGCCGGCCGAAATCCTGCAATGGACATCGCGCAGCGCCGCGACCCCGCGCTGAAAATTGCGGCCGATGCCGCGGCAGATAACGAGCGGGTCACTCACCGTCGATCCTCCCGTCCTTCAAGGTAATGATGCGGTCGGCCATATGGGCAAGCGCCTTGCTGTGGGTGGCGATGAGCGTTGCCAAGCCAGCCTGGCGGCGCGCCTCGAACTGCGCGATCAGACGGGTTTCGGTGTCGCGGTCGACCTCGGCCGTCGGCTCGTCGGCGACCAGGATCGGCGGATTAGCCGCGAGCGCCACCGCAAGGCCGGCACGCGCCACCTCGCCGCCGGAAAGCTCGGTCGGGAGAGCCCAGGCCCGATGCAGGAGATCGACGCTTTCGAGGAGCATGGCGATTCGCTTCTCGTCCGATCTTCCTGCCAGCAGCATCTGCAGCCGCAGGTTCTGCTCCACAGTGAGATGGCCGAACAGATTCCCGGATTGCAGGAGAATGCCGAAACTGGCGGCGCGAATGCGCGTGCGCTCGGTCTCCGGTCTGCGGGTCAGACGTGAGCCGCCGACTTCGACATAGCCGCCGTCCGGCTCGTCCAGTCCCGTCACGCAGGACAGCAGCGTTGATTTTCCACTTCCGGAGGGTCCCACAAGAGCGACGATCTCGCCGGCCGACAGATGAAAGCTGACGCCGCGCAGGGCGGCGGTCTCGTCGTCACCTATATGGAAGAACCGGTAGAGCTCGTGCGCTTCCAGCACGTGCATGTCATTTCCAGTGGAATGAGTTGGACATCAGCTGCCATTGATCGACATTGTCGGCGCCCTTGGGCGCGTAAAGCTCCAGCGTGACGAGCTTGCCGTTCTTGAAATAGAGGTAGCGTTCGTCTTCGAGACGAACCTGCCTGTTGGTCACGGCGTTCGGTTCGGAATTGGAGGTATAGACGATGCGGATCGCCGGACCAGCGGGCAGATTGACCTGCTTGACCGCGGTCACCCGTACCGCCCGTTCGCTGGCTTCCAGCTTCGGAACATAGTCCGCCTTGGCGCTTTCAACGGTGGGCGCGGTATCCGCCTTGGCCACCGAGACGACGACACCGTCGAGCTTGTCTATGAAGCTCGCGCCATCGGCGCGGTCGGACCGCGCCCATCCTTCCGGCACCTTCATGGTGAAGCCTTCCGGCGAGGCATAATCGATGAAGACCTGGCTGTCGGGGATGTCGCCGGGCGGGTTCTTTTCGGCGGGAACAGCCTTTTCGGCGGCGGCTGCCGGGCCGACGGCGGGGCCGGGGAGCAGGCCTCCGGCGGCCAGGTATGCGGCGAGCGACAGGGCAGGCAGGAACCGGGTAACTTTCTGACGAAAAACGATCATGTCATACTGCCTTTCGATGGATCGACATGTGCACCACTATGCCGCGCCAAACTTACGGTGAGGTCGCCTCATTCATACGGATTGGTAAGCTGCAAAACGCCTTGCTTCAGGCGCCTGGCGGCCTCGCCGCCGGGAAGCTGACCACGACCGCCAGGCCGGGATGTCTGTCTTCGAGCGAAATGGTCGCGCCATGCAGGTCGGCTATCGCCCGCACCAGACTTAAGCCGAGGCCGCTGCCGGGCGTCGAGCGGCTCGAATCCAGCCGGTAAAGCCGCTGAAAGACTTTTTCGCGCTCCTCCGCCGGTATGCCGGGGCCATTGTCGTACACATTGGCCAGGATGCGGTCGCCTTGCGGGGTTACCGACAATTCGATGGCCGTGCCTCGGGGGCAGTGCCGCAACGCGTTCTCCACGAGGTTGGCGACCATCTGCATCAGCAGTTCCCGATCGCCGTGGATAAGCCATTCCGCTTCTGGGACGATCTCTGCCGACAGCGACTTTCCGTCATCGTCGGCGACATCGGCATAGATTTCGCCCATGGTTTCGACGACGTCGCCGAGGTCCAATTCGACGAACCGGGCCTTGCGTGCGCCCGCCTCGATCTGCGCGATGCGCAGCAGCGCGTCGAAGGTCTCGTTGATTTGCACGCTCTCGGCACGCGCGTCAGCCAGTTCGCTGGAAACATCCTCGCCCGACGCGGTCTTGTCGGCGGCGGATTCCAGGATCATTTGCAGCCGGTTGAGCGGCGTCTTCAGATCATGCGCGATGTTGGCGCTGACCTCCCGCATGCCGTCGACCAGCGCCGACAGGCGATCAAGCGCGGCGTTCACTTGGCCAGAGACGGCATCGATGTCGTCGCCATTGCCGATCAGCGGGATGCGGGCGTCGAGCCGCCCATGCGAGACGTCGACCATGGTGGAAGCGATGCCGTCGAGGCGGCGCTGGACGCGCGATGCGAGCACGGCGCCACCGGCGATCGCAAGGCCCAGGATGAAGAGCGTTCCCCAACCGAAGCTCATCAGCACGATGGTTTCCAGTTCCTCGGTTTCCGACAGCGAGAAGGCGACCGTCAAACTGTTGCCGCCAACCTCACCCGAATAGGCGCGGTACATGGTATCGGATGGCACGCCCGGCAGCCTCGCGGCAAACATCGAAAAGCCGTCGGGCAGGTTGGAGGCGGCGAAATTGCCCGCCAGATGATTGCCTTTGGCGTCGGTCAGCGAAAATAGCTGTTCTTTGCCTGCGCTGAGCCGTGCATGGTCGTTGACCGTGGAGATGAGATCCTCCTGGTCACTTTCGGCATAAGTCACGGCCACGACCGAATAGGTTTCCTTGATCGATTCATCCAACCGTCTTGCGAGGTCGCTGCTCATCAGGCGATAGACGATGGAGCCGGAGAGGATGAAGGCCAGCACGAACAGGAAGGCGAAGGCCAACGCCAGCCTGAACGGCGTGCTGCTCAGCAGGCTGGCGCGCATCCTGCTCATGCCTCAGCTATGGCCTGCGGCAATTCCGAACGGAAAACCGCCGCGCATTTTTCCTGAGATTGCTCAGACTGCATGCAGGCTGTAGCCGGTGTTGCGCACGGTGTGGATGAGCGGCACCTCGAACGGCTTGTCGACCTTGGCCCGCAGCCGGCTGATATGGGTTTCGACGACGCTGGTCTTGGGCTCGAAATGGAAGTCCCAGACGCGCTCCAGAAGCATGGTGCGGGTGATGACGCGGCCTTCGCCGCGCATCAGCACTTCGAGCAGGCTGAACTCCCGCGGCTGCAGGTCGATCGTCTGGCCCTGCCTGGTCACCCGGCGCATGATCAGGTCCATCTCGAGATCGGCGACCCGCAACGCCGTCTTCTGCTCCTGCGCTGCCGGCCGGCGGCCAAGCGCGTTGATGCGGGCGAGCAGTTCGGAAAAGGCGAATGGCTTGACCAGATAGTCGTCCCCGCCGGCCTCCAAGCCCTCGACCCGGTCGTCGACACCGCCGATGGAGGTCAGGAATATCGCCGGCGTGCGTACGCCCGCGGCGCGCGCCGCCTTGATCATGGACAGGCCGTCGAGTCCGGGGATCATACGGTCGGCGATGATCACGTCATAGGCATCGCGGGTCGCGGCAAAGAGCCCGTCATGACCATTGCGCAGGAGATCGCAGACATGGCCGGCTTCGGTCAGCCCGCGGACGACATAGGCGGCGGTTCTTGGTTCATCCTCGACAAGTAAAAGGCGCATCGTTGCGTGCCCATATAATATCGAAATGCAAGCGCCGGTGGTGGCGCTGCCCAGAAAAGCTCACGAACCGAAAAAACCCAACGCCGGCTCCATGTTCTCGAAACTCTGGTCCATTTCATAGGTGCCAATAATCGGAATGGCGATATGACCAAAGCGGATCGAGAGCTGCGCCTCTGACTTCTCCTCGCCGGCGTGCGCGATCGCGGCCGTGTAGAGGGCCGCCGCCAGGCCACTTCTGTCGGATCCCGCCTGGCAATGGATCAGCAATGGCTTGGGTGCCGATTTCATCAACGCTATCAGGGCAAGCGACTGCTGCCGGGTCAATGTCGTGCGCGCCGACATGGCGAAGTCGATATGGCGGATGCCGAGTTGCTTGGCCACGCGCACCTCGGCGTCGTACCATTCCTGGCCGGGGGCGGCGCCGCGCAGATTGACAATCGCCGCGATGTGCTCGTCGCGGCGATAGCCGGCGATCTCATCGGCCGTCGGCTGCGCTGAACGATAGGCCTGGCCCTCGACAATAACATGGAAATTATCGTTCAGATGGGTGGCCGCAAGCGCGCCGCCGGCGCATGCGAACACGCCGAGCGCCGCTGCCGTCCAGACCCTGATGCGCCGCGATGCCCTCACCGATTGGATTCCTCGTTGCCGTCTGCTCTTACGCCATAGTTAGTCGTTTTCGATCAGGATTTCATCGGCCTCATCGCTACCCTTCTTCAGCGTCATGTAAAGCACCAACGCAATGATGCAGCCGAGGAAGACCAGACTGGTGAAAGTGGTTCCGAAGCCCATGCCGCCATATTCGACCGGCTGCGAAAGCAGGTCGCCGAACGAGGCACCGAGCGGCCGGGTCAGGATATAGGCAAGCCAGAAGGCAAGGACACCGTTCAGGCCGAGAAAATAATAGGCAAGGGCGATCAGCGCGATCACGCCGCCGAAGATCAGCCCGGTGGTGAGATAGCCCATGTCTAAGCGCTCGGCCACCAGGTCGCCGGCCGCGGTGCCGAGCGAGAAGGTAAACAGGATCGCCAGCCAGTAGAAGACCTCGCGCCTGGTGGTGAAGATGGTGTGGATCGACAGCGTCTTCTCGCTGCCGTACCAGACCGCGAAGGTCAAGGCGAGCAGGATGGAAAACACAATCGTCGTTGTCTCCAGCCGCACGCCGAAATTGTCGACGAGATTGTCGGTGACCAGGGTGCCGACAATGCTGATCAGCACCACCGCCAGCCAGTAGGCCCAGGGCACATAGCGCTTCTGCGCGAACTGAACAACCAGCGCGACGATCAGCACGCCGGTCATGATCAGCGAAGTGACGGTGAGGCCGAGCCCGAGATTGACAGCCAGATAGTCGGCCGCCGTCTCCCCCATGGTGACCGCCATGACCTTGATCAGCCAGAAATCGATGGTGACGTCCGGAACCCGGTTGAGTGCCGGCGCGACGGGCTTGTCGGCCAGTGAGGTCATGGCGATATCCATTCGGGTCTGTGCGGGAATTACTTGCCGAGAATCTTCATCGCCTGGGCAAAGAAGCCGTCGGCGCGCTTGTCGTCGTCGGCGTTGCAGCGCTCAATGCCTTTGGTCTCCAGTTCGGACACCTTGTTCTTGTCGGCATCGCCGAGTTTCGCCGTGGCTTCGGCGACGCGCAGATCTTTCAGCACGGTCTCGCAAGGCGTCGGTGCGGCAATGGCCGATGAGAGCGGATTGGCCACGGCAATCGTGGCTATCGCCAGGGGAAGGGCAAATCTGGTCATGGTTCAATGTCCCGTCTTGAGCCGGAGTCCGGCTGCACCTATCCAAGCCGCCTCAAATCTCGTGTGGCGGCGAAGAGAAGGTTAGGCGGGGCAATTCACCTCAGCCTGTCCGCCGCCTTACAAATTGGTAAGAAAGACCGAAAATGAAGCCTGGCCCTCGCCATGAGCCGGCAGACGGGCTAGTGGAGAAACGTCACGTCCCCATGCCTCCCGATGGCCGCCGGAGCAGCAAAAGAATGGCCTACACATCCCTCAAATCGGCGCCGAAGCCCTTTGACCAGCACAAGCGCCTGATCCTCGTCCAGGTCGCAGCCGTGGCGGCCATTGTCCTGCTGCTGTTTACGGAGCCGTTTCTCACAGAAGGCTCGGACGGGCATGAATATATGGAGCTGGCCGGCTTCATCCTCGTGCTCGCCTGCTTCCTTGGCCGGCTGTGGAGCATTCTTTATGTCGGCGGCAGGAAGAATGGCGAGCTGATCGTCTCCGGCCCGTTTTCGGTGACACAGAACCCGCTCTATTTTTTCTCGACCGTTGGCGCGGTCGGCATCGGACTGATGTTCGGGTCAGTGCTGGCGGCCGCGTTCCTGGGTGCCGTGAGCTTCTTCGTGTTCCGCTTCACCGCGCGCAAGGAGGCCGAATTCCTGCTCGGTAAGTTCGGCGCCGCCTACACGGCTTATGCTGAGCGGACGCCCCGGTTCTGGCCGAACCCGGCGCTTTATACGGATCAGGACGAATGGTCTTTTTCCACCCGCGCGTTGAAGAGCACGTTTTATGACGGGCTCTATTTTTTGGCTCTGTTCCCGCTCATCGAAACGGTCGAGCATTTCAGGCTGAGCGGCGTGCTGCCGACGCTCTTCACAGTCTACTGATCAGCGCTGCCTGTCGCGCGCGGCGCGGCGGGCGCTGTCCAGAAGGATCGCCAGGCAGCCGATCAGAAGCAGGCAGCCGCCGATGAGCGGCGGCAAAGCCAGCAATTTCACCGCTGCGGTGACCAGGGCGATCAGGGTCAGCGCCAGCAGCGCCAAATTGCCGTCGTCGACGAACATGCCGACGAGTTCCTTCAGCACGAGACCAATGACGTTCATCAGGCGGCTCCTTCAGCCGGCGCGGTATGGATAGCGCGCAGCCAGCGCACGATGGCCAGGGACGCCAACGCAACGATTGCGAAAATGACAAGTAGCGCGAGATCGGCGCCGGGCCAGTCGGCGCCAAGACCTTCGCCGGTCCAGAAGATGCCGAAGCTGGTCAGCATCAGGCCGACGACGAATTTAAGCGCGTTCTCCGGCACCTGCGCCAACGGCCGGTGCACGGCGAGACCGATCAGCATCACCAGTACGAAGGCGGCCAGCGCGCCCGTGCCGGCGTAGAACGTCTGGCCGTGGGCGGCACCGACGGCAATGACGATGAACACCACTTCGACGCCCTCGAGCAAAACCGCCTTGAACGACGCCAGACCCGCCAGATAGTCGGCCCGGCGCTCGCCGGCCTGGCGGCTGAGCGCGGCCGTTTCCTTGGAGAAGGCTGCCGCCTCGTCATGCAAGGCGATGACGCCGACGCTGCGCAGGATGGCTTTGCGCAGCCAGCGCATGCCGAACAGGATCAACAGCACGCCGACGACGAATTGCAGGACGGTGATAGGCACCAGTGCCAGCAGCGGACCGAAGGCCAGGACCAGCGCCGCCAGAGCGGCCAGCGCCAGCGCCGCGCCGGTCAACGCCGGCCGCCAGCTGCGCGTCACGCCGACCGCGAGCACGATGGTGAAGGCTTCGACGACCTCGACGAAGGACGCCAGGAACGAAGCGGTGACGGTGGAGAGTATCGGCGTCAGGCCATGCATGAAGATACCTTGTGTTCGAGAATCGCTAGTGGGTCAGGACGATACAGCGCTCCGGCGGCAGGGAGAAAGCGAGCGACGAGCCGACCGGCGGCGCCTCCGGCCAGTCGAGCCTTACGCGCTGCCGTCCGAGTTCCACCGCCAGCCGCCAGCAACGGCCCTGGAAGGCGCTCGACAGCACCCGGCCCTGCAGCCGATTTGCGGGATGGGCTTCGGCCGGCCGGGCATCTTCGGGGCGTACCACCAGCATGCCCTCGCCGGACCGGGCGCCGGGCGTGCGCAGGCTTTCGGCATCGCTGTCGCGCAGCCTGAACAGCCCGTCCTGGACCACGCCGGGCACCACCGAGAAGCCACCGATGAAACCGGCGACGAAAGAATCGGCCGGCGCTTCGTAGATCGCGCGCGGCGTGTCGAACTGGGCAATGCGACCGTCGCGCATCACCGCGATGCGATCGGAAACTGCCATCGCCTCGGCCTGGTCATGCGTGACGTAGATCACGGTGGCGGTCTCGCGGCGCACCAATTCCATCATCTCGATGCGCATGTCCTCGCGCAGTGCAGCGTCCAGATTGCTGAGCGGCTCATCGAACAGCATCAGCGCCGGTCGGGCGGCGAGGCAGCGGGCGATGGCGACGCGCTGCTGCTGGCCGCCCGAGAGTTCGGCCGGATAGCGATCGCAATAGGGCGCAAGGCGTGTGACCTCCAGGGCATGTCCAAGGCGCGCCGCGACGTCGCGCTCGGACAGACGCTGCGACTGCAGGCCGAAGGCCAGATTTCCGGCCACCGTCATATGCGGCCAGAGAGCATAGTCCTGGAACACCATGCCGATCCGCCGCTTTTCCGGCGGCACTACCGTTCTCTCACTCCAGACGATGCGATTGTCGAGGGTGATGGTGCCGCGTTCCGGATCGACCAGCCCGGCGATGCTGCGCAGCAGCGTGGTCTTGCCGGAGCCGCTCGGACCCAGAAGCGACACCACCTCGCCGGCGCTGATTGCCAGATCGAGGTCGCTCAGCACGGCGCGGCCGCCGAGCGATTTGCAGATGCCGGCGCAATTGAGCGAAGCGGTCATGGCAGTTTTTCCAAGGCAACCTCGCGGCGGCCGTGTGCACGACGCCGTCCCGGTCCGACGAACCGGTTCAGCGGGTACCATATCAGGGCCGCCGTACCTCCGGCGACCGTCATCGCGACCAGGGCGATCGCACAGGCCAGCCCGTCGCGGTCATGGCTGAACAGTTTCAGGATCAGCGTCGGCGCCGGCGGGCCGCTTTGCGGGATGAGCATCTGCGACATCGGCAATTCGAACACCGTGCGGATGAAGGTCAGCAGGAAAGCGGTGACGACACTGAGCACAATCAGCGGCAAGGTGACCGACAGCAAACGCCGCAGCGCGCCGACGCCATGCAGTCGCGCGGCGTCGGTCAGGCTGGGCGCCAGCTGGCCGATGGCCGACAGGATGACCACGAGACAGTAGGGAAGTGCCGCCGCCACATAGCCCATGACCAGCAGCGAGCCGTCGCCATAGTGCGGGAACGGCCAGTCGCGGAACCCCGGCAGCCGGTTCCAGACCAGGATGTAGCCGAAGCCGAGCACAATGCCCGGTATGGCGACCGCGCCGAGCGACAGGCCGAGGACCATGGTTCGCATGAACGGGCTCGAACGGCCAAGCTGCGCGGACAAAAGCAGCGCCAGCGTGCTGGCAATGACGGCGGTAAGGCCGGCATAGAACAGGCTGCGCACCAGCCCATCGTTGGCGGCAGTGTTGAGCGTGAGCGCCGCGGCGAGGTTGGCCAAGGTGAAGTTTTCCGGAACTAGACCGTGTCCGAGCGTGCTGGTCAGCGCCCGCGCGGCGATCGCACCAAGCGGCAGGATCAGCGCCAGGAAGACGACTGCGAGCGCGGCCGCCAGGGCGAGCCAGCGCCATCGGCCGAGGTCGTAAAGCCGGGCTGGCTTGGCGCGTCCGGAAATCAGATGCGGATCGGCGCGGCGGCGCAGCAGCCGGTCGACTGCCACGACCAGCAACACGAGAGCGAGCAGCACCAGCGCCTGTGCGCCGGCGGCGGGAAAGTCGACCGGATAATCGCTCGCCGCCGCATAGATGCCGTAGGTCAGGACACCGAAGCTCGACATCCTGGCAATGGTCGAGGCCAGGCCGAAATCCGACAGCACCTCGGCGAAGGTGGCGATGAAGGAGAGTGCGATCGCCGGCGCCAGCAGCGGGCCGTTGACGCGAAGCCAGACCCTGAGCGGACCGGCGCCCGAAAGACGCGCCGCGTCTTCCAGTTCGCTGCCCAAACCCGCCAATGCGCTGCCGATGATGAAAGCCGCCAGCGGAAACAGGCTGAGCGTATGGACGAAGACGAGGCCCGCCAGCCCGAAGAAATCCGCGCCCAGCGCCGGCGGCAGCAGGCCGAGTTGCGCCAGATAGCCGCCCGACGACATCAAAAGCACCCAGGCGAGCGCCTTTAGATAGGACGGCGTCAGGAACACCAGCCAGGGCACGATCGAGATCGCGCCGCGCAACGGGACGTCGCAGCGCTGCACCAGCACCGCAAAAGCGCCGCCGAGCACCGTGGTGGTGAAGGCCGCGAGCACACCGAGCTCGAGCGAATGCAGGACCGAGCCGGCAATGTAGGGTGAGGAAAAAACGCGCTTCAGCGGCTCGAGGCTGAAAACGCTTGCCGCCTCTCCGCCGAAGAGCCCCGGCATGACGGCCTGCAGCAACACGAGCGAAAGCGGCAATCCGATCAGTAGCGCAAATACCGCGTAGACCGCGATCGGACCGCCTTGGCGCAACAGTACGGCCAGGCCGAGGCGTGGCGGCCTGCGGGAGCCAACGCCGCCGGTGAACCCGGCGGCGTTGCGATTGAGCACCATGGTCATCGTCTGAACAGCGCGGTCACTGGACGAAATTGTCCTTGTACCACTGCTTCCATTCGCTCTCATGGGAGGACGCTGTGGCGTCGTTGAGATGCGTGTAGCTGATATTGGTCTCGCGGCCAGGCTTGGCGTTGACGCCCTTGACGATCGGAATGAAGAAGAAGTCGGTGTCGTCGCCATTCTGCATGGCGGCCTGGCCGTCGGCGCTGGTGACGAATTCGATGAACTTGCGTGCCACGTCCATATGCTCGGACTTGGCGCTGATGCCGAGACCTTGCGGCAACGAGACCGAGCCCTCGCTCGGATAGACCGCGATGACCGGCTCGCCCGCAGCGATCTTCGAGAAGATGGCGCTGTCCTGGTTGATGCCGACCGCGGCGTCGCCGGTCAGTACCGCCTTGTTGACCTTTCCGCCGCTGGACAGGCCGGACAGGGACTTGTTGGTCAGCGTCTTGCCGAGCAGCGCCTTGCCGGCGTCGACGCCATTGGTCTGGAAGAAGCCGGCCAGCCACTGATAGGCCGGGCCGGAGAGGTTGGGATCCTTGGCGGCGACGCTGCCGGCGAAGGCCTCGAGGTCGGCCCACGACTTCGGCATCTTGTCGGCCTGCACCTTCTTGGTGTTGACCTCGATGGCCGTGGTGCTGGTGCCGGTCGGCAGGAAGGCATGGCTTTGCGGCACCAGCGACTTACCGAGATCGGTGAAGGCGACCTTGTCAAACTCGTCGGCCGGGATCGGCTGCAGCACATGGTCGGCCGCCATCCGTTCCATGACGGCGGAGCCGTCGAGCCAGACGATGTCGAATTGCGGGTTATTGCCTTCGGCGGCGATCTTGCCCAGCGTCTCGCCGGTGCTGCCGGGCTCGACGACATCGACGGTCAGTCCGGTCTTGGCCTGGAAAGCTTTCGCGACCGGACCGGCGAAGTCGAGCGCATCATAGAGAACAAGGTCGGCGGCCGAAGCCGGTGCGGAAACCGACAGAGCCGTCAAACTCAACGCAAGTCCAAGCGTCGTTCTTATATTCATTTATCTCTCCTGTTTATCTGAGAAAGGCAGAGTAATGGCCAATTTTATATTATCTTGTTATTGCTGACGCTTTTATGTCAACGGCGATTACTTTTTTCGAGTGCCTCGTTTCACCCATGCCTTGTCGATGGCGCCGCGCAAGGTGCTCAGCCTGTCGAGGCTGTCGAACGCGGTTTCGCCCGCCTTCGCGGCCAAGGCGATGATCATCGCCTCGACGAGGACCATGGTGCCGCCATGCGTGGCGAGGTGGTCGGCCTTGCCGCGTGGCACCGGCAGCGTCGCGGCGACCCTGTCGGACACCAGCGGTCCGAGGTTGTCGCTGATCAGCACCACCGGCACGTCGTGCAGGGCGGCCTTGTCGAGCACGATCTCGACCTCGCGATAGAGCGGCGCGTAAGCCATCATCAGCACGGCGTCGCCGCTGGCCAACCAGAGCAGGCGATCGGCGAGCGCCACGCCTGAAACCGAAAGCGCGCTGCTGGGCAGACCGATCCTGTTGAATTGCAGGCTGGCATACTCAGCCATCGCGCCGGACGGGCCGATGCCGAAGATGTGGCGGCGGTTGGCCCGCGCCAGAATGTCGACGCTTCGCGCGAAGGCGGCCTCCATGTCGGGCCGCTTCAGCACTTCCAGCACGCCTTCGTGAAGACCAATGACATGGTGCAGCGCTGACGCGCTGTCGGTGCCCGTCTCCTGCAGCGTGTGGGCCAGCCGCTTGCCCGGCGAGACGGTTCCCGTCAGGTCCGTCAGCAGCATCTGGCGCAGTGCTGCGAGGCTCTCGAACCCCAGCGAGCGCGCGGTGCGGACCACCGTGGCGTCACTGGTGCCGGCGAGCGCCGCAATCTCGGCCGCCGATCCCAGCAGCACCGACTGCTTCTGGCTGACGAAGAAGCGCGCCATGCGCTGCTCGGCCGGTGGCAGGGTTTCGAGAGCGGCCTCGACGCGATCGTCGAAGGTGCTTTGCCGATCTTCGGAATCGTCTGCTGTCATCACGGGTGGCCGCTTAAGAAACTGTCTCGTAGCAACCGCTACGGGGCGGACAATCCGAAATGTTCATTACATCTGTGTGACACGGTGAGGTAAACTGGGTGTTGAACGCGACAGAGTTGCGACAACTCCTGTCAGCAACCACGTTCAGGGCGGGCAGCCCCCACGTCCCACGGCGGCCGCTAGAAGGAGCCAAGCATTTTGGACGAATTACGCTGTCGTTCTATCCCATTCTCCGGAGCGGTCTTCATGATCTACGCACCCTCGGAGTAGCCGTAAGAGCGAAAACGCACGCTCAGGCAGAACGAGAACCGCCCCATCCTCTTGGAAGCATCCTGGTCAAAATTGCATCTCGACGAATGAAATGGTGATAAAGCGCAGCCGAGGCATGCAGACCGGCCGCGATAAGAATGCCATTGGCGCAAAGGGAGTGAAGCTCTCGAATTGTCCGGGCTGTTGATCGATCTGAAGGAAATGGAGCTGGCACTGTGAAGATGCCAAAGAAGCTCAACGCGTCGCCTCTGAGCCAAGTCAAAAGAATACCAAGAACCGGGATCGCGATCAGCAGCGCGTAAAGCACCAGGTGCCCAATCCTGGCCGCAGCTCGCTCAGGAGCCGACATCTCATCGGGAAGGTCCGGTGTCCCCCGAATACCGCGCAACACCACCCTCCAAAGGACGAACCCGGCCAACAAAAGACCAAACGAAATGTGCAGCCGCCAGATGACATCGACGGTTGGGTCGCCGCGGGGCAATAGATCCTCGCCGTAGGTCAGGGTGTAGAGAAAGACGACGAGGGCAAAGAGAGTCCAGTGCAAAAACTTCTGGGCCGAGGTGTAGGTATTAGAGGCCATTACGATGAGGGCTCCTGTTTAAGCCATTCCTTCGGGTCGCTTCTTGGCAGAGTTGTGGCTGCTATATTACGAATCGGTAAGATGTGGCGATGGTTCCAACGTGCGGAGTCTCAGTGCTGTCCTAAACGCTGCATGCCGGTGCGGATCATCACTCCGGCAATACCCACCTCGGCCAAGGCCTTTCGGCGCGAGCTCGACGCCGTCAAAGATTCGGCTGCCGTTGCGCGCGGTTCAGCTTCCTCTTCAAAAATGCGCCATCACCAATCTGCCACGAATTGGTCCACGCAAATTGTCATAGCTGAGACTATCCGGGAGAACTTCCGCTTTTGGTGAATGGCCTCCACTGCTGGAATGACTGACATGAGGCGCGAAGCTGCAATTTGCTATCGGCGAGGCTGGACTCACTCCTTGAATCAACTTTGGCGAACCGCTTCGCAAGAAATTGATCTACAACGATTTTGTTAGTCACTGAGGGTGTATATTTCGGAAGAAAATCAGTGGCTTAATGGATGGTTAGCCAACCCATATCCTTCGTATCGTCTCGTATGGTCTGGCGAACCGGAAAGACCTCCGAATGAGCCCCTTCTAATTTGGTCGCGTCCCCACAGGTGGTGTAGCTCGGCGGTAGCGAAGCCGCTCGCGAGCGCGCCCTCAACAGCGCCGTAGCGAGCGAGCGGCGCAGCGGTGGTCATCGATGTTCTTCCGTTAGGGTCGGGTTGCTGACACCAACCTGATTCGAAGGAAGCCATCGATGACCGACGACATAATGAACCTGCGCGCGCTTGTGGAGAAGACCCCCGACGCCGATCTGTTGCGCGAGATGATCGGCTTTGCCGCCGAGCGGCTGATGGAGCTGGAGGTGGGCGCGGTCACCGGCGCCGCCTATGGCGAGAAGAACCCGCTGCGGACTGCGCAGCGCAATGGCTACCGCGAGCGGGTCTGGGAGACGCGGGCAGGCACCATCGAACTGCGCATCCCCAAGCTGAGGAAGGCTCCTACTTCCCAGGCTTCCTGGAGCCGCGCCGTATGGCCGAGAAGGCGCTGACCGCCGTCATCCAGGAGGCCTATGTCCAGAGCATCTCGACGCGCTCGGTCGACGACCTGGTCAACGCCATGGGCATGAGCGGCATCTCCAAAAGCCAGGTCTCGCGGCTCTGCGAAGAGATCGATGGCAAGGTGAAGGCGTTCCTCGATCGGCCGATCGAGGGCGACTGGCCGTATCTGTGGATCGACGCCACCTACCTGAAGGTCCGCCGCGGCGGACGCATCGTCTCGGTCGCCGTCATCATTGCCGTCGGGGTCAACGCGGACGGCCGGCTCGTGGTGCTGGGCATGGAGATCGGCACCTCCGAGGCCGAGCCGATCTGGACCGAGTTCCTGCGCAAGCTCACCCGGCGTGGCCTCAGAGGCGTCAAGCTCGTCGTCTCCGACGCGCACGAGGGCATCAAGGCGGCCGTCACCAAGGTGCTGTGCGCGACTTGGCAACGCTGCCGAGTCCACTTCATGAGGAACGTGCTGGCCCATGCCGGAAAGAGCGGGCGCCGTGTCGTCTCGGCCTTCATCGCCACCGCCTTCGCCCAGGAAACGCCGGAAGCCGCCAGCACCAATGGCGTGCCGTCGCCGACCAGATCCGGTCCAAGGTGCCCAAGCTCGCCACCATCATGGACGACGCCGAGCCCGATGTGCTGGCCTACATGACCTTCCCAAGGAGCACCGCGCCAAGCTCCATAGCACCAACCCCATCGAGCGCCTCAACGGTGAAATCAAACGTAGGACCGAGGTTGTCGGCATCTTCCCCAACGACGATGCCATCGTCCGCCTCGTCGGCGCATTGTTGCTCGAACAGAATGACGAATGGGCTGTCCAGCGCGCCAGATATATGACGCTGGAAACCGTCAGCCAAATGAGCGATGATCCCCTCATCAGCCTGGCAGCTGTGGCGCGCTGATCATCCGGCCTAGCCGGAGAACGCGGCGATCAAAGCCGCCAGCTACACCACTCCCTGGGACACGATCTTCTAGTTCCTAATCTGTAGGTCACAGGTTCGATTCCTGTCGGGATCCAGGATTAGAACCTGTGATCTCTGCCTTCGGAGAACATCGCCTCCATCGCCAAAATTGAAAAATTTCGACTAAGCCGCGTGCCGCCGGTAGTAGAAAAACGCCTCTTCGATAGTGGGTCTCGCGATGTAGCGCTCTCCCGCTACCACCATTCCCCCCACTCCTTTGGTGCCGTGGGGGAAGGCACCCTCGCCCAAGAGTGCCGTTAATCGCCCAGCGATTTCGACTTCGACGCTGCCGATCCTCGATGGATCTCGAAACACCGTGACGGTTTCGACCAGGTCACGCATTGCCTCTGCACATTCGGAATCGCCAGAAGCAATGCCCTTGGCAAGCCAGGACTGAAGTTGGTTCAGTTGCTCCTCGTAGCGGGCAAGCACCGCAGGGTGCAGCGCGATTACTCCGGTCGCAGCGGGTACCTGATCCAGCTCTGCCAAGATGCACTTGCGCTCTTCATTCAGTGTTGTCGATTGCGGACCGAGTACAGCTGGGTCGGCGTGGCCTTTGGCAATGGCGTTGACCAGCCGCTCGATCTCCCGAGTTAGCTCTTCAAGCCGTCGCTCCAAACGGCTGCGGCTGGCATCTGTGTCGGCTGCCAAGCGCTTCCGTTCTTCGTGGTAGGTCTGGACGTACTGGGCAATCACCTCGGGATGGCGCAACTCGGCGGAAAGGCCGTTCAGAACTGCAGCTTCGACCGTATCCAAATAAAAGGTCTTGGGATCGGCGCATGTTCCGCTTTCAGTCGCGGCGGAACAGCGGATGCGAATGCGCTTGGACTTGTCCACGCCCTTTGACGACATTCCCGCACCGCAGGCACCGCAACGCAGGAGCCCAGTCAGCATGTGCCGTGGTCGGCGTTGATGGCTTGGATGGATGGTTGCACGCGCCTTCTTGCGTGCTTGTGCTGCGTCAAACAGGTCGAACGAAACAATGGCGAGGTCCGGTACTGCGACCACTCGCCATTCGCCTCTGGGATTCGGACGCGAGACACGTTTCCCCGTATCAGGATCCTTGATCATTCTGACCCTGTTCCAGACCAAGCGGCCAGCATAAAGCTCATTGTGAAGCAGCCCCGTCCCTCTCTGCACATTTCCATTGATAGTAGATGCATTCCAGGCTCGGCCACGGGGCGGTGGTATGCGGTCGCCATTAAGTTTGTGGGCGATATCGCGCGGGGTCTGTCCATCGACATACTCTCTGAAGATACGACGCACGATCTCCGCTTCGTCCTCGGCGATTAACCGCTTTCCAGGGTCGCCGAGCACATAAGAGTAGCCATAGGTTAATCCACCGGCATGGAGTCCCTTGTTGACTCGGCCTGCCTGGCCCCGACGGACCTTATGAGCGATGTCCTCCCGGTAGAGTTGGCCAACAAGACCGCGTAGGCCGACCAAGACCGTGTTCACTACGCCTTCGTGAACGGCACGAATCTCGATGCCGAGAAATGAAAGGCGTTTGTGAATGCCGGCAAGGTCTTCCATGTCGCGCGAGAGCCGATCAAGTGCCTCTACGACGAGCACGTCGAATTCGTGCTCACGCGCTTTGTCCATGAGGTGAAGGAGACCGTCACGGCCCAGGACGGAGCCACCGGAGCGTGCTCTATCGTCAAACGTTGCGACAACGTTCAACCCCTCACGCTCTGCATATGCACGGCATAAAGCGAGCTGATCGTCTATCGATCGCTCATTCTGGAGGTCGGTTGAGAAGCGTGCGTAGATCGCGGTCCGATTCATGGTGAGTTTTCTCGGCCTGTTCTCGCGCATGGTCTTC
This sequence comes from Mesorhizobium sp. B2-4-13, assembly GCF_006658535.1. NCBI lineage: Bacteria > Pseudomonadati > Pseudomonadota > Alphaproteobacteria > Hyphomicrobiales > Phyllobacteriaceae > Mesorhizobium > Mesorhizobium sp. B2-4-13. The sequence continues at coordinate 280,308 of NZ_VFVB01000003.1, read as the reverse complement.
GCGGGCCGCTTGGCGAGCGAGAGCGCTTGCAAGGCGCAGAATCGCCCGGTCGGGGCCCTTGCGCAAGACCCGCTTGCTGGACTTCAGCACCATTGCAGGAACAGTTTGCGACAGGACAAAAATGGCGGGGAGCAAAATACCCCGAACGATCGCGATCGCTGCCGGCCAGCAAGTTTGCCAAGAAAACGTAGCTCCTCCATGTCTCGCAAGATGTGCTCATGCGCGAGACGAGGGAATTCGCCACAATGGGCGCTCGCAGAAAGGGATAGCAAGGCGTGCTATTCGGACAAACTTCGCCCTGATCCGATACTCCGGTACAAACCTGTCGTAACAAAAAACCCGCGTTAGCACTGAGTCGCGTTGGTTGAACAAACACGGCGGACCGAGGGACTTCTATCGTGAGCTGATGCCAACGACAGGCGCTCCCCCCAAGACCAGATCAGAGGCCTGCTTTTCCAGACGGACCAGATCGGTCGCTGTTTCCTGATAGAGTCTACAGTCCGCCTGGACGACGGTTCGCTCAGGCCGTTCAAGCGGTAGGCTTCCCGCGATTTCCTTCAAGTCGGCAAGGACCGAAGCAATATGCGGCCAGGGAAAATCTGTTGGATCGTCGATGTCACGATCTGCGCCAGCGATGATTTCGAGCTTGGCGACGATGCCAAGAAGCGACCGCGCTTGTATATGGGGAAGTTTGTCTTGAAGCTTCAAGGCAGCTGTCGTGGCCTCGACTTCCGCTTGGCAGGCGATCGAGTAAGCGACCTGCTTGTCCAACGCTTCCGAGCCTCTAGCATCGAGATAACGCCTCTCTAGACGCTGTTGAAGACGGCAGAGGACTTGAGAAACATGCTGCGCCCGCAACCAATCTCGGAGCAATAGAATCGGGGGGTCTGCATCCGGCAACCGGTTCGACGCCGTGTCCATGCCAGTCGCGACGAAAGGCATAGTCGTGCTATGGTCGGAATCAGCCATGATCCGAGCTCCGCAAAGCGTGGGCGTGGTTAGACTGTCGGCAGTGGATGAACCACTTCCAGCCGTCGTTTCCTAAAACAAGCATATTTGCACTTTTTGTGCAACAGGGCATTTGAACAATGAAGGTAAGTGCGGCCCAGATTCGTGCGGCTCGTGGGCTTCTCGACATTTCTCAACAGGAACTGGCGGATCTATCCAAGGTAAGTTTGAGGACGATCGTGCAGTTCGAACGTGGTTCGAAACCAGCATCTGAATCAATCCTGCAAGCGCTGAAGCTATCGCTCGAAGCAGCCGGAATAGAATTCATTCCAGAGAATGGCAGTGGCCCTGGTGTGCGCTTGTCACGCGGTACCGCGAACACTTAGAGGAAGGCGGCATCTAGAGGTGCCTTTAGGATTACCTGCTTTTCAATCAGTGTCAGCAATGCGCCTCATAGCAGTCGTTAAATAACTCTGGCACCTGCCCGAAAGCAGATGTCCAGTTTGTTTGTCTCATCATCGCCAGGTCGGGAGCATCGAAGCGCTTCCAAGCTTTAAGGAGAGCACGCTCTTCCGACGCTGATCTCATTTGCTATGCTCACGCAGCACATGAGGAGAATCAACTGCTCGGGACGCCTTGGCAATCATCGCCTGTTTATAATTTCCATCGAATTGGCAGGGCGTGATCGACTCTAGGAACAGAGCAAAGAGCTCTTCTCGGCCCTGACGCTCCCGATCAAGCTCTATCAAAGTTTGATACACCCGCCATGGCGGAAGGCCATACAATCTCATCAACCGCGTTCGCTTCCACAGTTGGGCCGCGAACGACGGCTTCATCGTTTTAAGGGCTTGCGTATGCAGGGCGGTAACTTGACCTACATAATTTCCTAGTTGCTTGAAGATCTGCCCTGAACGCTTCTGCATTCCGATGTCAGGGCGTCTTTGCCGCAGACCGCTGATCTGAGTGATCTCCTGTTCGCACAGATCGATTAGATGATGATTGCCAACGCGATATGCCCGTTTTTGGAGCGCCCTTAGTCGTTCGATAAAATGGCCAACGGCTTTCCTGTCGCTTCTCACGATGCTCCGTTTTGAGAGCAGGATGTCCATCCACTCAATGCCGTATTCAACACTTTCCCGTTCGACAGGATCGTCAAGCCCGTTCGCAAGTTCGCGGGCATATTGTAACGCGCTCGCCGAGCGATCGTAGGCCCCCGCCATCGACGATGAACCGGATTCGCCAATGGCGTTTCCAATGCGGTCCAGCAGCTCCCTTGCGCCGTCTCGCGCTAGCACATGGTTTAGATCTGCATTTTCAAAATAGCGCATACTGTGGTTGAGGATACCAAGCTCAACATTCTTGAATTCGTCGGAGAGTACGTCCGACGATCCAAGCGCTCTCTTTTCCACCTCTACGGTGTGGGCCGCCGCGCTTGGGATACTGAGAACGACGAAGGTCTTTGCGGCCCAGAGCCTGCGATCGCTTTCAGACAAGACCGCAAAAATCTGGTCCGACAACAGAGGCAGATCGTCAGCCTTCTCACAGCGGCCGAGACCAGACCAAGCGACCAAGACATCTCGGATATCGCCTGAGATAACCACGGCCTTCCGAGCCTTTTTTTTCAATACCTTGACTGCATTCGCCGTCAGCAGCGGCCTGCCGCGCTCCTGTAGTGCGATCCAAGTGATCCGCTCCAGATCGAGGTCGTAAAGTTCGGGACAGACTTCAAAGTCCAGTCCAGAATAACCCATGACAACGAGATGGCCTCCCGCTATGCTTTTTAGGTAGGTCCTCTTCCATTCGGGCAACTCCCCTTCTTGATCAAGTGAGAAAATCATCGATTCCGGTTGCCGTGCGCATCCATGCAATTTGAGAATGGGGCGCGCTTCGCCCGGCGATGCCTCCGTCACAACAACCGAGTGGGGTTGGTCGTTCTTCGCGAACAGGTAAGCATCTTCAATGCAGGTGTCGTAATTTGTCGTTACGATCCCTCGGATCCGATCCTTTGCGAGCAACGACGCCAAGGCCTGATGCAGCGGGTTGAAGCGCACGGTTGCTCCCCCGTGCTCCCCTCCATGGCGCAGAAAGTAATTTTGGAAAAGGCCCGGCAGAACATCCTTTTTTGGATATTGCTGCAGAATCGCCTCATAGGCCGCGGATGTTATCGCTTTGTGGAACGTGTCAGATGGAGCGCCCGCCGTCGTGCAAAGTTCCTCGATCTTTGCCGCCTTGCAGAGCACGTTGGCGATTTCGACCGATGTCTTATGGCCGCCTTGGAGACCGGTTGGGCAAAAGATTGAAAGCCCGCTGCCACAGAGTACCCCTGGAGCATCGCCCTGCAATGCCTCGAGAAAGGCAGGCTCAAAGCCTTTGGACTGGGTTCTCAGACGTTGATGCATACTCGGATCTCCGCTGACTATTTCAGGGGTGGGTCGGCATGTGCCACCAGTTCAGGCGGCGATAGAAGTTATAGGAGGCCGGTCGCTTACCTTAAGACCTTTCTTGACAATCGTTCCGATGAAATCGTATCCGCGGATTTGCACCGGCGACGTCGCAAGCACTAGGAATTTGCAGGCTGGGCCAGCGCCGACGCTAAGCTGGCGAGTGGCTTCCAGGCCCAAAAGGCCCGATTCAAACGCATAGCCGAGACCGTCGCAGAGTTTCACGATATCGCCAGCGACGCCGCGGGAGCCCCCGGGGATGATTTCAAGAATCTCCGGCTTTCTGATGAGTTGCAAGATGTCGGAAAGAGGATAACAGGCATGAAAATACTCGGGATCGAGCGCAGTAGGAAGCGTGAGATTAGAATAGTAGGCAAAGGCCATCGCCGGATTGTCGATAAGCTTCAAGTCTCTTGCAACAATGGACGCGACGGCCGACACCGCAATCGCTGACTCATTGCCCTCGCAATAATTCTCATGTGAGAATTGCACCAAGGCTGTCGCGTTGACCTCTGATTGCAGCATGTCGACGGCAGACCCAACCGCTCTCTTGTCCACCACCGACGTGTTGCCTACCGTCAGGACATCAGGTTTGACACCGAGCGAGACCAGCTCGGCAACTGCGGCCCTTGCAACAAAATATGCATTGGCAAAAGCCGTGGCGTTTATCCGATCGGACGGACGTGAACCGATGCCCTGCGAGAAATCGACTGCCGTGATCAAGCAACGTGACCGAACTCGGGCCGCCGCAACATCCCGTCTGCCCAAACGGCGAGGTGACAAAATCGGTGACATCGAAGCTCCGTCAAAAGGGAATCTGCCCCGTGTGCTTTGCCTCAGACGCCTTGCTTTGCGCTGATGAATTGCGTCTCCCGATAGACAGGATAGTCAGTGATTGTGTTTCTGGCGGAACGTTGCAGCAGTTCGTACTGTTCAAGGCCAGGCACTACCCAGTGTGTGCGCGGCCGAGGAACAATTTCGCGTGCTTGCTTGCCTTTCTTTATTTCCGATAGTGCGTCGGCCAACCAGTCCCAGTCCTCTTTGTCAAGTTCATACAACCTGTCCGCGATACGATTGAAAGACGCATGCCGGCACGAGAGGCAAAGCGCCGGATCGATGCCAGACGTGACGGCAAGCCGTTTTTCGCTATTCCAGACTCCGGCGAAGCCGCGCTCTTCGTCGAGCATATTGCCGAGCTTGAAGTCGGGCATTCCATAGGTGTAACAGCATGCGTAGACATCGCCGGTCGCTCCGACAACCGGGCCGATATGTGAGTACCAGCAATATCGAGCGTCATCCGTGTTGGGATGGGCCTGGTTGATGGCTGCAAAGGTAGATGAGCCCGTAAGCTCTTCCGCCAGGATTGGCCCGAGACTGTCCAGCAGCGCTTCTACATCAGGTCCGCGGTTGAGATTCTCAGGCTTGATTTGGATGTAGTCAACCTTGAGCCGAGCCATATTCCGGGCGAACAGTTTGATTTCGTCAATAATTTCCGGGGACACGACCTCGAAAATAAAGCTCGCCCCAATAGTAGGATATGGACTGGCTCCGCGTGACTGAACAAGTGCTTCGATGCCGCTATGTAGGTCAAGGAGGGTGTGGCCCTTTGGCCGGTGCTTTTTTCTGTAGCGTTCCTCTGTGCCGGCGTCGATGCTGAACCGGATCCAGCTCAGCTGCCCTACAAGCCGATCCAAATCCAGTGCCCGTAACGTGCTGCCATTGCTGATCACACCAGCCGTTAAGTTGGCCTCCTCGGCCGCATCGAGAACCGTATTCTGGTCTTTCTCTGTACCGCCACGCTCCTTTCTGCCTTTTAGCCGGGCAAAGTGTTTCAGCAGTGTAGGCTCGCCGCCGCCGGCAAAATGGACAGACTTTGCGCCCATTTTTCCCAATTGAGCGACAAGCGTCCTCACGGAATCATCCGACATTCGATCGGATTCGCGATGAGAAGCCGTGAAGCACCACTCACAAGCGTGGTTGCAGTAGTCCACTGGGTCAATTTCAACGGTGACCGGTGCAATTTTCAGCAGGTTGTTAGTGTTGCCTTCCCGCCTTGCAACAAGCAGGGCGTGAAGGGCACCAAAGTGCTCGAGAAAATTCCATTCGTTCACGTGAACCTGGTTGTACCGGGAATGGGTGACGGTCATGTCAGACCTCCACCAGATGCGCGCTATAGACCTCGAAGGCCCGATCAAGGGTTGCAACCACGCTGTGCCGAAAACCGCACCCATCGAGAACCTCGTCAAACGAGGGTCCGTTGTTTTCGCGCTGGTTGCGATCCGTGGACAGGATCATTGATCTGCCGGCAGGCGCCAGAAACGCCCGCAGTGATTTAAGATAACGCTGGATCGTCATGCCCTGCCGATCGAAGATTGCGAGCTCGAGCCGGTTTTCGGGCTCCCCGAAAAGCAGCGGAGGGTTGAAGAGGATCATGTCGAAGGACATTCCCTCAAAGCCTTCAAACAGATCGCTCTCGTAGATTTTGCCGTGCAATCCGTTGCGAACAAGGTTTCGCCGGGCAACAGCAACCGCATCGGGATTGATATCGGAGCCGAACAGATCCGTACTGGGTCGAGCAACTCCAATCCTCGTCAGGCAGTAGCCGGTCCCGACTCCAATCTCGAGGATACTGCCGTGGGGGTTTTGGTCCAGGATGGTTTGCGCGAAGAAGCGGCTGGTCGTCGTCAACGAAGGGCTGAGGACATTGGGGTGAACTTCAATCTCCAAGCCGTCTATCGCAACGCACTGTTCGAACTGCAATTCTTCGTGACGAGCGAGGAGATCATACGCCTGCGTGAACCGCGAACGGCCGAACGTGACGGGTGCACACATGCGCCCCTTAGTGTCGCTAGGGGCAACGCCGAAATCGATTGGAGCGCCGGTCCCGTAGCCGGGTAAATCAGACTGTATCGAAACTGAATTTGGCATCGAATGCGTCCTTCGGTTGATGTTGCTACAGGCACGCCATCAGGTTCTCGGCGTTAACGCGATATTAACTTGCAAAGTGCAAAGTGCAAGTTGTTTTATGAGACTGACGCTTTATGGTATCGTTTTCGGAAGGAGGTATCAAAAAAATGGATGACGGGTTTAAAAGGCCAATCGTCACGATCGACGTCGTGTTGATGACGATCAAGGACGAGCAGCTCTCGGTGGCTCTTATGAAGCGCCCGAACGAACCCTTCGCCGGTAGCGAGGCCCTTGTAGGCGGCTATGTCCACGTGAATGAGGATCGCGATGCGGAAGATGCCGCGCGTCGCATTCTACGGACGAAAACGGGGCTGGAACACATTTATCTAGAGCAACTCAGGACCTTCGCTTCACGTGATCGAGATCCACGCGATTGGTCGGTTTCCATCGCATATTTTGCGCTCGTCCCTTACGAAGTACTCATGGAACACTCCGGTATGCAGCTCATTCTTAGGCCGTCGGACAATCCAGGCAATCTACCATTTGACCACGCACAAATAGTTGCTAGCGCTCAGGAGCGGCTGCGGGGAAAAGGCGCTTATTCCACCATCGCAGCGTGTCTTTTGCCAGATCATTTTACCATGCCGGAGCTGCTTCGAATTTACCAGATCGTCATCGACGACAAGCTGGACCAAAGCGCGTTTCGAAGGAAAGTGAACGCTCTCGATCTCCTTGAAGAAGTGGGAAAGACCGAAGCAAATTCCCAAGCACGTCGCCCGACTACTCTATATAGACTTAAGGCCGCACCAGCCGTCTTCCTGGGACGAATAAAGGCGGGCTCCGCACGACATTAACATACATCGGCTAGCGCGCGCTGGGGCGGCGTCATCTACAGATCGGAATGTCCGCACAGCTAGCCAGTACCCGCCATTCCGCTTTCGGCCCATTCCCGGTCTTTAAACCTTACATCAGAGAGGACTGTTCAACGATGGGCGCAACGTACCTCTCGACCGCCACTAGTCGCTCTTTTTTCGTGATGCATTAGTGTGCCAGTAGACAGGGTCAGCGACCCACCTATTGATATCGGATTCGCGCCAACCGGCCCCGTTGACACTGATCTTGATCTGAGCCGGGAACGTGCCTTCGGCGATCTTGCGATAGATGGTTGAACGGGACAGGCCGGTACGGTCAAGGACGGTTCTGAGGCGTATGATGCGATCCGGCTCGGACATAGCTCGCTTGCTCCTCAGTGGTCATTGCCGATATCTGCTGGGACAGACAGGACGAACCGATGCTGGACGCAAGACGGTTTGCCTCCACAGCCGCCTCCAGCGTGGAAACGGCGGCAGATCGGAGGGGTGTCAGAGTCCAAGGCCTCGGCCCTTATCTATGCCATGGCTGAATGCAAGTTCCGCGCCGAGGCGCCGGCCGGAATCGACGTTGATGCCAAGTTCGCGCTTGCGGTTGGCGAGCAGGGATTCTAGCTGGGGATCACGTTCGAGGCTTTTGGCCATGTCGGACATGGCCGAACGCGTTGACTTGTAGCCCGACATGTCTCCGGCCTGGTACTGGCGCTGGCCAGTGCGGTCGAGCTTTTGCCAGCTTTCCACGAAACGGTCGGCCTGACGCCCCGGATCGTTATCCAGTCCGGTGCGGATTTCCGTCTCAAGCTGAAGCGCCAGCACTATGCGGTTGACGCGGCCGGCGCCCGCCTCGCGGACAAGTTCGGGATTTTTCACATAAGCCGCTTCGGCATCGCGCCAACCATGCGGCCGGACCTTCTCGAAAGCACCGCGGGCATCTTTCAATTCGCGCATCTGCTCGGGAGTGCCCCGCCCGTCGGCGTTTCCAGTACTGAGGATCGCGTCGAGCGCACGCGCGTGACGCACAAGCGCTTTCGTACGAGCACTGCGCAACGCCGCTTCCCCGTCCATCGGCACGTTGGTGTCGTGTGGCACTGTGGTGGCGAGATCTCCTCTGCCGGGCGTGGAGCCAGCATCTCCGATCCGCGCCCCAACATTTTCCCTTCCCGGCCCAGGTCCACGTTCATGCACGGACCCGGCGTCTCCGGGCGAGCGCAACCCGTCGAGCAGCCCACCGATCCTGTCGCGCAACTTCTCCGGAACGACCCGGCGCACGATCTCGACGACGCGCTGGCGGAACGTGATGCCGCGCCGCTCGGCATAGCTCTGCGCCGTGTCGATCTGCTCGTAATCCGACGCCATGTCCTTGGCGCGGTCCCGTGACATCGCGCGGACGAGCCGTTCGCGGGTCGCGAAGTCATCGCTGCCGTAATGCAGGTTCATCCCGTCGCGATGCCGCGACAAGGCAACGTAGCTGCCATGCGCATCTATGCCTGGCGTCGCCAGCACATGCGTACGATCGACCGTCATGCCCTGGGCCTTGTGAGTGGTGGCGGCATAGCCGTGATCGATGTGGGCATAGTCTTTCAGGTCAAAGCGCACAGACCGACCATCGTCGGTTCGAACCGTCATGCTCTGTGTGCTGACCTCTTCGGTCATACCGAGCGTGCCATTCTTGACGCCAAGCGACCGCTCGTTGCGCAGGAACATGACCCGGTCGCCGCGTGCGAAGTTTCTCTCACCGCGTTCCACATCCACCTGAACATCATGGCCGAGATCTCCAGCAGCGCGCATACACTCGCGCGCTGCCTTGTTGAGCGCGCGTACTTCGTCGTTCGTGTGCGTGAGAATGATCCGGCTTGCTTCAGGCTCTGCCTGCCTGCCGCGGTCCCACCGTTCGACCAGATCGTTGCGCGCCTCGTCGCGCGAGGCAGCCCGATGCACCATGCCTTGCGCGTCATAGGCGCTGATCGCAGTGCCGATCCTGCCGGTTGCCAGATCGCGCGTGGCGTCGCGCTGCCAGTCCTCGCGCTGCCGGCGCACCTGACCGATCTCGACGCCGCCATGACGCTCGTGAATCGAACGGAATGCAGCGCCGGCTTCGATCGCCTGCAACTGCTGCGGATCGCCAACCAACACGACTTTTGCGCCAACGTCCGCCGCATGGGAAAGCACGCGCTCCAACTGGCGCGTGCCGATCATGCCGGCCTCATCGATCACCAGGACATCACGCGCCGTGAGCAGATCACGGCCCTGTCCCCAACTGTGTTCCATACTGGCGATGGTCCGCGAAGCAATTCCTGATCCGCCTTCGAGATTCTCCGCCGCGATGCCGGAGAGCGCGGCGCCTCGAACCTCATAGCCAGCTGCTGCCCATGCCTGACGCGCAACACCAAGCATGGCGCTTTTGCCTGTTCCGGCAAAACCGACAACGACACCAAGACCGTGACCATCGGTGATATGCGCAAGCGCATCGGTTTGCTCGCCCGACAGGACAAGCCCCCGTTCCGCCGCCCGTGCCAGAGCTGCCTCGCGCTGTGCGTCACTTACCGCATGGCGCTCCTGTCCGGCCATGCGGTCTGCTGCGTGGTGAAGGCGCTGTTCGGTGTCGATCATCTGCCGGGTGGTGAAGCGATCTTCGCCGCGTCCGTCCTTGCCGAGTTCGACCAGATCAGGCGCGCTGCCGATGGCTGCCATGACAGCGTTAAACTGCTCCATTCCGTCGCTGTGCCGATGCGAGAACTTCGCAATGTCCTTTCGGGTGAACGTCGATTGCTGATGGGTGATGGCATCGAGCGCCACGGATGGATCGGCAATGATGCGCGCACCATTGTTGCGCGCGATCTCGCGATGCAGTTCGACGCGATCTGCTTCACTATCGCCAGCAGCAAGGCCACTGCCCTCTATGCGTTGCGCTGGTGCACCAATCTGGGTCTGCGGCTCCAGGGCAATGCCCTGGGCTTCCAGACTGCGATGATCAATGCGGGCGTCGATGTCGAGTTCGGCCAGGCGTTCATTGGCAAACTCCGCCCATCGCTCGCGCCAGCGCTCGACCAGTTGGGTGGCGTTCCAGTCTCGAACCTTTGACCCAAAACCGTTCTCGTCCACGGACCGCATGGTGAGCATGACATGGGCGTGCGGCTTGGGACTGCCATCCTCTGCCCTGTCCCAATGCACATTAAGATCGGCCACCATGCCCTTGCTGACAAACTCGACTTGTACAAAGTCGCGCGCCAGTTCGATGCCTTGCGCCTCGTCGAGTTCGCGTGGCAGCGCAAACTCGACCTCGCGGGCAAGCTGCGCGTCCTTGCGCACCTCGAACGCCTCGACATCGTTCCACAGCCGTTCGCGGTCGCGCCAGGCCTCCGGAGCATCCTCCGGCAGCATCACCTCGGAATGAACGACACCGCTTTTGACTGAAAAATCATGGCTTCGTTCGATGCGCTCGTCGCGCAGCCGCGAAGCCGAGCGGTAGGCAGCCGACGCGACAGCGCTCGAGCCTGCCTTGCGGCCAATGACCTTGACGTGAAGATGATAGATCGCCATCGCGACCAGATCATTTGCATGGCAAAGCGTACGTCGGCACGACGTATAAGCGCGCCCTCCCTCGAAAAATTCTCGGGATGGACCAGCCCGTCCCGGGCTGTCTCGGCAACCCAGGAGCCTTCCGGCGGGCGCTCGCCTATCATCGCCACATCGACAATCAATGGAGACAGCCATGCGCAAACCGCGGGACTTCGACGCCGAACTGAAGGCGCTGGAAGAAAAAGCGCGAGAGCTCAAAACGCGAAAGGTGCAGCACCTTGGCGACCTGGTGATCGCCACCGGCGCCGATCAGCTCAGCACGGATGAACTGGCCGGCGCATTGGTCGCAATCGCTGAAACCAAAGACACCTCAAAGCGTGAGGCGTGGGCCAAGCGTGGGGTGACGTTTTTCGAGAGTAGGTCCCGGCGAACTGATCCGGCATCTCAGCGCAACCCTCGCAGCGCTCCAGCGCAACCGGGCGGCACACAATCGCCGGCAGGCGGCACGGGCTCGCAATGACATGCGCACGTGGCAGGTCGAGCGACGCCGGCGCACCCGACATCTGATCGAACTCGGCGGTCTCGTCGTCAAGGCAGGCATCGTCGAGCTGACCAACGACGATCGCGCTACTATCTACGGCGCGCTGCTTTGGATCGCCGTCAAACTGCAGAGCGATGAAGACGAGCAGGCGCGAAATCTATGGACTGCGAAGGGTATGCAGGCGTTCGATCGTGAACGGCGTGAAGAGCGGATGGGACGGCGAACTTAGCCACAGTTAGCGCGAGCAGCGGCCGGCACGAAGCGGGGACAGCAGACTTCCGCCGGTGCGCCAGCGCCGACGCCGCAGTCAAGCGCTTGCGCGGGAAGCTTTCGCGATCTTCGTCGCTACCGGCGAAAATCCTATCTAGCGAGCCTTGATCCAGATGATGAAGGGCGCAAGGCTTGAGTGGGCGAAGCTCGTCAAAGTAGGCGCTCCCTTATGAGCAAACTTCAAATGCCAGATCGTGTTCCCCTCGAAACCTCGCACGCCCCACAGATGCGATCATGCACACTGCGCGTTGATAGAAACTCTGTAGCCAGGGCGCGAGCCAGCGGCATTGCTCTGCACAGCTAGAACGGGCGGAAAAGTGAAGGAAGCTCCTCGCTTTGGATGAGATAGGCGAAAGCATCCCAGCCGATGGGGCGACAGAAGCGAAACTTACTCTTGTCATGTTGCGCAAGAGAGGTGGATTTTACGAAGAAATGCACTATTTGCGTCGTGGGGGGCAGAAAAATCAAACGTCGCTCAATTCATCCGATACAAAAAAGGAAATCATATGACCACTGCTCTCGAGCAAGGCAACAAACTGGATACCGTGTCGATAACGGCTGACATTGTCGCCGCCTATGTATCGAACAATCCAGTACCGGTTGGCGAGTTGCCGAAACTAATCGGCGACATCCATGCCGCCCTGAATGGCATCGGCACGCCAGCGGTAGAACCTGTGGTAAAACAGGACCCGGCAGTTTCGATCAAGAAATCGGTGACACCTGACTTCATCATCTGTCTGGAAGACGGAAAGAAATTCAAATCGCTCAAGCGGCACCTTCAGCACTTCAACCTGACCCCCGACGAATACCGGCAGAAATGGAACCTGCCGTCCGACTATCCGATGGTGGCGCCGAACTACGCGGCTACCCGGTCGGCTCTGGCGAAATCGATTGGACTTGGGCGCAAGGCGGCGACGCCCACGTCTGCCGCGGCGGAAAAACGCAAACCGGCCGTGCGGGCGGCGGCGGCAAGAACAACTGCTACGGCAATCAAGTCGCCGGTGAAGAAGCCGCGCAAGGCGCGGGTCCAAGCGTAACCTGCTGCATCTGACAGAAGCCTAGGCTGCGCCTGACCTGAACATGGCGAAGCCCCGCCTGGCGGCGGGGCTTCGGGTTTTGTCGGGTCACTCTGTGGTGCGGCGGGACCAGATGAGCGAGAAGTCGCCCTCGGTGTCGGTCTCGACCAGGCTCGCGTAGATCGGAGCGGGGAAGCTGGGATCGTCGAGCTTGACGGAGTGGTAGTCGCGTCCCTCGCGCGACGTCTTCTTCCATGCCGCCCCGAACTCGGTGGCTCCAGCGAAGATGCGGAAGTCGGGACCCTTTTCATTGTCGCCGTCGGCCGGAGATAACGTTACCGTCTTGACGTTGAGGTTGAGGGTCTTGACCGAGCCAGAGAAGCCGTTCGCGGTGCGCGAGAAAGTGCCGATCGTAGCCATTGTGGTGGTTCCTTTGTGTTTCTCGGGCCGCGCCCATCGCGGCCTCGATGGTGGTCGTGAGACCGGAGACGATCGGTCCGCACCCACCGGGGTCCCCGTTGCGCTTGCGCAATGGGGTGGTCCTTAGGGGCTGAAACGAAGTGAAAGACGGCGGCGCGAGGCTTTCTTGGACCGCGAGGAATGGACGCGCAGCGACCAGGGGAAGAAAACGCAGCGCCGTCGTTGCGGGAAGACGATCGAGACTGAGCGCAGCGAAGGCGGTCTTCGGTCAGACCCAATCTATTCGAGGACGCCGTGGGCGTGGCTTGGAACGTACCGACGAGTGGAAACGCCACGATGGCTGCAATTGGTCATAGCTATTATCGTCCGCGCCAAACGCTTCTACACTTCTGTCAAAAAACGTAGCCTCAAGCGCCAGGACAGCGTCGGCCACTACTCCAACAGGTGAAGATGGGGCAGCGGATTTACCTTATCTTTGGGCTAAACCGCATCGCGTTCGGGGCGGCTCCGAAGGCGAGAAATTGATTGCAAAGGGCAGCGATTTCCAAGCCGACAAATGCCGACGATTTCCTGTCTCACGTCGATTCACACTTGCCCCAGCTCTTGACCTTGTCGGAGCCCTTGAAGCGCGTCATCAGCCCCCGGACGCCGCCTCGTAAAGCGCGTGCCGAACGTCGGCATCGCTAGCCTTCGATATCCGTCCCTGAACGTCGATCGAGGAGCCGACTGCCAGCGTCGCGAGGTCAGTCCGAAGTAGGCCGCGACGTCGCGCGAGCGGTAGAAGCGCGACGGGTCGTCGATCGCCGTCATGAACGAAAGTGCTGTCACCGGACCGACGCCGGGGATGGCCATGAAGCGCACGCACGGCTCGCTGTGCGCCACCATCTTCACGACCAGATCGTGCAGCCGGCAATACTATCGCCATGGCGCGGCTCGGAAGCGAGGCGGCCGATATAAAATCGCGCCAACGGTGTTCGACACTATTGAAAAGGTGCTACCGGCGTTCTGGGTAGCTATCCAATTCGTTTTGAGGTCGCTCTTCATACCGTAACGGTATGGCCGCTGTGCCGCGCGCAGGTGTTTTTCCTTCGCGGCGACGGCGAGAGATTCGTTCGATCGCAAGCAGCACCAAGCCCGTTAGGCCAGCGGCAACGATCGGCATGGGCGGCCCGATAGTCAATGCGAGCTGCCTGAGAGGGTTGCGCGCATCATAAAGTTGCCTTGGCAACAGCAGATAAGTCGCAAAAGGTGACGCCGCGGCGGCGAGCATGGTGAGGCACGCTGCCGCGATGCCGGCTACGGCGGCGATTTTGCCACGCGATTGGGAGCTTTGGACCCTTGTAGAGCACCAAAGAGTCGCCAGCACGGCTACAACCCATGAAGCTGCGCGCCCATCGAGCAGCGGATCGGCGACAGGCTGTACAGAGGCAGAGTACCATTCTCTGATTATGTCGCTGGCGAGGTAAGAGAAGTTCGGATCTGTGATTGCCACGACAAGTGTGTCGGTTGTGCCCATCACTTCGCTGGGAAGGAGCAGGAAAGCTAGGTTTGCGGCGACCACCATCGTGGCCATCCCGAGCATGCGGAGTGCTGCGATTCGCTTCATTCCAGTGAAGTCGTTCGCGAGTAGCATTGCGATCGTGATTGCGTTCAGGGCGGCCACGGCCGCGATGACGCCGGCTTGTAGCACCCAATCGAATCCGCTGAAGGCGAGTGAACCATTGACGATCAAGACGAAGCAAAGAGCAATGGAAGCGGCAAAGTAGCGATATTTCGGGGTGAAAAGTCGGCTTGGCCGCTCCAGCAGATCGAGCCGCTCGCCAGCGGTCAGATGGGCAACCTTCGTTCCGACCAATGTCTGTACAAAATGCAGTGAACCCGACGGACGAAAGCCGCTCGCGGCGCGCACCGTCGAGGCGAAGGCGCTGAAACTCCCTAGCGTTATTGCAGCTCGCAGGTCCGCGCGGAGCTCGGTTAGCATGACGATGAGAGCCACGTACCGTAGGACCAGTATCATGCTGATATAGGTGAACATCAGATCGCGAGCAGCCCTCGTCAGATAAGCCGGAAGGGATGGGCTGCGCTGATCGATGCCGGCGAGATTGAAATATTCGGCAGGGGCCGAGATCGCAAACGTGACCCCGCTCGCAAGCAGGAGGATGACAAATATCCATCGATATGCTTCAACGAATGCGGCAAGACGTCTGAAACTTGTCACATCTCCGCCAACCAAATGCGCCATTTCATGGAGCAGGATCACTTGAGCGAGACGCTCATTTCCTTTCAACAACTCGTCTATGAGTCCACTGCTGAGAGCGATTGCCTGTCTGCCGTCGACCACCGTAACGCATGCGGCCGAACCGGTTGAGGCAAAGCAGACCACTGCTGGCGAGGGGCCTTGGCCAATATTGCGCCATAGTGGTGTCACCTTCGCTTCGACGTCGGACAGAAGACGTTCCGGGATTTGTCGGAAGCGCCGCTCGCCTGGAGCATCGGGAAGGGCGCGCGCCGCGCGATGACGGATCATACTGCGAGTGAAACGGATTGCGAAGGCGACAAGTGCGGTCAGCGTGACCGCCGTTCCTGCGACCAGAAATGCACGGCCCTCGAAGTTGACCTGCTCCACTTGGGGTAAGTCCCAGCCTTGCAGCGCACCGAGGCGGCGTACCAGTCGATAAAGGTCAACGACGGCCTGATGGGCGAGAAAGATCGGGGCAACGAAACCGAAGATAGGCAGGATCACGCCGAATAGGACGAGCTTGTAGATCGAGAGCTCGATGCTCACCGCGCTCAAGTCGCTTTGCGTGCTCCGCGTTAGTCCTGGCGTTTCAATTTCCGGATGCTCCCGCGGCTGCTACCGTCGGACCAATTGCGCCAAGAGCGGCGTCAAGGGCAGCGGGATCGACATTGAGTTTGGCTGCCGCATCCTTGATAGCACCCTTCATTTTGGCCTGAATCTCTGATGCAGATGGGCCGATCGCGTCTTTTTTGAACAGCGACTTGATGTAATCTAGTGTCGCGTTGGCTAATGACTTGCCGGCTTTTTCCTCCAGCTCCTTGATATAAGCGGCCCAGAAAACTTTAAGTCCTTCGATCAGGGCCATGGCGACAAGCGATCCAAGTACCTCGATACCGAAGTCTCCCGCACGGGGGTCGTGGCCAGTAACACCTTTTATCGCTCCAGCGAGATCACCGCCTTCCTTGACGCGATCAGCTACGTCTTCGAGCAATATTTCTTGCGTGGTATTACCCTCGGTCGCCGAAATCTCGCGGCTGAACCAAAGGGCCATTGCAACATCAGCTTGTGCCAACGCTTTTCCCCATCACTTTGTTACGCCTCCTTGAGTGGAGGCGATGACGCTTTTGCAGGTTATCGCATGTATTTCTGGTTTGTTCTACCGGCGCGGCACAACATCATCGAATCGGCCGCAATGCCTGCGGGGAGGCCGATCGATTACCAGAAATCACAGGCTTTGATCATTATCGAGTCTATATGAAGGTCAGGAAGATGCGTATCCCGTGTCCGCAGGCCTTTTGGCGGCAGGCCGCGCGGGTGAGGCGTCGGCGAACGATGATGAAACTCGTCGCCGCGTCCGTGCGGGATCGGAAAAGCCGCATCGCGGTCGCCAACGCTGGCAAGCTTGCTCGGCAGATCCGCGAAGTGCTAGGCACCAGGTACACGACCTCGCCTCTCGCTGGATGCCGCCCCGGACCGCGATCATGCCGGCCGACAAGACGATGCGACGGTTAACCTCGAATACTTTCGACCAAACGACAAGGCTTGCGATCCCGGTCTTGTCTTCAAGCGTGATGAACATGATAAACAAATGCGCTGACCGGCCCCGTATCTCAGCAAGAGCACGCGTAGCGCGCTCGGGATCGCCCACTGCGACGGAGACGTGGTTGATCATCATTGGCAAGCCCCGCATCACGCCGACAGCGTAGGAGCGAAGGTCGTCAATGATTGATGGATGCCGTGGGCGCCAACCCAGTTCGGCCTTCGCTTTGTCACCCGAGACGACCTGATCGCAGGCGATCGCCTCAGCGAAGCCCCAAAGGGTCGTTGTCGCTATGCCCGATCGTACGCAACAGACGCCGAACTATGCTGGCGCCTGCAACGTTAAGGCCTACCCCGATCACCGCGCAATGACTCGACGGCGAACGTTTGGATTGGTCATGACGAATCGATCATCCCCGCGACACCTCGCCGTCTACGCCGCTATAGGCGAAATTCCTATTGGCAGAACTTGTCGAGTGCCTCTTGAAGTTTTGTCCGTACAATTCCGTTAACGTTGAACGCCCTTATAAGAATTTTGCCCACTTCGCCGCTAGTCTGCACATTGACTTCAAGCAACTGGCAGTCTGCCCCGCGCACCTGCGCGTTTGCAGTGCCGGTGTCGGAAAGCGCCACCTTGACGAAAGCTTTGTCACTGGTTTTGCAACGCAAACTCGCAACGATTTCCAGGTTCGAGGTCGAGCCACTGGACGTGTAGCAGACACTTTGCAGATGGTGGTCAGGCTTATCCAGCCCAGCCTTACCGATGTTCTCGCACTTCAGCCCCTCGATCGCTGGAGCGACGGCGCTGGATATCAATCGACCCGCGAATTCGTCACACGCACGGACCGCAATGGTCCCGCTCATCACAGCCACAGCCCCGATGGCAACGAGGCAGCTACTTTGCGAAGCACTCATGGCATTCTCCAATGGTGGATCAAGGAAGAAGGGCGATTGGGTCGCTAAGGATCAGATCGGGAAAGCTGCGCCGTATCCAACGAAAAGCCAAGACGCCAGCAAGGTAGGCAATCGTAAATCCACCCGCATGGATCGCCGCAGCAGTGTTCCAAGCTACGGGGGCGCCGAAGCTTGTTTGAAGGCTGGACGCCGCCAACCCGGCAAGTGCGCCAGCGGCTGCGAAAATAGCGGCCCCCGTCAGCATTTCCACGGAAGTATCGAAGCCGAGCCATTTGCTTGAGAAGAAAGCCGCGATAAAAATGACAGTCAGTCCGGCCCCGAGGCCGGCTTTGGCCATCCACAGTGACCAAGTTTCATTACGTATCGCCGCTGTGCCCAAAATGCTGCTGTCGGAAATCAAGACGACACCTATGGCTGCATTGATCAGCAAAGGGCCAATCAACAGCCAGCCAACGCCGGCGGCGGTCATGCCGAGTGGAACGACATCGTCGTTGGACCCGTCAGACTTAAGCGTCATGATAAGAACGGGAATCCAGCCCATGCCAAGGATCGCGGGATTGAAGACCCATGTCTCTCGATTGACGAGAGGTGCCATGAAAACAGCGGAGCCGAAGTGCAGCCCCTCGGTCATCAGCACGTAATAAAGGGAACCCGCAACGGTCGCCACGACGCACACGACAAGTGCTACGACAACTTGCCGCAAAGACGAATAGGCTTGCCGGGTTGCGTCGCGCGGGTCGTCGGTGTCTTCGATTGATTGAGCCTTCCGTAGCAGAATGAAGGGCACAATGAACACGAAAAAGATGACCGGTAGTGCGAACACCAACCGCTCGGGGACGCCATTTTTTAGGGCATATCCATAGATCTCGAGACTGCTGAGAATTGCAGTTCCCAACCCTATCACCTTAACATCAAGGCTGACCTGGCCGGATTTCGCCAGCGATTGCCCCAGGGCTCGGTAGGCGAACCAGAACACAACTATGAAATTCACCAGGATCAGGAGGCCCTGGATGTCGATGACCGAGAGCTTGCTAGGATCATTGCAAAATGGCGTCCCATGCGACAGACATGATAGCAACGTGGCCGTCTGGGTTCCGGATTGTACTAGAAGCGCCGTTGTCAAAATCGGAACGAGGCCCAGGCGGAGATTCTTCGGAACACGATCCCAAAGAGAAAGACTAAGCATTTTTGGGCCCCCGCAGTGACCGAGCGGCAATCGACACTTTGTAGCCTCCCAATTCCAAGGTGCCTCAAAGAAAGTAAAGAGTCGAGCTATGTGGAGATGGTATGATTTGCTTTCGTATCGGCTACTGCCGGCGCCGTCGTGGGCTTCGCCGCAGCATTGCTCGCCTCTGTCAACTCGGCGTGCTTGCAAGGCTCGCCTACGATCATAATCTAGATCTGCAGCACGATGAACTTGAGCGTTTCTGCTGGAACAGTGTCTTCGAGGAGAAAGCCGCGTCGAACATGGCCTGATCAGTAGCCTGTCAGTTCGCTAGCCGCGGGGGGGCGCGGGACCTTGCCGCCGAGTATGTGAGACATGATCGTTGTCAGCGTTGCGGGATCATTGTCGAATCCCCCGTGACTTTTTGAAGCGGAATCCTTGTTTACAGAATAGTTTGTGGATAGTCGTGTCTTGTACGACTTTACAAAATCATCGTAAATCTGCATTCCGGCGATGGGCATGTTGGTGTAGTCTTCATACGCTCGTGATACCAAATAGAGCAGAGAGTGGCTGTACGAAGGCAACGACGCAACGCCGACCTTATCATCGAGTTCCAGCTGGCCATCGAGATTATACATGCAAACCTTACCTGCAAGGGGGCTTCCCGCTTTAAGGTAGGGGCCATAGCACTGATTAAAAAATTCCACAGTGCAAGCTGGCGCCATGAGGTGGATACTTTCCAGCCTCATCTTACTGAGGCCAATACCTTTAAACGTCTCCAGAAACCTACCCAATATGATTGCGCCTGCGCTGTGTCCGACAAGATGGAGTTTTGGGCGTCGGTCCGCCGTGTCAAGGCCCTTAAGTAACATCGACAGGCCGTATAGACCGCCGCCGTATCCGTCCTCCCGGTTTGGCAAAAAGGCAGCCTTTGCGTCCTGCTTCATATTGCGCCAGGCCCGCGCACCTAGAGGCTTTCCTATGGTTTCGAACAAGACGTCACCCAAGATTCCGCCAGCGCGGCCATTGGCGGCTTGCGAGAGTGGTCCGAATGCTTCGTCAATGAATCCCGAACCCCACATGAGATGAAAGTTGTAGATTCGATTTCGCGCGAAAATGTCGTTCCGTTTCCAGACTGCAATTCGGTTCGCCTCGTCATCCAGCGTGTTGAGGCCGCCGTGTGCGTAAATGACGAGATGGTCGTAGCCTTTTCCTGTGCTTTCTCCGACATCCTTGTTCGAGTTTCGGTCTGCAATCCGTTTCACCGTCTCCTCCATTTCGGATGGAGTCGGTGAGGCATATCGCCCGTCGACCACGTAACGACCGTCGTCGATATTAATGAAGTGGCCGACGATGTCGCCGCGATTCGGAGCACTCGCAGCGTTGGGAACAGCTACGCCCGAAGGCACGCTTCTGGGAAATGCACTGAAAGCCGTGGGCGCACGGACCCCAAGCTGCAAGACCCAAGCGTCCATCATGGTTGCCGCCCAGTCCTCATAGAGCCAGTGGGCGATTCCCCCATGACCCCAGTCCAATCCCCACGAGTTCAGGACCCAAAAGCCTTCCGCGTCGTAGCCAACCAGCGCAAAGGCGTGGCCACCGGAGGACTCCCCTCCGGGTTTGATTTGATACTCACCCAACCAACCTTCGGATGTCTGTCGCTTTTCCGGGTTTGCCCAATGCTCGTGTATCTGCGCCGATGCGTAAATTGCACCGGCTTCGTCAAGCGCCGCATGGAAGTCTGAAAGATCGGGCTGGAGGCGGTAGTAGGCGCCAAGACGCGTCTCTCTTGCTTCCTTGGCCATTTCATAGGTCAGGGTCCAATCGCCTTCGGTACCATCTGGTGCAAGTGCCTCGCTACAAACTCCGTTGCGGTAAAAGCCCTTCACTGCCCCGCGTATGCTCGATCCAACATAGCTGGTTCCCACCCATTCATCATTCCTCTTGGCCATCTCGTAGAGCATTCGCGCGCTGACCCGCTTCGCGGCTGACTGCAACTCCTCGCGATGGAGAAGGCAGTCTATGGCGTGAGCCAGGGCATGACCTGTGCAACTCTGCAAAGACCCCTGATTTCTGACCGTGAACGCAATTTTGGGATAAATGCTCGGATTCAGTGCCCTAAGGCGCGGCTGATAAATACGATCCCGTATGTCTGGAAGATCAGGAAGTACATTCAGGATACGGTTATGGAACTTCCGCTGCTGTTTGAATGTCCGATTGCCAAGCTGGATCGGCATCTTCGGATCATCCTGGTTCTGCGCCGCTGCGTCGGCCGGTACATCCCCATTACTAGGAACGGGCGATTTGATGCCAAGCTTCGCAGTGGTTTCGCCAGCAGGTTCACTTTGCTGGCCAACGTCCTTTGCCTCCGCGTCACGGGCAGGTGCATGTGATGTTTTAGAAATCTTCTTGGGAGAAACTGTCATTGTCGCATCCCCTCCGCGCGATCTAAGAAGGTGATTCAAGCCGTTCGACACGCAAGCTCGGCAAATCGTAGCAATCGCATCTTGTTTCGATGCTCGATATTAGGGTCTAAATGTCGATACACCAAGGATCAGTGCGGGGGTCGCAATTATTGTTGTTGCTTGATCTCGCGGCTGTTGCGCGCACCGGCATCGCCGAAGCCACGAAGTCTCTAATTTTCCTGGCAGTTGTTTGCGACAACGTTACGGTCAGATCCTTGCTGCCGAGGGATTTGACAAAATCGGCATAGGCTCCGGGGGCACTGGCGTCAATGTCCTTGAGGAGTCGTCCAAGGCCGTGAAGCCCGACGCGGACCGGAGTTTTTCGCTTTTTGGCTTTCTTGGCAGCCCCACCGATGCGGGTTGTTCCTGCGGCAGTATTGCCGTCTCCGCTATTTCGAGATTTTTTTGCCACCGACGCGTCCTTCCCGTCTAGTTTCTATCGCGGAACATCGTTTGCCGCAGAAACTGGTCGACAGCAGTGGCGGCGCCTACCTCGGCAGGTCCACCTGTTGCCGCAATCAATCCTAAGAAGATGTCAGGCCGAGCCGTGGTCAGTTGCTTTACCCCGGAGGTGTCGAGATAAAGGCCAACGGTAAGCTTGTGCGTGTCAGTACGGGAGCCCGTCAAACCAATAGATGCCTCCGCAACGTGAAACGCGTCACCCACAGGGGCGAAAGTGGCCTTGGGTGTAGCTGAGCCACCGATCGCCGTTCTGAATTCCAATTGCTCGACCATCGTCGGTGGGCCTTTGACGTTAGTCACGTCCTTTCCATCGCCAGCGAGATTTCCAAATAGCGCAAGCATCAGGAAATCCTCAATTACCCGCTTCATGCCGACCTTTCCGGCAATTGGATAGATGACGTTAGCTTCGACTAGTTTGCCCGTGCAGTAACGGGCGTCCACCTTGTTCACTAGAGCTCCGAAGTTATCCGTAATTGTGAACGTCCGCTCATTGCCGCGTTCCCGGTCGAGACCCGCGGACAAACCGAGAGTGACGCCAGAGTGCGGCAATGCGCGAAGCACGGATAGCGAAGAGTCGATATTGTTCACTTCAACCATGTTGAGGTCGTAGTTGTAGGCGATACCGGTACTCCAAAGCAGCCCAACGACAAGCTTGGCAGATCCTGAAAGCGCAGCTGGGTCGAAGCGCTCTATAGAGGCGTGATCGCCATTCTCGTAAAGCGCTTGAAAGCTCAGGCCAATTTCGCGTGACTTATCATCCACTTTGCCAGCGTCATGATTGCGAGAACTCGTAAGAAACGTAAACAGAGAGTCGATAACAGCCTCGCGGGTCTCGCATCGAATCTGCCGAACAATATTGTAAGTCGAAAGATTGGTGACGTCGTCGGGGAGGGGATGGATGGCACAGGACGACATCGAAACCGAAGCTCCAATCGCCAGTAGAATGGGTGTCATGTGCCGTGAGCGCCGCACAAAAAGCACCAAATATCTATAAAGTTGCTCGCGACAACTGCGAACAAACATAGCGTACCGCTCTGACATGCAGGCGAAGATCGCAGCCACAATATCCCCCGGTCGCAGTCATACGCAGACTACGCCCCATCCCAATTTTCAGTATGATTCTCCGATTTCGCGACGAATGCAATGGTTTGCCACCACCTGTGGCATAATATACTTGTGGGTCACAGGAAACGTCGCCGGGCCGTCTCTCGGGCAGGGCCAAGTGGTAGTTGCGTCGTTCAGCATCTCGACGCGGAAATCCACCTCCAGCGTGGTCGAAATCCGCCAAGCCAGGATCTTTCAACTAAACCAGTCTATTATGGCCACCAGTAAGTGGAAGCCGCGCCGGAAGTTGAGTGATATAGGCGCTCCGGGCCTGATTGGGGGGCTCGAGCCCGCAGCAAGCCAAGCGGATAGCGAAAGTTCTTGTTCCCTTTCGCTGGCTTGCTGTTTTTGGTGTTCTGAAAGATCGGCATCAGGCGCATGAGTCCGATCAGGGCGCCGGATGCCCTTCTGGTTCTTGGTAGCAGCGGTATGACGGTGCGACCGAGCGAGGCGTACCGGCGCAAGGGCCAGCCGGTGCAAGTGATCCGTGGCGGCGAGGTCACCGAAACCTCCGTGACCTCCCAAAAGCCTACGGATACATCTTCTTGATCATCGTCACGTCTTTCTGCGAAACCACCGTATTTTGATTGGTGGGACCGGACCCGTCTGAAAACAGCGCTCCGTCAAATGCATAGAGCATAATGGAATCAGGATCGAATACGGTGGCTGATACCCCGGCCGACGAATATTTCTGCAAAACATTGCTCTTAATGTCGTCCGGGCTCCAATAATTTGGCGGACCTTGGAAATATTTCATTACAGCTGCTTCATTCCAAGTTCGCGTGAATTTTGGAGACTGGTGCTCATGGATGCAACCAAGAGCATGACCAAACTCATGCGTAACGACCCTATGATACTCCTCGTCGTCTGTGTCGTCCCGGAGCCATCCATAGTTCATCGTCGGTTGATGAGTGGGAAAGTAGCTCGCGTTAAGTGCGTCTCGCCCGACTGCTGACCATGATCCGCTGTCCGCAAAAAAGGAAATCCGGATCTCGGCGCTGCCCTTCGTTACAAACTGCAGTTTGATGTCGGCGTATTTTTGCCATTCCAGCGCGATCGCCTTTACCTTCGACTTCATCTTGGCGCTGCCATCGAGAAATCGGCAGCGCAGTACTGAACCGGCGGTCCACTTCTTCGAGTTGACGAGAGCCATCTTGGCGACAGCCAGTACACCATCAGCTTTCAGTTTCTTTTCGCCACCGGCTGACTCAATCATCTGCTGGCGCATCTGCCTTCGCACCATGCGTTCTGGATCAAGTTCATCGGGAATGATGCGCTCGAAGCAGATCTTCACATGTTCTCCTGCCGCATAAACTGGCTTCTGCGGAATAACATTAGATTTCTTGGCCATTTTAGCTCACTCCCTCCCATCAAGACGTCATTTGCCGTTATGGAACATAGAAAGACACTGGATTGTCACACGCCTGAATGGAGTTGACTAGCGCCATTTGGACACCGCAGAATAATTGTGGTTGACTTGATTCTGAAGACTGATGGTGGACGGCCCGGCTGTCGCGATGACGTTCTGAACCTCTAGTCTGGGGCAAGGGGAGATAGGACTGGCTCGAACCGACGGATCAAATTCGCTGCTTGACGAAGTCCGGCTGCGCGACCTGCGTCGGCTGCTCATCGCCGGCGTGCTCCAGATCATCGCAGCCGCAGCCGCAGGGGTGATGACTTTTTTCAGCAATCCGGATCCGGTCGGTAGTCGATGGTATTGATTGCGGTCGCGATCGCCATGTCCAACGGCAACGACAAAGTCGTGCAGGGCAGATCAGGCGCGCCCAAGATCTTGCCGGTTGGGCGTCTAGATATCCTCAATGACATACGCGTGGCCTGCCGCAGGCTTTGCCACGAGAGCTTCGACGCACTCACGGCCAAGGAACGGGAAGACCGCGTGCTGTCCCTCATGAACCGCCTCGACCCGCTGCTCCTCGACAGCCCCATTCGAAACATTATCGCGCAGAAGAAGTCCTTTAGGCTCACGGACACATCTATCCTCATCGTCTCCCTTCCTAAGCGACAGAACTACGATCTCCTCGCCGCTCTCGCCATGTCGCGCTGGCGCGGCAGAACCTACGTCGAGCGCCCCCACCTTCATGTCGGCGCATCGGTTCCCATCGTCGCGTGCCGCTACCTCTCCGAGATGCAAGACCAGTTCAGAGAACGGATGCTCGGCAACGCTACCATCATAGCCTTCAGGACAGGCGGCAGGGAACCATAGCGTCTCGCACCTAGGCACGGCGGATCACGTGATGACCGACCTTCATGCCGTCCGTGGCGAGCGTCGGAGTGTCGTCGCCTTACAGGTAGCTCCCACCATGGCGCACACCTCAGCTCCGTTTCGACGGGGCTTTTTTTATCTCTGCACATTGCTGAACGCCGCCGCACAGACGGTCTCACCGCTGAAAATGCGGCACGGTGACAGCCTGCTTTTTCTGTGAACATTGGGAGGTCCTCAAGAGAGGAGGACCACATGTTCAGCAAACGGAAAGCCAAGCGCACCAACGTCTCACGGTGCCTCAAAAAGCACGGAGTGAACGCCAACTAGAAGTCAAAGCGGCGCCACCCTCGCTTCTACAAGAAGCCCTACAACCCCCTCAGGAAACCCAGAAAGACGGCGGCCAAGCCCAAGCGCAGAAGCCTGTTCTGGTGCATCACTCACTGGAAATCGTGAAATGAACAGGCTCCTTCGGGGGCCAGTTTTCGTTTATGCGCCACATTCGCGCGAGTCCTTTTTTGGGGGGGGAATCATGGCGGAGATGTCAACTTACCAACTATCGCCTGGGTGGTCGCTGTTCGCTGCACAAATGAACCAATGAACGCTCCCAGGGTGAGCTTAGTCAGGTCCATGAAGCCTTTTCCCGGGGAGGCTAGCTCAACCGCTCCGAAAATCAGCGTGAGTGCCACCGTGATTAGTGGCAATCCTGTCAGACCTAGCTTTGTAGCGAGGCCCGTCGCACCACTCAGACTGCTTAGCCGGACGTACTGGTCTATGGCTTTTTCGTCGCCGGCAGTTATCAAAGGTTCCAAAAGCTTCCGATCTTGATCAGGGATGACCTTCTTTGGCGCTGCGATAGCCGGTACGATCATTCTTGCACCGACAATAAAAACAATCGCAAGCAGAACTGTAGCGGCTAAAACAATGGCCAGCTGGTACAGATTACTTGCGTTGGGACCCATCCTGAAAAAGGTCCAAGCTCCATATAGTCCAGCCGAAAATACACAAAAACCGATCATTGCACCAAGCATCGGAATTGGCTCATTCGAGAACATCGGCTTTATATCCGAGCCTGACGAATTTCCCTTTTCATCTTCCATCGCCATCCCCCTAAACCCATGTGTGGAAGGTATACTATTGCTCCTATTTATCCGTGATACAATAGGAGCAGACGAGAAGTTGGGAGACTCCTGCGGCATAGCTCTGCTGCAGTAAAGGGCAGGTGTGCATCGGTTCAACTCCGACGCAGGAGCCTCTCCGCATCTCATGCGGTGTGTTGATAATAAGTCGAGGTCACTGTCGCCGGGGCACGGGAATTGACCTGCATGAAGACCCGAAAGTATATCGGCGTATTGTCAGCAGGTCACCGCTCTCCTCTTTCCTACGCCAGCCGCGAGGTTGGCACCTCATCACTCGCGTGATGCGCCTATCCGCACGATTGATTGTGTCCCCCTAGAATGGCGAGGACGCAATCGCTTCGTGTCGGGCGTAGGAAATGGGAAGAAGAAGGCTCTATCAAAGACGGCTTTTTGTTCTAAGATAAAAGTAGTGGGGGAGACAATGGCACTGGATTCCAAACCAGCTTTGACGTGGGTTGTGTCACTTGCGACCGCCGTGATCTCGGTCGGCGGGGCATACCTAACAGCTAAGACGACAGCTCAGTCCGCAATCGCCGTCGCCGCCCAATCGTCGAACGTCGAAATGACGAAGTTGGCACTCAACGTCTTGAGTGATCCCTCCTCCAACAAGGGCTGAAGAGCTGGGCCATCAGCATGTTGGGAACCTATACGGGTGTGCCGATTACTCCACAGCAAGCGGACGAGATTGTCGCCAAGATCGGTCCGAACCCAAATCCACCGCCAGATACACAGCAATATGCATCATGGACAAAGGTGCCCGATCCCGCGATACAACACGTCTTTACGGTCCTTCAAAAATCGGGATGGGAAGAGCTTTTGAAAACGCCCCGAGGCGTACAGTAAGCACATGACTTGCGGTACAATCGGGGAAGACGATACTAATTTCCCCGATATGTCGCAGCCTCGCGCCAGCGTATTATGGCAGCCCCTTCGCTTCGACCCTCGACCTCGATGAATTTCCCGAGATATTCGCCTGAGGCGACCCACACGCTCTTCGATTTTGAATGTACGCTGACCATGTATGGTTCGTCCCAGACCATCACTTTGTGTTCCATCTGTTGCCTCTCTGTTCCGTGGCTACATGAGCTATTTCAAATGCTTGTTCTCTCGCCATTCGCAGGTACCAAACCTTCATCCACTCCCTGCTGTCCTAAAACAAACTGCCCTGATCGTCCGGCCGCTTCGGCGGCGGAGCAGGTTTTGGAGGCTTGGGCGTCTAGGGTACGGCTATTTACGGCCTGCTATTCGCAATGCCCGAATTGAGGTGACCTTTTGCTGGATTTGGAAGGCGTGTTCCCTTGTTGCGCGGGCGAACTTCTCGATGCTGTTCAGGTCGTCCTCACTCAGACTCTCGTGCTCGTAGCGGAGTATGCCGTTCAGAAGTCCTGAAACGTCGCTGTATCCATAGCGCTGTTCTTTCACGAGCACCCGGTTTGTATGTGCCCGGCGGAAGATTTTGTCAGCGATCGTTGCCTTATGTTCATATCGCGAAAGGACGGTTGTAAACGCCTCATTTAGCCGGTCCATACGCCATAGGGCGTATACGATTATGTATGTGACGCCGTAGTAATCGCGATCACGATCAATGCGGTCTAAGAGATATTGCTGAACGACATCGGCTCCATCTGCGGGCAAACTCGCCCCATAGTCGACCAGCGCATCGCCAGTCTCTGATGCAATTTTTGTGTCGTTGTCGACCGAGATGTCTTGGCGCTCGGCAGCTCTGCTCGACGTCCAGCTATCTTGGTAGACATGCGTCGTGATCTTCTTGTATCCGTCAACTGCCTGAATGGTCCCCAGACCTCCATTCTCTCGACCGTTTCGTGAGTAACGAACAATCTCCTCCTGAAGAAGTGAAACGACGGCGCGTTCGCGATCATCTGTGAGGTCGACAACAGCTTCACTCGGGAGCTTGGTCGTTTTGATTGTGCGTTGCCGCTCTTCCTTTACCTCGACATTCCTTTTGTGCGTTTGACGGCCCGTGTGGTCGGTGAATGTGAAACTAAACCACTTCGAACCGCGCCATTGGAACTTGCGCGTCGGCACCATGAAGTGCGTGTTCAATCGCAGTGTCTGATGTGGCGGAATGGCATGGTCTCCCCATCCTTCCGGCCCTTCGACCTCGAAACTCGAATTGCGGACACTAGGATAATTATCTAAGTCCACTGAAACGAACATAAGCGTCGCGTCCGAATTGTTTGTGACCAGCCATCCGGTAGTTAGCTGGAGTAAATACGTTCCGTCAGGCTGCTTAGCGAGATGCCACGGTCGACTATTTTGCCGGTACTCAGTGATTGTAGGTCGCGAGGAATGCTTTTTTAGAGCATCGGGGATGAACGGCGAGGCAGTTCGTTCAACGAACCTTAGTACCTCGATGATAGCTGCACCAACGCCAGGCCAACCATTGCCTCCGGGTACTCCGCTTTCCGACATTCCTAGTGCCCCACCCAGATCCCCACTGTTGCCACGATATACGAGACAGCGATCATTGCGTAAGCGATTTGCAGAATGGTCATAAGCGGCGTCCTTTGTTG
This sequence comes from Mesorhizobium sp. B2-4-13, assembly GCF_006658535.1. Classification (NCBI taxonomy): domain Bacteria; kingdom Pseudomonadati; phylum Pseudomonadota; class Alphaproteobacteria; order Hyphomicrobiales; family Phyllobacteriaceae; genus Mesorhizobium; species Mesorhizobium sp. B2-4-13. Next base: position 251,594 of record NZ_VFVB01000003.1, on the reverse strand, counting down.
CGACCCTTACGTCATAACCCCGCGCAGACCGTGTTGCATTTGCGTGGACAAGCCCGCGGCTAATGCGCAACACGCGCAATGACTGAATGCGAATCCGCGATGACTGCCAGCGTGTATGCACGAACACTGACAGCGCAATTAGCGACGAGTGGTCCGCAACTGGTCATTGAGTGGTCGGAACAATTGGCGATTGATGGTCCGTACGCAAACGCAATCAATGGCGGATTGACGCGTGGACTGAAACGACGAATAGCCGAACGGGTGGCGACAAACTCGCATCCAGCTATCGGAAATAACCGATAAACAATTGACATGATGCGTACGAGTGCACTAATCACAAACACGAAAGCGCCGCTGGTTCCCAACGACGCTCTCGCTACGAGTACGCCCCTTTGGGCGCTGCCGGAGGCACCAGGTTTGCTAGACCCCGTGCAACCGCGAAGCCCGAAGGCTTATATCGGGTCCATTGTGGACCTCGTACTTCCCCCGACATCTCACAGTGTCGGGTCTGTCCGCGCAGTGCGGTAGATTACGGAGAAGCGTCAACTTCTCCCTTTCAGGGCGATGGCCTTCGACGCTGATACGTCGGGGCCGTCCTTTTGGTGTTTCCGCCAGGACAACAGCCCAGTTACCATATTTGAATTGAAAGCCAAATGGTTTTCTCCAGCCGTCCGCACGTAGATGGACCTTCGCACACGTTTCTGCGAGATGGCGTCGGGGCTTGGTCTATAGGGTATGGAGCCGCCGGCCGTATCAGTGCCCTCCCATCCCAAAGAACGCGATGAGGTAGCCGACGAAGGCGAGGAACGCGCCAACGGAGAGGCAGAGATAGGCGATTTGGAGGAGGGTCATTTTGGTCATCCTTGAAATTAGATGACTCCCCTTTTATCCGAAGAAAATCGTCTGTTGTGAACTATCGATTTGACGTGAGCCCCGATTTTGGACCGCCCGGCTGAGGAATTTCCCGGGGGTAGCTCTCACGGCGGACCAGATGCGCCTGAGGCATTCATGAGCGATATCGGCGGCTTATTACCGATGGCGCTGTGAGGACGAACCTCGTTGTAGTCTCGACGCCATTCCTCCATTTTCTGACGGGCGTCGTCAAGGGTTAGGAACCAGTGCAGGTTCAAGCACTCAGCGCGGAACTTGCCGTTGAACGACTCGATATACGCATTATCCGTGGGTTTACCGGGCCGGGAGAAGTCCAAGGTCACGTCTCGCTGATAAGCCCACAGATCGAGGTCTCTGGAGATGAACTCGCTTCCATTGTCCACCCTGATCATCTTGGGAAAGCCAACCTGGCGGCAGACCCGCTCGAGCGTCTGCACAACGTGTTCACCCCGGTAGCTGAACCGCGGATCCGTCGCCGGCGCGTAGCGCGAATGGGTGTCGACGATGGTGAGGAAGCACAGCTTCCGGCCGGTGGCCAACTGGTCATGGACGAAGTCCATTGCCCAGACCTGGTTGGAGTGGGTGGCATCGGTTCTATCCTCCCGCAGCTTGGCCTTTACACGGCGCTTGGGCGTCTTGTTGCGCAGTTGCAGTCCCAACTCGTTGTAAAGCCTGCGCGTTCGCTTCATGTTGATTGGCCATCCTTCGCGCAACAGCAAGACATGCACCCGCCTGTAGCCATAGCGAACCCGCGTCTCGCAAATCTCCTTGATCCGATGCTTGAGATCGGCCTGCTCACCGCGCTTCGGCTTGTAGGTGTAAAGGGACCGGTCGATCCGCAAGGCATTGCAGGCTTTGCGGATCGAGACCTTCCAGACGTCCCTTAACTCATCGACAAGCTCGCGCCGGCGGGCAGGCCTCAGAGCTTTTTTGCCAGGACGTCCTGCAACATCGCCTTGTCCAGCGACAGATCCGCGACGATCCGTTTGAGCTTGGCGTTCTCCTCCTCGAGCTGCCGCAGCCGCCTCACCTCGGATGGCATCAGACCGGCATAGCGCTTGCGCCAGTTGTAGAACGTCGCCTCGGATATCCCGACCTTACGGCACACCTCACCGATCGCCGTTCCGTCCTCAGCCTGTTTCAGAACAAAGGCGATCTGCGCCTCCGAAAACTTCGATGCCTTCATCGGATCCTCCATATCCCGGTCGAGGATCATAACTGGAAAATCCCAGCCCAAAACGGTCCGAATTACTGGGAGCACGTCAAACATGGGATTTGGTGATCCGGAAACTGACGGAGTTGAAAGCAAACGATTCCACCCTGAATGCTGCAAAGTCTGAAAGGAGCAAGGCTGTTGAGCGTCACTTTGCACTCAAACGGTCACGCTCCCCTTCTCCCCCAGAGCCAGAGCTGGTGGGATGGAGGGACTACAAAACAGTTCAAACCAACTAATTATTTCGATACCCCTCGATTTTCGACTATTGTGGCACCGGCTCCACGACGGCGCACAGGGCATTCAATTGCCTAGTAGTGCTGTGTGCTGAGATCACGAAAGCGCCAACAGCTTATCAAGCCGACGCTCGACGCAATGCGGCCGGCAAACTGCGACACTCTCCAATCTGGTCACCAAGTAGGTCTATAATCCAATCATGGTGGCGCTCCGCAACCGCCATCCGCGCTCCCTTCAAGCCTCGTAAGACGGCTTGTGCGAGACGTTCATTTCCCAGCGCGCGAAGGATGCGATCGGATTGCAAGAGATCCGCCGTAGCGAGCAGTTGGAGTGCAGGGAAGCGATCACCAGCGATACGAACTGCCTTACGTTCATCAATGATTGCCAACCCTTGAGACGTTATCGCGAGAGCCAACGTTGCCGCCTCTCCATCATCCAGGGTCGTCTCTGCGCTGCCACTCACCAGGCTTTCAAATACCGCCTCACTTTCGTCGTCAAACTCAACAAATTGCAGCAGACCATCCCGCACCAACTGTTGAGCGAGGTCGGCGTCATTTCGACCGCTAATCCGATCGTCGATAAGCTCATCCCTCACGACTGCACTTGCACGCAGCGTCACGTTCAGCGACCGAATAATGTCGCTCGCAATGCCGGTGGCATTGAGATTAATGATGACGCTGGTATCAGCAATTATGTGAGACGGAAGATCACCGGAGAATCGAGGTTGCCGCATTGGCCCCACTTTCCTCGGCATCTACATCGCTCAGCAGATCGCGCACCTGGACCCGATCGAGACGAAGGAGCCTTGCAATTTGGCCCTCACTGAGGAGGCCCCGCTTTGCCGCCTCATATGCCATCAGGCCGGTTCTCAGCGACACGGACCTGCCTGCGTCATCCTTCAGATGGTCATTTCTCGACACATCTCCCAGCACTTGTTGCGCTTGCTCATCCGTAATGTTTCCGTTCTGGACAAACCAATCCCAGGTTCCCTTTTTCGTGAGTTGCAGCTCTTCGAGGCGTCGCACAAGGGCTTCGCGCGAAACATGGAAATAATGCGCAAGAACGATCACATGACGACGAGTTAAGCTCGTAGCACCCGCCGTCACTTCGGCGAATTTCTGCCGAACCGCCTGCGCCGGCGTCAGGAAGCTTCTTGCAAAAGTATTGGCGTATTTTTCCTCGCGCGAGCTCTCCAGTTCATCTATCTCATAGACTTCTGGGGCTCCGCGAGTGGCCACTAAGTGACCAAGTTCATGCGCGGCCGTTTGCGTGCGGCGGTCGATTGGATGGTTCGCATTTAGAAGAATGCAGGCACCCACCTTTTCATCATAGGCGAACAAGCCTGAAATTCTTGCCGCTAAACGCCTCGCGTAGACACGAACACCCATTTGCAGTTCGAGCAGAGTGACGATATCCGCGATCGGCGCAAGCCCAAGACCGAGCCAATGACGAAGTTCCAAGGCGTGTTGTTCTGCCTGCTGACGAACGTCGCCTGCAAGAATGCGTCTTTCAGGTGGCAGATTCCTTACATGTTCGACACCGAGCAGAGCCTCGAGTTCGACCTCGGCCCTTACGAGTTGCGCCATCAGGTCTGCGGCTACCGCAACGGGTTGTTCTTCGTTTTCGGTTAGTCTCCTAAATTTTGGTACAAGCTCGACGTGTACCGCTTCTTTGCGGAGCAACGCGTTGGTGCTGGTGTCCAGAAAGCGTGCCAGCTTTTGCAACTCGCCAATCTTTGCGCGCCGCGCCCCTTTTTCCATCGCGACCAAGGTGGTGCGTGCCACACCGATAGCCTGGGCAGCCTCAGCTTGGGTTTTGCCCGCATTTTCACGTGCGATGCGAATTCTCTCGCCTACTTCCCCAGCTGAGAGATGATCCTTGGCTTCGTTCATCGCAGTCAAGCCAACCACTGAGCGACAAATGATTTAGGACCGAGATTTTTCACAAATGCCATCCATTCAATCCTATGCCGTTCAAGAAGACCGAAGAGCTTGCCTTCCGCATCCGCATGCGACATGTCCAGTTCTTCGGACAATTGCCAAGCGTGCCGGCTCACGCGTTTCCGATGGGCCGGTGAAGAGCTCAAGTCGGCCAAATGATCAAGGTGCAGAGATCCGGCGACGGCATATTGCTCCATAGCCCCCGTTATCTTGTTGAACCCTTGGGCAGCCCCTTGAGCAAACTCAGGGACAGACAACGTCTCCCAGATGTAATTCTCTTTCGGCTCGTCAACACCGGCCGCGTGAAAGCTGAGCCTGCGGAGCATACAAGCGGCACAGATGCCACAGTGGCGCCATTTCTGATCTACCGAGGAATTCCGGTTCTGCTGCCAGCACGAACGGGTCTCGGTCCACTCTTTCGGCTCGATGGGAAGGGCTGCGAACTCGCGAAGCGTCTCACCCTTCGTTTTCCACAAGCGCGGAAGCCGATACGCGACTTGGTAATCGAAAAGCGCGTCGAACAATCGCTCCATTTTGGTCAGATATCGAGGGTGGTTTCTGTAGTCCTCATAGCCATGGCTGGTTTGTACCAGCGATGGACCGAGCGCCCCCTGCCCACTTTCCGGCATCACGATGTCATGGGTCCCGATCAGATACGCGGCGGTCGCGCTCATAAAGGCAAACTTAAAGCCGCGGCTCCGGGCGGACGACTCTTTGAATCCGTCCCCTCCGGCTTTGATCTTGAAGGGAATGTTGAGGAACGGGAGCTTCCGGCTGCCGCGACGGGGCCGATCGTCCTTTTTCGACCCCACCCGGATGCGGATCAATCGATCCGGGCGTCCTCCTGCCGAAAGCAATGCGCTCACTGCCCGCGAGTCCAGACCATCGCTGAACGGCGTGACTATGTGTGTGGTATCACCAAATTCCAAACGACTCTGTCGCCCGACGTCTTCCTCGGGAGCGATTTGGCGCTGATAGAAAGATATGTTCCACACATCGCCAGTCAGAAATTTGAGGGCAGACATGAGCGCCGCTACGACTTTGGGATCTTGCCAGCGGTCCAGGTCAGTGACGGGCATGGCCAACTCGAACTTCCGCATCCAGCCCCATGCCGAGCGTTTGCAAGCTTTGTCGCAATATTCCACCGCGGCGATCAGAACGAGCGTGTCGAAGACTCGGCTGTCCCAATTCTTCGTGCGGTAGTCATCCAGATCCTTCATGTTGAAGATGATGGATCTACCAATCTCGAAGGGTTGCCAGCCTTCCTTTGCTTTTCCGCCGGCCTCAATGACATGAACCTTCAGTGCGGGGCATTCTCCTTGCAGAACCTTCATAGGGAAACCCCCTCATCAAGCCCGTCTCGCACCGCGGGAGTTCTCGTGATGGCCACAGTACCGTCACCGAGGAGCGAACGAGCAATGCGGGTGAACGAACCGTTCTCGTGCATTCCAGCGCTGACTTCACCCATGCGATTGCGGATGGTGCGACCTGCACCTGGCCCGCGCTCGGCTAGATAATGCTCCTCCGTCGTTCGCGCGTTCGCGTCCAGACGCTCGCTCAAAGCCGTGGCAATCCCGCTCTGGACCGCATCGCGTCCTTGCAAGCCTTCCTGGACTGCCATTTGAATGCATTCAATCGCGCTTGCGGCCAGCGGATGTACCGCCGGGTCGTCACGCAGTTCGTACAACTGTCGCTGCAACTCATCTGGTTGCCTACTGAAAAGATCACTGCCCTCAACGATGTCAACAAGCTGCTTGATCACACCACGCAGCTCCATATTTGCGTCCTGAACGAGTGCAGATTCGGCCGCTTCGCAGACCTCTGGAATAGCAAATGCCGACTTGTACGCCCACTCTGCGACGCGCCTGTATTTGGGACGCAATGGTAGGCTTTTATGCGGACCGTCGCTCATTCGAATCTCCACAATGTCAGCTATGTTCTATTTTTTTACTGACAATGTCAATTCGATGCGCATCAAGACCTCTCGCGTCACCGGCTCCCTTGGTGACAATCACCGGCTTCGACGCGGTCCAAGCTTGCGTTCGGAGTTTGCGCCGACCCGGTTCTGAGCAGACGTGCAGTGCCGGCCGGTGTCGCTGGCGGGTATATATCGCGCCTTTTCCTCAAGGAGTTGTTCGAAGGAGGCCCCCGAAAGCGCCCTTGTCCTACTCGATCATTCCTGACAGACGTTTGGGTGCGCCTTCGAATGCAAACGGGTTCAGAAACTGCCGGCGCCACATCACATTGCGTTCGACGGCGCTCAGTTGGGCCTCGTCACAAATGATGCTCCACTGTTTGAGCACGGTATCGACCTGTTTTTCGATGATGGTGATGGCCTCTTCCTCATCCAGTAGAAATTGTGCCGCCGCAGCGATGCACACCGCGAGCCGGCTCTGCCGGTTATCGCCAGCAATGAGCATGGCCTGCCCTGCTTGGTTGCCGGCCCTACCCTGCGGACAGATGTCGTAGGCAGGTGTCAGCTTAAGGGTCGCTCCGTCCCAGAATGCTGCATGGTTCCTGGCGTGGTCGTCGGTGTTGCCGCACAGGATGTTGAAGACCAGGCGGCCGAACAGCTCATGTAACGTCACCCTCGGCGCTTCGAAGCGATGGCGGACGATTTCAGCCAGGTCCTGATAACTCGCATATCGCGCCATGAGTTCGTCGAGGGCCAACAGGGTGAGGGCCGAGACCATGCCCTTTCGAAGCCACCCAGCCTTGCCGTGCACTCGATCGAAGCGCTGGATCAGCAGAACATCCTTACCTGCGGCTGCGACGAGGCGCACCGGGGCAACGGTGAGGCCGACAACATCGGCCAGTCGCATGGCCACGAACTCGGCCTTGACAACGTTGAGGACGTCGGTGCGCGACGAGAACTTGGCGATGTATTTCGCCTCGCGTTCCGCGATCATCGCCTTTGGCCGGGCGCCACCAAGAGAACTGCCATGAAACAGTGCCTGATCGAGTTCGGCCGTGATGGGGACACCGGACTCGACCCGTTCGGCGGCGGTGAGAAGTTCGTCCAGCGAGGCGGCTTTGCCCTGCCTAGGCTCATAAACCGTGGCGGAGCGCTGAAAGTCGAGGGCGCCTACACGGTCGGACCCGGACTCGATGAGGTAGGTGAGCTCATCAAGCTGGCCGACATCCAGGGCAGCACCCTTGTGGCCGAACTTGCGGTTGATGATGACGCGCCTTCCCCATGCATCAGGCGCCGCATCGCGCAGGCTGTTAGGCATGGAAAGTCCGGCAGTCAGCGGCAGAATTCCAGCTTCAAGAGGAAGCTCCGGCTGGTAGATGGAGATCGCATCGTCTCGCTGGAGATAGCTGCGGCCATAATTGAACACCAATGTGTTGCCGGCGCGCCCCAGCAACCCAGCCACAACGGGCGAGATTTCGCTAGGCAGCCAAATCCAGACGTAGACCTCGTTCAGAGGCGCGTCAGAAGTCATCTTTGAGCGCCTTCTTTGGTGTGCGCACGGATTGTGGCAGCAGGGTCAGAACCTGCTCATTTGACATGATTCTTAGCGTCATCGTGACCTCGCCCGCATCGAACAGCCGAATGCCAACGATGGCCGCTGCCTCGAAGACTGCACCGATTGCGCAGCCCATATCCCCGCGCTCTATGCGCTGGACCAATCCGCGGGACAGCCCGGCTCGTTCCGCGAGATCCGCGATGGTTAGTTTTCGCTCGATGCGGGCAAGCCGGATCGACTGGCCGAGAAGCTTGGCGGCGTGGGTACTGTATCGAGAGAAAGACCGCGCTGTGGGCTTGACCATTATAAAGTTCCATTAATGGGTCTCTAATGCGCTTTGCGCTCTGTTAATGAACACATACATCAGCGTCAGACACAAGGCAAGATGCCCCATAAATCGATCTTTAGCAGGTTTTGTGATCTATTAATGGGTCATTTGGGTTTGGATCACCGACTGGGCAAGATGCGAGACAGCAGCCGGATTGCGAGCAACTTAGGTCGGAACAAGAACCGACGGCTGTCGCCGTCTGGATGCACTATCTGGTCGGAAGAACGAATTTCGCAACGTTGACCAAGCTGCCGAAAGTCAGGACGTCGTACCCGTTGCTGAAGCTGGACATCTCGAACTCATATGTTTCGCCGTTGCTGTCGACCATGCGACATATTCCGCTTCCGATTGGCCCTTTTTTCCGGCCCGAAATATAGGTTCTCACCAGTCGATAGGCATCAGCCGATACGACCTTGCTGAAGCGGGCTTGGAAGCCTCTCGATCGCATCATGTGGCTAACGGCGCTGCCATCGACCCGGCCGCCAATCTCTGGATGAAGCGGGTGACGGCTGATAAGGCCAAACACCGGATGGTCCGGGTACCTTTCGCACACCATCTGCCAGAGCGCGGTCGTCAGGGTGTTGCCATATCTTTCTTTCACCGCCTGGATCGATTTCCAGGAAAGCTCTAGATCCTTCGCCTCGCGATGGAACCGGTCGCCAAGGAAGATCAGGCGCCGCGCGCCATAGTTGGCCTCGGCCTCCATCAGTTGGTGGCAGCTTGGACTGAGGGTGGATTCGTTGTCCCCAAGAAGGAGGGAGCGATGCCAAGGCAAGAGGTCGTGCAGGATTTCATGCGCGATGATGAAGCGGCGTTTCAGCTGAACGACGTCATTGTCGATGAAGATCTTCTTCTCATCCTGCTTCAACATGAGCAGGCCACGCAGATTGAACTTCTCCACCACCTCGATCATGTGTCTGGCGGAACTCATCAAGGTGCTGCCCGCCATCTTGGCGCGGTGCGCCATTTCATCGAGAAGGTTGAGATCGGTCTTGCTGTAGTAGGTCAGGTCCAGTTTCTGCAGGTGCCGGACCACGTCGAGACTAAGCGGCGGTTCGGGATTGCCAAGGTCGCGCAACATACGAGACACCAGCTCGTTGATGTCGGCGGTCTCGTAAGATCCAATTGTCGGCTCGATCCCTTGCATGGTCATTTCGCCTTGTCATAATTCGCCAGCGCATTGACGAATTCGTTCAGACTTCGCCGTTCCGATCTTGAGAGCGAGGATAGGTCATCGGAACTGGCGGCAAACTTGGTGACGGCGTCTTCAAGGTTGTCATTGCGCACGACGGCATCAGCCGTCAGGCTCTGGACGGCCCGAGCCGGAACGCCGAGATATTGCGCAAGCTGGTGCAGCGTCCTGGGCATAGGCATAAAACCAGGGATGGTTTCAATCTTTTCAATTTCCGATAGCTCGACCCGGATCCGGTCGGCGAACTGAGCAAGGCTTAGGCCATCCCTTCGCCTGACCTTGTGGACCAGGACATGTAGCACCGAAATCCCGGCTGGGTCGGCAGGAAGCGGCGGAGACGAAACAAACCTGTTAAGAGGTGCGCTTTCCAGAAGCGGAAATCCAGCTTCCACCTCGACGTCACCATCGCGCAGGATCTGCTCTTTTAGCCATTCATTCGAAAACCGCAGTTTCATGCGTCCTCCCCGCCCGCACCTGGAGTGGCAAACATCTGCATCGCCGCCGATGTCGAAACCTCGAAATATCTCAGATTTTGATAGTGCTCATCTGGCCCAAGGTCTGTCATGCGGATTTTATCACGGTAATACGTCTCCGCCCCGGGCAGCGCATGCAGGCCAATACGGCCCTTCATCTCTTCATCGAAGGATAGCGACACCGCTGCGGCAAGCAATATGCGCCCACAGCCCGAATAGGCCGGCTGCGCCACCAGGCGCGGTCGGTTCCATGGAGCAGTCGCCAGGAAATCCACATAAATCAGCTGATTGGTGAGATCTTCTGGGTGGCGGCACAGGCATTTCAAACCGCCCTTGCGCACCAGCATCAGAGCCTGTGTGGAATAACCGCATTCGAGCACGAACAGTTCAAGGATTAGGGGATCCTCTTCTGCGGCAAGGACTTTTTTGCCCCAGTCCCAGTGCACGTCCTCGGCGTTGATGTCATGAAGCGACAAGCCCTGCTGTTCCGCCTCAAGCCGCCGCATTTCGAGCATCGGACGCCAACGCGTCTCAAAGTGGGCAAGGTTTTCCTGCCCCGCACCGCGAAACAGGGTGGCATCCTCGAACTTGCCGGTGACGCGATTGAGAAGCGGAACCGTGCCGAGGATCGTCTTCACAGCACCATCAACTCTGCTTTGTCCGTCTTGTCAGCGCTTTCGACGAACACCTTATCGCCGCGCGACATCCGCTCGTCGACCGACTTATAGAGCCGGAGCGCCTGGCGCACGAGCGCGGTCTTTGAAAGACCTTTCGTTTCGCAAAGCGCTTCCAGCGCATCCATTTCAGCCTCGGTGAGGTTGAGGGTCATGGTACGCTTCATTGCCACCTCGAACGGGGAATCGTTGGGACCAGACTATTCCCTTAAGGCAAATTCGTCAATCAAAAAATCATCACTTTATAGCTTGATTTCAGCTAAAAAATAGCTATTTATTGAAGGCAAGCAAACTGCAGGGAGATTCCCATATGTCCAATTCACACCACTTTTCCGTAAATGGGCGCGATTTCTCGTCTGACGACAAGGTTGTGACCGGTCGAGAAATTCGCGCTGAGGCAGGCCTCGTTCCACCCAGCGATTTCGTTCTCATCGAGGTTGGAGAGCGGACGTCCCGGTCGATCGGCCTGGAGGAGAAAATCGAACTGGAAGCCGGCCGGACTGCCGTCTTCCTCGCCTTCGAGAGCGACCGAATCTACGCATTCACGATCAATGAGCGGGGCTATGAATGGGGGGCGCCAGAGATAACTTCGGCCGACATCAGACGCTACGCCGCTGTCCCCGACGGCGAGGATCTGTTTCTCGATAGCCAAGCCGACCAGCCGATCGCGCCCCAGGGCAGTGTCAGGCTTGCCGGCAAGGGCACCGAGCGGATCATCTCGAAGCCGAAGGAAAAAGTCCGGATCGTCGTCAACACGCGCGAAAAGTTCGTTGATCCCGGCCTGATCAGTTTTTCGCAAATCGTGCTACTCGCCTTTCCCGACCTGCAGCCCGGCCCCAACACCTCGTTCACGGTGAGCTTTCTGAAAGGCCCCGACGACCGGCCCGAAGGCAGTCTAATCGACGGCGAGTTCATCACGGTTCGCAAAGGAATGCGCTTCAATGTCTCAGCAACTGATAAATCTTAGCCCCGACCTGCACAGGTTGTTTGAGGACGGCTACGAAATTTCGATCGAGCACGGCCACCTCATCGTCCGGCATATCCCGTATGTGACGTCCAGGCGCGAAATCGCTCTTGGGACACTTGTCTCGACACTTGCCATGTCCGGCGATCGCACCAATCCGCCGGATACGCATGTCATGATGTTTGGCGGCGAATTTCCGTGCGACTCGAACGGCGCGGCGCTGGAAAAAATCCGCCATTCCTCAACGCGCCAGATCATTGGCGGCGACCTCATCGTCGATCACAGTTTCTCCAGTAAGCCACTTGCCGGCTACAAGGACTATTATGAAAAGGTCGTGACCTACGCGAGCCTTCTCAGCAACCATGCCGCCGTGATCGATGCCACAGTGACCGCCCGGACCAAGCGTGTTGTCGAAGCGGCGGATGAATCGTCCTTCGTTTATATCGACAACGCGTCTGGACGGGCCGGCATAAGCGCCGCTAGTCAAAAGCTCAGGCAGGCGTCCGTAGCGATCGTCGGCCTTGGCGGCACCGGATCTTATGTGCTCGATCAGCTGGCAAAGACCCCTATCGAGGCCATCCACATCTATGATGGCGACATCTTCCAACAGCACAATGCTTTTCGTGCGCCCGGCGCGGCAAGCATAGCCGAGCTTCGCTCGCGGCCGCTTAAGGTCGACTACCTGGCCGCGATCTACGGCAACATGCACAAGGGCATCGTCAAGCATCCCTGCTACATTGACGCCGGCAACGTCGACGAACTTGCTTCGTATTCGATGGCCTTCCTGTGCGTTGACGCAAACGAGGACAAGCCAGTCATCATAGACCTGCTTGAAAAGGCCAACGTGCCTTTCATCGACGTCGGCATTGGTCTGGAACTGGTGGATGGCAAGCTGGTCGGCTCGGTGCGAACCACCACCAGCACACCCGCAATGCGCCATCACATCAAGGCGAGGTCGCGCATCCCGCTTCATCATATTGACGGAAACGATCTCTATGCGCGCAACATCCAGGTCGCTGACCTCAATGCGCTCAATGCCTGCCTTGCAGTCATCCGCTGGAAGAAGCTGTGTGGCTACTACGCAGATGCCGAACAGGAGCATTTCAGCCTGTTCACTATCGATTCAAATCATCTTCTCAATGAGGACTTCGCTGCGTGATGACCCATGAAAGACTGGATCACAGATTTGTGGAGAGCTTCCCTGAGCGTCTGCAGGAAGGAATCCTCTATATTTCGACCGAATACGCCAGCATGACCCATCTGTGCGCATGCGGCTGTGGCTCGGAGGTTGTCACGCCGCTCAGTCCACTAGACTGGCGCTTCATGTTCGACGGCCAGACGATCTCGGTCCATCCGTCGATTGGAAGCTGGTCCTTGCCGTGTCGGTCGCACTACATCATCCGTCATAACCAGATTCACTGGGCCGAGGATTGGTCGGACGAGCAGATTGCAGCCGGTCGCACGAACGATCTCGCTGCAAAACGCGGTCCCGTGAACTCCCCTGCCTCCCGCACTCCCGATGTGGCCGAGGTCGAACAGCCGCGCGACAGCAAGCCGCTCGGCTTCTTTGGAAGAGTCAAAAAATGGATTTTTCGCTGATCGTTCCGCAAAAGCCGTGGTCATCACTTTTTGGATCGTTAATCGGAGACAATGACCGCAATGCCTTGGTCCGCAGGCCGACGACCCCCAACGGCGGCCTGCGGCCAATCCAGCGCGGCCTAAACACAGTCCCGATGTGGCGTCTATTGTGCCGGCATTCTTGGTTTTTTCCGTTTCCCCATGACCCACCTGTTTTTATCTGTAATCGATCCGCGACCGATGGAGATGAAGTCGCGCTCCGGATTGTCGAACCATAGCGCGGCGTGTCTTTGCTGAATGCAAGCCGGAAGCATGCCAACCAGGTCGGCTGGTGGCGGCGACGGGGACAGTAGGACAAAAAATAAGTCCAGGTCGCCAGTCGCAAACGCAGGATCTTGCAATGCCGTGAGCCGCTTGCATTTGCTCCTGTATTGCTTGCGGTCCCAGCCGCCGGTCGCCTTTGCTTCGACCATAACGATTGTCTTGCCGAACGCGATCAGGAAATCAAAATCCTGTTGCGACCCTTGTATCGCGTACTCGGGGTCGGCCTCTACGTCGGAAATGGTCGGGTTGTGCCCAAAACTGCCCAGGCCATGCTGGCGATAGAGCAAAGCGCCCAGAAGCCAGTCGATGTGAAAATCCATCGCCCACCAAGCATCCTCATCGATCTTGCGATCAATCGCGGCGCCAATTTTGTCGCGGAACGAATTTGCCAGGCGCAAGGGCTGTTGCTGTTCGCCGAGTGCGTTGCGAACCACCCAATAGCGTTCCTTTCGGTTAAAGACTTCGAGAGCGGCCTCAATATCTCCAGACATGACGATCGATCCTTAAGCAAGTTCATTCTGCATGCTGATGTGGACCTCGCGCAAAACCATAAACACTGGGACGAGGTCGTTGAAATAAGCCACGTGACCGTCTGTTGAGATGTATCTGTAGGCGTATCCTGCATGACCGTCATGGAGGAAATGAATAATTCGCTCAAGCCCGGCAATCTCGGTTTGAAAACCGCGTTTCCCGGCCTCATCCAACAGTGCCTTTAGGTTGTGGCCATAGCGCCGATGTCGCAGTTCGTCCTCACTCAGGCCGGTGTTCGCCAAATAAGCCTTCAGGTATAGCTCCACGGCAAAGCCGAGGACGTTGTAGAGTGCAAAAAACACCGTGCTGCGCTTGCCTTGCCTGTCGACTTCGTGCTCCGAAAGAAACTCGGCTGCCTTTCGATGGCCCTCTGCGGCTTTGAAGAAGTCCTTGGCACTAGTCGGCATTCCAAACTCCAGTGACGCTAGCAAAATGCGAGCCGGCTGCTCCACAATGGCGGTTAAATTGAAGGGACATCTTGCGCCAGATGCGCCATCCCTTCCGCATAGGCGCTATCGTGTCGACATTGTGCTTGTCAAACGACATCCGCGGCCTTTCGCTGCCATCCACAGCCGTGTTCTCAAGTCGTAAGCCCGGTGTATCAACGCACAAAAGCCGCGAACCGGCTTGATCGTCTTTGCCCGTGCCACCGACCAAAGCCCGGGCAAGGGTTGTCAGGGCTTGAGAAAGCATTGCCGGGTGATGTACCGACTCGCGGATTAACTTATATGGTTGGCGCGAAATAGGAGATGACGATGGCCGTTGAAGACGATCCAAAATTCCCCGCTTGGGAAAAAGCCCTGGAGGGATTTCGAGCCGCGCTAGAACACTATCGTGAAACCCGGACGGCGCCCGCTTGGCTCGATCTACAAAATGCCATAGCTGCACTGGCCAAGGCTGGCGCAGAGATAGACAAACCCCTCCCCGACCGGGAGGCCGAAAGCCCAGAGTCACCGCCAGCATAGAACCCTGTAAGCTGAACGCAACGAGCTACCCGTTGTGCAACTGCGCAGCCGGACAGGCGGATTGACGCTCTTGGCGGCCGTGTGCCCATTCTTTTGGGGCCATGACGCATCTAACGATCCCTTTCTACCCAGTGTGGGTGCGCCGCCATCTGGTGAAGCTCCATTGCGGCTTGTCAGGTTATTGCCGCCGCATCTTTACGAAGCCAGGTTCAACCCGCCCACCATCAAGCACAAGAAAGCACGCATCGTTGGCGGATTGGACGAACTGAGCAACCTTGCCGCCGCCTGCTTTCATTGCAACCGGCCAAAAAGCACAGGGCAAAAATTCAAGCTGTGACATTGCCGGGCGCGAGTTCAAGGCAGTTCGGCGAACAAGCGCTTCAGATCATTGGTGAGCAGTTTGACGGCACCGCGCACGACAGCACTCTCGTCGGGAAGCCCGCCGAACATCGTGTCATGGCCCGGGAAATCCGGCACTCCCGTCGACCCCCACGTGACGGCAGGCTCGGGATGCCAACGATCGAAAAGCCGAAGCAGGCGGCTCGTCTCCTCGACATACGCCTGCGTGGCTTCCCGGGTGACAGGATAGTCAGAGAGTGCGACCGGAAATGTCACGTCAGCGCCAGCTTCATCATAGGTTCTAACTGGCCAGCGGCGATAGTAGAGCGTTAGTTCTTCGGGCACACCGCCGCGGCCGCCTTTTACCTCGATCTGCAAGCGCAGCGGCATCGTGCGTAAGGCTTGCAGGTGCGGCTTGAGCGCCGGGAAACTCCGGTCGGCCATTTCGGCATACGCAACCTGTACGCGTCGGTTGTACTCGTTGACCATGCCTGCAAGCCGCTCTTGCCCTTCGGTTGAGCCGACATCGACACTTTCGAGATCGTCCCACCATGTCACGATTTCCGTCTTGCCCTGCTCAAGCAGCCAGGCCAGATCTTCCAGCAACTCGCTTATCGGGAAGCGCTGTCCGTGCGTCAACGAGCCTAGCTCAACGAACTCGTGCGCGACCGGCTTGAGCGCATTGTACGCTTGTTGTACCGAAACCTCGCGTACAGAAAAACCCTCAAGCGACGCCAGATGCCGCAGTCGCCCGAAGACAAGTTCCTCGGTCCACACCGATCCTCCCCTTAGACGCCGTGCCTTCAAGAGGCCGTCTAGCGCATCCTCAACCCGCTTGGCGCCCAGGAGGCGGCCGGCTTCGGCGCCGAAGCCGGAACGGCGTAGTCCCTGACCATAGAACTTGCCCAACGGGATTTTTTCGTGGCCGGGAAGCAACTCGACATTTGACCGACCCCGTGCATCGAAGAAACTATATTGGACATCGTCCGAACTGGCCGCGCCCATGATGCCGAGTTCCTGCACGGGCACGCCAGCAATCTCGCCCAGAATGCGGCTCCGCAATTGCGGGAAGTGAGCGGCGACCAAAGTTTCGATAGATTGCCGAATGTCGTCGAGCAGACGATGCACATCTATTTGCGGATCGGCGGCATTTGGTCTCTCGTCACCGACGCCAAAGTGCAGAGTACGGACGGCCAGTTCCAGGTCCGCCTTTGCGACAGCCTGCCATGCGCCGCTACGGTCTTTGGGTGTTGGCGCGGTAGCCACTAGCAGCGTGGCAAATTGAGAAGACGGATCGAAATTTAGGCGCTCAAGGCTATCTTTCCGTTCCCCAACGTTAGTTTCCCAATGTCTTTTGGCGCGCAGATAGTCGGCCAACCCTTCATGCGGAAGTTCGAGCGTCGCGCCCCTAACACTGATGGCGTCGGCTTGTTCAAGCCGGTTGAGGGCCGCTCGCGAATCGCCTTGCTGCTGGCCAAGCTCAATGGCTTTCTTTACGCTGATCGGGCCAGCAGCGGTCTGAATGGCAATTTCCTCGAGCAGTTTGCGATCAAGTGCCTGGTCGAGCGCGCCCGAGGCCTGCAGGATTCCCCGAAACCATTCTTCGTAGAGCAAAGCGAGATCTGTGATGTGGGTCCGTTTGCGCGCAAAATGCTCAAGCAGCCGGTCGGCGAACATAGGAACCCTTGCCAAGCGAAGGACATAGTTCGGTGCCTGGCTGAAGGCTCCGCGCATCTCAGGGCGAAGTGCAGAGCGCCGATCTTCCAGGCCGGACAGCTCCGAGTCTGAGTATTCTTGCAGGTGCAACACCGGCAGATCGAGCCCTTTTGGGGCGGTTTGCACCCGCGACGTCAGGTAAAGCCGCGTCTTTGGATAATCCTTAAGCAGAAGCCTGAGCATGCTTTCGACGTGACCGCGTTTTTCATGCGGAACACGATCGAACCCGTCAGCAGCAATCAGCAGGCCCTGTTTTTGCGCCAGTCCCGAAAACATTGCGCCGGTGAAGCCTGGCTTGTGCGCGGCGATGCGGTTGGTCAGGAATGTTTCGATCTCGCCGCTTGAAAGCGCCAGATCCGGTAGGAAAACATCTATTGGCAGAAAACTTTCGAGGTTCTGCCAACGTCTTTCAAACCCTTGCACAAGGATCAGACCGGCGAGCGTTGTCTTGCCGTACCCCGACATGCCAACGAGCACGGCGCCACCGGGGCGCGCCTCTGTAAGCTCAGCAGACTTCACCTCCTGCTCTGCCGAGACGTCTCGCAGGGTTCGTGGAATAGCAGAACAAACCAAGGCGCTGATCCGCTCATGTTCGTCGACCTCATAGACCCCGAGATCCCTGGCAAGCACATCGAAACGCTTGTAGGGGAGCGATGTCGAGTGGGATTTGATCGCCTCCTTGCCCAGAATGGCCTCGAGCTCGCCTCGGTGAGCTGCGAGGCCAGCGACGTCGCCCTTGAACACAAGCTGGCTCTCCGACGAGATCTGCATCTGCCAGACCTCAAGCTGAACGCCGTTGGTCAAGAGCAAGATCGGCGCGCCCAGGTTTTGTGCGTAGGATTCTCCTTGCTCGCGACCTTTTTCCAGCGACACGTTGGTTCGCTTGGTTTCGACGACAATTAGCGAGGTCGCTCGGCCGAAGGGTTCTGCGGCGTAGACGACAAAATCTGCCGCGGCCTTCCGTCCCCGACGTTTGCTTCCTAGTTGGAACTCGACCGGTTCCTTCGATGAGATACATCGGCGCTCGTGACCAAGAGCCAGCAGCAGGGGCTCAACGAACCATGCCTCGACATTGGCCTCACTCGTGGTGGCCAGTTCGGCAATTGTATTCCAGAAGCTTTCTTGCATAAAGACGGTGCAGCCCCTGAGCTTCATGTCATCGGTGACATGACCCGATACCTGGGTGGCGTCGATCGATCAAGCAAGCACATGCCAAGGGCGCCAAAAGGGCTTCCATAGTGCCGGCATCAGTTCGAAACGATACCCGTGCCTTGGAGTGGGACGATTGCCCTCGGTCGACCCCGCTCATTTCCAGTAAGCTTGGCTTGCGGTCAATCTAATTCATCCCTATTTTGGGATGAGTTATGAAGGAGATTGGATATGGAGAATCTCACCGTGGCCCAGGCGGCGTTCGTGGTCGGTGAATCCGTGGCCGCATTCCGCAAGACTGTCGAGAAGGCTCCCGTTCGGCCGTTGTCGCACGGCCCTGGAAAACGATGGGCATTCAAGGTCCACGACTTGGTTTTTTTCCACGCTTACCCGGAGCTTAAGCGGGCGCTGACCGACGCTGGTCGACAAGATTTATATTCCGCGTTGCGCGAAATACCTGCCGAGCGCGAGGTTCGGATCGTGGCCTTCGGCAAACAAAAATATGATCTGAGCGAAAACTACCGGGCCGTCGTTGGCCAATTGAAAAAACTGCGAGCTCTTCACGCCGAGATTGACGATTCAGGGGATGAGGCTCTGATAAAGGGCACGAGTATCGAGGCGCACCGCGTTGCGGCACTTCTCGCGGGCGGCGCAAGCCTCGAGCGAATTCTGGCTGACTATCCATCGCTGGATGAGGATAAGGTTCACGCGGCCGAATTATACGCTGCAGCCCATCCAAAGGTAGGCAGGCCTTATCCCAAGACAACGGCAAAGAAGGCGTTGGAAAGCGTTGACTTCAGCGCACTGGACGATCTTGCTTGAGATATCTCCTTGATACCAATGTCCTCAAGGAAGTCGGAAAACCCGAAGCGCACCAGAACGTGAAGCGCTGGCTCAAGTCCGTTGATGACAACGAGTTGGCCATCAGCGCCATGAGCATCATGGAGATCTACAAGGGTATCGAGAAGCTTCGCACCCAAAGGCCTGATGTTGCAGACATCCTGAAGGCCGGCGCACAAGGCTTGGTAGCCGCGTTTTCAGGACGCCTGATTGCGATCGATGAGGACGTCGCCCTGGTTTGGGGAACGTATTTGGGACGAAGCGACAAGCATGTCTTTGACAAAGGGCTCGCCGCTTCGGCTTTGGTGCACAAGCTTGTGGTCGTGACACGCAACATTGCTGACTTCCAAGGCCTGGGAATCGTCGTACTTGACCCCTTCAAAGCCAGCCCTGTCATTCACACTGTCTAGAAGGCGTTTTAGGCGGCCGTTACAGGCCTTCGAAGCGACAAGGCGTTTGGCGACAGATCGTTTCACCCATGACAGTATTTGTATTTCTTCCCCGATCCGCACGGGCACCGTTCGTTGCGTCCGACCTTTTGCGCGGCTGAAGGAGCCTTGGATGGGTCAGGTGCGGCTGGGTTCATCTGTGCGGCTGCGCGGCCGAGAGCCCATGGCGGAGGCACCCATTTGGCAGGGGGTCCGAATACGCGCAGTTTGCGGATCAACGACCGTTGATTGGCCAATTCCTGCTGCACGATTGGTGCAAGTCCGGCCTCATAGGGTAACAGACGGGCCATCTCAGCGTCTGCGTCATCAAAACGGCTGCAGTAGGCCAAGACGACGGCGTAGTGTGAGCGCACGGTGATGAGATAGTCGGCCAGTTTCCATTGCGCCAACTGCGGCAGCAGGATCCTTTGCATTATATCGAGCGCGCCATCAAAATCGCGATGCTTGATGAACTGATCGACGAGATCCTGCCCTACCCGAAACATGGAGTCGGGTGCGCGAGCCAGATCATAGAACTTCAAGGCATGGACACGCGCCAGTGGCGCGAAGCTTCCTTGGGCATCCATCGCCTTAGCCAAAACGTCCAGCGCGTCGGCGAGGTGCTTGACGTCGTCCAAGTCGGCCCCTGGCTTCAACATCTTTGCAAGCTGTGACGCGTTGTTGCCCATGACTAATTTTGGGGTGAGGCCAATGAGCTGATAGTATTCCGATACAATCGGCTGAACGCGCGTGGCGGCTGATGCCGAGTCCCCGAGAGCAAGTTCGGCGCAAGCGACATTGTAGGAGAAGATACGGCGATGGGTGGCCGGCAGCTTTTCAACCATCGTCGCCAGCCTCGCGATCAGCCCCGCCGCGCCGCGACGGTCACCTTTCGTCGCTAGGAAATTCATGCGCTTCATGCTCGCGCGAAGACGTTCCTCCTCGCCAAGGTCGTGTTTGGCGATAAGTGCGTCCATTTGATCGAGCCAGATGGCGGCTCGATCAGAACCGGCCCTCATGTCGGCAAAGGCCAGCGCATCCAGCGCCTTGATGCGCTGGTCTGGGGGAACAGCCTCGTCCTGCGCTCCTTGCTCGAGATAGGCCTCAACCTCGGGCCAGACTCCCATCTCATGGAACTGTTCATCCGTCGCCATCTCGACGAGGACGTCGAGCTTGCCCACCTCGCCAGTGAACCGCAAGAAAAGCGCCAGCTTCGCGGGATTCCAGCCTTTGACAAGGCTCCGATAAATGACCGTTCTCAGCGCCTGCTTGCGCAGCTTCACTGCTTGTGAACCCAAAAGATCAAGGCGTCCCTTGCCGACGACGCGAGCTGCGTCATGAAGCTTGATCCTGTCGCCTGCGAACGCTTGTAACAGGCCCTGGCCCAGCAAATGGCGAAGGGATCTCAGGAAGATTGCTCGCTCCGGGCCTTTTGCCGCGACGACGAAGGCGCCAGCCTCCTCACGCGTGAGGGGCGCATCACAGAGACTGAGAAGGTCTGCCACATCGGCGATGCTGTCAGGCAATCGCTTGAAGACGCGGCCAAGGATGAGTTCTTGTGCCGTCTCTCGAGAATGCCCTTGCCGCGCCAGCTCCGCGCAAAAATTCTTCAGCGAACCGCCGTAATCCGAGCCGGTCACCGAAAGCGCATTCAAAACGAACAGCGGAAGGCCGCCTGTCAGATCGATCAGGCGCTGACAATCGGCGGCATCGCATCGGCATCCCGCCTCGTCGGCGGCGGCTGCGATCGTATCGGGATCCCACCCTCGCAGCTCCTCGCGCGCCACCCCGGCAAAGGCTTCGATTGATCCGACCTCACCCTCCGGGCGCCCAAGTAAGATGTAACGGATATCCCGACCGGCCTCGATCACGCCGGCAATCTCGTCGGCAGCCAATCTGTGCACGTTGTCTAACGCCACGGTCACGACCTCACCGCGGTCGTTCAGGCGTCGCGACAGAAGCTGCAGGATTTCGCGACCCGAGGCGCCAGATCGGAAGATTTCCCCGGCGCCCTGCCCGTCTTTGTAAATGCGACCAGCGACTTCTCTTGCGATGGCATGGGCCAGCGCCGCACCTGGCAATTCGGCAACATCGAGATAGACCAGAGGCCCGGTGTCGTGCAGAGCACTTTGCGCCAGCCACGATGTCTTGCCTGCTCCCGAGTAGCCGACGATCAAGCGAACGCGCTCGCCGCTGGAAAGACTGGGCTCATCGCGCTGCACCCGATACGGCACGGGCGGCACGGGAAGATCCTGCAGATGCAAAAGAAGCTGCTCGAACAGAGCCGGAAGGGCCTCGGCTGCAAAGACGTGGTCGAGGGAAGCATTTTCGCCGGTAGCCGCGAGCATGACGGCGCCCGCAAGCTTCCAGGTCAGCGTGTCCGGCGCCAGTGTCGCGAATGGCAGTGCCTCAGCCAGACTGCAACAAACATCGACTGCTTCCATCAATGAGGCTTGAGGCGCTGGAACGAGCCGGGCTGCCGGCTTGGCGCCAGGCCAATCAATGCTCAGGTCGGCCGGCCAGTCTGATGCTGCGAGGCGCTTGCGAAGAGGCCCATTCGGCTCGGCATTGCTAAGGATAACGAATCTCGCAGTGCCCGTCCTGTCTCCGCGCTGATGTGCGCTGCGCAGTTCAGAAAAACGACTCAACGCCCTCTCGATATCGCCCCAAGACAGCGCGCCCTGGCGATGCTTGACTTGAATATAAACCCTGGTTCCGTCGAGCTGCACCTCAACATCCTCATCGCTCTCTACAGAAACCGATTGTGCACCCAGCGTAGTCGAAGCCAGTAGGCATTGAACCGCATAGAGATGCTGGAAGAGGTAGCCGCGATGCATGACTTCGATCCGCACCAATTGGGCCGGATCGATGACATTCGGTCGTGGTCGATCTGATTGCGTCAAGGCTGAGTGCATTCCTCTGCGTGGGATCATCTAGGTCTTGCTGGGGCACGTCCGGCTTGCGGGTGTCGATGGCAGAGCCGGAACGATGCCTGGCGGCGGGAGAAGGCTGTGCTATCAGTGTGATCGAGCAACAGCGCGGT
Source organism: Mesorhizobium sp. B2-4-13 (assembly GCF_006658535.1). Taxonomy (NCBI): domain Bacteria; kingdom Pseudomonadati; phylum Pseudomonadota; class Alphaproteobacteria; order Hyphomicrobiales; family Phyllobacteriaceae; genus Mesorhizobium; species Mesorhizobium sp. B2-4-13. The sequence goes on along the minus strand of NZ_VFVB01000003.1, from coordinate 229,299 downwards.
GAAGGGATCTGCGGTGAGCCGTTATTTTTCTGATCGCCATGGTTTTGGCGTTGTGGATGCTCCGATCTGTGTTCGCGAGGATGCCCCTCCTGCGTTGCGTTATGGCGTGGCCGAGATTGCAAACCGTGCCGGGCTCAGCCCATCGTCGATCCGCACCATCATCTGCAGCGTCCTATTCGAGACACCGGATTCAAGCAACTGGTCGGAGTACCCAAACATCTGTGATGAGGTGCTTCGGCTGCTGCAAGATTGTCGATGGTACAAGGTCTATGACATCGCCGAGACGATCTGGCGGAATCTTGATCACAATTATGAAGAGCAGGCGCTGTTTGAAAGTGAGCTCAATCGACTTTTTCTGGAAAAAGGCATTGGTTGGGAACTCAAAAGCCCGATCGGCATCGTGTTTAGAGGCGAAGCCAATTTCACATCCTTGACCGAAAAGGCGGTCCAGGTCTTTGAGGCGTCGAACCGGGAGAATGCCGCCGCAGAAATCAGGGAAGCTCTCAAGGACATCTCACGGCGCCCGATTCCGGATCGGACAGGCGCAATCCAGCATGCGATGGCCGCCGTGGAGTGCGCCGCCCGCGATCTTACCGGCGAGTCGAATTTGACGCTTGGAAGACTGATCCCACGGCTCAACGTGCCCCGCCCCCTGGATAGCGCTCTGGAAAAACTCTGGGGCTATGCGTCAGAGCATGGTCGTCATATTCAAGAGGGGGCGCAATACAGCGCGGCCGAGGCGGAACTGGTTGTCAGCATTGCCTGTGCAGTCTGTGTCTTCCTGGTTCAAAGAGACGATGAGTTGCGATGAATGAGCCAAATTTTCTCGAACGGTCCCGCCAAGGACTTTGTTTTTAACCCATTTTCAAAGCTTATCGCAACGTCGTCGTCCATCCATCTGGCAGCGCCGTATTTCACCGAAGCTCAGCCGATCTTAAATGCGGCTCGTGCCGGCAAGGCGGTCAGGCTGCTGATCGGGCTCAACTCGGCGACCAGTCCGGAGGCGCTGCGCAAGGTTTTCGGGGTGCCCGGGCTCGCGATTCGCTATTTAACCCGCCGCTTTCATGCCAAGATTTACGTCTTCGAGAACGCCGCGCTTGTTGGCTCTTCCAACCTGACACAGGGAGGATTGTGGGTGAACCGCGAGGCGGTCATCTGCCTCGACAGAGAGGAGGACGCCGACGCGATCGAGGAAGTCCGTGCCCTCTTTGTTGAACTCTGGGAAGCCGGCCAAGTGCTGACGCAGCCCAAGCTTATGGCGTTTGCCTCCACCGTCGGCGACTTGCTCAAACGATCTCCAAATGATGAGCAGGAGATCGAAGGCGCGGTGGGGCGGGTCGAACCTCCCAACATCAACGTCACCAGCCTCACAAAGCCCAAGGAGAGGGTTTTTCTCGAAACGCTGCGGCGCGAAGTCTATGAGCAGTACAGGCCCGCCTTCGTCGAGGTGAGCGAAATTCTTGAACAGAACGATCTGCGTCGACCGGAATTGGCAAGGATTGGTCTCGCCAACGAAGCCAATCGCTTCCTTAATTATGTTCGGCTTTCCCATGTGAGCGGAGACGACGCTTGGCGCTCGGCACCATTGCGCGATGCCGCTGGTCGCAAAGCGCTGATCCTTAAATTGGGCCGCGAATGGACTGGTGCAAAGAATAGCATGGTCCCTGATGACTATGTCGAATGGCTGGAGACCGTAGCACGAACGTTTTCCACAGTGGAGGAGGTGGTTGCCGCCAGCAAGGAGGAGATCACGAGGGGGTTGCTCTCATTGCACGCGTTTGCGGAGCAGATGCGCTTTGTGAAGGGCGGACATAAGAACCTGCCGATTGAGTTCTGGACAAGGAACGCCGACAGGGTTGACCACGTCAAATCGTCGCTTGCGTACCTGATCCACGGGCCGGGGGATTTTATCGAACGCTTCCACGACATTCTCTATCACCCCTCTCGCAGGATCGCGCTGTTCGGCTATTTTTCGGCCCTGGAATTGTACGGCACGATCAAACCTGATGAGTGTCCGCCGATGAACGGGCGAATGGCCAAGGCACTTCGCTACCTCGGCTTCGACGTAAAAGGCGCCTGAGCCACGCCAGCCATGGGCTTGCATCTGCGCGTCCGAGCGACAGTCTCGGCTCAGCGTAGCAAGGCCAGCAACTCTAGCCTCGCGGAGCTTGTCAGGGTCTGAACCACATTTTTGACGCCAGGGTCATTCAGGTCGTTGCACGCATCCGAAGAAAAGAGCGATTCGACAATTGGCGCCAACTTGCTAAGTTAAGCGGGCAAGGGCCTCGGGGGTAGTGAAGTGCGGATTTTGCCGATAGTACTCATTGCATCTGGCTTGAGCTATGCGCTTTTTCTCGCACAAATCGGCCTTCAACTCGGTCGCGAAGTCTTCATTGCTGCCTTCGTCGCCTTCGCTCTGCTGCTCGGATTTGCCTACATCGGCCATGTGCCAATTCCCAAGGACGTGGCCCAACGCCTGTCCGCTAGGATCCGCGCTTTCGCAACTGGTTCGCCAAGACGACCCCGATAATCGTTACGACGAGCAGAACGCGGGTAACTTCCAGTTGATGTCCCTGGAGGTAGTCGGCGGCGACGCCGCCAACAGGTTCGGCAGAGCCGGCGCTGCCCTTTGCAATCATGGACAATTTCGTCGCCGCAGCTCTGATCATCAAGTAAGGCAACACTGTCATGCCGACCGACAGCATGGACAGCCAGGCAGCGATGTCCGGCTCGAACGCCTTGTCATGAATGAGTTTGAAGTCGACCACGCCTAGCGCGCCTGACGTCACCACCATGACGGCGCCGCCAATTCCAAACCCGAACGAATAGAAGGTGAGCGCGTCGAGATCCTTGCTGCCACCGACGGCATGGTAGGCCACGCCTTGCGCCACGCCGGTCATCACCGGGACCGCGATTGCGGAAAGGTGAAACCCGACCGCCTCGCCGGCTCCGGCTCCCACCAGGACAGCGACGAGTACCACGAGCGCGAGCGAGACACCAATGTCGAGCTTGTCCACCGCATTCTTGGCGACCAGATCGATCACCATGGCAGTGGCAATGCTCATGGCGAAGATAACAGGAATTGCCACATAGCTCGGGACCAGCGCCACCGACAGTGTCGTTCCACCATTCGTCAAAACGACGCCGAACACAGCGAACACGATCAGGGCCTTGAGGTGTTCGGGCCGAAGCACGGGCAGTCCGACGAAACACCAGCGCACCAGCACCAATAGGAAGAACACCAAGCCAACGGAAACGGTACGCATGACGGTGATGTCCAAGGGGTGAAAGCCCTCACCGCGCAGGTTGCCTGCCGGGACGCCAGCGAGCCCTGTCAGGAGAAGTCCCCCGGCGAAAACCAGGAACCAGATGACGGCCGACCAGCCAGAAAACTCAGCAGAAGCGACTTTTTCCTCAATCATGACGAGACCTCCCTCATATTGTCGAAAATATGTGGGGAAATCGCTTCCATTGATAGAGAACGCACACTTACTGACGGCTTGATCAATATTACCGATCGGCACTAGGGTGTCTGAAATCCTTCCCTCCTTGTATAAATTCCCGTCCAACTTGTATCAATCTCCTGCCTGAGCAGAACCCATTCATGTCGCCCAAAAGCCCGCAGAATTCGATCGTCGCCTATATCAACCATCTCAAGGGTGAGGACCGCAGTGTTGGCTGGGAAAAGCTGGTCAGGGCGGTAGGCGACCTCTTCGAGGGCGACAGTTCCTTGCGAGGCGACCTCGCGCATACGATGCTCTATCTCGGCTCGCGAGGCCGCCAAGATGGAAAGGAAGTGAGCGCGCATCGGTATACCCAGGCCATTAGCAAGTTCGCCGACTCGTATTTCCATGACAAAGAGAACGGATGTTTCCTTGTCGCGGAGATCGATAAGCAGGCTGTCGCCAACTTTATACACCGACGCAGCAACAAGGTGAGGAATCGCGGAACCTACCTTTTGTACATTCTTTTTATGCTTTGGACGGCGGTCGACGACGGCGAGAATGTTTTTTTCAATCATCATATCCACGCCGAGACAGGCCAGATTTCAGAATTTCTGCGCCGTCTTCTTGACCTGTTTAGAGAGAAGAAGCCGATCGCCGACGTGGCAAAATACGTGGCGGAGTTCACCGCCGCGCGGCAGGCCAGAAGTCAGCTGAAATATGACCTGGGCGGCATGATCGAGCTCGGCAACTTCAACTCGAAGGGGCTTTGGCAAGTCCTGTTCGACGAAGAGACGCCAAATAATATCGCCGCCGATCCCTCCCGTGAGCGATATTTCGTCTGCTATCGATATTCCTCCAACGAGACGCGTCCATCCATCAACAGAATGTTCCTCGTGTTTCAATCTCCGGGTTGGCTTGAGGGCCGCGAAACCTTACGTCAGCACTTTGCCTTCAAGCTGTTCTATCGCAACTCGCTGAAAGAGGTTCGCCGTTCGGCCGGTTCTGTTCTGCTCTTGGGTTCGACCATCACATGTTTCGGCAGTTCGGAAATGATCGGCTCAAAGGGTGACATCAAGAAAAAGGCGGGCGGACTTCGAGGCCCGAAAGCGATCGTTTTCAATCTCGAGACGGTCGATTCCCCGATGCTGTTTGGCATGACGCTGTCCATGAACGAAAAGCGTGTTCCGATCGCTAGCCGTATTATCGCCATCAGAACCGAACTGACGCATTCCGATCTGATCAACATCGGCAACGCTGATCCCGTCTCGATGAGCGCTGACCTTCAAACATACACCGTACTGGAGAAGAATCCGGCCATCGAAACAGTGGGGCCCGCGCGATGGAGTGACCTCATCGATATCCTGGGAAGGGACGGACATCACGGCACGCTCGAAAGTGCTCTCGTGCGCGCCTTCGACAACCGTGGACTGTTCTAAGCCGGCCCCAGCAAGCATGGCCTGCGTTTGGCCTTGAGCTGTATACGCGAAACCGGCGGTGGTACTGTTCCGCGAATTCTTCAGGCACCGCGTTTAATCAAGCCTGTTGCCGCGCCCGTCCGACGACCTTGGGAAAGGGCGGGCAGCCCGCCGCCCGCCCGGCAGCCGCCGGCGATAGAAGGCTTGGCCGGTCGCTTTTCAGTATGACGCGTTGGCGCTGCTTGCTGCCTGTGCATGGTACCAACGGGGATGGTCTTGACGTCGGGTTGCCCTTCGCCCCGTCTACCGCACAATATATTTCCTGCCATGTCGCGCGACCATCATGCTTCCTGACTGTAATCGACATCGTCGTTCAGTCCAACCAGATGGACTTCTCCGGCCAGCCATTTGTCCTTGTTCAGCAAGCCAGCGTCTTCGAGCGCCTCGATGTCGGGCAGATCGCGCAACGTATTGAAGTCGAAATGGCTCAAGAACGTCCTTGTCGTTACATAGGTGTAAGGTGCCCCGGGGGTCGGGCTGCGCGGACCTGACGCAATAAAGCCCGCGCCGCGCAGATGGCCGATCAGGTCGCGGCTTATCTCGCGTCCGAAGAACGACGATAACTCGCTTCGGGTGACCGGCTGGAAATACGCCACGGTCATCAGCACCATCATTTCGAACTGCGACAGGTCGGTGGTCTTTTTGTCAACACCGGTAGCGGCGCGGAATGGCATCGGCAAAGGCCGGCCGGGTGCGGTACTGCCAGCCGCCGGCGATCGACACCAGTTCGTAGGGCCGACCACGCAGCTCCTCGCGAATGTCGTCGATGATGAGTTCGACATTGCAGTTTTTTCCCACCACACGCCCCAGCACTTCGCGCGTCACCGGCGCGCTTGCGGCGAAGACAACGGCCTCGATCCGGCTCATCCACTCGCGCCAGCGCAGCTGCGGCGGGAGATGCTCGAGCTCCCTATCGAACAAGGACGCCTGAGCCGCATCTTCCTTTCTGCGGGCGGATTGCTCAGCCATCACTCAGAGCCCGTACAAGCGGAAGGTTGTTCGTCCTGACAGTTCACGAACAGCGTTGGCTTCCACAAGGCGCTCGAACAATCGCCGTGAGCCAAATCTTGACAGAAGCGGTGTAACCAGGGAGCCCGAAACAGCATCCTCGCACATGAGTTTCGCAATTGCCTCGCCCGCCCCTTTGGTACGCAGGCTTGGCGCCACAGCCACCAACCGCTCGGCACGTCGCGCGATCTCGCCTGCGACGCGGCAGGCTTCAGCAGCGCCTTGCGCGACCGCAATGCATACCGCTCGCTCAGATCCTCGCGCTCCGGGCCGGATCCGTGAACTGCCTGTGTGCAAGGCCGGTGTAAAAACCTGAGCGGTCAGTAGCGGAAAGCATTTTGACCAGCGCAGCTTTTTCGACAACACCAGATCGGACAGCCACCAGGCCAATTGCTCGGCGTCCGGACGAACAACAAAGATCTGCGCCGCGATCCTTGCCGCGGAAAACGGCGCCGGCGTGGGTTCGCATATAAGCGCCTCGATCCACCGGGAATCTGCTCAAGGTCCTGGCTCCAGGCTAGGCCGTGCAACTCGACGACCGCGCGCAGAGCCTCCACGCCGAGATCAATGCTGCGAGAAGCAAGCCGCTGCCACGCCGCAAGGACATTGCCGGCGGGTCCCGGATCATCGTCATGGCGGGTGAGAAGAGCTGCATCGCGCAACGCCGCTTCACTCTCGCTTCGACCGGCAAGGCGCACTGACGCGACCGCGCATTTCAATGCTAGGCGCTGCCGCCAAGCGCCGGCCCATCCCGGATCGGCGCGTACCAGCGCATCCAATGAATTCAAAGCCGCGCCTGCCATGAATGCAGCCCCGACATCGTTCGCAACCGAGCCCTGCGGAATTGCCCAAACGGGCACCGCAGGCGCCGTATGCGAAATAAAAGGACTAACGGCCGCTCGAATCATGACCCTACGACGATACGATGGCTGTGCGCTTACGGCCACTTGAAAGACGTTCTTCCGCACAGCTTGTCGTCCCGCAATAACGAATGATAATGTTGCATTATCAGTCATTTAGGCAGGCCGTTGCCCGTCCTTGGCCGGCATTGCCGCATAGACGCGGTGTCGATTGATTTCACAAGCACGAGGTCAGCCATCACGCCCAAGACCGCAGAAAATATCGCGGGGTCTCCGGGCGGGGTGAAAGGCGGTAGCGCTCTCCCGCTACCAGCCTACTTATAAGCTGTTGAATCACAGCAAAAACATGAGCCTTTGGTAGCGCCCTGTCCGAAAAATCTTCAATGATTTCAGGGCCGAGCCTGCTACCTTATGGTGCAAAGAACGTCGCAAATGCGCCAGAAGCGGTCTTTGCAGAGCAGATGTCTTGATGTCGGGCCTTTGGGGGCCACAGGCGGATCGGCGGCTTGTGGCGTCCAGAAGGAAATAGCAGACATTCCAGCGAGGGCTTAACCTCTGGCCAAATTCTGTCGCTTTGTAAGGCGCCAAAACTTCATGCAGTTGCCGCCCAAAGCTAATGCATGTATTCCGCGTACAATCGCGTACCGGGAGCGATTGTTGTTATGGATACAGGTATTAGACCGTAGGGTAAGTTCACGCAACTAAACCTCGAGAATTTTTTTATAGATTTTCTGACATCTGTTTTTGCTCTCCCCACGAGGAACAATATGCCAGGAAATGGTAACGGAAAACGGATCGGACTTACGGCTCGCGCCTGGCGGACATTTTGTGCTGCCGCAGGTGGATTCAACCGTGCACAGGCTTGGCTTGGACATTCGCCTTGGGCGACATGGCACTTTGTCCTGCTCGTTGGGGTCGTTTCCCTTTCGATGATTGCCCTCGGCTGGTGGTTCGATCAATGCGTCACCGCGGCGGCTGGTGCGACGACCGGTCTGGATGCAATTCCCGGCAGAACACAGGCAGTCGCAGCAGTCGCTCTCGCCTGGGCAGTCATGCTCGGTGCAATCAGTTTGGTCTTCCGGCGGGCCGGCGTCGCCGACGGTGGTAGCAACGCCCTCCCCCATAGCCTGCACTACGAGGGGATCGGCCTGCGCATCCATGATGGTCCCGCACAAATGCTCACCTATGTGATACTGCGCCTGGACGAACTCGAGGAGATGTTGCAAGACACCGAAGGCAGCAGCCAACCAGTGCCCAGGCAGATAGTTCAGGATGTGAAGTCGGCGAGCATCGACGCGCTGAACGATCTCAGGCAGATTTCGCGGCAGCTGGCGCGACAGGCCTGAGGTACTCACCGGTGGGCCCTGCCTTTGGTAGGCTACCGGCGCTTGGCGTAGTCGTAGGGAGATCGGACAGCGCTATCCCGCGACCGGCGTCAAAACTGCAGTGGCTTTGCCCGTTGCTTCGGCGGCAATTCCCAAGGCGCGGAAGAGCTCGTCGCGTTTGAAAGGCTTGCTTAGAAAATCGTCCATTCCTGCCTGCAGGCAAGCCTCGCGGTCGGTGGTATATGCGCTGGCCGTCAAGGCGACGATATGGGCTCGTCGGCGTTCGACGACCGACGCCTCAATCTCCCGGATCCTGGACGTGGCGCGAATGCCGTCGAGCCTGGGCATTGAGCAGTCCATCAGGATTGCATCAAAACTGGTGAGGCGGGCTGCGGCGACCGCCTCCTCACCATCACCGGCAACTTGCACGAGGCAGCCAAACTGTCGAAGGGTCTCCTCGATAAGTCCGCGTACGCGTTCGTTGTCTTCCGCCAGCAGGACACGCATTCCCGAGCGGGCCGCAGTCGCCAGGGTCCGCTTTGTCTCCGGCAAGCTGGGCGCTTGGCGCGCGGCAGAGACGGGCACGGCCGTTTCCGCGGCGATGGTGAACCGGAAGTGAGCGCCATGCGGATGAGCGTCGCTAACTTCAATAGTACCGCCAAGCCGCTCGACAAGCTGCCGGCTTATCGCCAGCCCGAGACCGGACCCGTCCGAATTGGCGCCGCGATAGAATTCCTGAAAGATGTGCTCCCGGTCATCTTCCGCGATCCCCGAACCCGTGTCCACGACCTCGAAGGCCAGAACTCCGGAGACATCGCTACCGACCCGGGCGGTCACCCCGCCTGTTTGGGTATGCTTGAGACCATTCGCGATCAGGTTCACGAGGATTTGGCGAATGCGCGTCGGATCGGAGCAGTAGCGGGCGGGCGTATTCGAAGCGCATTCGACAGCGATCGTCAGTCCCTTGCGGTCGGCAACGGCCCGCATCATGTCGCACGTTTCCAACAGAAGCGCCGAAGGCGCGAATTCGACCGAGTTGATGTTCAGTCTGCCGTGCTCGATTGCCGAAAGGTCGAGCACCTGGTTGACGATGTCGAGCAATGTCTGGCTGGCATGGTCGATGATCTCAAGTTTGGCCCGCGCGCGCCTGTCGGGCTGACTGGCGCGAAGCAACTCCGCCGCACTGATTATCGCATGCATAGGCGTCCTGATCTCGTGGCTGACCCGGGCAAGAAACTGGGTTTTCGCCGAACTGGCCGCCTCGGCAATCCTTTTGGCGCTGGCCAACTCGGCCGTGCGCTCCTCGATGCGCAAGGCGAGCTCCCGATTGTGTCTTTCAACCGTCGAGCCTCTATAGGCGAGCCATCGGAGCGCGGCGGCCAGGACCACGCTCCCCAAAATCAGGATGATGACCTCGGTGCGGAAACGCTCGTTGATCGACTGGACGGCGGGTGATTTCAGAAACACCACCGTCGGCACCACGGACCAAAGGCTCCATCCTCCCCCGACATCGGGAAAATCGAGCGGCGTCGAACTGCCATAGGCAACGTTGTCGAGGCCGGCTTCGGTTCGTAGCGAGACCTGCCTCCAAAGTTGGCCATCACGGGATCCCCTGTAGAAACCGAGCCTGTCATTGCTTAACGCATAGCCATCGTTCGGCAGAATTTCGGTAAGGACATCGGACAGTACGACCGCAGTGACGATGCCTCGCAGCTTTCCGTCAAACCCGAAGAATGGAACCGAATAGACAAGGCCCTTGCGGTTGTCATCATCAGGTGCCGTCGGCGAGTAGTGCGTGTTGTCGCACGTAATGACTTCTCTGCTTACAATTGCAGGATAGTTCAGATTCGAGATTACGTTGTCGTTGTCATATTTTCTGACTAGATAGTCGAGCTGGATTTTCATCGCTCGATACTCGAATATTTCCACTTCTTCTACATGGCTCTTTACGGAGGAGGATAAGCGAGCCGAGGTTTGATCGGCGTTCTTGCCGACTATGAATTCATCGAATGTCATCAACGGCACTTCCGGGGTCGCCGGATCGGCGTCGACGCGGTCCGGATCGAAATTGGCTGGCACTATGTACAGTTCTGAAACCGAGAGGTTTGCCGCCAGATTGTTGTAGATCTCCTGGGCGCTTACCCTCGCATCCTCTTGCAAGGAATGAGATTCGGAGCTCAGCGCTCGCACGGTCGGCAAGCGGGCGATCGTGCGAATGCCTTGGTACATCTGGCGAAAACTGGCCTCGACGTTGACCGCGACTGCTCGATTTTTGGCCTGGTTCTCTGCCTGGAACGCCAGCATCGCGGCCTTGATGTCCATTTCCCGCCCAGTGCTGAACTGGAACCAAAGCAGATAGCCGAGCGCGGCCAGCAGGAGGCAGCCACCCAACTCGATCCAGGAGAGACGCGCATGGCGCATTGATCTCGGTTTCCTGCCCAGGGACCTCACTCGTCTGGTATCATGCCCGCAAGACCTGGCGGCCCTTAGCGCATCAATTGCCCAGAAACGGATTTACCCCGCGCGACTTTTGCGCCGCGATTACCGCCGAAACACGGTTTGTGACCCCGTATTTCTGCAGAATGCCAGACATGTAATATTTGACCGTCTTTTCACTGATATCCAGCTTCTCGCCAATCTCTCGATTGGTAAGGCCCTCTTCAACGGCTTTCATGATTTGAGCTTCACGGTGGGTAAGCTGATCGACGGAAGACGCCTGCCGGACATTCAACTGTGCAGCCTGCAGCAGTTTTGTCGCAAATTCAGGCGAGACGAATGACTCGTCGTTCGCCACCGTCCACATCGCCTTCTTGAGATCTCCGGCGCTCACGCCCTTGAGCACATAGCCTCTGGCGCCTGCGTTCAAAGCAGAAATCGCCGTGGCCGCCAAATCACAGACCGTGAGGATCACGCATCGGACCGAGGGCGCCTGGACGACGATGCGCTTTAACGCCTCCATGCCACCTCCCGGGATCCCCAGGTCAAGAAGCATGATCTGGGGTCGCCACCGTTCGGCGATTTCCAGCGCTTCACGCGCGGTGCTGCCTTCGGCAACGAGACTGAAGCCCGCCTCGCCTGAAATAACAGCGCCTAGACCGCGTCGAACGATCGGATGATCGTCGACAACGGCAATTGAAACTCTATCCAGATCGCCCACGCCGCTACCCCCAGCGTACGACCCAAGGCGTGTCACACACCAGTGAGCCGTCAACCCTGCACAATCCCAATAACGGGGTATGTTAGACTTGGCTTAAGTGGATTGTCAACGCAGGAGAGACCCGACGAAGGTGCGAGCATTCAGGAAACTTTTCTAAATTCGTCCAAGCGCTAGATTGAATATAGAACAATCGGACATACCTAGCGTAACCATTGACAGTATCATGTACATTTTGCGCTAGTAGCCCGTACAAGCCAAATATATGTGCATGAGGATTTCGGGACCATGGTTAAATCAATCAGGCCTGAGAGACCGATAATAGAATGTTTGCGGCGTCGCTTGCATTTGAGCTGGCCGTCTTGGCTGCGACTGGGTCTCGGATGGACATCTAGCTTAGCACAGACGAAGTAAACGGAACGGGAAGGACAGGACGAGTCCGTCATATCGGTTGCGATGCATGCGACATATCTGAGGCCGTTGAGGCCGCGTTCGAGAAATAGCCGGGCTCGGGTTTCGGCGGGCTGGATCGCAGGAACTTCGGCCTGGGCTCACATGCCGGAGACTCGGCGCGTTTGACATTGCCGCCGTGGGTACTGCCGGCGAGGACGCGTGTGGCGCCAGCCCAATTGTTGCACACGCGAAAGCATACCTGAGGAATTCAACACCTTGGCCCAGCTCGACCAAAGTCTGGGTTTCAGCCCAGACCTTGGTCCAGGCTGGCGCCAGACCATCCGTCGAAATTCCCCAGTCTTTGTGCCGAAAACATCATGCGACGTCCGACCGTAGGCATTCGAATTGGCGGTGTCATGCTTAAGAAAGGGTTACCATAGGGAACAAACCAGTCGGAGAAGACCGGCATTGGCGCAGCTTACAGCCCCATTGCCCTCCCCCGAGAAGGCACTTCCCAACTCCCGCCAATGCGCCCGCGAGGGCGCTGATCGTAGTCTTGTCGCCGTTGCGTACGGCACACGAATGGAGAAAAGCGATGCCTTCCATCAAGCCGTTCGACATCACGCTCAGTGATATCAACTTTCTTCTCGACCAGATGCGCGACGCAATTCTCATCACTGGCTACGATGCCAGCGGTCAAGCCATCTATGGCTATACGGATGCTGGCGGAACCACCAGGACACTGGGTCTTTTTGGAACTTTCGACCCTTTAAGCATTATCGATCCAATTACCCATCTTTCTATTTACGACGGCGCGCGCGAAGCAAGCGGCTTTCGCATCCCGATCGGGTTTTTCAACAACTTGGTCGATCTCACCCGCTGGCACTGGGGCGCGACCAACGACCCGTTCCCGCGCCTGACCGAGGCCGATTACAACAACTACGTGGCACAAGTTCTCACCAATCCGGCCCTGACGAACTACACGGGTACCCTCTCGGACACCACGCAACTTGCATCACCCAGCGCTTATGGCGATCTCAACAGCACGGTGATCGACTACACGCCGCGCATGATCACCCAGACGATCAGTTCGTCGTATGGCGCGCCCGACCCAGCCACGGCGGTGGGTGGCGCCTTCACCCAATCTGGCGTTCCCCTTACCGGGAGCAGCGCGGCACAGCTCATTATGGCCCCGGGCGAACTGCTCATCGTGGCGCTTTCAGGTGGCGACCTGGTCCCGTTCCAGTTCTTCGACTCGGCTGTCTCCAGCAATCCAAGTGCCAACGGAGTGGTCGGCATCGATGTCCATTTCGGGTTGGATTTCACTGTCAGCCTCGACACCGCGCTGGGCGCGATCGCCGCGGGCCTCGCCGCACACGGCGTGACAGATGCGGCAGCGAGCATGAACAGCGAGGGACGAGTGGTCATCAGCACCGGCAGCCCTGCCGCTGGCGAGATGGCGATCTTCGACTATGCGGGCCTTGGCCTGGGTGGCACCTACGCACCAGCTGCTGGGGCAGATGCCAGCGCCATGATCCGAATGGGTGTCTACACCGATGTCGTGACGTCCGAGAACGTCATCGGCGTCGGCGGCACGACCGAGACGATCACCGAATATATGGTGCGAAACCTGAACACGCTGCCGGGTGACCCGTCGACCAGCGGTATCTTCACCCTGTTCGGCCAGTTCTTCGACCATGGTCTCGATTTCATTGGCAAAGGCGGTCAGGGTTCGAAGATCATCATCCCGCTCGACCCGAGCGACCCGATGTATTCGCAATCGCCCAGCCACACGATTACGATCTCGCGCGCCACGCCGGACGGCTACACGGTGGACGACCTGCACGGCCGCGCGATGTCGATCGCGGGTGCCGACAATGTGTGGGGCACCGGCGACGACCTGGCTGACAAGGGTGCCGATGGCGAGTGGGGCACGGCCGACGACCAGTTCCTCGGTGGCGCCGACAAGGATCTTGCGACCACCGCCGGCAACTTCACCGGTACCCCCATCGCCAAGCCGGAGACAACGACGTACACAAATCATACGTCGCCTTACATCGACCAGAGCCAGAGCTATGGCTCGGACTCGCAGACCACCTACATTCTGCGCGAATGGGTAGAGGATCCCAACCATCCGGGAACCTACATCCCAGGCGCCGAACTGCTCGACGGGCATCAGACGCAGGCCTACAACAGCCAGTATTTCGACGACTCCTCCGCGACAGGTCTCGGCGTGGGCCAGACCACCCGCACCCTCCCCACCCTGGCCGAACTCCGTGCCCACCTGGCGGAAACCGGCCGCGACGACCTCACCTGGGATGACATCAACAATCTCAGGGCTCGCGATGAAACGGGGCACGTCATCGATACGAATGGCAACGCGGCCGGCGGATTTGTCTACACCGGCGAGGCGCTGCTGCTCGACATCAACCCGGATTTCACGTTGATCAACTTCAGCAATTCGACGATCCAGGCGGGCGGCTTCGACAACTTCGGCCAGATGGCCCCATTCATCGACTTTTCCAACTTCTCGATCAGGAACGACGTTGGCGGCACTCCGGTCACCGAGGCTCAATACGCCGCGATTGGCGAGGCGCTGATGGAGTCGCTCGGCAACCACTACATAGCCGGTGACGGGCGCGCCAACGAGAATTTCGGCCTCACCGCCATCCACCATGTCTTCCATGCCAACCACAATGTGCAGTTGGTCAACCTCGAGACCATGGTCCTGCAGTCGCCAGACGTGGATGCACGCCATGGCTACCAGACTGCCGTCAATGATGGTTTTGGCGGTTCGTTCACCGACTCAGACGGCAACTACACGCTGATGAACGTGACCGGCACTGCAACCATCGACCAGATTTCCTGGAACCAGGACAAGATGTTCGAGGCTGCCAAGCTGGTCAACGAGATGGAGTACCAGCACGTCGCCATCGATCAATATGCGCGGCTGGTCACCCCTGATCTGCCGGAGTTCGTTACATACGACAACGACATCAATTCCGACATATCGCTCGAGTATTCGCAGGCCGCATTCCGTTTTGGGCATTCGCAGCTTCGCGAGACGATCGACGCCATCGATCCCAACGGCACGGTGACCAAGTGGGCGCTGGAGGCGGCGTTCCTCAACCCCGGCGCTTATAAGGCGACCGGCGCCGAGGACATCCTGCGCGGCATGTCGCAGCAGCTTACCAACGAGGTGGATGAGTTCGTCACCCCGGCCATGCAGCAGACGTTGCTCGGCCAGCCGCTCGACCTCGCCGCGATCAACATCGCCCGCGGCCGCGACGTCGGCATGCCGACGCTGAACCAGGTGCGAGCGCAGCTTCATGACGCGCTCGTTGCCGAGCGGCTCGCCGACCCGGCGACGCCGCACCATACCAACCTCATTGTCGATGCTCTTAATCCCTACACAAGCTGGGCCGAATTCGCCTCCCAGATGCAGCACCCGGAATCCCTGGTCGACTTCATCGCTGCTTACAGCTTCGACGGGGACGTGGCGAAAGCCCAGGAAGTGCTGGACCTTGAAACCGGCGTCATCACCGGCACGGGCGCCCTGACGGGCCTCAACCTCGCTGGCGCGATTGAATTCCTGAACGGCGGCGACAAGGGCTATGACAAGATCGACTTCTGGATCGGCGGCCTAGCCGAACTGCATGTGTTCACCGGCCAGCTCGGCACCACCTTCAACGCCATCTTTGAAGACCAGATGGAAAGGCTGATGGATGGCGACCGCTTCTACTACCTTTACCGGCTTGGTCTCGCCCTGAATATCGATCCGGACCTGGGTCACGCCATCACGACCGAGCAGTTCAAGGACATCATCGAGCGCGCGACCGGGGCGCAGCATCTCAACGGAGACGTGATGGGCTGGTCCGACCATACGTTCGAACTCGCCCCAATGTACGCTACGGCACTTGCGAATAATGCCGGCATGGCGAATGGTTTCAAGATTGATCCCGTCACCCATGCGGTCACCGGCCCCAGCACTGCAACGGGCTACGGCATTTATTCCGGCTCAGGCAACAGCATCGCCGGGAATGGCACACTGCTCACGAAGATCAATGCCGATCTTGGCCTTAGCAATACTTACATCGCCGACTTCCGGCCCGATGTCGGGGAGAACCCCGACGGGACGCCCTCTTCGGGCTACAATTCCCACGAAACGTTCGCCGGCACCGACTACAACGACTGGCTCGACGCCGGCAATGGCGACGACACGATCTATGGCGACAAGGGCGACGACGTGCTCGACGGCAAGGCGGGCGCCGACCATATTTACGGCGGCGACGGCCAGGACGTCATCTACGGCGGCGACATCGAGGACTTCCTCGACGGCGGCGCCGGCGACGACATCATCTATGCCGGCACCAGCGCCGGCGCGCTGGATGTCGCTATCGGCGGCCATGGCAATGACCGGATCTATGGCGAGGCCGGCATCGACGAACTCTATGGCGGCGAGGGCGACGATTATATCGACGCCGGCGGTGACACCGACCTCGCCTTCGGCGATTCGGGCAACGACATCATGTTCGGTGGCGACGGCCCGGACGAATTGCGCGGCGGCGAGGGCGACGACATGTTGTCGGGCGGCTCGGGCTCCGATCAGCTCAAGGGCGAGCATGGCGACGACATCTTCTTCGGCGGCATCGGCCAGGCGGCCCAGACCGGCGACAGCGACGAAAATCTCGGTGACACCGGTTTTGACATCGCCGCGTTCAGCGACACCAGCATCGTGCTCGACACGGCAGCCGATCTGCGCAACGTCAATCTAACGGGCGCGCCTGGCGGTACGGCCTTCGAGCCCTTCAACCAGCTCTGGACCGACCTCGAAGGCGTGATCGGCTCGAAATTCGACGACACTATTATCGGCGCCGACAACACCGGCACGGTTGATGCCGAAGGCGTCAATTCAGGCGACAACTGGCTGATAGGCGGTGGCGGCAAC
Source organism: Mesorhizobium sp. B2-4-13 (assembly GCF_006658535.1). Taxonomy (NCBI): domain Bacteria; kingdom Pseudomonadati; phylum Pseudomonadota; class Alphaproteobacteria; order Hyphomicrobiales; family Phyllobacteriaceae; genus Mesorhizobium; species Mesorhizobium sp. B2-4-13. Next base: position 212,690 of record NZ_VFVB01000003.1, on the reverse strand, counting down.
GACACTTTCAATACGCGGACGCCGGATTCGAACGGGAGCGTTGGCGGCAGCGGTTTTGACGTCATCATCGGCGACAAAATCCGCCTCGATACTCTGATTGGCGCCTATGGCGGCTACGATCACAGCCAAAAGGACGCGAACGGCAACATCATCCACAGCTACAGCGGAACGCTTGGAGACGGCCTTCTCGCCAATGCGGCGCTGGGCACGGAAATGTTCGCCAAGCACTTTACGGAGTTGCTCAAGACCGAAGATCGCAAGGATTTGGTGCTCGGCAGCGATCCCGGCAGTGCCGGAACCAGCGACGTCGCCATCTTCACCGGCAACAAGGCAGATTACTCGATCGATATCATTAGCCATGATTTCGGGAATGCCGATGGCCTGGTGACCGCCTATAAGATCACGGATAACCGCGATCCGAATGCGACCGACGCCAACGGTGATGTCATTCCGACAGATGGCACCGACCTTGTGGTCGGCGTCGAGGTGCTGCGGTTTGTCGACGGGGACATTCACCTGCCGCTAGTCGCACCGTCTTTGGACCTGCACGCATTCAACATCGGCAATGCCACGGATGATTTCAGCCCATCGAGCAGCTACGCGGGCAATGATGGGACCATCAACTGGTTGGGTCCCTGGACCGAAATCGGTGACAACAATGGCACTGGCGGCGACATCACCATTGCCAATGTTGGAAGCAACAACAACCCCGATAATCGTTTGAACTTCAACGCTGACGTTGCGAATAACGATAGCATCTCACGTGCCGTTGACCTGACTGGAGTCACCGCTGCGACCCTGTCGTTCACCTGGAACGAGAATGGCGCCGATCCCGGGGAGAACATTCTCGTTTTCGCCTACAACGGCTCCAGTTGGGATCAGATCGGAACGCTGGCTGCCACGAACAACAACGCGAGTGGCAACTTCAGCTTCGACCTTACGCCGGCGCAGATCGGTGCCCACACCGCGATCCGCTTCCAATATTCGGAACCCCCCAGCGGCGTTCTGGAGAATAACGAGAACTTCTACATCGATAATGTGAACATCCGCACTTCCGCCCCCATCAACGACAACTCCAATGACTACAATGCCACCTTCGCAGAAGGCGGGTCCTCGGTGCACATAGCCTCGGGGCCGAGCATTGCCGACGATGGCTCGGTCATCTACTCGGCCAAGGTCGTGCTGACCAACGCCAAGGCGGGAGACAGCCTCAACCGCAACGATATCAACGGCGACGGGATCACCGGCACGACGGATACGTCGGTTGCAGGCCAGATCACCGTCAACCTAACTGGGGCTTCCACCTTCGCTGCCTACCAGGCCGCGATCCAGGCGGTCACCTTCTCCAACAACTCGCAAAATCCCGATCCGGCCGACCGCATCATCCATGTCACGGTCAAGGACGAGTTGATCAACAGCAACGTGGCGACCACGACCATCCACGTTACCCCGGTCAACGACGCACCCAACGCGGGCAACGACAACATAGTCACCAACATCCAGGGCGCTGGATCGGTTGTCATCCCAGATTGGGCGCTCCTGGCCAACGACACTGATCCGGACGGCCCGGTGCTTGCGTTTGATGCCCTTGTCGGAAGTGCTAACAGCGGGTCCGCCTCTCACGCTGCCGGTGCTGTCACATTCACCGATACTGGTTCTAGCTCAACCGGCAATGGCGGCAATGCCCAGGGGAGCATGGGCAGTTTCACCTACAGGGTTACCGACAACGGGACCCCCGCCTACACTGACAACGCTACGGGATCTATCGACCGAAGCTCTTCGGGCACGTCAGGCAACATCAACGGCAGCGGCAGCGGCGACATCATTGTTGGCGACGCCAGAAGCAGCACGATTGATCCGGGCGGCGGCAACGACATCGTCTTCGCCGGCGGCGGCAACGACACTATCGTCTGGAACGCCAACAGCTTTGGCGGCACCGATGGGCACGACTTCGTCGATGGCGGCTCCAACACGGGGACGGGCGACCGGTTTACCGCCAACGGCAACAACTCTGCGGAGGTCTTCCGGATCTACTCCGTTGCCGAAGCGGTGCTGGCCGGCCTGACAGGACTCAACGCCGGCACGGAAATCGTGGTTACCCGCAATACCAACGGCGTTGGCGGTGCGGTGACGAACGGCAACATCATCGCGGAGCTCAAGGACATCGAGGAGATCACCGTCAACACTTCCGGCGGGACCGACAATGTTCTGATCGTTGGTGATTTCTCCCCGTCCCACCTGCAGACCAGCACCATCACCATCAACGGCAGCGACGGCGACGACACAGTCGATATCTCTGGCCTGACCTCCGATCATCGTATCGTCTTCCATGGCGCCGGCGGGACGAACCATGTCATTGGTGACCTGCGTCCCCAGGACGTTGTCGACAACGTTGCGCCTGGCAATGGAGGCGACACCTCACAAGGTGACGATGACGATGACGACGACAACGACAACGAGCACCAGAACCGTGCGCCGGCCGTGAACGGAGCCATCGTGCTGCCCTCGCTGGGCGCGAACACGGCGATGCTGATCACCGCGGCGACGCTTCTGGCCGGAGCCTCGGATGCCGATGGCGACTCCCTGACCGTGACCAACCTCACGCCGTCCTCGGGAACCGTCACCCAGGGGCCCGATGGCTGGACCTTCACACCCAATACCGACGACACCAGCCAGGTGAGCTTCAGCTACGACATCAGCGACGGCCAGGCTTCCGTTCACCAAACTGCTTCGCTGGATCTGACGGCTGCTGCCGCGGGAGAAGGCGACGGCGGGGATGCGCCGGTGCCGGGCGGCGATGCCCATCTCGGCACCGATGGTGACGATGTCATGATCGGCGGGCCCGATGCGGACGTGCTGAGCGGCGGCCACGGTGACGACGTCATCCTGGGCAATGATGGCGCGGACACGCTGCTTGGCGGTGCCGGAGACGATTTGATCAAGGCTGGCGCGGGCGACGACGTCGTCTTCGGCGGGGCCGGCAACGACATTATCTTCGGCGGCGACGGCCACGACATGTTGTTTGGCGACGCGGGCGACGATCGCATCTTCGGTGACGCCGGCAATGACGTCATCGAAGGCGGGGCGGGAAATGACACAGTCTATGGGGGCAGTGGCGACGATCGCATCATCGCCAATGTCGGCGACGGCAACGACGTCTACTGGGGCGAGGATGGACAGGATACGCTCGACTACGCGGCCATCAGCGCCAGCCTGACGATCGATCTGGGCAACGGATTGCTGCATCACGGCAGTGTCTCCAGCGCGCAAAGCGGTCAGGATACAGTGTTCGGCTTCGAGAACGTGATCGCCGGTTCCGGCAATGACACGATCATTGCCAACGACGCCGCCAACACAATGGATGGCGGGCTTGGCAACGACACCTTCGTGTTCGGATCGGCAGCCGACGCCAATGGCGACACGATCGTGGGCTTGCAGCCGGGAGACAAGATCGATCTGTCGATGATCGACGCCAACACGAGTGCCGCGGGGCATCAGTCCTTCGTCCTCTTTGCCGGAGCCGGGTTCACTTCGGCGGGCCAGGTCATGGTCAACTACCAGACGGCTGCGGATGGCGAACACACGCTGGTCAAGGGTGAGGTCAACGGAGACGGCGTAGCCGACTTCAGCATTGATGTTGCCGGTCACCACGACCTTGACGGAACCTCGTTCAAGTTCGCCTGAACGTAAATGGCCGCCGGGGAATCCCCGGCGGCCGTTTTGCCCAAGCACCATTCAATCGAGTTGGGGGGTTGGCTTCATGAGTACCCAAAAGAAACGCACTCGTTCCGCACCCGATGTTTCGCAATACATCGGCAATTATCGCGGGCTTATAGTCTTTCTGCTTTGCCTTTCGGGAGTCATCAACCTTCTGGCGTTGACCGGCTCTTTCTACATGCTGCAGATCTACGACCGGGCCCTGCCCAGCGGCAGCGTGCCCACTCTGGTGGCCTTCTCCGTTCTGGCCATCGGACTCTACCTTTTCCAGGGCCTGTTCGACGTGTTGCGGTCGCAGATTCTCGTCCGCTATGGCGCGCGCCTCGACGCCAGGCTCGCCCCGCTGGCCCATCAGGTGGTGATCGAGATGCCACGCTACGGCTATTCCACGTCGGAAGCGCTGGAGCGGGGCCGGGACGTGGATACCGTGCGCGGCTTCATATCCAGCCAGGCCCCCATCGCCCTGTTCGACCTGCCATGGATGCCTCTGTTCCTGGGCTTCGTCTATCTCCTCCACCCCATGCTTGGATTGCTGACAGTCGCGGGCGCCATAGTACTCATCGCCTTGACGGTCATTACCGAAGTGATGACAAGAAATGTCGCCAAGGATACGCACCGGGCCGCCATCATGCGTTCGAACATCGCCGACGCGCACGCGCGCAACGCGGATATTCTCAAGGCAATGGGTTTCGGCTCCCGTGCGGTGTCGCGCTTTTCAGCGGCCAATGACAAACACCTCTATTTGCAAACCAAGACCAGCGACGTGACGGGGTCCTTCAGCGGCCTGGCAAAAGTGCTGCGCATGATGCTGCAATCGGCGCTTCTGGGCCTTGGCGCCTATCTCACCATGAAGGGAGAACTCTCGTCGGGTTCCATTATAGCCTGTTCGGTCGCTTCGGCACGCGCGCTCGCTCCCATCGACATGGCCATTGGCAACTGGAAGGGTTTCGTCGCTGCCCGCCGCAGCTTCGGCCGGCTCAAGGAAACCCTTGCGGCGATGAATGACGAGTCCCAGATGATCGATCTTCCGGCGCCTTGCCAGACGCTGAAAGTGGAAAAGGCAACCGTCGTTGCGCCCCACACCGGAGCTGTTCTTCTGGGCGACGTCTCTTTCGAACTCAAGGCCGGCGACGCGCTCGGACTGATCGGACCAAGCGGTGGCGGCAAGACATCGCTGGTCAAAGGCATTGTCGGTGTCTGGCCGCTGCTGCGTGGCTCGATCAGGCTCGACGACGCCGAACTCGATCAATGGCACAGCGACAAACTTGGTGCCGCCATAGGATATCTGCCCCAGGACGTATCCCTGCTGGAGGGAACGATCGCCGAGAACATCTCGCGCTTCGATCCGCAAGCCGACGCACGCGGGATCGTTGCCGCCGCGCGCGCCGCCGGTGTCCATCAAATGATCGTCAGGCTCAGCCAGGGATACCAGACAGAACTCGGGCCAAACGGCACCGCCCTGTCGGCCGGCCAGCGCCAGCGCATCGGCCTTGCGCGTGCTCTTTACGGGGACCCTTTCCTGGTCGTTCTGGACGAGCCGAATTCCAATCTCGACGCCGAAGGCGAGGCCGCCTTGACGGATGCGCTCAAGGGCGTTCGTCAGCGTGGCGGCATCGCCATTGTGATTGCGCATCGCCCGAGCGCCCTTGCGGCGGTCGATCTCGTCGGACTGATACAGAACGGCAAGCTCGTAACGATCGGCCCAAAGACCGAACTCATCCGCGAACCCATGCGCGTCGCCCCAATGCCTGCCTCGGACGGCGAGGTCGGCGCCGCCCCAATGTCCAGGCCTGGCGGCAAGATGCGCAACGTGTCGGCCGTTGCGGCTGCGCAAAAGGATTGACGAGAGCAAAATGGACGACCGGCTCGCGCTTGGACTGCCCAACCACGAGGAGCTCGACGCTCCCAAGAACCGCTTTGCGCTACGTGACACGCGGGCGCGCATCAATTCGGTCTCCGCCTTTCCCTTCCTGATCGGTGCATTCGCGGTACTTCTGAAAAAGATGTTCGAGACTGACCAGAACGTCCCCGAAAAAACCCCCGGCGGACATTCCGACCAGACCACCAAGGGCAATGATCACGCATCGGACGCCGAGGACGACCCCGTCGTGACGCAGGTACAGAAGATCGGCGAAGTCGCGGATTATCTGCGAAGCCTCGCCGAACCCATAAGCGTCAATGTCGGCGAACTCAATTTCGACGTCTGGCAGCCGCATCGGCCCTGGGGCGTGCAAGGACTCCACCCTGATGGTCGCGCCAGCATCGGCAACAGCATCCACGCTCCGGGCGGCCATGGTGGCGCGCCGCCACCCGTTGCCAGCAACGACAACGGTGGGGGATCCTCACCTCCCGGTGGTGGGGGGTCATCATATCCCGGCGGTGGGGGATCCTCACCTCCCGGTGGCGTTTTGCCGGGCCATGGCGGGAGCGACACCGGTAACGGCGGGTCGGGCTCGGGCGGCCAGCCGGACGGTAGCGGGGGACAAGGAAATCAGCCCGGCCAAACCGACCCCGGCCAGGGTTCGCCAGGGCCGTCAAAATCAAATCGGCGGCCGGTCTTGACCGGTCCGGTCTTTCTGTCCGACGGCATGATGAACCTGTCGGTCATCATAACCATGGGGGAACTGCTGAACGGCGCCAGCGACCCGGACGGGGACAATCTGATCGTGCGCTCGCTCGAAGCCGATAGAGGTGAACTTACCCGCATCGGACTGGAGCGATGGCTCTATACGCCCGAACATGACCAGATTGGAGCCGTCACGTTTCACTATCAGATCAGCGACGGCATCGAGACCATCCAGCAGAGCGCCCACCTCGAAGTCACGGAGCCCGCCGGTGAATCCATGGCCGGCACCGAGGGCGACGATGTGCTGATAGGAACCCCATACAATGATCTGATCGATGCGCGCGGCGGCAACGACGTCGTCTATGGGCGCGAAAGCAACGATACGATCCACGGCGGCGATGGCAACGACCGGCTCATCGGGGGCGACGGCAACGACGTCATCTGGGGCGGCCGCGGCAACGACGTCATTTTTGGCGGCAATGGCGACGATTCCCTGTTCGGCGGCGATGGCAACGACATTCTGTATGGCGACGCCGGCAACGATCTGCTTCTTGGCGGCAACGGTGACGATCAGATCCATGGTGGCGATGGCAACGATGTCGCCGACGGCGGCACGGGTAATGACGTACTGGATGGCCAAGACGGCGCCGATACGCTGGACGGCGGCGACGGTAACGATGGTCTCGACGGCGGTGCCGGAGCTGACCTCCTGATTGGCGGCGGCGGTGACGATACAATCGCCGGCGGCGACGGCGCCGACACGCTCCATGGTGATGCGGGCGCCGATACGCTGGACGGCGGCGACGGCGACGATGCTCTCGACGGCGGGCAGGGCGATGATACGCTCATTGGCGGTGCCGGTGACGACACCATCACCGGCGGCGACGGCAATGATCATCTGAGCGATGGCGCAGGTCTGGATCACATTGACGGCGGCGCGGGCGATGACGTCATTGTTCTTTGCAACGACATCCAGATCGATATCGTGCATGGCGGCGACGGACAGGACACGCTCGACCTTTCCGCCAATGCCCAGGACACCCTTGTGGACCTGCCGGACGGGCTCGTCTTCCTCGATGGCATCGAAGAGGCCCACATCTTCGAAATCGAGAGCATCGTGGGCGGCCATGGGCGAAACACCCTGGTGGCGAACGATGCCGTCAACGTCATGGTGGGCGGCGGCGGCAGTGACCTGTTCGTGTTCCAGTCGCTTCAATCCCTTGAAAACCAGGGCGGGCCGCGCGACCTGATAATGGATTTCCATGCAGGAGACCGCATCGATCTGTCGCGCATTTCAGAAGATCTCGATGACTTTGCCGGCCACAAACTGTTCTTTGCCGGCGCGGCCTCCGCGGCACCAGCCGATCTAGGGGCGGTGACCTTCAGCTTCCAAACGCTCGACATCGATCACGAGGTCACGGTCATCTCCGGGAATCTCGACAGCGACCCGGACGACGAATTCTCGTTGGCCCTCGACGGCCATCACGAACTGACGGCTCAGGACTTCATTCTTGAAGCAAAGCACGACGCCGCAATGCCTGGTCAGGCATTGGCGACCGCGTAGACGATAAGGGGGTAAAAGCGTGGACAAGAATCTCGAGAAGAAGACGCGTCGGCCACATTACACCATTCACTCCAGGGTAGCGGTCTCCGGCCTCCTTGCGTTGGGTTTGGTTCTGGGCTGCGGGGGTTGGGCGGCCAATGCAAACCTGTCTGGTGCCATTATCGCACAGGGTAAGGTCACCTCGAAAAAGCAGTTGAAGATGATTCAACATCGCGACGGTGGGATCATCGGCGCGATCGAAGTCGCCAACGGCGATGCGGTGAAAGTTGGTGACGTTCTGATCCGTCTCGACGAAACCCAGACCAGGGCGGAGCTGGGCGTGTTGAGAAGTCAGTTTCTAGAATTCCAGGGACGCTCCGCCCGCTTGCGCGCCGAGCGCGACGATGTGAACCAGATCACATTCGATTTTGCAGCCGATGTCGATCCGCACGCCATCGTGGATGGCGAGCAGCGGCTGTTTGCCAACAACCGGGCGACGCGTGTGGCCCAGAAGGCGCAACTGACATCGCAGATCGAGCAGTACGAAGAACAGATCAGAGGCCTGGAGGCGCAAAAAGTGTCCAGCAGAAGCGAACGTGCACTCGTGGCTGAAGATATAAATCGCCTGGCGCCCCTGTTGCACAAGGGACTTATCGAAGACGACAAGACCCGCACGCTGGAACGGGACCTGATCAAGATCGACGGCCATATCGCCGAGGTCGAGTCCGATGTAGCGCGGGCCAGGGGCCAGATCAGCGAGGTCAATCTCAAGATGATCGAACTCGACCAGCAGGTCAGGACCGATGCTCAGCGGGAATTGCGCGACGTCGAGGCTAAAGTCGCCGAGTTGGACGATCGCATCGTCGCCGCAAAGGATCGCCTCACGCGCATGGAGTTGCGGGCACCGATTTCGGGAATCGTCAACGATCTCAAGGTTCACACCGTGGGCGGGGTGATTGCGCCCGGCGAAACCGTCATGTCAATCGTGCCCGGCGGCGACGAACTTGTCATCGAGGCAAGGGTCGCGCCGACCGATATAGACCAGGTATCGACGGGCCAGGATGTGAGGTTGCGCTTCTCGTCGTTCAACCAGCGCACCACACCCGAGATCAATGGGCGCGTCAACGTTGTTGGAGCGGCGGCGAGTGTCGACGCGCAGACCGGCCAGGCTTATTATCTTTCCACGATCGCGATCGTTGATGGCAGCGGCCTCGAAGGCAAGCAACTGGTGCCAGGCATGCCGGTCGAAGTTTTCCTGCACACCAAGGAAAGATCGGCGCTTTCCTACCTGGTCAAGCCATTCACCGATCAGATGAAGCGGGCCATGAACGAAGATTGATCGATAACCATCCGTCGTCATTGATGCGGGGGCGACGGGGGGTTGATCGGGGTGAGCATGCGCATCCTGATAGCTGCCAACGCCTTCCACCGCCCCCCGCAAAGGCGTTGGCAGCTGCCTGTTTTGCTTCCTTCTCTGCTTCGGCGGATGAGCCTGGAATGACCGAATAGGCCGCCCGCGCGCGTGACGGCGCCCTGATTGCCTGGCAGCGGCATGGCAGCCAAGGCGCAATTCAATGGCGGTCAACATTGCTGGCCGCTACCAGCCTCGACGGCGTCATTCCGATGCCTTGCGCCATTTGATTTCATTGTCCAGAAGCCCCCTTGTTTCTTCGCTCTCTTTTCGGGCGGCTTCCAGTCTTCGGTACATTTTGTCGACCTTGCCCCGCTCACGATACAAGGCCGATGCCAAAAATCCGAAGCCCAGCGTCACCAGGGCGATCAACCCGCCCCTCAAAGGCGGCGTCGGGACCAGACCATGCAATGCAATGACAATCGCGCTGAAGCTAAGGGCGAAGATCATGATGGCGATACTTCTTCCAAGCACCGCGCAAAGGATCGACATCAGCAGTAAAACCAGGGCAAACGCTGGCGACACGGCTACGCCGATCATGATCGAACCGAGCCACCATGAGAGCACCGGCGGAACCGTTTGGTGGAACCAGTCCTGCAAGGACCCAAGGGCCTCGGTCATGCGGCGGCCTCTTTGCAATAGTCGGACGATGATTGGTAGCCTGCCGTGCCCGGCTTGGAAAGGCTCCTGGTGTGAGGCGCTTGCTGAGCCTTGACGTTGTTCAGCGAGGCATCATCACTCTTGCTTGATACAGCAGGTTGGGCGAGCGAGATTACATCGCACGCGAAATGACCGCACGTCATGTTGATGACACCACCAAGCCAGTTTCCCACCTCGCCGGTCCCCTGGCCATGGTCGGCATGATGGAATTCTGCCCAGAACGGCAGACGTGAATCCAGAGAGTATACACCCGGAAATGGCGCACCGACGCCGGGGTGTTGACACTAATGCATGTCGCCCGGAAGTGTCTTCGGTTCCGGGACAACGACATGCATAAAATCAGAAGCTTACAGCAGGTCGGGCGAATCCGACTCGCCGCGACCTGCTGTAGTAATGTCCGCTTCTGAAGGCTGGCAGGAGCCGACTGAATGAAGGAATAGAGGCGCAAAGCTGCCGTTCGCGTCGTGGATAGCTTTGGGGTCAGACTCTCCCGTTCCCTACAGGCTTTGCAACAACACCGAGACAGGCCCCATCACGCCCGACACTGTAGAAAATAACGCAAGTCTTTTGAGTGGGGGGGAAGGCGGTAGCGCTCTACCGACTCGAACCCCCGTTCATGTGTGTCGCGTATCACGCCCCTTCGGACGCCATGCTGTAATGCCGCGGTGCGACTGGACACCTCTTCACGGGACTTGAGTCCGGCCAGGTTCGCGCCACAGCGCAGTAACGGTCATGCATCTGCAGCGAAGACGCGCATTCCTAGATGGCAGTATCGGCCAATCTGGCGACCAGACGACGACCGTTGACGCTTTGAGTGCACCTTCCCTTTCGCACGCCAGTCCTGCCGTTTTCTGCTACTCCCTCCACGCAATTCTTCAAGTCTCGCGGACTATCGGTTTCTATCTGCCACAACGCTTGTAGTGGAGATGAGGAATGAGCCGCGAGCATCCAATGCCGATCAGGCGAACCGTTCGCAGGCGAGAACTGCGCGAGATGGTTCCACTGGCCGATAGTACCATCTACGAAATGGAGCAGCGGGGAGAATTTCCACTGCGTTTCGCTTTGACGCCACGATGCGTGGTTTGGGATCTGAGCGAGGTTCAAGCTTGGCTCGCTGCACGTCGCTCAAAGCCAATTCTCCGAGCTCCGGCCCCGGACGTGAAGCAACGCAAGACCCGCCCTATCAAAGTGCAGGGTCGGGTTCCAAGATCGGCATCGAAGGCGGAATGAGTGTCGGAACGTATTTTCGGCCACCAACCCATGCATCCACAATATCGGACCACTCTTGCATCATGTGTCGGCGCTGTATCGCATACTCGGCTTTGTTATAAACGCCGCGTGACGACCGCCCGTCCTCGTGCGCCAGGCACTTCTCGATCCAGTCGCTGTTGAAGCCGAGTTCGTTGAGCAGAGTTGAACCCGTTCGCCGCAAGTCGTGAACGGTAAACGGCTCCAATGGCAGACCTTCGGCCTTCGCTCGTTCAACGACTGCGTATGTTACTCGGTTAAAGGTGGCCCGAGACATGGGTGCATCCGCGTCGTATCGCGACGGCAAGAGGTATCTTGAGTTCCCGGCGCAGGTCTTCAGGGCAATCATGATGTCGAGCACCTGCCGCGACAGATAGACATTGTGCGCCTTCGATCGCTTCATTCGCTCCTTCGGGATCGTCCAGACTGCATTCTCGAAGTCAACCTCATCCCACACCGCGTCCTGCAACTCGCTTTTGCGCACCATTGTGAGCAAGTAGAGCCTCATTCCCAATCGGATCGTCGGAAGCGTGATGGTGTGCTCCAGTTGCTTCAGCATCACGCGAATTTCGGATGGCGAGAGTGAGCGATCTCGCGGAACGAAGTTGGCGATTGATGCCGGACCTACCTCGCTGGCCGGGTTGGAGACCTTCTCCCCATGCAGGATCGCAAAGCCGTAAATCTGTTTAAGGATGTCGCGGACATGGATAGCGGTAGCTGGGGCACCCCGCTCGACGATCTTGGCGCAATGAGCGCGGAGATCGTCGGGCGTGATTTCCGGCAGCAGACGATTCCGCCAAATGGGGAGCAACTCGCGCTCGAAGATTGAGCGACGCATTGCGCGCGTGCTGTCGGCCATGGGCCCGGCAGTCAGCCATTTCTCACCGAACTCCCCGAAGCTTTTCGTTTCCTTGATACGGCGCTTTTCCCGCTGCTTTTCAATCGCGGGAGATCGCCCTTCACGGACGGCCCGCTTCGCGTCGATGCACTTTTCCCTGGCGTTCGACAGTGAGATGCCATCGCGGCCATACCTGCCAAGGGTGACGGTCTCCCTGCGACCGTTCAGACGGTAGTCCAGCCGGAAGGAGATGTTTCCGCTCGGAGCGACAAGCACATACATGCCGTCACGATCGGAGATCTTATAAAATTTGTCTTTTGGTTTCAGGTTCTTAAGTGCTGCGTCTGTCAGCATCGGGACATCTCCTGTCGAAAAATACCGTCAGGCGTTTTTGGCGCACCTTGTGGTAATATTCGGCATTAATATCAATGCTTTATCCGAAAAATAATACCGTCAGATGCTTCGATTGGCTGACGGTATTCGTAAAAACAGATGGATGCAATATCCGGGCGGACCGTCAGATGTGACGGCGTGTGAGAACGCTATCTATCGATAGTCATCGATAGATAGCGTCACGATATTTCGTTTATTTCAATGGCTTAGATGGTATTGGAGTGTGTTTTTGGCGGCGTTTGAGTAAGCCAAAATCATTCCCACTCGATTGTACCAGGCGGCTTCGACGTCACGTCATACACCACGCGGTTGATGCCGCGGACTTCATTGATGATGCGGGTGGCGGCGGCGCCCAGGAAGGCCATGTCGTAGTGATAGAAATCAGCCGTCATGCCGTCTACGGAGGTCACGGCGCGTAGCGCACAGACGAATTCGTAGGTACGGCCGTCGCCCATGACGCCGACAGTCTGCACCGGCAGCAGCACGGCGAAGGCCTGCCAGATCGCGTCATAAAGGCCGGCCTTGCGGATTTCGTCGAGATAGATGGCGTCGGCCTCGCGCAGGATCTCCAGCTTTTCCCGCGTGATGCCGCCCGGGCAGCGGATGGCGAGGCCGGGGCCTGGGAACGGATGGCGTCCGATGAAGCTTTCGGGCAGGCCGAGTTCCTTGCCCAGCGCCCTCACCTCGTCCTTGAACAGTTCGCGCAGCGGCTCGACCAGCTTCATGTTCATGCGCTCAGGCAGGCCGCCGACATTGTGGTGCGACTTGATCGTCACCGACGGGCCGCCGGTGAAGGAAACGCTTTCGATGACGTCGGGATAGAGCGTGCCTTGCGCCAGGAAATCGGCGCCGCCAAGTTTCTTGGCCTCCTCCTCGAACACCTCGATGAACAGCCGGCCAATGGTCTTGCGTTTCTTCTCGGGGTCCGCCTCGCCTTCGAGGGCGCCGATGAAACGATCCGACGCGTTCACCAGGATGAGCGGCAAATTATAGTGTTCGCGGAACATCGCCACCACACCAGCGGCCTCGTCCTTGCGCATCAGGCCATGGTCGACGAGGATGCAGGTCAGCTGGTCGCCGACCGCCTCGTGGATCAGAAGGGCAGCCACCGAGGAATCCACGCCGCCCGACAGCGCGCAGATGACCTTGCCCTTGCCGACCTGCTTGCGGATCGCCTCGACCGCGTGCTCGCGATAGGCGCGCATCGTCCAGTCGCCTTCGATGCCGGCGATGTTGTGGACGAAGTTCCTGAGCAGCCTGGCACCATCCGGCGTATGCACCACCTCGGGGTGGAACATGATGCCGTACATCCTGCGTTCGACATTGCCGAAAATGGCGAAGGGCGAGCTTTCCGATTTGCCGAACACCTCGAAGCCCGGCGGCAGGGCGATGACGCGATCGCCATGGCTCATCCACACCTGATGGCGCTGGCCTGTGGCCCACAGGCCCTCGAACAGCGGGCTGTCCTTCTCGATCTCGACAAAGGCGCGGCCGAATTCGCGATGGTTGGAGCTTTCGGCGACGCCACCCATCTGCACGCACATGGCCATCTGGCCATAGCAGATGCCAAGCACAGGCACGCCGGCATCGAAGACGATCTGCGGCGCGCGCGGGCTGCCGATATCGGACGTCGAAGCCGGGCCGCCGGACAGGATGACCGCTTTCGGGTTGATGCACTTGAATGCCGCCTCGGCCGACTGGAACGGCACGATCTCGGAAAAGACGCCGGCCTCGCGGATGCGGCGGGCGATGAGCTGCGTAAACTGGCTGCCGAAATCGACAATCAGGACGGTGTCGGTGTGATTGGCTGTCGTCATGGCGAGCCTTTAGAGAAAGAAACGAGTCTGCGCAATGGGTTGCGTCGCCTGACTTTCAGAGCGGTATCGCCTCGTCACCAGGTGAATCCGGCCGGAGCAAGCCCGAACCGATCGCCTGTTCGAGCCGCATGACGGCGTCGGCCAGCTTTTCATCGATGACGTGCAGATATTCGGTCCAGTCGCCGACGTGCCTGAGATCAGCCGCGCCGTCGGAAATGCCGCGCAGCCCGATGAGCGGGATGTCGAAAAACTGACAGGCGCGCAAGCAGGCGAAGGTCTCCATATCGACCATGTCGGCGGCGATCACTTCGTACGCCGCGCCGGTAATGACGGCGCCGCCGGTCGACAGTGTCGCCTCCTTGATTTCGGGAATACGCAACGGCAACGGTACGATCACCGGCAGGTCGAGAAACGGCGTCGCGCCTTTTTCGAAGCCCAGCGGCGAGGCATCGATGTCGCGATAGCTGACGGAGACGGCCTGGTAGATTTCGGTCTGCTCCAGGGTCCGGCTACCAGCAGAGCCGAGCGATACCACCAGATCGGGCAATGCCTTGTCCGATTTCAACCAGGAGAGCTCAGCGCCCAGCCGCACGCCGGCCTCGACCGGGCCCACACCCGTCATCAGCGGCGTGAACAGCCGCTGCAGATGCGGGCCATATTCGGCCCGCGCCGCCATGACGAAGAGGACATCTTTGCCGCCAATGCGCACGACGTTGCCAGTCATGGCGATCCTCCTGCTTGCGCTACATTATGACCAACGGCATGGCCGCTGCCGGCGGCAGCTCCGTGCCGCCGGCACGATTAAATTCGCCCGCGGCGAACCGGCCACTCACCCAGCGATACCATCACGGCCTAGCACCGTCATCATCGTCCCGGTCATGGTGGCGATCAGCTTGGCCTCGCCGTCGGTGGCGAAGGCATAGGCCTGGCCGTCGGCAACGATGATGGTACGGCCGGGTTTGGTCACCGAACCGCGGAACAGAAAACGCTCACCCCGGCCCGGCGCCAGAAGGTTGACCTTGAATTCGATGGTCAGCACGCCGGAATTCTCCGGCATGAGCGAGAACGCCGCATAGCCGCAAGCCGAGTCCAGCGCCGTCGAAATGACGCCGGCATGCAGGAACCCATGCTGCTGGGTCAGCGCCGCCGAATAAGGCATCTCGATCTCGATGATGCCGGGGGTCACCAATGTCAGTTCGGCGCCGATCGTCGCCATCGCCTGCTGGCGGGCGAAGGACGCCCTGACGCGATCCTCATAGTCCGGAGCCGGTACTATCTTTGCTGCCATCGCCGTTGCCTTCACGTTTGCCGGGAAAGCTTATCGCAGAGGCATGAGCGGCAGGCAAATGCTTTTGCTGCACTGCAGCAAACCGCATCGAACGTCACCTAGTTCAGCCAAAGAAGCGAGGCGTTGAGCAAGGTGGCGAACGCCACCCACGCCGCGTAGGGCACGAAAAGCCAGCCGGCGAGCCGATCGCGGGTCCAGACGCTTGCGATAAACAGCACGATGACGGTCAGAAGAAGCACGATGATGACCAGAGCAGGCCCCATCATTTTTGCGCCGAAGAAGGTTGGCGACCACAGGAAATTCAGGACGAGCTGAGCGCCCCAGATCTTCATCGCGGTGCCGGCCGGGTCCCGCAACCATGTCCGCCAGCCGGCCACGGCGATCAGCACATAGAGCAGTGTCCAGGCAGGCGCGAAAACCCAGTTGGGCGGATTGAAGGAAGGCTTGGCCAGCGATGCATACCAGGCACCTGGCAAGGTGGCGAAACCGATCAGCAGGCCTCCGCCCAGCACCAGGAAGAGGAACAGCAGAAGCGACAGATATCTTTGCAAGCATTCACCCTGTGGCGGCGCAACGCCGCGCATCTGCAATTGGGGCGCTGCGGGCAGCTGTCAACGACAGCGTCAGTTCGCCCGGCGCAAGGCGCAAAAATAAAATCCGTCTGTGCCGCTCAGCGCCGGCGAGAGCGAAATGCCACCCAGGGCACCGATCCGCATCGCGGCGGTATGGCCGGGAAAACGGCTGTCCCAGAGCTGGCGATGATCGACCGGGGCAAAGCCGCTGTGCCGCTCGCGAAACGCGGCGATTTGTTCACCGTTCTCCTCGTCGAACACGGAGCAGGTTACGTAGACCAGCAGGCCACCGAGTTTGACGTAGGTTCTGGCGGCATCGAGGATCGTCGCCTGCTCGCCCTTGCGGGCATCAAGCTGTCTCTGCGTCAGCCGCCATTTGGCGTCGGGACGCCGCCGCCAGGTGCCGCTGCCGGTGCAGGGCGCGTCGACCAGCACGATGTCCATGTGGCCGGTCAATGGGGCAAGCTCGGCCGGCTTGGTGGTGACCTGCACATTGCGGTTTTCCGAGCGGCGAATGCGGTCGAAGATTGGCGCCAGCCGCGCCTTTTCGGCATCGTGAGCGAAGATTTGACCGTGGTTGTCCATCGCCGCCGACAACGCCAGCGTCTTGCCGCCTGCGCCGGCGCAGAAATCGAGCACCTGCATGCCAGCCGTCGCGCCGGCAAGCGCCGCCGCAATTTGCGACCCCTCGTCCTGGACCTCGAACCAGCCTTTCTGAAAGGCCGGCTCGGCTTGCACGTTCGGATGCCGGCCGTCACCGTCGATCGGCGGGATGCGGATGCCGTAGGGTGCGATCCGTGCGGCACTGGCACCGGTCTGCGCGAGTTCGGCCAACACCTTGGCGCGATTGGCCTGCAGCGTGTTGACCCGGATGTCGAGCGGCGGACGTGTGGCGAGCGCCGCGCCCTCCTCGACCCATGTCTCGCCGAAGGCCCGCTCGAAAAGCGGTTCGCACCAATCGGGAATGTCGGCGCGAACAGCGGGCGGCGCGTCGGCAAGCCGGCGTTCCGCCATTGCCTGGAGTTCCGTGGCGCTCAGCAGCGGCGGCGCGAATTTGTCACCTTCGAGCGCTGCGTTGAGCGACTGCGCCGTCTGGCTCCATTCGAGCAGCAGCGCCCCGAAGCCGATGGCACGCGGCGTGTCTTCGCCCAGCAACCAGCCGGCGGAGCGCTTGCGGCGCAGCGCGTCGTAGACGATGTTGCCGATCGCGGCGCGATCCCCACCGCCGGCGAAGCGATGGGACAGGCCCCAATCCTTCAGCGCGTCGGCCACCGGCCGGTGACGCCGACCAATGTCCTCCAGCACTTCAATGGCCGCAGCCAGCCGTCCGCCCAGTCGCATTCGTCATTCCATCAATCGAGCACATTATCCGGTCTGCTCTTAGAGCCTTTCACGTCCGGATTGAACCCCGCCCGGCCTCGCCGCGAGCGCAAGCTGGCGATGGTCGGCTAAACCTGTCCGACCGGTAAATCTTCGCGGCGGTTAGAAGCAGGCGGACTAGTAGATACAAGATCTCTAATGTTCTTAACTGGCGGCCGGAAGGACGGCGTGTGGCGCTACAGCTCTGCTTTCCAAGTTTTTCGGTTGGGAATACTCTTGCCGTCATGATTCGCGGCGCGGAAAACGTGGACCGGCGGATCGTCACGAGGAGAGGGCAATGAAGATTTATCTGGCGGAAGTTCTAGGCACATTTCTGTTGGTGTTCATCGGTACGGCGTCCGTGGTGACGGGGGGCTTCGGCGGCGCGCTGCCACTTGGCCAGGAAGGCATCGGTCTGGCATTCGGCATCGGCCTCATCGCGGCGGCCTATGCGATCGGCCCGATTTCGGGCGCGCATCTCAATCCGGCGGTGACGCTCGGCGTGTTCCTGGCTGGCCGGCTGCCGGCCAAGGACGTCATCCCCTATTGGATCGCGCAGATCATCGGTGCCATCATCGCCTCGCTGGCGTTGTGGATCATCGTTTCCGGCCAGACCGGCGGCCATACCGGCGGCTTCGGCGCCAATGGCTGGGACGAGACGAAATGGGGCATGAGCTCGGCGTTCCTGTGGGAGCTGATCGGCACCTTCACCTTCGTCACGGTGATCCTTGGCGTTACCGCTGAAAAACACTCGACGGCGTTTGCCGGCCTGGTCATCGGCCTGACGCTAGCGGGCATTCACTTCGCCATGATCCCGGTCACCGGTACCTCGGTCAATCCGGCGCGCTCGATCGGCCCGGCGCTGTTTACCGGCGGTGCCGCACTCAGCCAGCTCTGGTTGTTCATCGTCGCACCGCTGATCGGCGGCGCCATTGCCGGCGTCGTCGCCAAGGCGCGTGTCTTCGAGAAGGATTGATTCCAGAGCCTGAATGCAAGAGGCGCGGGCCGTGGCCCGCGCCTCTTTCGTAGGTCCTCAAGCTCGGGTCAGGCCGCGATGTCAAAGCGGTCAGCGTTCATCACCTTGGTCCATGCCGCAACGAAATCTCGGGCGAATTTCTGCCCGGCGTCCGCCGATCCGTAGACCTCGGCCAATGCCCGCAGCTGCGCATGCGAACCGAAGATCAGGTCGGCACGGGTGCCGGTCCACCTGACTGCCTTGGTTTTGCGGTCGCGCGCTTCGTACACTTCTTCCGAACCCGGAACAGAACCGGCAGCCGGATCCCAGACCGTGCTCATGCTGAGCAGGTTGACGAAAAAGTCGTTGGTCAGCCTACCCGGCCTGTCGGTGAACACGCCGTGCTTTGAGTGCCCGGTGTTGGCGCCGAGCACCCGCAAGCCCCCAACAAGCACCGTCAGTTCCGGCGCCGTCAGGCCCAGCAACTGCGCGCGGTCGACCAGCATGGCTTCAACCGACATGGGCTGCTTGCCCCTGACATAGTTGCGGAAGCCGTCGACTTTCGGCTCGAGCGCGGCAAAGGAGTGGACGTCCGTCTGCTCCTGCGATGCATCCATGCGGCCGGGCGTGAACGGCACCTTCACGTCGTTGCCGCCATCCTTGGCGGCCTTCTCGACCGCGGCGACACCGCCGAGCACGATCAGGTCGGCCAGCGAGACCTTCTTGTCGCCGGTCTGCGCGGTGTTGAACTCCGTCTGGATGCCTTCGAGCCTGGCAAGCACCTTCGACAGTTCGGCCGGCTGATTGACTTCCCAGTCCTTCTGCGGCGCCAGCCGGATGCGTGCGCCATTGGCGCCGCCGCGCTTGTCGGAGTTGCGGAAGGTCGAAGCCGAGGCCCAGGCCGTCGAGACCAGTTCGGAAACCGACAGGCCGGAGGCCAGGATCTTGGCCTTCAGCGATGCGATGTCCTGCTCGCTGACCAGTTCATGGTCGAGCGCCGGGATCGGGTCCTGCCAGATCAGCTCTTCCTTGGGCACCAACGGGCCGAGATAGCGCACCGCCGGACCCATGTCGCGGTGGGTCAGCTTGAACCAGGCGCGGGCGAAGGCATCGGCGAACTGATCCGGATGTTCATGGAAACGCCGCGAGACCTTCTCATAGGCCGGGTCGGCCCGCAGCGCGAGGTCGGTGGTCAGCATGGCCGGCGCGTGATGCTTCGAGGGGTTGTGCGCATCCGGCACCGTGCCGGCACCGGCGCCACCCTTCGGTGTCCACTGATGGGCGCCCGCCGGGCTCTTCGTCAGCTCCCATTCGAAATTGAACAGATTGTCGAAGAAGTTGTTGCTCCACTTGGTCGGCGTCGTGGTCCAGGTGACTTCGAGACCCGAGGTGATGGCGTCGCCGGCAATGCCTGACGCATGTTTGCTCGACCAGCCGAGGCCCTGCGCCTCGATGCCGGCACCTTCCGGCTCAGCGCCCACCAGCGAGGCATCGCCGGCGCCATGGGTCTTGCCGAAGGTGTGACCGCCGGCGATCAGCGCCACGGTTTCTTCGTCGTTCATCGCCATGCGCGCGAAGGTTTCCCGGATATCACGGGCCGAGGCCAGCGGATCGGGCTTGCCGTTCGGCCCTTCCGGATTGACGTAGATCAGGCCCATCTGCACGGCGCCGAGATGGCCGCGAAGCTCACGATCGCCCGAGTAGCGCTCGTCGCCCAGCCACTTGGTTTCCGAACCCCAGTCCACGTCCTGCTCGGGCTCCCAGACGTCGGCGCGGCCGCCGGCGAAGCCGAAGGTCTTGAAGCCCATCGATTCCAGCGCGACGTTGCCGGTGAGGATCAACAGGTCGGCCCAGGAAATCTTGCGGCCGTATTTCTGCTTGACCGGCCAGAGCAGGCGGCGCGCCTTGTCGAGATTGGCGTTGTCAGGCCAGCTGTTGAGCGGCGCGAAACGCTGCTGGCCGGCTCCGGCACCGCCGCGGCCATCACCGATGCGGTAGGTGCCGGCGCTGTGCCAGGCCATGCGGATGAACAGCGGCCCGTAATGGCCGAAGTCGGCGGGCCACCAATCCTGCGAATCCGTCATCACTTGGTGCAGGTCCTTGATGACCGCATCGAGATCGAGGCTGGCGAATTCCTTGGCATAGTCGAAGTCCTCGCCCATCGGGTCCGACAGGTTCGACTGCTGATGGAGAACGCCAAGGTCAAGCTGGTTCGGCCACCAGTCACGGTTGGTCCGGCCGGCGGATCCATGCGCGACAGGGCATTTGCCCGCGCTGCTGTCGTCGGTTTTCGCGTCCATCTCTCACTCCAATTTGTCGAGGTTTGATTTGCCGAGGTTGATTTTTTGCCGAGATTTTGGGGGCGGCCAGCGGCCCGCGCCAATCTGGAACCATTCCAGCCTAGGCCAGACCGTCGATAAAAACAAATTGTCTTTCCTGTTTATTTCGATAGGATTTTCTTATGATGGCCTTGACCGCATGATCGGACTGACAGTTCGCCAGATGCATTATTTCGACGCGCTGGCGCAGACGCTGCATTTCGGGCGTGCGGCGAAACTTGCCGGTGTCAGCCAGCCGGCGCTGTCCTCGCAGATCGCCGAAATGGAGCAACGGCTGAACTGCCGGCTGTTCGAACGCGGCGGCAAGTCGGTGCGCATGACGGACGAGGCGATCGCCCTGTTGCCGCGTATCGAGCGCATCCTGGCTGATATACGTGACGTGGAAACGACGGCCCGGCGCGGCCGCACGGCCATGGAGGGACGCTTCCGGCTGGGCATCATCCCGACTGTCGCGCCCTATCTTCTGCCGCGCGCCTTGCCCGAACTGAAGAAGCATTTCCCGGCCTTGCTGCTCGAATTGCGCGAGGCGGTCACCACCTCCCTGGTCGAAGACACCGCATCGCGAAAACTCGACGCCTTCATCGCGGCACTTCCGCTCGACCATCCAGGACTGATCACCGAGGCGCTCTTTCCCGACCGGTTCTTCCTGGCCGTGCCGTCGGACGATCCGGCCTTTGCCTCGCCGCCGGTTCCACCCGAGAGCCCGGCGCTGGAAAGACTGATGCTGCTGGAAGAAGGCCATTGCCTGCGCGAACAGGCGCTGGCCGTCTGCGGCAATGTGCGGCCGGTGGCGATGGCAAGCTATGGCGCGACCAGCCTGACCACGCTCCTGCAGATGGTGGCGCACGGGCTCGGCGTCACGCTCATCCCCGAAATGGCGACCGGCCCCGCCGGCACCATCCCCGACCTCAAGATCGTGCCGTTCCAGGAGCCGATGCCGCAGCGCATGATCTGCCTGGCCTGGCGACGCAACAATGCGCGGCACGGGGAATGCGTCGAGCTAGCCAAGATTATACGGGGGCTAGGCCCGGCGCTGTTGGCGGCCTGAGAGGTGGCCCTAACGCTCGTTACAGCACCCGCGACAGGAACTCGCGGGTGCGCGGCGACACCGGGTTGGCGATCATCTCGCGCGGCGCGCCGCGTTCGACGATCACGCCGCCGTCCATGAACACGAGCTGGTCGCCGATCTCGCGGGCAAAGCCGACCTCGTGGGTGACGACGACCATCGTCATGCCGCTCTCGGCAAGGTCGCGCATGACCTGCAGGACTTCGCCGACCAGTTCCGGATCCAGCGCCGAGGTCGGCTCGTCGAAGAGCAGCACCTTGGGCTTCATCGCCAGGGCGCGCGCGATCGCGACACGCTGCTGCTGGCCCCCGGACAGTTCGCGGGGATAGCGGTCTACCTTATCGGCCAGGCCGACACGCCGCAGCAGCACCTCCGCCTCGGTCTTTGCCTGGTCGACTGGAATGCGCCGCACCTGCGTCGGCGCCTCGATCAGGTTCTCCATCACCGTCATGTGCGAGAACAGGTTGAACGACTGGAACAGCATGCCGATCTCGGCGCGGCGCCGGCACAGAAGATCGTCCTTCACCTCATAGAGCTTGTCGCCCTGGAGGTCGTAGCCGACGAACTGGCTGTCGACGAGCAGGATGCCGCCGCTGAGTTTTTCCAAATGGTTGATGCAGCGCAGGAACGTGCTCTTGCCCGATCCCGACGGGCCGATGATGCAGGCGACCGATCCCTCCGGTACATCGAGGTCGACACCTTTGAGAACTTCAAGCTGGCCATAGGTTTTGCGCACGCCGCGCGCGAACACCATGGAGTTGGCGGGCACCCCGAAGCGGGCACGATTTTCGGACTTCACATCACTCATCGAGCAACGCCGCGCAGGCTGATCAAGTTGCGCAAGGTGCGCATCGTCAGGGGGTCGCGTCTGACATCGCTGCGGCCGAAATGGCGCTCCAGGAAATGCTGCCCCACCGACATGATGCTGACCACCGCGAGATACCAGAAGGCGACCACGATCAGCAGCGGAATGGTCTCGAAGGTGCGCGCATAGATGCTCTGCGCGGTATAGAACAGGTCGTCGACGGCGATGAACGTCACCAGCGACGTCATCTTCAGGAGGTTGATCGCCTCATTGCCGGTCGGCGGCAGCACGAAGCGCATGGCCTGCGGCAAGGTGATGCGCTTCAGGATCATGCGGTAGGGCATGCCGAGCGCGCTCGCCGCCTCTGACTGGCCAGACGGCACCGACTTGATGCCGGCCCGGATGATCTCGGCCATGTAGCCGGCCTCGCACAGCGAAAGCGCCACCACGGCGGAGAAGAACGGCGTCATGAAATCATTGGTGCGCACGGAAAACAGCGTGCCCATGAACGGCAAAGTCAGCGAGATTTCGCGCACCAGCAGCGACAGGTTGAACCAGAAGATCAGCTGGATCAGGGCTGGGACACCCCGGAAGAACCAGACATAGACGCCGGAAAAGGCGCGCAGCACCGGGCTCGGCGACACCCGCATGATCGCGATGATGGTGCCGACAATGATCGCCAGCACCATGATGATGACGGTGAGCATCAGCGTGTTGCCGAGGCCTCGCATGATCGAGGGATGGAACAGGTATCCGGCTGCCGTGCCCCAGGCAAAGGCCGGGTTGCTGGCGAAAGCACGAATGATGAGGAAGGCCAGCAGCAGGGCGAACGCCGTACCGACCCAAATGCCATAGCGGCGCTGTGGCACGACGGTCAGTCGTGACACGGCGGCGGAAACGCTTGGCTCGACGCCGATGTCGGTCGGGAGGGCAACGCCCATCGGATGTCTCCAGCTTGCGGGCCGGCGCCTGACGTTCATCAGGCGCCGGATGGTCTCTATTCGGCGCGAAGCGCGTCCATGGTGCCGACGAAGTAGGGTTCCTTGATCGCATAGGCGCCCATGCCGTATTTCTCCAGGATAGCTTTGTACGTGCCGTTCTTGAACAGTTCGGCAAGTGCCGTCACCATCATGTCGGCGGTCTGCTTGTCGTCCTTGGCGATCGCCATGCCGAGCGGCGCGACCTCGTAAAGCGTCGGCAGGACCACCAACTGGCCCTTGCTCGTCACCTCGAAATAGCTCGATGCGGTGGCATCGTCCATACGCGCGTCGACGCGGTCCGAAAGCACGGCCTGGACGATATCGGTGGAGGAGTTGAACACCGATTTCTCGATAGCCTTTTGGCCCTTGTCGGTGCATTCCTTACCGAGCTTGTCGACCAGGAAATCCGAGGCGCTGCCGGCCGAGACGCCGATGCGCTTGCCACAGAGCGGCATGTCGCCGCTGAAGCTCGCCTTCTTGTCAGGCGATGTCGAGACGGCGAGCCCTGCCTTCAGGAACATGATGAAATCGACCTGCTTCAGGCGCTCCGGCGTGGCCGAGAAGGTCTCCCAGGCGATCTTGAAGCGGCCCGCCGCAAGACCCGGGATCATCGACGGGAACGGCGTGCGCTGGATATCGAGCTTGGCGTCGACGAGCTTGGCCACCTCGCCGGCGAGTTCGACGATGATGCCGGTCTGCTTGCCGTCGGCGTCGAGATATTCGAACGGCGCGAAGTCCAGAGTGTTGGCGACGGCGAGCGTTCCGCTCTCTTTCACCTCAGCCGATTTCGGCACGTCGGCGGCTTTGGAAACCCCGCCCCAGACGGTGGTGGAAAGCGCCAGTGCAAGGCTGGTCATTCGCAGATATCTGTTCATTGCTGTTCCCCTTTTCTTGTCCTTGTTTGCAGTCTTTCCGGCAGAGCCCGGGCCAGTGGCCGGCACGGGCTCGGTGTCCCTTACGAAGCGGCTGTCTCGGCCGCCTTCTTCTTTCGATAGTGATAATTCTTGTCGATGCGCTCCATCAGGTAATCGCCATAGAGCACTGGCTCGTATTTCGGCTGTGTGCCGGCCGGCACACAGACCGAAAGTGCGGCAATCGTCTCGTCCATGGAGGGGTCGAAGAAGAAGGGCTGCGAATAGCGCTCGCGTCCGGAGCGGTTGATGACGCGGTGCGGCGTCGAGACGAACTGGTCGTTCGACCAACGCGCCAGGATGTCGCCGACATTCATGACGAAGGAATCCGGAACCGGCGGCGCGGGAACCCAGTCGCCCGCCTTGTTCTTGACCTCGAGGCCGCCGACATTGTCCTGGGCGAGCAGCGTGATGAAGCCGTAGTCGGTGTGCGGCGCCGAACCGAAAAGCCCCTCTTCCTGGGGCTGCGTCGGATAGTGCAGCAGCCGCAGGAAAGTCGTCGGCTGCTCGAAATAGCGGTCGAGACTGTCGGAGGGCAGCCCGAGCGAAAGCGCGATGGCGCGCACCATCTTGCGGGCGAGCGTGCCCATCTCCTGGACATAGCGCTCGATGGTCTCCCTGAAGCCGGCAAGGGCGGCCTCGTCAGGCCACTGGTTGGGGCCTTGCAGCGGCTTGCCGGCCAAGGCCCGGGGGTCGTCGGCGCCGACCTCGTGCATGAAGAAGATCGATTCGCTCTGGTTCGGCTTGCTGACGGCCGCCACGGACGAGGTCACGATGGTCGAGCCGGCAAAGGGCAAGTAGCCGCGGAAAGATCTTCAGCTTCGCCTTCTCCTCCTCGGGCAAGGCGAAGAAACGCTTGGAGGCCTCGCGGACCGCTTCGACATCGGTGCGCGGAATGGGGTGGCCGGTGACATAGAGGAAGCCAATCGTCTCGAGATAGCGGCGCAGTGTCGCTGCCGTTTCCCTGATCGCGCCTTCGTCGTCGCCATAGAGCGGCGAAACGTCGAGGATCGGAATTTCGGAAAAATCGCCGCGCTCTTGTGCATCCATTTCGAACACCCTGTCTTGAACATAAGATACAGTACTGTATTTCTAAACACCCGAACGGCCTCATCAATAGGCTTTCGATCGCAAAAGGAAGGACGCGGCATCATGGCACCACGCAAGATCATCATCGATACCGATCCGGGCCAGGACGACGCCTTCGCCATCCTCTTCGCACTGGGGTCGCCTGATGAACTCGACGTGGTCGGCATCACCACGGTCGGCGGCAACGTGCCGCTTGCCCTGACCTCGAAGAATGCGCTGAAAGTCGTCGAACTCGCCGGGCGGCCCGATGTGCCCGTTTATGCCGGCTGCCCGGCGCCGATGGTGCGCAAGCTGATCACCGCCGAATATGTCCATGGGGAAACCGGCCTCGACGGCGCCGACCTTGCCGAACCGGTGACGCCGCTGCGGGGCGAACACGCGGTGAACTACATGGTGCGCACCATCATGGACGCGCCGGAAGGCGAATTGACCGTTTGCACGCTCGGGCCAATGACGAATCTGGCCATGGCCATGACCATGGAGCCGAGGATCGTGCCCCGTCTGCGCGAAGTGGTGCTGATGGGCGGCGGCTTCTTCCAGGGTGGCAACGCGACGCCGGCCGCTGAGTTCAACATCTTCGTCGACCCGCATGCCGCGCACAAGGTGTTCGACAGCGGCGCGCCGGTGACCATGGCGGGCATCGATTGCACCTACACGGCGCTGATGACGCCTGAGTGGCTCGACCGCCTGCGCGCAAGCGGCAGCCGCGCGGCGATCGAGGCCGCGAACCTGGCCGACTTCTACCGCCAGTATGGCACCCACAAATTCGAGACGCCGGCACGCCCCATCCACGATGCCTGCGTCACCGGTTATCTCCTGGCACCGCAAATCTATGAACAGCGCCAGTGCGCGGTGACGGTCGACATTGTCTCGCCTGAGACAATCGGCATGACCGTCGTCGACTGGTGGCACGTCACCGGCCGGCGCAAGAACTGCAACGTCCTGCGGCGCATCGATCCCGCGCCGTTCTTCGAACTCATGCTGGAGCGGATCAGCGCATTGCCCTGAGTTGCGCCTTCCGCGATAGATGGACACTTGATGAGTCGCGAAGCGCATCGGAGCCGGCGAACGGTTTTGTGGGCGTTGCGTGTGCGATGAAGGTCTTGATCGGATGAAATCGGACAGCGCCCCGGCCAAAGGCAAGAGACCAGCCAAAGCCGCGGGACCTGGGAAGACGGCGCGGCAGACGCTGAGTCGCGAGGCCTGGATCGCAGCGGCGCGCAAGGTGCTGGAGAAGCACGGCATTGGCGAGGTCAAGATCGACCGCCTCGCCAAGCAATTCAAGGTGACGCGCGGCAGCTTCTATTTCCATTTCACCAGCCTGGCCGATCTTCGCGACGGCCTGCTGCAAGAATGGCGAGATATCAATTGCGAGCCCTTCTGGGCTATGCGCGAGATGCTGGATATAGACGGCCTGCAGTTCTTCACCGACATCGTGCATGTTTGGGTCGACGAGGCGCCGTTTAGTCCCCTGCTCGACCTCGCCGTGCGCGACTGGTCACGAACGTCGAAAAAGCTGGCGCAGGAGGTCAAGGATATCGATGACCTGCGCATCGAACTCCTGACCCGCTCCTTCCGCGCCATGGGTTATCCCGAGGACGAAAGCCTGGTCAGGGCCCGCATCACCTATTTCCACCAGATCGGGCAATATGCGCTGTCCTTCAAGGAGGACCCGGCGGTGCGCCGCAGCTACCAGCCACTGTTCGGCGAGGTGCTGCTGGGGCCGCTGGTGCAGGAGCCGGGTTCGGCGCCACGGCCGGCGGAAATACGGCGCGGGCGGCGTTAGCGGACGAGGCATCCCGTCAACCCGTTAGGGGTATCGCGATGCCGGCATGGTGACTTCCCAACTGCCAGAAGGGTAGCTGGAACCGCTCGCGCTGCGCTTCGACGATATGAAAGCCCGCCGTCCGGATCAGGTGCAATGGATCGCGATTGAGGTGGCAGCCGCCGGCGAGCCGGCCCCATATCAGGTTCAGACGCTCTTGCCACCGGCGGCAATGCGGCCCTTCGGCCTGGCCGTGCTCGATGAAGATCAGCCGGCCCTTGGGCTTGAGGATGCGCCGGATTTCGGTCAACGCCGCCTCGGGGTCCGGAATGGTGCAGAAGGCATAGGTGACGACCACCGTGTCGGCGAAGCTGTCGGCCAAGGGCAGCCTTTCACCGCTGGCCCTGATGCAGTCGACATCGAATGGCAGGGAACGGCTCTTCGGTTCGGCCAGGCCCAGCATCGTGCCGTCGGGATCGACGCCGACCAGCCGCTTCACCCTGGCGGCGTCGTAATGGGGAAGGTTCAGACCGGAGCCGAAGCCGACTTCGACGACGACGCCCCCTGCCCGCGGGATCAGACGCCTTCGCATGTCCGTGAAGGCGTTGGCCGAACAGCCGGCGTGGACGAGGTAGGGAGCAATGCAGCGCGCGTACCAGGAGAGACAGGATTGGCACATGTCTCAGCCTCCTTGCCGTGTGTTGGCGGCACCGACAGGGCGGGTGAGAGTATTGACCAGTGACATTTCTCGCTCCAAGGGAGTCCCGTGATCGGGCCCGATCGGCCCGACGTCGTGGGAATGGATAGAAGGCCGGCGTCCCCTCAACGTCCCTGCATGGCCGTGGTCGGATCGATGGAGCGATTGGAATTCCGATTTCTGGGTTTTCCGGAGTTCCGCTTGAACGGCCGGCGGGTGGAACTCGCCCTGCGCAAGGCGGCAGCCCTCCTCATCTATCTCGCCGAGGCCAGCGGGCCGGTGGCGCGCGAGGTCGCCGCCACGCTGTTGTGGCCGGAAGCCGACGAGCAGGCCGCACGCGCCCGCCTTCGGCGCACGCTGTACAAAATCCGCATCGCGTTCGGCAACGAGATCATCGCCGCCACAGGCGTCTCGCTAAGCCTGCACCCGGCGTTGTCCGCCGAGATCGACACCAGGATTTTCGAGCAGGCCTGCAATTCCGGCGCTCTCGACAAGGCAGCCGAGATCTACAAAGACGACTATCTCGCCGGCTTCTTGCTGCCGGAATGTCCGCAATTCGAGGAATGGGTCTTCTTTCGGCGAGAGACGTTGCGTGGCCGGCTGGTGCAGGCGCTGGAGCGGCTCATCGACGCCAAGATCGCCGACAGCCAGCCTCGCGGCGCGGTCGTTCACGCGACACGGCTGGCGGCACTCGACCCCTTGAGCGAAAGCGCGCACCGACATCTGATCCGTGCCCATCTGGCGGCCGGGGACAGGGCGGCGGCCGAGCGGCAGATCGACACGTGCATCCGGCTCTTGCGGGACGAACTCGGTGTAGCGCCGGACCCCGCCACGCTTGCCATGCTGAGCCAGCCAACTCAGGACGCCGCCCTGGACGTGCCCAGGACGCGCTATGTCGCGGTGGGCGGCATCCACATCGCGTACCAGATCTTTGGCAGCGGCCCGACGGACATCGTGCTTGTTCCCGGCTTCATTTCACATGTCGAGCGTATCTGGGAAGACCCGGGTTGCCGCGCCTGGCTGACCGCGGTTTCGCGCCTGGGTCGCCTGATCCTCTTCGACCGGCGCGGCATGGGGCTTTCCGACCGCGTCGGTGCCCGCCCCACGGTCGAGGCGACGGCGCAGGATATTCTGGCGGTCATGAACGCGGCCGGCAGCCGCCGGGCCTTGCTGGTCGGCGCATCGGAGGGTGGGCCGGGCTGTATCCGTTTTGCGGTCCAGCATCCCGATCGGCTGACGGGCCTTGTCTTGTGGGGCTCGCTCGCCAAAGGCAGCCGTGCACCTGACTATCCCCACGCCTTGACCATCGCGCAGTATGATCTGTGGAAGCAACGGCTGCTGGCGGGCTGGGGTGGCGCGGCGGAAATCGACACCTTCGCACCGAGCCTCGCTGGCGACCGCCAGGCGAGGACCTGGTGGGCCGGATTGCTCAGGGCAGCCTCCAGCCCGGGTGCGGTCGCCGGGCTGCTCGACGCGTTGCGGGACACCGATGTCCGTCACCTCCTGGCAAACGTCACCGCCCCGACGATGATCCTCCACCGTTCCGGCGACCGCGCCGTGCGCATCGAGGCGGGGCGGTTCCTAGCGGCCAAGATTCCAGGCGCGCGGTTCATCGAGGTCGATGGCGACGATCACTGGTTCTGGGTCGGCGACCAGCAGGCGCTGCTCGACGGTATCGGCGCGCTTGTGCGACACGGCTGATCCGGCCTCACGCCGTCTTCTGCGCCACCAGCCCCAGCTCCTCCACCATCGCCTGACGCATCAGGAATTTCTGCGGTTTGCCGGTCACGGTCATCGGCAATTCGCTGCGGAAGCGGATGTGACGCGGCACCTTGTAGTGGGCGATCTGGCCCGCGCAGAACGCCTTGATCTCCTGTTCGGTGGCGACCTGGCCGGGTTTGAGCACGATCCAGGCGCACAGCTCCTCGCCATATTTGGCGTCCGGGATGCCGAAGACCTGCACTTCCCGCACCTTGGGATGGCGGTAGAGGAATTCCTCGACCTCTCTGGGATAGACGTTCTCACCGCCGCGAATGACCATGTCCTTGACGCGGCCGACAATGTTGCAATAGCCCTCGGCGTCGATGGTGGCGAGGTCGCCGGTGTGCATCCAGCCATCGCTATCGATCGCCTCGCGTGTCTTTTCGTCGTCGTCCCAATAGCCCTTCATCACCGAATAGCCGCGCGTACAAAGCTCGCCCGGCGCGCCGACCGCAACGGTGGCGCCGTCGACGGCGATCGCCTTGACCTCGACATGCGGGTGGATGCGCCCGACAGTCGAGACACGCTTTTCCAGCGGATCGTCGGTGCTGCTCTGGAACGAGACCGGACTGGTCTCGGTCATGCCGTAGGCGATGGTCACTTCAGCCATGTGCATGAGCGACACCACCTTCTTCATCACCTCGATCGGGCAGGGCGAACCGGCCATGATGCCGGTGCGCAGGCTGGAGAGATCGAAGGTCGGGAACTCCGGATGGTCGAGCATGCCGACAAACATGGTCGGCACGCCGTAGAGCCCGGTGCAGCGCTCCTGCGCGATCGCTTTCAGCGTCAGGCCCGGATCGAACCCCTCGCAGGGGAAAACCATGGTCGCGCCCTTCGACACACAACCCATGGTGCCCATCGACATGCCGAAGCAGTGATAGAGCGGCACCGGGATGCAGAGCCGGTCGTCGACAGTGAGCTTGATGGCCGAGGTGACGAAATTGCCGTTGTTGACGATGTTGAGATGGGTGAGCGTCGCGCCCTTGGGTGCGCCCGTTGTGCCTGAAGTGAACTGGATGTTGATCGCATCGCCCGGCTTCAGCCCTTCCGAGATGCGGTCGAGGCTATCATGCTCGTCGCGACCGGCCATGGCCAGCACGTCGCCGAAATTGAACATGCCTGGCGAGTTCTCCTCGCCCACACGGATGACGATCCTGAGCGCCGGCAATTTCGCGGCCTTCAGCTTGCCGGGTGTCGCCGTCGCGATCTCCGGCGCCAGAGTCTCGATCATGGCGAGATAGTCCGATGTCTTGAAGCTCGCCGCCGTCACCAGTGCCTTGCAGCCAACCTTGTTCAGGGCATATTCCAGCTCGGTCAGCCGGTAGGCCGGATTGATGTTGACCAGGATCAGGCCGATGCGGGCGGTGGCGAATTGCGTCACCAGCCATTCCCAGCGGTTGGGCGACCAGATGCCGACCCGGTCGCCCTTCCGGAGGCCGAGCGCCAGAAAGCCGGCGGCCAGTGCATCTACCGTGTCCGACAGTTCGCTCCACGTGAAGCGCTTGTCCTGGCCGACGAACACGGCGGCATCGAGCGTGCCGTATTTGCCGACGGTGTCGGAGAACAGCGCGGGAATGGTCTTGTCGAGCAGCGGCACTTTGCGGTCGCCCGAGACATGCGCCCTGCCATCGACCGGTGCAATAAAGACGCTGCCGGCGCGCGCGCCGCGTCCGCGCAGATTGGTGGCATTCTTCAGCTCGTCGAGATTGACCGGCATCGCTGTCTCCTCCCAAGACTGGCCGAACCTATCAGCCTGCCGGGACGCTGGAAATCCCGTCGATGGTACTGGAGCCCCTTCCCTGAAGGATCGTTACGCGACCGCCGCCATTTTCGCGACGATGTCGCGCAAAACGGCGTCGTCGGCCGCTGCACGTGTCTTCCTCGACGCGACCAGACAGGCCTGCGACTTCAGCACGACGCCGTCGGCCAGCACCTTGAGATGGTTGGCGCGCAGCGTCGAGCCCGTGCTGGTGATGTCGACGATGACGTCGGCGAGGCCGGCCGCCGGCGCGCCCTCGGTGGCGCCGAGGCTCTCGACGATGCGATAGACCTGAATGCCGTGCTTTTGGGAGAAGAACTGCTGGGTCAGCCGCCAGTATTTGGTGGCAATCCGCAGCCTGCGGCCATGGCGCTGGCGGAAGTCGGCGGCGACATCGTCGAGATCGGCCATCGTGTCGACATCGAGCCAGATCTCGGGCACCGCGACCACGACATCGGCATGGCCGAAGCCGAGGCGGGCGACGATCTCGGCCCGCGCTTCCCAGTCGGCGAGACTTTCCCGCACCAGGTCCTCGCCGGTGATGCCGAGATCGACCGCGCCTTGGCCTATTTCGCCCGATATTTCGGAGGCCGACAGGAAGAGCACTTCGACATTGTCCAGGCCCTCGACACGGGCGTGATACTTACGCTCGTCGCCGGGCAGGCTGACGGCGAGGCCGGCCTTGGCCAACACCTCCAGCGCCTGCTCCTTGAGCCTACCCTTCGAGGGAACGGCGAGCGTGATCATGATGCCGCCCCCCGCAACGCCTCGATGCGGTCGAGCCAGACCGAAAAGCCGACGCCGGGGATCGCGGTCTTGGCACCGAGCAGCGTCAGCAACCGGTCGTAGCGCCCGCCACCGGCCAAGGCGCGCTCGCCGTCGGCGGCCGCGATTTCGAAGACGACACCGGTGTAGTAGTCGAGCGGACGGCCGAAAGCGGCGTCGTAGCGGATTTTTTCGGAGGGCAAGCCATGCGCCTCGATCGCCTTGGCGCGGGCCGAGAATGTTTCCAGCGCCGCACCCAGCGAAAGTCCGGCGCCGGCCGCGAAGGTTTCCAATGCCTGGGCCGCGCCATCGAGCGCCACGTCGATCGCCAGAAAATCTTTCAGCGCCGCGAAAGCCTCGTTCGACAGCCGCACGCTGCGCAACTCAGCTTTCTCGATCAGCCGCCGCGCAATATCCGACGGCGCGCGCCCGGCCGATGCCGACAAGCCGGCTTCCTCCATGCCGCCGGCAATATGCTGGGAAAGACGGTCCAGATCGCCATCGAGGACAAGCGCCGCGACCGGCCCGGAGAGCTGGCTGTTGCGCGGCGGGTTGGCGAGATCGGCGAGTGCTGTCTCCAGCATAGGCGCCGAGCCGAAGGCGCGGGCCAGCCGCATGCGCCAGCCGCGCGGCAAGCCGAGCGCCGCCAGCACCGCCTCGAAAATCGCCTGGTCGCCAAGCGTGACCGCCAGCGGCTGGCCGGGCAGCACCAGCGACAGGAGCGCATGCGCGTCGGCGACCGAACGGGCATCGGCTTCGGCCGTGTCGCCGTCGCCGAGATCCTCGATGCCGGCCTGGAAGAACTCATTGCCGCCCTCGCGGCGCTGGCGAAACACTTCGCCCAGATAGGAATAGCGGCGCGGCGTGCCGGCCTGGCTGGCTATGTGGTCGAGGCAGACGGGAATGGTGAATTCGGGCCGCAGGCAGAGCGTCTGCCCGGTTTCGCTTTCGGTCAGGAAAATGCGGCGGCGCAGATCCTCGCCGGCCATGTCGAGGAAGGGATCGGCCGGCTGCAGCACCGCGACTTCGACGGCATGTGTGTTGCGGTTGGCGAAGAGGGTGATGATGTCGGTGGCGATGGCGGGGCGGGAGGTCATAGACAGGTTGGGCGCGAGGCACCCCCCTCTGGCCTGCCGGCCATCTCCCCCGCAAGGGGGGAGATCGGCAGCTTCGGGCTCGGCACGTTTTTCCCAACATCGGAGATTGGCGAAAACCTACGCGACATCCCATCTCCCCCTTTTCGGGGGAGATGGCCGGCAGGCCAGAGGGGGGTGCTCAAGCGCCACCCTTGGCGCGATCAGCGGCCTGCGCCGCCAAAATCTTCTTCACTTCGGCGACCAGTTCGCTTTCCGCTACTGTCACCTGGGCCGGACGCGCGGCGCGCCATTCCGCATTGTCGGTGATCTCCGCCGACATGCGCGCGCCTTCGATCAGGTCCTTGATCTGCAATTCGCCCTTGGCCCGCTCGTCGCCGCCCTGGATGACGGCGATGGGACAACCGCGCCGGTCGGCATATTTGAGCTGCGCCTTCATGCCGGCGCCGCCGAGATACATTTCGGAGCGAATGCCGGCGGCGCGCAATTCCGAGACCATCTTCTGATAGCGGCCGAGGCTTTCAGTGTCCTTGTCCATGACCAGCACGACGACCGGCGCGATCACTTCCGATACGTCCAGCTTGCCGAGGTTCTTCAGCGCCGTCATCAGTCGCGAGACGCCGATGGAAAAGCCGGTCGCCGGCACCGGCTCGCCGCGAAAGCGCGAGACCAGACCGTCATAGCGGCCGCCGCCGCCGACCGAGCCGAAGCGCACGATCTGGCCGTCCTCGTTGGGGATTTCAGCCAGAAGCTCGGCCTCGAAGACCGGGCCGGTGTAATATTCGAGGCCGCGCACGACGGAACGATCCATGGCGATACGGTCCTCGGCATATCCGGCAGCCCGGACCAACGATTCGATGGTCGCAAGTTCGCCAACGCCCTCCTGGTAGACCGCGTTCCCGCTGACGCTGGCATCCAGACCCGCCTGCACATTTCGCGCTGTCGCCATAAGAACAGCCTCGGCTTGCGTTTCATTCAGCCCGGCGCCCTTGGCGAAGTCACCCTCGCCTTCCTTGCCGCCGTCCCAGCGCCCCGGGCCAAGCAGAAGCCGGACACCGTCCGGACCGAGCTTGTCGAGCTTGTCGATGGCGCGCAGCACCGTCAGCCGGCGGCCGGCATTTTCCTCGCCGCCAAGGCCGATCGCTTCCAGCACGCCGTCCAGCACCTTGCGGTTGTTGACGCGGATGACGTAGTCGCCGCGCTTGATGCCGAGCGCTTCCATGACGTCGGCCATCATCATCGCCATCTCGGCGTCGGCCGCGACGCCCGGCGTGCCGATCGTGTCGGCATCGAACTGCATGAACTGGCGGAAGCGCCCGGGCCCGGGCTTTTCGTTGCGGAACACCCAGCCGGAACGGTAGCTGCGGTAGGGTTTTGGCAGGCGTTCGAAATTCTCGGCAACGAAGCGCGCGGTCGGCGCGGTCAGGTCGTAGCGCAGCGACAGCCACTGGTCGTCGTCGTCCTGGAAAGAGAACACGCCTTCGTTCGGCCGGTCCTGGTCGGGCAGGAATTTGCCCAACGCATCGGTATATTCGATCAGCGGCTGGTCGGCCGGTTCGAAGCCATAGAGCTCATAGACCGAGCGGATCGTCGCCATCATCTTCTCGACGGCGCGGATATCCTCGGCGCCGCGGTCGGCAAACCCGCGCGGCAGCCGCGCTTTCGTCTTTTCCGATTTGTCGGCCATAATCTGGGCACCCGATGTTCATGACTTCGTGACGCGGCAAATCTAGCGCGTTCACAGCGCGCGTTCCTAACCGATGAAGCCGGGAGCGGCAAGGGTTGGCGCCCGGCAGCGCACCCGACGAGATCAGGAAGAATCGAAACCCCCTGAAACAAAAACACGCCGGAAATGAAACAATGCCGCCACGGGCGCGGCATCGTGCCGACACAATCGCGGCCGATATAGCGCACCGAAACGAAGAGGTTCGGGACATGACCAGCGCAACGGAATTTGAGGCCAACAGCGAGGCCGGCGAAGTGCCGACGCGCCTGCGCGCGGCGGGCACCCATGCACCGCAAATGGTTGGCCGGGCTGCCAGGCCGTTCGATGTGCCGGCAGGCACCAGCAAGGATCCTTCCCTGCGCGACGCGTTGGTGACCGGTCTGCTGGTGATCTATCCGACGGTCGCCACGGTGGCCGCAATCGTCGCCGGGCTGTTCCTGGCCAGCGCCAACGGCACCTGAGCTGCCCCCGGCTATTTCGGCCGCTGGAAAGCCTTCCGCTGCTTCTCGACCTCCTTACGGCACACGCAGCCTTCGAGATGGTCGTTGACCAGGCCCATGGCTTGCATGAAGGCGTACACGGTGGTCGGGCCGACGAAAGTCCAGCCGCGCTTTTTCAGGTCCTTCGAAATCCGAACGGAAACCGCGCTGGTCGGGTTGGCGCGCAGATGGGCGAGGTCGACGATCTCCGGCCGCTCCTCCTTGCCGGGTTCGAACTTCCAGAACCAGGCGGCCAGCGAGCCGAACTCATCCACCATCGCGCGGGCGCGTTTGGCGTTGTTGATGGTCGAGACTATCTTGCCGCGATGGCGGATGATGCCGGCGTTGCCGAGCAGGCGCTCGACATCCCGTTCGTTGAAGGCGGCGACCTTATCGAAGTCGAAGCCAGCGAAGGCCTCGCGAAAATTCTCCCGCTTGCGCAAAATGGTCAGCCAGGACAGGCCCGACTGAAACCCTTCCAAGCAGATCTTCTCGAACAGCCTGCGGTCATCGGCCACCGGCCGGCCCCATTCATGGTCATGGTAATCCAGATAATCGGGCAGATTGCCGTGCCAGAAGCAGCGCACGACACCGTCAGGACCGGCAAGCAGGCCGGTGTTTTCATTGCTCATCCCAAGAAATCCATCCGTTAACGCGCTTGCGCGCTGTCTTTACCGTGGCTTTACCAGATTCCTGAACCGGGCGGTAACCACACCAAAGAGTTTACTGACAGAACCGCATTTTACGCATTCCGATTCATGTTTCGGTTGCTGCTCGCCGCCAATGATCGCGCAAGCCGGGAGCGTTCTTGCCCGGCGTATTAGACGATCAAGGTGCGTTCCCGATGAAAAGAGTTCTGTTTCCCTTGCTCGGCGCCGTGGCTGTGTTTGCCGCCGGCGTCACACCCTCAACCGCCAACGACCGTTATGCCGACAGACCGCCGGTGATGGTGAGCCCCGACCTTTCCGCGCCCTGGGTGCTGCAGCTCGGCCATGCGCCCGGAATCGTGCGGCAGAACCGACAGGCCGTGCAGCAGCAGCCGCGCCAGCGCACCGCGCAGCCGGCACAGCCCGACAGCGTACAGACGGCCGCTGTGCAGGCGCCTGCCAAACGCATGGTCATGCGCCGGCAGATCAACCCCGTCTACCTGCCGCAGGAAGTTGCCTATGACGGCGCCCAGAAGCCGGGCACCATCGTCATCGATACCACGCAGAATTTCCTCTATCTGGTCGAGAAGAACGGCAAAGCGCGGCGCTACGGCGTCGGCACCGGCAAGCCCGGTTTCGAATGGTCGGGCACCCACAAGATCACCAACAAGCGCGTCTGGCCGGACTGGCGTCCACCGGCCGAGATGATCAAGCGCGAAGCGGCCAAGGGCCGATACCTGCCGACCTATCTGGCCGGCGGCATGGAAAACCCGCTCGGCGCGCGCGCTCTCTATCTCGGCACGACCGAGTACCGCATCCATGGCACCAACCAGCCCTGGACGATCGGCGGCGCGGTATCATCGGGCTGCATCCGGATGCGCAACGAGGACGTGGTCGACCTTTATGAGCGGGTCAATGTCGGAACCACCGTCGAGGTGATATAGTGGCAGCGAATCAGCCGGTTAAGCAGTGCTGAGCAGGTTTTGGCGCGCTGTTGCCCTTAAGTCATAGCGTACTTTTGGAAGACGTGCTTAGACTGGCAACGAGTTAACGGGGGACGGGCCGTGTGGGGATACGGCCAGTCACGAGAGGGCAGCACGGGTAACCGGGCTGCCCTTTTCGTTTCACGGTGCGACAGGTCGCCCCGGAGGCACGGTGTTTCGTTTTCAGGGCTGATTTCCGGGCCGTGCTCTGCTATTGCAGTGCACAATTTCCCCACCAAAGGTTCGAACCATGTCCCTGTCCGACGACAGCCGCTATCTCAGGGGCGGCCCGGTTGCCCAGCGCATCATCGCCGCCGTGCGCGAGGACGCGACCATTGCCAAGGCCGAGGGCTTTCCGCCCAAGCTGATCTCGATCACCGTCGGCGATACCGACGCCGTCGACGTCTATGTGCGCAACCAGCGTGCCAAGGCTCAACTCGCCGGCATCGATTTCGAGGAACGGCGCTTTCCCGCGACGATCACCTCAGGTGAACTCGAAGCAGCCATCCATGGGCTGAATGCCGATCCGCGTGTCACCGGCATCATCATCCAGCGGCCGGTGCCGGCGCATATCCCGATCAAGATGCTGCAGGCGGCCGTGCATCCGCTGAAGGACGTCGAGGGCATGCATCCGGCCTCGATCGGCAACATCGTGTACAACCAGCTCGATCTCGCACCTTGCACGGCGGCCGCCTCGGTCGAACTGCTCAAGGAAACCGGCCTCGACCTCAAGGGGCTGGAAGTGGTCATCGTCGGCCATTCGGAAATCGTCGGCAAGCCGATCGCCTTCCTGCTGATGAGCGAAGGCGCGACGGTGACGGTCTGCCATCATATGACACGGTCGGTCGCTGCCCATGCGCGGCGCGCCGATGCGCTGTTCGTCGCTGTTGGCAAGCCGCGGCTGATCAAGGCCGACATGGTCAAGCCGGGTGCCGCCGTCATCGACATCGGCATCAATTCGGAGGTCGGACCGGACGGCACGAGCCGCATCGTCGGCGACGTCGACACCGACAGCGTCAAGGAAGTGGCCTCGTGGATCACGCCGGTGCCGGGAGGCGTCGGTCCGCTGACGGTGGCGATCCTGCTGCGCAATACCATGGTCGCGCTCAGCCGCCAGCGCGCGCTCTACGAGGCGACCTACGGCACGGCCGACAGGCTTGCGGCGGAATAGCGCCCGGCCTACTCCGCCGCGACGAGGCTCTCATCCAGGATGCCATCCGGCCTCGGCCCGCCATAGGCCCAGTCGAGCAGTTTGATCGTGTGCACCACCGGCATGCTGGCGGCGGATGCGATCTGCGTGATGCAACCGATATTGCCGGTGGCGACGATCGAGGCGCCCGTCGCCTCGATGTTTTTCACCTTACGATCGCGCAGCCTGGCCGAAATCTCGGGCTGCAGGATGTTGTAGGTGCCGGCCGAGCCGCAGCAGAGATGGCCCTCGCGCGGCTCGCGCACAATGAAACCGGCCTTGGCGAGCAGCTCCGTCGGCTGCCGGGTGATCTTCTGGCCGTGCTGCATCAAGCAGGCCGAGTGATACGCAACGACCGTGCCCGGCTTGCGCACCGGTTCAGGGAGCTCGAGACTTGCCAGATATTCGGTGATGTCCTTGGCCAGCGCCGACACGCGCGCGGCCTTGTCGGCATAGGCCGGATCGAGCCGCAGCATGAAACCGTAATCCTTGATCGTCGTGCCGCAACCCGATGCGGTGATGACAATGGCGTCGAGCCCGCCCTGCTCGATGGAGCGTGTCCAGGCATCGACATTTTGCCTGGCCGAGGCAAGGGCGGCTTCTTCCCGCCCCATGTGATGAACCAGGGCGCCGCAGCAGCCCTCGCCCGGTGGCACCAC
The DNA here is from genome assembly GCF_006658535.1 of Mesorhizobium sp. B2-4-13. Classification (NCBI taxonomy): domain Bacteria; kingdom Pseudomonadati; phylum Pseudomonadota; class Alphaproteobacteria; order Hyphomicrobiales; family Phyllobacteriaceae; genus Mesorhizobium; species Mesorhizobium sp. B2-4-13. Next base: position 173,606 of record NZ_VFVB01000003.1, on the reverse strand, counting down.
GACCTCGACACCGAGCCGCGTCAGCAGCGAGATGGTGGTGTCGTTGATGGCAGGGTCAAGCACCGATTGCGCGCAGCCGGTCAGGATGGCGACACGGCCCTTTTTCGCCCCCTGCCCGGCATGGATATCCGGTAAAGCCATCGGCGGGGCCGCCGGGATCGATGCAGGCGCGAGCTTGAGCATCGCGGCGAGCGGCTTCAGTGCAGGAATCTTCTCGAACAGGCCAATGAAAGGCTTGCCCAGCCTCGCAAGCTTGAGCGCGGTGCGGAAGCGTTGGGGATAGGGCAGCACGAAAGCCAGCATGGCACGAGTCAGTCGGTCGAGCAGCGGCCGCTTGTAGGTTTCCTCGATATGAGCACGAGCATGGTCGACCAGATGCATGTAATTGACGCCCGACGGACAGGTGGTCATGCAGGCCAGGCAGGAGAGGCAGCGGTCGATATGGGTGACGATTTCCTTGTCGGCGGGACGGCCGTTTTCCAGCATGTCCTTGATCAGGTAGATGCGCCCGCGCGGCGAATCGAGCTCGTTGCCAAGCGTTACATAAGTCGGGCAGGTGGCGGTGCAGAAACCGCAATGCACGCATTTGCGCAGGATCTTTTCGGACTCGGCGACATCAGGGTCGGCAAGCTGGGCGGGCGAAAAATTGGTCTGCATCTCTGATGTCCTAGGCCATGCGGCCGGGATTGAGGATGTTCTTCGGGTCGAATTCCTGTTTCAGGCGCTGGCTGAGCGCCGCCAATGCCGGCGCCTGCGGCTCGAACACTGGCAGCGCGACACGATGGGCGGGAGCGGCGCGCACCAACGTCGCGTGGCCGCCGCCATGTTTCCGCAACAGCCCTCGAAGCAGGGTGGCTTCGGGATCGCCCTCCTCCATGCGCAGCCACACCAGCCCGCCCTGCCAGTCGTAGAAGGCACTGACGGCGGCCTGCATGCGTAGGGCCAGAACCATCTGGTGCCCCTGAGCGGGCGTCATCGAGACCCGCCAGACCGGCTTCTCGCTGCCGTCAACGAAGGGTCTGATATCGCGCACGTCGCGCCAGATTGCCTTGGAGGTCTCACCGGAAATCTCCTCCAGCGGCCCGGCTTTGCCGAGCAGGGTCTTCAGCGCGGTGATGCGATAGGCAACCGACGGGCCAAAGCCCTCGACGCGCAGCAGCGTGGCGGCTTCACTGCCGAGCGTCCCGCCGGCCACGCGGGCGGCGATGCGCTCCGGCAGATGGGCAGCGCTCGATACTTCCGCGCTGGAACCAAGGGCCAAGGCCATGGCGGCGCAGGCTGCATCATCGAGCAGGCCACGCACAGCGAGCGTGACTTCGGTCTCGGCCGCAGGCAGCACCTTGAAGGTGACGTCGGTAAAGACGGCCAGCGTGCCCCAGCTGTTGGCCATCAGCTTCGACATATCGTAGCCGGTGACGTTCTTGACCACGCGGCCACCCGACTTGAAGGCCTCGCCGCGACCGGAGACGACATTGATGCCCAGGATATGATCGCGCGCGGCGCCCGCCTTCAGCCGGCGCGGACCGGACAGGTTGGCGCCAAGCACGCCGCCGATGGTGCCTTTGCCCGGCTCGCCACCGAGCAGTGGGCCGTAGTCCATCGGCTCGAAGGCAAGCTGCTGGCCGTTTTCAGCCAGCAGCCTTTCGATCTCGGCCAGCGGCGTGCCTGACTTGGCCGACAGCACCAGTTCTGCGCGTTCATAGAGGGTCACGCCCGAGAGTTTCGACAGGTCGAGCGTATGCTCGGTCTGCAACGGACGGCCGATGCCGCGCTTGGAGCCATGGCCGAGAATTTCGAGCGATGCTTCTTCTGCCGTCGCCCAGGCAACCGTGGAGAGGACTTCGGCTGAAGTGGTGGGGGTGAAGGCGGTCATGCACGCGTGCCCTTCCTCTGCCCCGCAAAGCGGGCGAGAAGTGATAGGTCGCGTTTCTTCACACCCCCCTCTGTCCTGCCGGACATCTCCCCCGCAAGGGGGGAGATCAGATGCCGCATCGGATTTCGCCAACATCCAATGTCTGTTGAACGGCGAGATGCCGGAACTGCTAATCTCCCCCCTTGCGGGGGAGATGTCCGGCAGGACAGAGGGGGGTGTTCAAGCGACAACATGTCCCTCAAAACCTCGGAATATCGGGAAACGCCACCTGCCCCCGATGCACATGCATGCGCCCCAGTTCGGCGCAGCGGCGCAGTTGCGGGAACACCTTTCCGGGATTGAGCAGATGATTGGGATCGAAGGCGCACTTGACGCGCATTTGCTGGTCGAGGTCGACCTGGTTGAACATCTCCGGCATCAGGTCGCGCTTCTCGACCCCGACGCCATGTTCGCCGGTGAGCACGCCACCGACCTTGACGCAAAGCCTCAGAATGTCAGCGCCAAAGCTTTCGGCCTTGTCGAGTTCACCAGGCACGTTGGCGTCATAAAGGATCAGGGGATGCAGATTGCCGTCGCCGGCGTGAAAGACATTGGCGACTCCGAGACCGTATTTTTCCGACAGCTCGCGCATGCCGGCCAGCACGCGCGGCAGCTCCTTGCGTGGGATCGTGCCGTCCATGCAGTAGTAGTCGGGCGAGATGCGGCCAACGGCGGGGAAGGCCGCCTTGCGGCCGGCCCAAAAACTCAGCCGCTCCTGCTCGGACTGCGAGATGCGGCAGGTGGTCGAGCCGTTGCGAATGGCGATTGCCTCGACCGCCGTAATGAGATGGTCGACCTCGACGCCCGGCCCGTCGAGTTCGACGATCAGCAGCGCCTCGACGTCAAGGGGATAACCGGCATGGACGAAATCTTCCGCCGCATGGATCGCCGGCCGGTCCATCATTTCCATGCCGCCCGGAATGATGCCGGCGCCGATGATGTCGGCCACGCATTGGCCGCCCTGCTCGCTGGTCGGAAAGCCGATCAGCAGGGCGCGCGCCGTCTCCGGCTTTTTCAGGATGCGCACGGTGACCTCGGTGACGACGCCGAGCAGGCCTTCGGAGCCGGTCATGACGCCGAGCAGGTCGTAGCCTTCCGCGTCCAGATGCCTGCCGCCGAGCCGCACCACCTCGCCGCTCATCAGCACCATCTCGATACCGAGCACATTGTTGGCGGTCAGGCCGTATTTGAGGCAGTGCACGCCGCCGGAATTCTCCGCGACGTTGCCGCCGATCGAGCAGGCGATCTGGGAGGATGGATCGGGGGCGTAATAAAAGCCCTCCTGCTCGACGGCGGACGTGATGCCGAGATTGGTGACGCCGGGCTGGGCGACGACGATGCGGTTGGGAAAATCGATCTCGAGGATGCGGTTGAATCGGCTCATGACCAGCAGAACCGCGTCTTCCAGCGGCAGCGCACCGCCCGACAGCGAAGTGCCGGATCCCCGCGGCACGACGCGGATGTTGCGGTCGTTGCAGTATTTCAGCAGACGGGAAACCTGCGCCACCGTCTCGGGCAGAACCACGACCAGCGGCACTTGCCGGTAGGCGGTCAGGCCATCGCTTTCGAAGGCCCGCATTTCGTTGGCCGCGTCGACCACGCCCTCGCCCGGCACAATAATGCGCATGTCGGCGACGATTTCGCTGCGCCGGCGCAGCGTCTCGGCGTCTGGCTTGGGCATGGCAAGGCCGGACATCGGCGCTTTCTCCACTCAACTGGTAAAGATGATTTACCAGCTAGCGGCATTTGTTGCAAATCTTGCTTTGATGGTATCGGGGGCGGATGCAGGCAAGGCTTCCGCAGCGGCAATCTGCCGCTGCACAATCCATCCCGCTTCGGAGCTTGGCGCGATCTATTCGGCCGGATGCTTCGCCGGCTCGGAATGCATCTGTCGCACCCTGCGCACGCCCCACCAGACCAGCAGGATGGCGACCGGCACCGATGCGGCGGTAACGACCTCCGGCGCGAAGGCGTGGCCAAAGACCGACGCGCCCTTGGCGACATAGCCGATGAGGCCCACCACATAGTAGGAGACGGCGGCGACCGAGAGCCCTTCGACGGTCTGCTGCAGGCGCAGTTGCAGCCGGGCGCGGTTGTTCATCGAGGCGAGCAGATCGCGGTTCTGCTTCTCGACCTCGACATCGACCCAGGTGCGCAACAGCGTGGTGGCACGGGTCAGCTTTCGCGACAGGTTGGCCTGGCGCTCCTCGACCGAGCGGCAGGTGCGCATGGCTGGCGCCATGCGGCGCAGCAGAAAGCCCGCCCAGGTGTCGTAGCCCAGCACTGGCTCCTCATCCAGTGCCTCGAGCCTTTCAGTGACGATGCCGTCATAAGCGCGACTGGCGCCGAAGCGGTAAAGGCTGGAAGCGGCATCAGCCTCCAGTTCGGCGGCAAGCTCCGTCAGGTCGGCGAGCAGCGTCTGGCTGTCGCGGGTCTCGGCAACTTTCATTTCCAGGGTCGTCTGTGCCAAGCGATCCTCGATGCGGCGGGCGCGGCTGGACAAGGTGAGCGCCAGCGGCAAGCCGAGCATGGCAAGCGTGCGGTAGGTCTCGATGTCGATCAGCCGCTGCGACAGCGCGCCGGTGCTGGCCGGGGTCAGACCACGATCAAGCACCAGCATGCGGGTCATGCCATCGCCGTCCTGGCGGAAGTCGGTGACAATAGCCGCGCTGCCGCGCTCGACGAGCGAGTGACAGAGGCTGGTCGGGTCGAAGCCGGCGATCAGCCTCTCGTTCGCCTGCGTCCACTTGCGGATCTCGAGCCGGATGCCCGAGATGACGGTTCCCGGCGGCGAAAAGCCATTGCCGAACGGCGAATCCTCTTGCCCCCGGTCATTCTCGGCCAGCGGTCCTTCCCAGAGATAGGTCGAGAACTCCGTATGCCGCTCCCAGCGCAGCGTGCCCTTGCCCCATTTCATGGCGTGGTGGCGGGCATGACGCTCGGGGGCGGCGATGCCGAGGCGGCGCGACAGTTCCGAAAGCACGGCATGGTCGACCGCGGAGCCTCCTTCGGTCATGAAGGAGAGCTGGACGAGGACGCGCGGCTTCTCGACGAGTGGATGCGGACGGGCATGAACCTCGCCGAGCGCGCCGGGCCGGCCTTCATGCGCCGGAAAGCCCATGACGCTGCCTTGGCTGCGCGACTGGAATTCAAGATTGGACGTCTCGTCCGACACGTCTGGTCCCCCTGGTTTCGACCCTTCGTGCAATGGTGCCGTCTTGCGGCAATCGACAAGGGACGTAAACAGCAAAGTTTAGCGCGAGGCGACGTGCCGGCGCGATGCGAAAATCGACCGAACCAGGCGAATTGGATAAATAATTTGACCAGTTGGCGACAGACGCTTTAATCTGCGCGACATTCATTCCGTCCCCAGGCGCTTCCTTTGAGCGATATTTTCTCCAGGATCGAGCATTCGCGCACCGCCGACGAAGTCGTGCAGCAGATCGAAAGCCTCATCCTCGAAGGCGTGCTGCGCACTGGCGACCGGCTGCCGGGCGAGCGCGAACTGGCGCGTCAGTTCGATGTGTCGCGGCCCATCCTGCGCGATGCGCTGAAGGCGCTCGAAGGACGTGGGTTGCTGACGACCAAGGCCGGCGGCGGCACGCATGTCGCCGACATTATCGGCCAGTTGTTTACCAAGCCGGTGGCGGACCTGATCTCGACGCATCGCAAGGCGGTGACGGACTATCTGGAGTATCGCCGCGAGGTCGAGGGCATAGCCGCCGAATACGCGGCACGGCGTGCCACACCCGAAGACCTCGCCCTGCTCGACCGCATCATGGCGCGCATGGATGAGGCGCATCGTACCGGCGACTTCGACGACGAGGCGGAAATCGACGTTGAATTCCACCACGCGATCTGCGAATGCGCGCACAACATCCTGCTCTTGCACACGCTGCGCTCCTGCTACCGCCTCTTATCGGAAGGCGTGTTCCAGAACCGGCTGCTGGTGTTCACCGTGCCGGGCGCGCGAGAGGCGCTGCTGGCGCAGCACCGGGCGATCCACACCGCGGTCAGGGCTGGCGATCCGGCCGCCGCCCGCCAGGCGGCGATGGACCACATGACCTATGTCGAGCGCTCGATGGCGGAAGCCGAGCGCAGCGGCGACTGGCAACGCGTGTCGCGGCTGAGGCTAAGGCAGCGCTCGGAAACCGGCGGCAGCGAACCAGCGCGCAGCCGCTCCTAGTTAATTCGATCAAGCGGGGACCATCATGAGCGACATTCTCACCATCGCAGACCTCAAGGATCTCGCGCGCCGGCGCGTGCCCAAGATGTTCTTCGACTATGCCGACTCCGGCGCCTGGACCGAGAGCACCTACCGGGCAAACGAGGAAGACTTCCAGAAGATCAAGTTCCGCCAGCGCGTGCTGGTCGACATGAGCAACCGCTCGCTGGAATCGACCATGATCGGCCAGAAAGTGTCGATGCCGGTGGCGCTTGCGCCGACAGGCCTGACCGGCATGCAGCACGCCGACGGCGAGATGCTGGCAGCGCAGGCGGCTGAGGAATTCGGCGTGCCGTTCACGCTTTCGACGATGAGCATCTGCTCGATCGAGGACGTCGCGTCGGTGACGAAGAAACCGTTCTGGTTCCAGCTCTATGTGCTGCGCGACAAGGATTTCGTCCTCAATTTGATCGACCGGGCGAAGGCGGCGAAGTGCTCGGCGCTGGTGCTGACGCTCGACCTGCAGGTCCTCGGCCAGCGCCACAAGGACGTCCGCAATGGGCTTTCGGCGCCGCCCAAGATGACGCTCGCCAACATCGCCAACATCGCTGTGCGGCCCGGCTGGTGGATGGGCATGGCTGGCACGAAGCGCCGTACCTTCCGCAACATCGTTGGCCATGCCAAGGGCGTCGGCGATGTGGCTTCGTTGTCGTCATGGACGACCGAGCAGTTCGATCCGCACCTGTCGTGGAAGGACGTTGCCTGGATCAAGGAGCGCTGGGGCGGCAAACTGATCCTCAAGGGCATCCTCGACAAGGAGGACGCGCTGATGGCAGCCAACACCGGCGCCGATGCCATCATCGTTTCCAATCATGGCGGGCGCCAGCTCGACGGCGCATCGTCCTCCATCATGGCGCTGGAAGAGATCGCGGATGCGGTCGGCGACAGAATAGAAGTGCATATGGACGGCGGCATCCGCTCCGGCCAGGATGTGTTGAAAGCACTCTGCCTGGGCGCCAAGGGCACCTATATCGGCCGGCCGTTTCTTTACGGCTTGGGCGCGCTCGGCAAGGAAGGGGTTACCAAGGCGTTGGAAATCATCCGCAAGGAGATGGACATCACGCTGGCGCTGTGCGGAAAACGTCTGGTCACCGACATGGGCAAGGACCAACTCCGGCGCTAAGGCCGTGACATCTGACCACGGAGATACCAGAACCTTGGTGGAACCCGGCATCCATTTCCTCGACGCACGCGGCCCGGACGGCGTGCGTCTCTACGCGATCGGCGACGTGCATGGCCGGCTCGACCTGCTGGCCGCCATGCACGGACAGATCGAGGCCGAGATCGCCAGGGACCTGGTCGCGGACTGGCGCATCATCCATCTTGGCGACTATGTCGATCGAGGGCCCGACTCCAAGGGCGTCATCGACTTCCTGATCGAAGCGCGCGAACGCGATCAGCGAAACATGATGCTGGCCGGCAACCACGACCTCGGCTTTCTCGACTTTCTCGAGACACCCGACCCCGAAGGGCTCTTCATCCGTTTTGGCGGCATCCAGACCGCGCAATCCTATGGGGTGACGATCAACAACGGCAGCGGCATTTGGTTCGGCAAGGCCGAGTCAGCCATGCGCAAGGGCCACCAAGCCTTGCTCGCAGCCGTGCCGCAAAGCCATATCGACTTCCTGCGGTCGCTGCCGTTCTCGGTGACGTCAGGCGACTTCTTCTTCTGCCATGCCGGCATAAGGCCAGGCATTGCGCTGGAAAAACAGAATATCCAGGACCTGATCTGGATCCGTGACGTCTTCCACGATCACGACGGTCTCCTCCCGAAGATCGTGGTGCATGGCCACACGCCGGTCCCCGAGGCGGAAGTGATGGCCAACCGCGTCAATGTCGACACGCTTGCCTGGCAGTCAGGCATGCTTACCGCGCTCGTCGTGGACGGCGCGGACAAACGCATCCTGGAAATGTCGATAAAGGAACCTTGAGGCCCCGGCGCCCAAGGGCGCGAGGATACTGGCGCGAGGGATACTCGCGCGAGCGATGCCTGGGCTTTAGCGCAGGGAGGCGGTGACGCCGTAGCCGTCGACCGCATTGTGGTTGTTGGCGGCATCGGCGGCATAGATGCCAAGGCCGCAAAGCACGATGGCGGACAGCATGGCAAAGGACAGAAGAGCTGCTTTCACGGACGTCATCTCTTGTTGAGCTTTCTGCATCTGTGCACGAGGCGGTTACCAATGCGTTGAAACGGAAAAATCGCTTCAAAGTTTCGACGATTTCGCGCTTCTAGGCGTGTTCTGTATCGATGGTGTGTCGCACGGGTCACACAAAAGGTTCATCCCGGTTGCACAGCCGATATAGCGCGCGCCTTCTAGGATAGCGGGCGGACACAAGCCAAGGATGAAAGGGTTTTCCCCAGACGGATTCCGGCCCACGTGCCAATTATGTCACGCGGTAGGACGCGGAAGCGAATGCTTAGATCGTCGCCACCCAGGCGCGGGCGATGGCGAGGCCGGCAGCATCGGCATCAGGGCCGTTGCGGGCCATTTCGTCCTCGAGCTCGCCGGCCCAGTCGGGATGGCGCGCGGCAATGGTCGGCGCGAAGGAGGAACTCCAGTCCTTCACCAGCGGCCGGTCGGCCTCGAAATGGAACTGGAAGCCGTAGACGGCGCGGCCGACCCGAAACGCCTGGTTTTCGGCGACATCGTTGCCGGCGAGCCGCACGGCGTCGTCCGGCAGCTCGAATGTATCGTCATGCCACTGGAAGATCGGGAATGTTTCCGGCAGTGCAGACAGCACTGGGTCGGCCTTGGCATCCGGGGTCAACGACACGCCGCGCCAGCCGAATTCATTGGCGCCGCCAATGCGGTTTTCGCCGCCAAAGGCGCGGGCGACGAGTTGACCCCCGAGACAGATGCCGAGCACTGCGCGGTCCTTGCCGGCAAAATCGCGGGTCAGTTCCAGCAGCGCCGGGAAATAGGGATAGTCTTCGTCGTCCAGTGCATTCTGGCCACCGCCGAGCACCACCATGGCATCATGGCCGGTTGCGTCCCGTGGCAGCGCATCACCCTTGTAGGGAAGGCGCACATCGAGATCGGCACCCGCTTCCGCGAGCGCCGCGCCAACCTGGCCAAGGCCGGTATTGTCGAAGTTCTGGACCACCAGCACCCGCATGGCAAACCCTGCTGACATGAAAACGAGGAAACCAGCGATATCATGCCGCCAGTATCGCAGCCAAGATGCGTATCCTAGGAGAAAACCATGCCACTGCAGAACCGGGTCGATCCGTTCGGCGCCATTCATGCCGTGCCGGAGCGCGGCCTGTTCACCGGCAATCGCGGCATCATCCACGACCCCGCGACAAAGACGCTCCTGAAAAAGCGCTGGGCGCTTCAGGCCTGGATCATCTGCGTGTGCCAATTCCGCAATGTGCGGCGCGAGCCGATGGGCCGCAACCGGGCCGGTGGCAAGGCCGGCTGGACCGAACTGTTCTTCCTCGACGAGGTGACGGCGCTCGCCGCCGGGCATCGTCCCTGCTTCTTTTGCCAGCGCGAACGAGCCAGGGATTTTGTCAGCCGCTTCGGCCAAGCCTTCGTCATTGCCGAGCCGCGTGCGCCGCAGGTGGACAAACGGCTGCACAAGGAGCGGTTGGCGTCGGGTGGCAAACGGCCTGCCGTCGCGATGGACGCGCTTGCCCGCCTCCCCGACGGCGCGATGATCGCAACCGGCGGCAGCACCTACGCCTTGTGCCACGGCAAGGCGCTGCCATGGTCTTTTGCCGGATACGGCCCGCCTACCAGCCTGGATCGGTTCGAGGACGAGACGCTGGTGCTGCTGACCCCGGAAACGACGGTTGCTATCCTGCGTCACGGCTTTCAGCCTGTGTGGCATCCCTCCGCCAAGGCTTGACGCCGGCGGCCGCCTCGCCCATTCCTCGGCCATGCGCGCCAACTACAAGATGCAACGTCTGTTCGTGCCCGACGACCTCGGACTGGACATCGAGGTCGAACCCGGCCAGCAGCAGAGCCATTATCTCCTGCATGTGCTGCGGCTCGCCGAAGGCGCCGAGATCCTTGTCTTCAATGGCCGCGACGGCGAGTGGTCGGCCGCGATATCAGCGAAATCGAAGCGCTCGGTGCGGCTGAAAGTAATGGCGCTGCAAAGGCCGCAGCCGCCTTTGCCTGACCTGATCTATTGCTTCGCACCGCTGAAGCAGGGCCGGCTGGATTATCTCGTGCAGAAGGCGGTCGAGATGGGCGCCGGCGTCCTGCAGCCGGTCATCACCCAGCACACGCAGGTGGCCAAGCCGTCGATCGATCGCCTGCGCGCCAATGTCGTCGAGGCCGCCGAACAATGCGGCATCCTGGCGGTGCCAGAAGTGCGCGAGGCGGAAAAATTCGAGCGCCTGCTGACCGGCTGGGACAAGGAACGCCGGTTGATCTTCTGCGACGAGGACGCCTCGACCAACAACCCACTGCCTGCGTTGCAGACGGTGAAGGAGAAGAAGCTCGCCCTGCTGGTCGGGCCCGAGGGCGGCTTTTCCGACGAGGAGCGCAAGATGCTGCGGGCGCTCCCCTTCGTGACCGCCATTCCGCTCGGGCCGCGTATCCTGCGTGCCGATACGGCGGCCGTGGCAGCGCTTGCGGTGATGCAGGCAACAATTGGCGAATGGTAGTGCTCTGTCTCTTGCAAGAGGTGTTTGCTGGGCGTGGCCTTCAATTCCTCTTGACCTGTGGCTCAGGATTTTTCGCTTGATCGGCTACTGACATTTCGTCCATTTAGCGCCGGCGGTGGTCCAACCGCCTTTGAGGGCTTGAGAATGGCGCGCGACACAACCGATTTCCGGCCCATCGAAGGCATAGACGAGCTTGTCGAGCACCTGGCCGAAGGCAACAAGCCGCGCGAAAAATGGCGCATCGGCACCGAGCACGAGAAATTCCCGTTCTATGTCGATGGCAACGCACCGGTGCCCTATGGTGGTGAGCGCGGCATCCGCGCCATCCTTGAAGGCATGCAGAACAAGCTTGGCTGGGATCCGATCATGGATGACGGCCGCATCATCGGCTTGGTCGAACCAACGGGCCAGGGGGCAATTTCGCTCGAGCCCGGCGGCCAGTTCGAGCTTTCCGGCGCGCCGCTGGAGACGATCCACCAGACCTGCCGCGAGGGCAACGCCCATCTGGCGCAGGTGCGCGAGATCGCCGAGCCGATGGGCATCCGCTTCCTCGGCCTCGGCGGCAGCCCGAAATGGTCGTTGGCCGAGACACCGAAAATGCCGAAGTCGCGCTATGAGATCATGACGCGCTACATGCCCAAGGTCGGCACCAAGGGCCTCGACATGATGTACCGCACCTGCACGATCCAGGTGAACCTCGACTTCGAGAGCGAGGCCGACATGCGCCGCAAGATGCAGGTGTCGCTGAAGCTGCAGCCGCTGTCGACCGCACTGTTCGCCAACTCGCCCTTCACCGACAGCCGGCCGAACGGGCTGCAGAGCTGGCGCGGCGACATCTGGCGCGACACCGACAACCAGCGCTCGGGCCTGCTCGAATTCTGCTTCTCGCCCGATTTCGGTTTCGCCGACTATGTCGAATGGGCACTCGACGTGCCGATGTATTTCGTCATTCGCGATGGCCGTTATCACGACATGACGCATATCACCTTCCGCCAGTTCATGGCCGGGGCCGCGCGCAATGAAGTGCCGGACGGGCTGCCGACGATGGGCGACTGGGCGAACCATCTGTCGACGCTGTTCCCGGACGTGCGGCTCAAGCGTTTCCTTGAAATGCGCGGCGCCGATGGCGGTCCCTGGCGGCGCATCTGCGCGCTGCCGGCCTTCTGGGTCGGGCTGCTCTACGACGAGGTGGCACTCGACGCGGCCGAGGCGTTGACGTCGAGCTGGACCTACAAGGAAGTCCTGGCCATGCGCAACGCCGTGCCGGAGCTCGGCATTGCCGCGCCCTTCCGCAACACGACGTTGCGCGAGGTCGCCCGCGACGTCATGGCCATTTCGCGCACGGGGTTGAGGAACCGCGGCAAGAAGAACCGTGACGGCTACGACGAAACCTCGTTCCTCAACACGCTCGACGAGGTCGTGGCGCGCGGCACCACCAGTGCGGAGGAGATGCTGTCGGCCTACCACACGCGCTGGGGCGGCTCGATCGAGCCGGTGTTCATGGAGTATGCCTATTAACCGCGAGCCATGGCGGGTGGCAAAAGTAACTTCAATCGGGCGCTGAAACGAATTAGGCTCTCTTTCGAGGATTTCCCGGAGGAGAAGCCGATGCCTACCTTGTTCGACATGCTGGCGCAGGCCCAGAACGGCAACGGCATGCAGGCGCTTGCCCAGCAATACGGGCTTTCGCTGCAGCAGACGCAGGCGGCGGTCGCCGCACTGCTGCCAGCCTTTTCACAAGGGTTGCAACGCAACACCGCCGATCCCTATGGGCTCGGCGCCTTCATGACAGCGATGGCAAGCGGCCAGCACGCTAAATATTTCGAGGACGCCACGCGCGCCTTCTCGCCGCAAGGCGTCAACGAGGGCAACGGCATTCTGGGACATCTGTTCGGTTCGAAAGACCTGTCGCGCGCCGTGGCCAGCCAGGCGGCGCAGGCGAGCGGCGTCAGCCAGCAGATCTTGCAGCAGATGCTGCCTGCTATCGCCTCGATGGTGATGGGCGGGCTGTTCAAGCAGACGACAAACCAGATGCAGGCAGCGGCTGGTCTTGGCGGCGGCGGCAACAATCCACTGGGCGAGATCATTGAGCAGATGATGCGGCAAGGCGGCATGCAGGCGCCAGCGCCGCAACAGCGCCAGGCGCCACCGCCTCAGAACCCCATGGACAACCCGCTCGGCAAGGTCTTGCAGGACATGTTCGGCGGCGGCTCACCGCAGCCGCAAAGCCAGCCGCAGCCAGCACCCAATCCCTATGGCGACAATCCGCTCGGCAAGGTGCTGCAGGACATGTTCGGTGGCGGCGCGCCGCAGCAACCACAAAGCCGGCCCCAGCCCCAGCAGACACAGAGCCCCTACGGCGACAACCCGCTAGGGAAAATCTTCGAGGAGATGCTGCGGCAAGGTGGAGGCGGCGGCCTCGGGATGCCCGGCGGGCAGCCGGCGCCGCAACCTCAAGCGCCGCAACCGCAGCAGCGCCAGGCACCACAGCCCCAAGCCAATCCGAGCGGACGGCCACGGAACCCGTTCGACGACATTTTCGGCAAGATGTTCCAGACCGGAGCCCAGCAGCGCGACGAATACCAGAAGGGCGTGGAAACGATCTTCGACCAGTTCAAGCGGGACATGGACCGGCGGTAGTCGCCCGGCCTTCGGTAAACCTTAAAGGAAAAGCCCGGTCCTTGGGAGGACCGGGCAGCGTGCAGGCAGGCCGGCGGGGAACCGGCAGGGAGTGGGGAGCCTGCAGAACCTTGGTCGCGCTGAACCGTGAAAGGGTTCAACGCAACCGAAGCTGAACCAATCAGGCCACCTTGCGGGCGATTTCCTCGATCGTTTCCACGCGATCGCTGGCGATCTCACGCAGGATTGCCGTCGGGTCACGGCCAAACGACACGTCGATTGCGACATGCAGGTCGGCGCGCGTGAGGCCGATATCGGCGAGTTCTGCATCCGACATCTCGCCAAGGCGGTAGAAGGCGCGGCGGTTTTTCCAGGCGCGGTAGGTGTTGGAGACAATGTTGGCCACGCGCGTCGCAACAGCCGGACGCGAGGTGATGCGCGAGGTCTCGGTGGCGAAATCGATCGTGGTCATGTCGGTCTCCTTCAGACTCGAACGGACGAAACCCGACGATCGGCGCTGGCGACAGCGGCCGTTCCGGTCTCAAATACAATTCTAGAGATGCATGTCGTCGTCTCAAAACCGGTGTCCACTTTTGGGCGACATGCATGGCTTTCATTTGGACAATGCCAATTTGCCATCGACCGATTGATTAATCCAACGAATGTTTCTAATCTTTAATATCAACAGCAGTGATGGATTGGACCGATGAAAGCGCCGCTCGATCTCGATCAATTGCAGACCTTCATCTCGATTGCCGATACCGGCAGCTTCACCCGCGCTGCGGAAGAAGTGCACCGCACCCAGTCGGCGGTGTCGATGCAGATGCGCCGGCTGGAGGAGCGGATCGGCAAGCCGCTGTTCGAGAAGGAGGGGCGCTCGAACAGGCTGACGGAGGAAGGCGACAAACTGCTCTCCTACGCAAGGCGATTGCTCTATCTCAACCGCGAAACGCTCGCCTCCTTCGACGACCAGCGGCTCGAAGGCACGATCCGCATCGGCACGCCTGACGATTATGCGGACCGTTTCCTGCCCGAGATCATGGCACGGTTCACGCGCTCCAATCCGCGCGTCGAACTGACCGTCATCTGCGAACCGACGCCGGGGCTGGTCGAGCACATCAAGCGCGGCAATCTCGACCTGGCGCTGGTGACGCACAATGATGTGCGCGGCCAGTCGGAGGTGGTGCGGCGTGAACCGCTGCTCTGGGTCTCCTCGGCCAACCATGCGACACATGAACAGGAGACGCTGCCGATGGCCTTCGGCCGGCCGAACTGCATCTGGAGGCGCGCCGCGGTCGACGTGTTGGACCAGCAGAACCGCGACTACCGCATCCTGTTCACCAGTTTCTCAGCGACCGTGATCACCGCCGCCGTGCTGTCGGGGCTGGCGATCTCGGTGCTGCCGGAATGCGCGCTCAGGCCCGGCATGCGGGTGCTGGGCGAGGCGGACGGCTTCGGCGCCCTGCCCGACTGCCGCATCGGCATCATGCGCGGCCAGACCTCGCGGCCGGAGATCGTCGATGCGCTTGCCCGCCACATCTCGGAAAGCCTGGACAACATCTCCGTGCCGCTCGGCGAGGAGACGGGGACGTTCGATTTCGCGGCCCTCGCCTTTGCCAAGATGAAGCGAAGCAAGCCGAACCAGATCCTGCCGGGCTGGTAAAAAGCGGGTCATGACTATCGGGCCTGACACGGCCGCCTTGACGTCGGCGTCCAACCGGCCCCCAATCGACCGATGAGCGAAGCAGCATCCGAATCACGCACCAACGCCACCGAATACACGGTGAGCGAAATATCAGGCGCGCTGAAGCGCACGGTCGAGGACGTCTTCGGCAATGTGCGGGTGCGCGGCGAAATCTCAGGTTATCGTGGGCCGCATTCCTCCGGCCATGCTTATTTCGCGCTCAAGGACGACCGTGCGCGGCTCGACGCCGTGGTCTGGAAAGGCACGATGAGCCGGCTGAAATTTCGTCCCGAGGAAGGGATGGAGGTGATCGCCACCGGCAAGCTCACCACCTATCCCGGCAAGTCCAATTACCAGATCGTCATCGACAATCTCGAGCCGGCCGGCGCCGGGACGCTGATGGCGCTGCTGGAGGAACGCAAACGCCGGCTGCAGGCGGAGGGCCTTTTCGATGCGGTGCGCAAACGCCGGCTGCCGTTCATGCCACGCGTCATCGGCGTGGTCACCTCGCCGACCGGCTCGGTCATCCGCGACATCATCCATCGCATCAAGGACCGCTTTCCACTGCATGTGCTGGTCTGGCCCGTGCGGGTTCAAGGTGACACGGCGAGTGCGGAAGTGACCAATGCCGTCACCGGTTTTAACGCGCTGGCATGGGACAGCCCCATTCAGCGCCCCGATCTGCTGATCGTGGCGCGCGGCGGCGGCAGCCTGGAAGATCTGTGGGGCTTCAACGACGAGGCACTCGCCCGCGCGGTCGCTGCCTCGGGCATTCCGGTGATTTCGGCTGTCGGCCACGAAACCGACTGGACGCTGATCGACCTTGTCGCGGATGTGCGGGCGCCGACACCGACGGGCGCGGCCGAAATCGCCGTGCCAGTGAAGGCTGACCTCGAAGCGACGCTGGCCAGCCTCGGCGCGCGGCTCAAGGCCGCCGTCTTGCGCAATTTCGAACGCAAGCGGCAGGCAGCCCGTGCGGCGGCGCGTGCGCTGCCCTCGCCCGATCAATTGCTGGCGCTGCCGCGCCGGCGCCTGGACGAGGCGACATCTAGGCTCGGTCGTGGCCTGATGGTTTCCACCGAGCGCAAGCGGGCGCGATTCTTCGCTGTAAAATTGACGCCGGCAATGCTGTCGCAGCGGATTGCCGAAGCGCGGCGCACCAACGACCGTAGCCTTTTGCGGGCGCAAGGGGCGCTGCGCACTCTGGCCAGAAGCCGGCGCGCGGAGCTCAATCGTGCCGCGGATCAGTTGCCAAAATGCGCCAAGGCATCGCTGCAGCGGCACAGGCAGCAATTGGCTTTGCTGCAGGGCCGCATCACGATCGAGCCGGCAGCCCGGCGCCAACGTGTGCAGAGGGATCTTCTGACGGCTTTGACGAGACGCGGCGGCCAGGCAATGCTGCTCAGGCTGGAGCGGTTGCGCGGCCGCATCGTCCAGGCCGACCGGCTGATGGCGACGCTTTCGCACAAGGCCGTCCTGGCGCGCGGCTTCGCGCTGGTGAAGGATGCCGACGGCGCGGTCATCAAGCAGGCCGCCGAGGTGGCGTCGGGGATGGCGCTGTCGCTGGAGTTCGCCGATGGCACGGCGGATGCGGTGGCAACCAGTGGCGCGGCGCGGCCAAAGCCCGTGGCCAGACCGGCGGCAAAGGCAAAAGAACCCGGCAATCAGGGATCCTTGTTCTAAGAGCATGATCGACAATCCGCACCACCTGGCAACGCCGTCCGGCAAGCCGCGCGCGCGAAGCTTCACTATCGGCTTCGACGGAACGCCAGGGCCGTTCAACGCGATCACCGACGTGCCCGGCGTCGCTGTAGGCTATGCGACGCTGATATCGGGCGATGGTCCGCTTATCGTCGGCAAGGGGCCGGTGCGCACCGGCGTGACCGCAATCCTGCCGAGGCCGCGCTCCGAATTGGCCACCCCGGTCTTCGCCGGCATTTTCAGCCAGAACGGCAATGGCGAGATGACCGGCTCGCACATCATCGAGGAAACCGGCGCCTTCAACTTCCCGATCACCATCACCAACACGCATTCCTGCGGTGTTTCGCGTGACGGCACGCTGCGCTGGATGAACCGGGGGCTGCCGGTGGCGGCGGAGACTTATGACGGACTTCTCAACGACATCAACGGCCACCATCTAACGTCGGAGCACGTCGCCGACGCCCTTGACGGCGCCGCCGGCGGACCGGTCGAGGAAGGCAGCGTCGGCGGCGGCACCGGCATGATCACCTTCGGCTTCAAGGCAGGGTCCGGCACGGCCTCGCGCATCGTCGCATGGCAGGGGCGCACCTACACGGTCGGCGCCTTCGTGCAGTCGAATTTCGGCAAGCGGCATAATTTCACCATTCGCGGCCTGCGCGCCGAGCCCGAACTCACCGAACCGGCGATCCGCGAAGCCACGTCGCGCGCGGAAAAGGGCTCAATTATCGCCGTCGTCGCGACCGACGCGCCTTTCCTGCCGCATCAGATGAAGCGATTGGCGCGCCGTGTGCCGCTCGGCGTCGCCTTGACGGGCGGCTTCGGCTATCACAGTTCGGGCGATATCTTCCTCGCCTTCTCGACGGCCAATCCCGCCGCGGCGCTGGGGCTGTCCGGCCGCATCGCCAGCGCCGATTTCATCCCCGATACAGACATCGACCCGTTCTTCGATGCGGTGATCCAGACGGTGGAGGAATCCATCCTCAACGCTCTTATCGCCAATGACGACATGACCGGGCGCGACGGCAATTTCGTGCCGGCGCTGCCAAAGGCCTGGCTGGAAGAAAAGTTTGGCTGAGAGGAATGGCTGAGACGAAAACGCGGGCCGAAGCCCGCGCGTTTCGAACAGGTTTGACCCGCAGTTATTCCGCGGCTTTGCTTGAGGCCTGCTGGTTTTCGTCGGCCTCGGCCGCTTCCTCGAGCCGGGAAGCGATCAATTCCTGGATGTCGCCGACTTCCTCCTGGATGTCCTCCAGCGGTATGCCGACCTCGGCCGCCTTGGCGGCGCATTCGCGGGCCAACGTCTCGGCCTGCTTCTCGATCCTGGCGTGGGACTGGCAATGGACCTTTTCGCCGATCCATCCCCGCAAGAACTCGATCGCGTGTTCACTCATACTGCTGTTCCCTGGCGGCAAAGCCGGTTGGTAATCATAAGCGTCGGCATCCCGCGAAGGATGCATGTTCCCATTCGAGCCGAGTCGCGGCCAGCCGGCAAGCCGAAGCCGTCCAGGGTCCACAGAGCCGAAGGAAATCGAGGGGTGAAGAACATTTTCTGATTCTGAAGGACTGTACCGTTGGCGGGGTCTTCCCGCTCCGAGCAATTGCTTCTACCTTTTACGGCTTCCAGTCCGTTTCTTAATCTCACTGGCTGTCGCTACAGCCGCCTATGACGTTGCGCTTCAAGGCGTGAGCCCGCGAAGCCGCCGCTATATAGTGACATCCACATCCGATGTCGACTCTCCTCAAGGCCCGTGCAGACGAGCCATGCAAAAGTCGCATGGATCGCTGATCCAGTCAGAAATTTTCAACCCACGGCCTGAGTTCCATTTCCCAGGTCCAGGCGCTGCGGTGCTGGCGGTGGATGGCGAGATAGGCCTCTGCGATCGCATCCGGAGACAGCCGGCGATCCTGCGGCCCGGGCTCCTGTCCGGAAGCGGCCGAAGCAATGGCGCCGTCGATGATGAAATGCGCAACGTGGATGTTCTTGGGCGCCAGTTCGCGGGCCATGGATTGCGCCAGCCCGCGCAATCCGAATTTGGGCATCGCAAAGCCGGCGGAGCCGGCGAACCCCTTCACACTTGCTGTCGCTCCGGTGAAGAGGATCGACCCCGCCCCTTGAGCGATCAGCCGGCGGGCCGCTTGCTGAGCTACCAGGAACCCGCCATAGGCCCCGATCAGCAAAGCCTGTCGGACAGCCTCGGGATCGAGTTCGGCTATTGGACCGCGAGCGCGGCCACCGGCGTTGAAAATCACGAGGGAAAGCGGGCCAGCCTTGTCCGCGATATCGAACAGATGCTCGACCGATGCCGGATCCGAGACATCCGTCGCCACGGCTTGCGCGCCGGTTTGCGCTTGCAAGGCATCGAGCTTCTCGATGTTTCGGGCGGCCAGGACGACATGGAACCCTTCCCTGGCGAGAAGACGCGCGAGCGAGGCGCTCAATCCGGAGCCCGCCCCGGCAATCACGGCGACGTTGGATGTCATGAGATCCTCTCCTCTTCCAGTGATTGCAACCGCCGGCGGATGTTGAACTCTGCCGGATCGGCTCCGCACCGGCAACACGCAAGGCGGAAAGAAAAATGGCCGGGCGCCAAACGGCCCGGCCAAAAAAGAAGGTCATAACCTTCAGAGGGGAACACCGCTCGGTGAAATGGGAGGAAAACACCGAACGGTTTTTCCTTTTTGAGCCGATTCCCCGACGAATACGACGAATGATTTTCTAAGAATCGGTCGGGATGGCAAAAATCCCGTTCTTTCTCGTCTAAGACTCAGCCGGCCCGGCTTTCCGGCTCGAGCAGATCCACATAGTGGCGCCGAGCGACGTCGGGATGCGAGCGCAGCCGGCTTTTCAGCACATTGGTTCCGACATCGCGAAACAGCGGATTGTCCGGATCGCTGGCCGGCCCGCGCGCCTGCGCCGCCAGATCCTCGGAAAGGCTAAGCAGCGGTATCGTCGCATCGAGCCTGGCGCTGAAGAAGAACGGCACCGAAATGCGTTCAATGCCGGCCGCCGGCGTCACGACACGATGCACGGTCGCCCGCAAATAGCCGTTTGAGGCCAGTTCGAGCAGTTCGCCGATGTTGACGACGAGCGTACCGGGAATGGGGTCCACATCCACCCAGCTTCCGTCATAGTCGACCTGCAGCCCCTTATTGTCATCCTGAAGCAACAACGTCAGGAAACCGCCATCCTTGTGCGCGCCGACACCCTGGTCATCGCCGGTCGCCTCTCGGCCGGGATAGCGCACGATTTTCATGCGGTGGTTTGGCTGCTCGCGGTAGATCGGGTCGAAAGCGTCCTCGGGTTGATCGAGCGACAGCGCGAAGGCTTTCAACAGCCTGATGGCCACTGCTGTTGCCTTGGCCTGCCATGCCAGCAGGGCGGGTTTGAGTTCCGGCAACGCAGCGGGCCACTGGTTCGGCCCCTGCAGCCGCGTCCAGGCGAGAATTCCTGGCCCTTGCGCTATGGGCTGACGCTCGACGCCGATGTCGAGCTGTTCGCGCCAATCGGCCTTGCCCTTGGTCAGCTCGCCGCCGGCGCGGGTATAGCCACGGAACTGCGGGGATTTCACCATTTCGATCGCGAGCTTGTCGGCCTCGGCCAAGGCAAAGAAGCGGCGCGACGCGGTGAGCACTTCACTGATTTCCGCCCACGAGATGCCATGTCCGGCCAGGTAGAAAAAGCCGATGTCGCGCGACGCGGAACGCAGATCCGCCAGAAATGTCCGGCGTTCCGACGCGCCTTGTTCAAAGCGGCTCAAGTCGAGCACGGGTACTATTCTGGGCATATCAGGCTCCTTTCCCGGCTTTGTGCGGATGTTACCGTCCGCAAACCGGGACTGTTGGACAGGCGTGCACTTTTCGGCGGTCACACCCGCCAGCAATGCCTGCAAGTGTCATCGACTCCAGATTGCCAAGAAAGAAACGATCGGCCCTTCGAGACCGCCGCGATGAACAATTTTTGCGCGCGCGCCGGCAAGCTGACAATGACCGCGATCATTCGCGCAGATACGGACCGCCAGCAGGCGCGCGACCTCCACGCTATTGGGCTGCCCTGAGCAGCATGCCGAACAGGTCGCGTGGCTCGTCGGGGTCGGCGAGCATATCGAGCTCCTGGTACAGGCCGGTCGACCTCAGTTGATCCCTGACATAGCGCAACGCCGAAAAGTCCTCGATAGCGAAACCCACCGAATCGAACAGCGTGATCTGGCCGGCGTCGCGCCGGCCCTGAACGGCGCCGGTGACCACCTGCCACAGCTCAGTCACCCGATGATCCGGCGCGAGCTGCTGGATCTCGCCTTCGATGCGGGTCTGCGGCGGGTATTCGACGAAAATGTCGGAGCGCAGCAGGATGTCGCGGTGCAGTTCGGTCTTGCCGGGGCAGTCGCCGCCAACGGCGTTGATATGTACGCCCGAGCCGATCATGTTGTCGGTCAGGATGGTGGCGTACTGCTTGTCGGCGGTGACGGTGGTGATGATGTCCGCACCCTCAACCGCTTCCTGCGCGCTCGTGCAGGCCGTCATGTCGAAGCCGAGGCCGGCGAGATTGCGAATGCATTTCTGTGTTGCCGAACGGTCGATGTCGTAAAGCCGCAGCCTGTCGACGCCGAGCAGTGCCTTGAAGGCCAGCGCCTGGAACTCAGCCTGGGCGCCGTTGCCTATCAGCGCCATGCAGCAGGACTCGGCCGGCGCCAAGTGCTTCGCGGCAAGGGCCGACATGGCCGCCGTGCGCAGTGCGGTCAGAATGGTCATCTCGGACAGCAACACGGGATAGCCGTTGTGGACGTCGGCCAGCATGCCGAAGGCAGTCACGGTCTGGCGGCCCTCGCGCATGTTCTTGGGATGACCATTGACATATTTGAAACCATAGACCTCGCCGTCGCTGGTCGGCATCAGCTCGATAACGCCCTCGGCGCTGTGCGAAGCGACGCGCGGGGTCTTGTCGAAGAGCTCCCAGCGGCGGAAGTCGTCCTCGATATAGCCGGCGAGCTCAACCAGGAACCGCTCGACGCCGATCCTGAGCACGAGCTTCATCATATTGTCGACGCTGACGAACGGCACGATGTTGAGATTGGGTATCATTTGTTCCTTGCCGGTACACCAGTCAGCCCTGGCGATGCGGGTTGTACGCCTTCATCATCGTCGGCAGTCTCGGAAAGTATGTCAATACCTCTTCATTATTGACCATAATTAAAATATCTGAAATAGACTCGACACAGTATATATTTCAGGGGAGGCCTATGGCGATACGCGATGTTTTGATGCGCGGGGATCTGGCGCTGACGCCGTCGGAAGAAAAGATCGTCAGGCTGCTGCTGACGGACTATCCGACCTCGGGCCTCGGTACCGCATCGTCGCTTGCGCGACGCGCCGGCGTCAGCGATCCCACCGTTGTCCGGCTGGTCGTCAAGCTCGGCTATGAAGGGTTCCCGGACTTTCAGGCAAAGCTGCTCGCCGAGGTCGAGGCCAGGCTGCATTCGCCGCTGTTGATGATGGAGACCAAGCGGCAAAGCGGTTCCAGTGACAGCGCGGTGCTTGCCTATCTCGATTCCGTTACCACGGCCCTGCAGAAAGCCACCGCGGCGACACCGGTCCAGACCTACGAGCGTGCCGCCCGCCTTTTGATGGAGGCCAAGGGCGAAATCTTGTTGGTCGGCGGCCGGTTCAGCCGCCACATCGCCGGGATGCTGGCTGGATATCTCGTGCAGTTCCGCACCGGGGTCCGCGATCTCGGCGTGCTCTCTCCGCAGTCGTTCGACACGCTGGCCGACCTCGGTCGTCGCGACGTGCTCGTCGTCTTCGACTATCGCCGCTACCAGTTCGACGTGATGGCCTATGCGCGCCAAGCCGCCGCGCTCGATGTACGCATTCTTCTGTTCACCGACCAATGGCTGTCACCGATATCGGATCTTGCCGAAGTCACGATCGTCAGCCCGCTCGAAGTCGCCTCGCCCTATGACACGCTGGCGCCGGCGATCGCACAGATGGAGGCGCTGACGGCCCAGATCGTTTCGACGCTGGGCGATGACGCTCGGGCTCGCATCGAGAGGATCGAGAAAGTGCGGCACGCCAATGCGGTGACGCTCGACAGCGATGCGGAAGGGAGCGGCATGCGCAAGACATCAGGACCGCGCAAGATACCTGGACCCAAAGCAGCAAAGCAGGACGAGAAGGCATGACCCAAGCCCTACCCAAGCGAGACGAAGCTTTTCGTACCGGCGAGACAGCGCTGCTGCTGGTCGACATGCAACGCATCTGGCTGGAGCCGGGTGCCGATCCTTCGCATCCAGAACGCGGACCCGATCATTATTTCTACCGGCAGACATGCTCGCAGACGATCCCCAACCAGGAGCGCCTGCTGGCGGCGGCGAGGGCCAATGGCGTCGAAGTGCTGCACACCATCATCCAGAGCCTGACCGAAGACGGCCGCGACCGCTCGCTTGACCACAAGCTGACGCCGATCCATGTTGCGCCCAGCCTCCCCGAAGGCCTGCCAGTGCCATCGCTGGCGCCGGTCGGCGACGAGATCATGCTGCCGAAAACCTCGTCGGGCATCTTCAACTCGACCAATGTCGACTACCTGCTGAAAAACCTTGGCATCCGCTATCTCGTCGTGGTCGGCGTGCTGACCGACCAGTGCGTCGACATGACGGTGCGCGACGGCGCCGACCGCGGCTATCTCGTCACCTGCGTATCGGATGCCTGCGCCACCATTACCCAGGAGCGCCACGACATCGCGCTGAAGGCCTTTGGCGGCTATTGCTGGGTCACGGACACCGACACCGTCGTCGACCGCTTCAACGCTCTGGGAAAAAAGGCATGACATCTGCCGTCGAGCCTCTCGTCGCCGTCGTCACCACGGATCTCTCCGCCATTACGCGGGGCCGCTTCGTGCTCGAAAGCAGATTGCAAAAGACCGCCGCGACAGGGGTCGGCTGGCTGCAGGCCAATCTGTCGATGACGCCGTTCAATTCGATCGTCGATCCCAATCCCTGGGGCTCGTCCGGCGACCTTCGGCTGATCCCGGATATCAAGGCGCGCTTCCGCACCGAGCGGACGGGATCGGCGACGCCCTTCGACATGGTGGCCGGCGACATCGTCGAGCTCGATGGCAGCCCGTGGCTCGGCTGCACGCGGACCATGCTCCGGGATGCGCTGGCGGAATTGAAGGCGGCCACCGGCCTTTCCGTCATCGCCGCCTTCGAGCACGAATTCAACATTGCCGGCGGCAGCTTCGCGCCGGCACATTCGATGTCCTTTGCCGCCCTGCGCCGCACCGACCCGTTCGCCCCCAATCTGATGGCGGCACTCGAAGAGGCAGGTGTCGGCCCCGAAGTGGTCATCGCCGAATTCGGCAGTGAGCAATTCGAAGTGACGCACGAGCCGGCCGATGCGCTCACGGCAGCAGATCGCGCCGTCGCCATCCGCGAAATCACGCGCGAAGTGGCACGCAATGCCGGCTGGCGCGCGAGCTTCGCGCCCAAGGTCGCCCCGGATGCCGTCGGCAACGGCGTGCACATCCATTTCAGCTTCGTCGACGAAGCCGGCAAGCCGGCAACTTACGATCCGGCGCGTCCCGGCGGCCTGTCCGCCAAGGCTGGCGCCTTCTGCGCCGGCGTGCTGCGCCATCTGCCCGCCATGACCGCCATGACGGCGTCGAGCGTGTCGTCCTTCTATCGCCTTAAGCCGCACAGTTGGAGTTCGTCCTACACCTGGCTCGCCGACCGCGACCGCGAGGCGTCGCTCCGCATTTGTCCGACGGTGACGATCGGCGGACGCGATCCGGCACGGCAGTACAATGTCGAGTATCGGGCGGCCGACGCAACCGGCAATCCCTATCTGTCGCTGGCGGCGATCATCCGCGCCGGGCTGGAGGGGCTGAAGGCGGACTTGCCATCACCGCCGCTGGTCACTGGCGACCCGACGCTGATGAGCGAGACGGAACGGGCGGAACTCGGTCTGGTGCGGCTTCCCGAGACCTTGCCGGCGGCACTGGATGCGCTCCTGGCCGACAAGACCGTTACGGGATGGTTCGCCCCGATCTTCATCGAGACCTTCGTCGGGTTGAAGCAGCATGAAGCCGAGCGCCTGGCAGGCCTTGATCCGGCTGCCATCTGCGATCTCTACCGGACGCTTTATTGATGACTGCGCAGGCCGAAAAAAGCTCGCGCCCCCAAGAAGATTGGCCCGAAGCCGTCGAGGTGCTCAACGAGCATGGCCGTTGCGAGATCGTGCTGCTGTGCGAGCATGCGTCCAACCATATGCCGGCGGAGTACCGCCGGCTCGGGCTCGATGCCAGCCATCTGCAGCGCCACATCGCTTGGGACATCGGCGCCGCGGAGGTGACGCGCCTGTTATCGGCACGGCTTGATGCAGCGGCCTTTCTCAGCGGCTATTCCCGACTGCTGATCGATCTCAACCGGCCACTGGGCAGCCTGGGCAGCATTCCGGTGCTGTCGGAAGACACTGACATTCCCGGCAATGCCGGCGTCGACGGAGCGGAACGAGACCGGCGCGCGGAAATCATGTTTTCGCCGTTCCATGAGCGGGTGGCCGCGCACCTCGATCGCCGTGTGGCCGAGGGCCGGCCGACGCGGATCGTGACGATCCATTCCTTCACACCGGTGTTCCTGGGTGTCGCCAGGCCTTGGCATGCGGGTGTGCTGCATGGTCATGCAGCCGATCTCGCAGCGGCGATCCTTTCGGGCCTGCGCACCGACGCCGCACTCAACGTCGCGGCCAACGTACCCTATGTGATCAGCCGCGATGCCGACTACGCCGTACCCATCCATGGCGATGATCGCGGCATCCCCGCCGTCCTTGTCGAGATCAGGCAGGACTTGTTGTCGACACGGTCGGGCATCAAGGAATGGGCGGACCGGCTGGCGGCGGCGCTGCCGGCGCACGAGACGGAGGCATCTCAGCCGGTGCGGAGGTGACGCCGCGACCACGGCGCAGGTCGGCAAGCCGCGCTTCTCGCCATCAGCGCGGCGCTCGCGTGATGGGGATGGTCCGATCCGAATGTACAACCTCCCGAAAGCTCACAATCAGGTCGCCCGACCTGACCTGCCGCCCCAACCGGCGTCAGGGCAATTTCGCCTAAAGCGATGGTCCCATCCGGATAGGGCTGCCGTCGCTGAACCGGGATTGACGGAACCTGTGAAGGTTGTGCCCAGTCTCGTTGCCCTGGATCAAGTCGGACAGGACGCGGCCCATGCCAGGCCCTATGCCGAAGCCATGGCCGCTCATCCCAGTGGCGATGACGAGGCCATCGACCGTTGCGGCGCGATCGACCACAGGCACGACATCCGGCATCGCATCGATCATGCCGGCCCAGCTTGCCCTGAGCGGCACCGCCTCGAATTGCGGAAAAAGCGCCTTGAACCCATGATCGATGGCGCGAAGGGCCCTGGGTTCCGGGGCAGGATTGAGAACGCGCATGCGTTCGAACGGGCTTTCCTTGTCGGCATCCCATTTGCGCGGGGTGGACCAGCTGTCCGGATATGCGCGCGGCGCCGCCGGCAGGTAGCGCGTGCCGAAAGGATTTGCCTTCAGGGCAGGCAGGTATTTCGGTGCGTGACGCAATGCATCCGGCCCGACATAGAGCAGGTGGCTGCCTCCCGCCGCGAGCGTGTACCCGCCGTCCTTTCTACGCCGGAAGGCGATGCGTTCGTCCGCGGCGGCGCCGGCATGGATTTCCGGCATAGGCGCGGTCGCCGCGACGGTCGTGCGGACACTGAGCTGCGGGATCGAGACGCCATGCGCGCGCAGGAACAGCGACGTCCAGGCACCGCTGGCGACAAGCACGTTCGAGGTGGCGATGCGGCCTCGTTCGGTCCAGACACCACTGATACGCCCTGCGGAGATGTCGAGCATGCGTGCCGCACAGTTCTCGATGATTGTGACACCCTGGCGAGCGGCCAGGCGGGCAAGCGCCGGCACGGCGACCCAGGGCTCGGCACGCATGTCCGACGGCGTGGTCATGGCGCCCTTGAAGGGGCGTGACATGGCCGGGATCAGCTTGGCGGTCTCGCCCTGGTCGAGGAGGCGCGTGTCGACGCCATGGGCCTCGGCGATCTTCAGGAACTTGGCGAAGCCGGCCATCTCCTTGTCGGTCCGCGCAAGATAGGTCACGCCCGTCTGCGTCAAGCCTATGTCCTCGCCGCACTCCTCGGCCAGTTGGCGCCAGAGACGCTGCGCTTCGATGACGATGGGCAATTCGTCCGCGTCGCGGCCCTGCTGGCGAATCCAGCCCCAGTTGCGCGAGGACTGCTCCGCGGCGATGCGTCCCTTCTCCAGCAAGGTCACCGGTATGTTGCGACGGGCCAGGAACAAGGCCGCGGTCACGCCGATGATGCCACCGCCGACAATGACCACATCCGACGTCTTCGGCAGCGGCGCCTGGAACTGGATCGGACTGGCTTCGGTGAAAGGGAAGATCGTCAAAGGACTGTCCTTTTCTCATAAGCGTGCCCCGCGCCGATGGCTGGTCCCAGTGGCGCGAAAGTCGCCCGCTTTCGTCGGACACTGGCCAAGCGTGAAGTGCGCCGACGAGCACTACACGACCGGCCTCGAAAATTTGCGTGCCAGCTCGATGAAATTGTTGACCACCCGTCGAGGCCGCTTCTCGTCGTAGGGCAGCCCTGGCTTCATCGACAATCGGGTGGCTAGGGCACGCGAATGCCGGACGAAGCGAAGCGCTCGCTCAGACCTGTCGCGACATTCCGGCGAAAGATCGCAAACGATAGCTTGCCGCCCGATGACTTCAGGCCAGCCCGAACCGCTCCACCGCACGCATGATGCCGCGCAGTTCCGCGAGGCCTTTCAGCCGGCCGATGAGCGAATAGCCGGGGTTGATCTTCTTCTTGCCGATGTCGTCGGCAAGCAGATGGCCATGATCGGGCCGCATCGGAATTTGCCAGTCGGCTCGGCCTTCTCCGCGACGGCGCTTCTCTTCCTGCATCAAAGCGAGGATGACATGCGCCATGTCGGTGCCCCCCTCGAGATGCTCGGCCTCGTAGAACGAACCGTCCTCCTCGATGGTGATGTTGCGCAGATGGACGAAATGGATGCGGTCGGCGAATTCCTTGACCATGGCGACAATGTCGTTGTCGGCGCGCGTACCGTAAGAGCCGGTGCAGAACGTCAAACCATTGGCCGGGCTGTCGACCGTCTCGAGGATGAAACGCGCATCCTCGGCCGTCGAAACGACGCGCGGCAGGCCATAAAGCGAGAAGGGCGGATCGTCCGGGTGGATGCACATACGCACACCCGCCTCTTCGGCCGCCGGGATGATCTCGCGCAGGAACCAGGCAAGATTGTCGCGCAGTTCCTTAGGCCCAATCGCGTCGTATTCCGCCAGCGCCTCGCGGAAACTGTCCCTGTTATAGCTACGCTCCGTAGCCGGCAGGCCGGCGATCAGATTGCGCTCGATCTGGCCGATCTGCTCCGGTGTCAGCGCCTTCAGGCGCTCCTCGGCCTGAGCAATACGTGACGGCGTATAGCTTGCCGCGCCGTTCTTGCGCTGCAAGACAAAGAGATCATAGGCAGCGAAGTCGATGGCGTCGAAGCGCAAGGCATAACCGGTCGTCGGCAGCCGGTAGGCCAGGTCGGTGCGAGTCCAGTCGACCACAGGCATGAAATTATAGCAGATCGTCTGGATGCCGGCCTTCGCGAGAGCGCGGATGCTGTCGCGATAATAGCCGGCATAGCGCTCGCGCTCCGGCGCGCCGATCTTGAAGGAATTGTGAACCGGAATGCTCTCGACGACCGACCAGGTCAACCCAGCCGCCTCGATGATGCGCTTGCGTTCGAGCACATCGGCCTCAGGCCAGGCCCTGCCATCATAGATATGGTGAAGCGCTGAAACCACGCCGGTGGCGCCAGCCTGTTTGACATGTTCAAGCGTCACCGGATCATCGGGACCGTACCAACGCCAACACTGTTCCATGGCCACTTCCTTTCTGCGAGAGACGGGCAACCTATTGTTTGACCACGATGAGTGTCAAACTGAGAGCCGGTTTCGATAGCAATGAAGGAGCTTCCGCGATGAAGGATTTTGACGGCAAGGTGGCATTGGTGACAGGAACGACCGGTATCGGCCTGGCAGCCGCCAAACGCCTGGCGGCTGGGGGCGCCGCGATCGTCGCCTGCGGGATCGACAGCGCGGCCAACGCCGCCATGCAGGAAAGCCTCGCCAAGTCCGGAGCCGATGCGCTGGTGCAAACGGTTGACGTCTCCGTTTCCGAGCAGGTTCGCGACGCGGTCGTGGCCGGCGTGGCGAAATTCGGCGGCATAGACGTCATCGTCAATTCGGCGGCGGTGCATCCCTACGGAACGGCGACGACAACCGACTGGGAAACGTGGAACCGGGCTATGACGATCAATGTCGGCTCGATCTATCTGACCGCCCATTTCGGCATCCCGGAAATGATCAAGCGTGGCGGCGGCGCCATCGTCAACGTCGCTTCGGTGCAGGGCTTCGCCTGCCAGCAGAACGTTGCCGCCTATGCCACGACCAAGGGCGCCATTCATACGCTGACGCGTTCGCTGGCACTCGACTATGCCGCGTCCGGCATAAGGGTCAATTCGGTCAGCCCGGGCTCGATCCGCACACCGATCCTCGAAAAGGCCGCGCGTGGCGACGGCGGCAGCGATGCCGACGTGGAAGAGGCCTACAGGCGCTTCGGCGCGGCCCATCCGCTCGGCCGCATCGGCGAACCGGAGGAAGTGGCGGAACTCATCGCTTTCCTGTGCTCGTCGAAGGCCGGCTTCTGCACAGGCGCCGACTACAAGATAGATGGCGGCCTCACCGCCGGCATCGGCGTGAAGTAAGACCGTTAAGATCGATCTCGGGACCCAATCGGGAGTGGTGCATTAACGCAGCCAGTTCGGAACAATCTTTTTTGGCCGAAGTTTTACTCCTTGAAGGGACGAACTCTCCGAAGGAGATTTCCTATGAAACATGTTCTCATTACCAGCATGCTGGCGATCGGGCTAGGCTGCGGGACGGCGATGGCTCAGACGCAGCAGCCCGCCGATAGCCAATCAGGAGCGGACACAAATTGCGCTTCCGGCACGACCAACTGCCAGAAGGGCTCGAAGATGAAGGAGCAGGCACAGGGCACCAAGTCCCAGACTGATCAGCAGGTTCAGGACAAGACCAAGGCCAAGACAGAGGAGCAGGCCCAGGGCAAGGCCGGCACCACCACGGACCAGCAGGCCCAGGGCAAGACGAAGATCCAGACGGACCAGCAGGCGCAGGGCAAGGCTGGCACCAAGACCGACCAGCAGGCCCAGGACAAAACCAAGGTCCAGACCGACCAGCAGGCACAGGGTAAGGCCGGCACCACAACGGATCAGCAGGCTCAGGACAAGACAAAGGTCCAGACCGATCAGCAGGCACAGGACAAGGCCGGCACCACCACCGATCAGCAGGCTCAGGACAAGACAAAGGTCCAGACCGATCAGCAGGCCCAAGGCAAGGCCTCCACGCAGGACAAGACCTCGACCGCTTCCATCAACAATGTGACGGTTGAACAGAAGACCCAGATCACTCATGTGATCAGGGAAACCAAGGTCGAGCCGGTCACGAACGTCGACTTCGACGTCTCCGTCGGCATCGAAGTTCCGCGGCACAAGGTCAGGCTGCATCGCTTGCCGGCTCGCATCGTGAAGATCGTTCCGGCCTACGAGGCGTACGAGTATTTCGTTCTCGCCGACGGCCGGATCGTGATCGTCGATCCGGATACATACAAAATCGTGCTGGTGCTGACCTAGGGCAATTCCAGGGAAAAGTGCGTAGCGGTTTTCCGTTCGGAATTGCGTAAAAACAAAGAGTTAGAGCACAGGATCGTTCAACCCGCCCCGCTGCACGCGGGTCGGGTTGAGCACTATGGCGAGATGATGCGGAACTTCCCGTGCAAACCTCTGCGCATGCTCAGGGATTGCGAGGCCGCAATGTCCTCAAGGTAATCGAGTAGCGGTGCTCGGCAAGCGGCGGGATGCTGTGCTCCCATTGCGACCGCGACGGCCCCGTCATGAGATAGGCCGATCTCGGCTCGACAGTGATGGTCCGACGCTCCCATTTAGACCCATTCTTGCGCCGAAGGCGAAAATCGCAGGGCGCCAGCAGCGAAACGCCCGCGACATCCTCGAAATGCGGCTTGTCGCGGTGCCAGCCGATACCGGCGCCGGGCCGGTACTCGTTGATCAAGACCTGCGCGAAGGTTTCGGCCGGCCGGCGCGCAAAAGCCGCGACCTTTTCGCGCAAGGGCAGCAGAAAATCAGGTATCGGCGGTGCCTCGACCACCTCGCGCCGGTCATAATCGTAGCGAAGGCCAAAACCGACGACACGCCGGTTTGCCAGATGGCCATGGAAGTCGAAGGCCTTGAAGGGCAGTGCCTCTAGATGATGGACGAGTTCGATTTCGTCCTGTGGCGTGATCAGTCCGGTCTGGTAGGCGAAACCCTCCGGCAGATCATCCTGAGCGGCACCGAAGAGATCGTGCTGGGCCACACGGCCGGCTGTTTTCGGTTTGAGCGGCGACATTTTGCCTAGATGGTGAAGGCCGGACCACAAGACAATATGGGAACCGCGCTTGCCCGCCCTGGATACGTCCCAAAACCGGCGCAACGGAACCGCGGGAGGAGCGTGAAAGTTTAGCAACGGCGGTTCCGTCGGGGGCCGCCGGGCACGTTCTAGCCTTGGAGTGCCGGATGCCGCGCGTTGAAACCGGGGCCTGCTTTTGCGGGGCGATCGCCGCCACCATGGACGGTGAGCCTTTCTGGATATGCTACGATCACGATGACGATTGCCGACGGGCCATCGGCAGTCCACTCACCGTCTGGGTCGGGTATCGGCCGAGCCAATTCAATCTTTTGAGGGGGGCGCCAAAGGCCTTTTCCAAGACGCCGGGTGTTATCCGCACTTTCTGTCCCGACTGCGGGAGTTCGATAGGCTATAGCGACGAAGGGCTGCCGGACGAGCTTTATCTGACGATCGGATTCTTCGACAAACCCGAAGGGCTGCGGCCACAGGCCCATGCCTATTGGGACCTCAGGCTGCCTTGGGTCGACTTTGCCGACAAGCTGCCGCGCATCGATCGATATTCGAGGAAACGCGATGCGAAGTTCGGCAACCCAAGCGACAGGTAGCAATGTCGGATGGCGGCACGGAACCGCACCACGCCTGGCGGGTTATTTGGCTGAGCCGTCAGGTGCCAGCATGCCATCGACCGTCATTCGAAACACGCAATACGATCCCGCGACCAGGATCCTCTCGGTCTGGTTCGTGCCGCACGGCAACCGCTATGACTATGAGGACGTCGCCCCGGCTACCTATGCGGCGTTCATGCGCGCTCCTTCGAAAGGCCGCTTCTTCAATAAATTCATCAAGGACCACCACAGGTACCGTCGCGTGGCGTGATGCCCCGTCACGCCTTCCTGTTCTCGTCGGCGCTCAACTCATCCGGCGCCGGTTCCCAACCAAAGACACTGCGGCCGCCAAGCAGATGCGACTGGTCGAATTCGCCGGCGACAATTTCCTTGAGGCTGGGACCCGTGACGTATCGCTCGACCTGCCGCGACTGATGGTCGAGCCGCCTCAGGGCGCCGATTTCCTCTTCGCGACCGAGCCTGGCCTTTTGCACGGCGGACTTCAGCACGCCGATCGTCTCGTCATAGACCTTGAGCGGTACAGGGAACGGATGCCTGTCCTTGCCGCCATGCGCCAGCGAAAAACGACCCGGGTCCGAAAATCGGCAAGGCGTGCCATGCACCACTTCGGCAACGAGAGCGAGTGCCCTCACCGTGCGGGCGCCTACGCCCGGAACCAGGAGAAGCTCGGCAAAATCGGCTGGACCTCGCTCCGCGGCGGCGGCCATGTTGCCATGAAGGCGATGCATCACGACGTCGCTTTCGCGAACGTCGTGATGAGCCGGCATGATCAGATGCGGCAGCAGGGGCTGCACCGGAGCCGGTGCCGTACCGGGCTCCAGCGCGGCGAACTCCCGAAGGATGCGGTCCGGCCCAAGATCCTGGAGGAGATCAAGCTGTCCCTGGCGCGAGGCTTCGGCGCGGCGGTCGGTCAGGTTGACGATCTCGCCCTGGTTGGCGCCTTCGATGGCGGCATGCGGCTGGTCGACAAAACTCTTCAAACCTTCGGACAGCCAATGATAGCGGCGCGCCACCTTGCTGTCACCGTTCATGCCTTGCTGCACCACCACCCAGTCGCCGTCGTCGGTGACGATGAAGCCATGCAGATAGAGATCGAACCCGTCCTGAACGGCGGCGCTGTCCACCTTGGCGACAAGCCGGCTTGCGGTTGCAAGGCGGGCTCCGTCGAAGCCGATGCGCTCGCCAATGGCGGCAAGCTCGTGGGGGGTTTTGCGCGAATGCGCTCCACGGCCGCCGCAGACGTGGATACCGAGTTCGCCCGACAGCGGCGTGAGGCCGCGTTTCAAGGCGCCGACGACGCTGGTGGTGATGCCGGACGAATGCCAATCCATGCCCATGACCGCGCCGAAGGACTGGAACCAGAACGGATGCGCCAGACGCCGCAGCAATTCGTTGCGGCCATAGTGATGGATGATCGCCTCGCACATGACGGCACCGAGACGCGTCATGCGGTCGCCCAGCCATTTCGGCACGCGTCCACCGTGAAGGGGAAGATCAGCACTGCCCGATCGTTGCGCCACGTTTGCCTGCTCCAATGTCCGCGATTGGGACAGATAAGCACTACAGACCCCGCAGGGAAGGCTGACGCTACACTGGCGTCAAGTCCAGTTCGAGAGAACCGTTTCCATCTCGACTGTCTCGACCTGCTGCGCGAAGCGCTGGTGATAGACGGTAAGCAGCGCGTCATGCGTTGCGTCGGAAGAGCTGCACAATGCGTCGGTGACGAGCACCACGCGATAGCCGAAATCGATGGCGCCGAGCACGGTGGCTAGGACGCATACATCGGTTTCGCCTCCCGTGACGACCAGCGTGTCGATCTCGCGTTCCATCAGAAAGGCCCTGAGGCGCCCTTCGAACCAGGGGGAATAGATGTGCTTGTCGATGACTGCCGCCGGCGGACAGTAAGCGGCGAGCGCCGGCAACAATTCGATCATCTCCGGCCCGATATTGTCGATCGCCATCGAGGCCCAGCGCTCATAATAGCGCTTCCATGTACCAGCGCCTTGTCCCGGCCTTTGCGCAGGCAGGAAGCGCGTGAAAACCGTCTGTTCCGCACGCCTTTCGACCAACCTCTCAATTTGAGGCAAGACACGGGTTATCCAGGGTGTCGCCCAAGGCGACGGTTCGGCAAACAGCTTCTGCATATCCACACAGACATGCATGCACCGGTCGCCCAATGGGCCATAAGCCAAGCCTGGCATCGACATCAACGCATCTCCGACCGGCGGTGCGTTCTCATGACTTCCGGCACTGCCATCCGGATACGCAACGCCGCATGCGGGAACTCGTTCCTGAGCCGCCGGCAGGAACCGACGCGGATGGCCGGCGTCTCCGCCGCGGTGAACGGAGGCGCTCGCATAAAACTGTTGGAGCTGTGGGGCGGTCCTCTTTTAAGGCTGTGCCGAGAGCGGCACCGCGGCTCGCCGGACCTTCCCGCTATCTCACCACACGCTTCTCGAGCTTGCGGGCCAGAGTGCGCCGGTGCAGGCCAAGCCGGCGCGCCGTCTCGGAGATGTTGAAGCCGGTTTCGACCAGGGTTTCGTGGATGCGCTCCCACTCCAGGTTCTTGATCGAGGTGGGCCGGCTGGAAAGCGGTACGGAAACGTCGCCCTCGGCACGGCCGAAGGCGGCTTCGATGTCATCGGTATTGGCGGGTTTGGCCAGGTAATGGCTGGCGCCGAGCTTGATCGCCTCGACCGCCGTGGCGATGCTGGCAAACCCTGTCAGCACGACGATCCTGATCGACGCATCGCGGGCGCTGAGCAGCTTGACGCACTCCAGCCCGGAACCGCCGGCTCCAAGCTTGAGATCGACCACGGCATAAGCCGGAACGGCTTTTTCGAGGGCGCCGAGCAAGGCTTCCCTGTCATGGCAGACCATGACGTCGTAGTCGCGCTTTTCGAAGGAGCGCTTCAGCGTCTTGGCGAAGGTCGCGTCGTCCTCGACGATAAAGAGGGATCGATCAGGCCTCATGATCATCTCCGTCGGTCAGCGCCGCGAGCGGCAGCGAAAGCGTAACACAGGCGCCCTGCTCCATGTTGCGCGCGGAAAAATCGCCTCCCAGTTTCCGGACCACATTCATGACAAGGAAAAGACCAAGACCGCCCCCTGGCCGTCCCTTGCTCGACATATAGGGCTGGCCAAGCGCTGCCAGAATAGTCTCGTCGAAACCCGGCCCGCGATCGCGCACGGCGATCACCAGCTTGTCGCCCTGCCGCTCGGCAGTGACGCCGACCCAAGCCTGCGACGCTTCCTGGGCGTTGTCGAACACGTTGAAGATGACCTGCTTCAGCGCCGTGTCGGACACGATCTGCTCGTCCGGGTCGAAATCGTTCGTGTATTCCAGCTTGAATGGCTGGCGACTGATGCGCCATTCCTCGACCAGATCGTCGAGGAAACCGCGAATGGTGGTGCGTATCGTTCCCTCGCCCCTGGCCTGGCCGGAAGACATCAGAATGCCGGACACGATGCGCTTGCAGCGCTCGATCTGCGCCCGCATTTCGGCCATGTCGGCCGCCAGTTCGCGGTTGCGTGCAAGGGTGCGCATCTGGCGCCAGTCGGACAGGATGACGGATATCGTGGCAAGCGGCGTACCCAATTCGTGCGCGGCGCCGGAGGCCAGCAGGCCCATGCGCACGATGTGGTCCTCCTCGGCCGAGCGCTGGCGCAGGTCGGCGAGATATGCATCACGTTCGCGCAGGTTGCGGTCGATGCGCGTCATGAAGATCACGATCAGGCCGGCGGCCAGCACGAAGCAGATGAACATGCCCCTGATATGCAGGGACAGGAGATCGCTGCCGCCATGATGCGGGATGGCGATCGGCTGGAAAAGGAAGATGAGGAAGACGAAGCAGGCCGACGCGGCCGCCACCAGGATCCAGGTAAACCTTGGGGTCAGCAGTGCCGCGCCGAGCGTGATCTGCAGAAGGTAGAGCGATACGAACGGATTGGACGCGCCGCCGCTCAGGTAAAGCTGCGTCGTCAGTGCCGCCATGTCGAAGATGAGCGCGACGAAGAGCTGGGTGTTGGTGATCGGCCTGATACCGCGCAGGACCAGCAAGCTGAAGATGTTGAGGCCAACCAGGAAAAGCACAACGCCGGCCATCTTCGCCAGCGGCAGCGGGATCTCGAACCAGTATTGCGTCGCCAGAATGGTGAGCACCTGACCCGCCACCGCCAGCCAACGCAGTTGGATGAGCAGGAACAAGTTCTTCCTGTTCGTTGCTTCGGGATTTGGTACCGCGCCATTGTTGGCGGCAAGGGACGCCGTCACCAGCGATTTGTCGCGGCGGAGCGCTTGCGTGGGGACGCTCATCTTGCTGGTCCTTGCCGCTGGGGGCGGCCGGTCATCGGCCTGGCCAGGGCGAGGGCAAGCATCGCAGCGAGCGTGAACCAGGTCAAAGCATAGATGACGTGGCTGTTGCGGAAAGTCACGACGGTCAGCCCGCCGTGTGGCCAGCCGTCGATGCCGGATGCCTCAGCATCAACAAAATAGGGTGCGACATCCGTCAGGCCGCGCGCGGTTGCGATGGCAGCGACATCCCGCGAATACCAGCGATTGCCCGTGGTGTCATTCTTGCGCAGGAAGCCACCGCCTGGCTCGCTCATGCGCAACAGTCCATCGATGATGACCGGCGCGGTTGAGCCGCCGCTCTCTTGTCCGAACTCGGCCTTGCGCTCCGGGGGAATGAAGCCGCGATTGACCAGCACGACGAAGCCACTGTCGGTCCGCATCGGCGTCAGCACCCAATAGCCGCCGCCAAGCTCCGTCACCGCCTGGACCAGCGTGTTGGCGCCGCCCAGGAAGCGTCCGGCCAATCGCACATGGCTGTATTCGTAGCGGGCTGCGGTGATGCCGTTCCAGCTCTCCGGGCCAGGCGCTTCGAAAACCGGGGCATGAATGCGTTGGTCGACACGGGCGATCAGGTCGAGCTTCCAGGCCCGCCTCTCCAGCTGCCATATGCCGAGCCCGACAAACACCAGCACGCCGAGGAGCCCGAGCAGCACAAGGACAAGGCGCGATGCGGACGACCGGCCGGCGCCCTCTTGCGACGCGGGCCGCGGACCGATGCCCGTCGCCTCGGTGTTGGTTCTCCCAGAGCCCGCAACCGGGCTCATGGCATCTCGCGCATGTCGTGCAGCCCCGGCATCATGTTGGCGTTGAGATGATACATCACCCAGAGCGAGCCGGTCAGTACGATCACGACCAGGATCAGCGTGAAGATCAGCGCCAGCATCGACCATCCGCCTTCCGAGGTGGTGTTCATATGCAGGAAGAAGACCATGTGGACGACGATCTGCGCGACCGCGAAGGCCATAATGACGATGGCCGTCGCCTGCTTGTCGTCGATGGCACCGCTCATGACCAGCCAGAACGGGATGGCGGTCAGGATCAATGACAGGATGAAGCCGGTCAGATAGCTCCGGAACGATCCGTGTGCTGCTCCTCCATGGGCATGGCCGTGACCCTCGGCATGATCATGAGCGCTCATCGCAACATTCCCATCAGATAGACGAAGGTGAAGACGCCGATCCAGACGACGTCAAGGAAATGCCAGAACATCGAGAGGCACATCAGCCGGCGGCGGTTCGCCTCGACGAGGCCAAATCGTGCGACCTGGGTCATCAGCGTCACCAGCCAGACGATGCCGAAGGTGACATGCAGGCCGTGCGTACCGACCAGGGTGAAGAAAGACGACAGGAAGGCGCTGCGCTGCGGTGTCGCGCCTTCATGGATCATGTGCGAGAATTCGTAGAGCTCGATCGACAGGAACGCCAGGCCGAACAGGCCGGTGACGGCGAGCCAGGCTTGCGTCGCCCCTATGCGACCCTTGTCCATGGTCAGCATGGCGAAGCCATAGGTGATCGAGGAGAAGAGCAGCATGGCGGTGTTGACCGCCACCAGATCGAGGTCGAACAGGTCCTTGGGCGCCGGCCCGGCCGCGTAGTTGCCGCCAAGCACGCCATAGGCGGCGAACAGCATCGCGAAGATCAGGCAGTCGCTCATGAGATAGAGCCAGAAGCCGAGCATGGTGGAGCCGCCTTCGGCGTGCGCATGCTCCTCTTCCAGGTGAAAGACCGGTTCGGTGCCGGCCGTGATTGCTGTCGATGCCATGCTCAAACCCCAGCCCCGAGGAGCGTCGTCCTCGCCTCTTCCGTCCGAGTGACTTCGGCTGCCGGAATGTGGAAGTCGCGGTGATAGTTGAAGGTGTGGCCGATCGCGGTGGCGATGAGGCAAACGAAGCTCAGCGCCGCCAGCCACCAGATGTACCAGATCAGGGCGAAGCCGAGCGCGACGCTGAAGGCGGCCAGGATGACACCGGTGCCGGTATTGCTGGGCATGTGGATCGGCTTGAAGCCGGCGAGCGGCCTGGTGTAGCCGGCCTGCTTCATGTCAAACCAGGCATCGTTGTCGCGAATGACAGGTGTGAAGGCGAAATTGTAGGCAGGTGGCGGCGAGGAGGTCGACCATTCGAGCGTGCGGCCGTCCCATGGATCGCCGGTCGGATCGGCAAGCGCCTCGCGCCTGCGGATGGAGACGAAGATCTGGATCAGGAAGGCGGCGATGCCGCAGGCGATCAGCACCGCGCCGAAGGCGGCGATGACGAACCATATCTGCAGCGAGGGATCATCGAATACCCGCATGCGGCGTGTCACGCCCATCAGCCCGAGCACGTAGAGCGGCATGAAGGCGAACCAGAAGCCGACCACCCAGCACCAGAACGAGACCTTGCCCCAGAACGGGTCGAGCTTGAACCCGAAGGCCTTGGGCCACCAGTAGGCAATGCCGGCGAACAGCCCGAACAGCACGCCGCCGATGATGACGTTATGGAAGTGCGCGATCAGGAACAGGCTGTTGTGCAGCACGAAATCCGCCGGCGGCACGGCAAGCAGCACGCCGGTCATGCCGCCGACGGTGAAGGTGAGCATGAAGGCCACCGTCCACATCATCGGCAGTTCGAAGCGGATGCGGCCCCGGTACATTGTGAACAGCCAGTTGAAGATCTTCGCTCCCGTCGGGATCGAGATGATCATCGTCGTAATGCCGAAGAAGGAATTGACGCTGGCGCCGGAGCCCATGGTGAAGAAGTGGTGCAGCCAGACGAGATAGGACAGGATGGTGATGACCACCGTGGCGTAGACCATCGAGGTGTAGCCGAACAGGCGCTTGCCGGAGAAGGTCGAGGTGACTTCGGAGAAGACGCCGAACAGCGGCAGGATGAGGATGTAGACTTCCGGGTGACCCCATATCCAGATGAGGTTCACATACATCATCGGATTGCCGCCGAAGTCATTGGTGAAGAAGTTGGTGCCGACATAGCGGTCGAGCGCCAGCAGCGAGAGCACCGCCGTCAGCACCGGGAAGGAGGCGACGATCAGCACGTTGGTGCAGAGCGACGTCCAGGTGAAGACGGGCATGCGCATCATCGTCATGCCGGGCGCGCGCATCTTGATGATGGTGCAGATCAGGTTGATGCCCGACAGCGTCGTGCCGACACCCGCCACCTGCAGCGCCCAGATATAATAGTCGACGCCGACGTCGGGACTGTAGCCCATGCCGGAGAGCGGCGGATAGGCGAGCCAGCCGGTGCGGGCGAATTCGCCGACGAACAGCGAGGCCATGACGAGGATTGCGCCGCCGACCGTCATCCAGAAGGAGAAATTGTTGAGGAACGGAAAGGAGACGTCGCGGGCGCCGATCTGCAGCGGCACGACGAAATTCATCAACCCGGTTACGAAGGGCATCGCCACGAAGAAGATCATGATGACGCCATGGGCGGTGAAGATCTGGTCGTAGTGATGTGAGTTCAGGTAGCCCTCGGAGCCATTGAAGGCGATGGCCTGCTGGAGGCGCATCATGATGGCGTCCGAGAAGCCGCGCAGCAGCATGACCAGCCCCAGCACCATGTACATGATGCCGATCTTCTTGTGGTCGACGCTGGTGAACCATTCACGCCACAGGTAGCCCCACAGCCTGAAATAGGTGATGACGCCGAGAAGCGCGATGCCGCCGAGTGCCACCGCGGCGAAGGTGGCGACAACGATCGGCTCATGCAGCGGCAGCGAGTCCCAGGTGAGGCGGCCGAAAATGAATTTGGTCAGCGTATGGGGCATCGCAAGTCTCTCACAATTCGCGCCGCAGCAGGCCGAGGGCCGGCGTATCGGCCGCCGCGCTGCGGCTGTCTGTCCGGGGCCGGAGCAGTCCCGCCCCGCGCAGCGGGGACAGGTTCTTCGCCGGCCAATAGGTCGGCCGGGCATCGCGCGACGCGCGCGAGACGGCAGCGGCCTCCTCCGCCGTGCAGATGCTGGCGACATAGGAGGGATCGTTTCCGAACACCGCGCCGCGCCGCGCGAGCTTGTCATATTGCAGCGGCAAGGTGTTGCGCACGCCCGCAAGGCCGAGACCGCCCTTGGCGTCGATCGACATCATCTCGTCCATGCACATCTTGCCGCGCTCGACGCACAGATTGAGGATGGCACCATAGAGGTCGGGATCGACGGAGGCGTAGTGGCGGACGGTTTCGTTCTCGCTCGGCTTTTCGAGTTCGAGATAACTGTCGCGGTTAAGCGCCGCCGACGCGGTCCTGGCCTGTGCCACCCACTGGCTGAAGGCATCATCGGATAGGCCCTGGAAGGCAAAGCGCATGCCCGAAAAGCCGGCGCCGCTATAATTGGCGGAGAAACCGCTATAGGTGCCCGGCCGGTTGATGACGGCGTGCAGCTTCGTCTCCATGCCCGGCATGGCATAGATCTGCCCGGCGAGGGCTGGAATGTAGAAGGAATTCATCACCGCCGAGGAGGTGATGCGGAAGTCGATCGGCTGGTTGACCGGCGCCGCCAGCTCGTTGACGGCAGCGATGCCGTAATCGGGATAGATGAACAGCCATTTCCAGTCGAGCGCCACGACCTCGACCCTGAGCGGCTTGTTCAACTGGGTGACGGGCTGGCCGGGTTCGATCCTGTCGATCCGGCGGTACGGGTCGAGCAAATGCGTGCCGAGCCAGGTCAGTGCGCCAAGGCATATGATGATGAGAAGCGGTGCTGCCCAGATCACCAGTTCCAGTTTCGTCGAATGATCCCAATCCGGTGCATAGGTCGCCGAGGCATTGGAGTGCCGGTAGCGCCAGGCGAAAAAGACAGTCAGCGCCATGACCGGCACGAT
Source organism: Mesorhizobium sp. B2-4-13 (assembly GCF_006658535.1). NCBI lineage: Bacteria > Pseudomonadati > Pseudomonadota > Alphaproteobacteria > Hyphomicrobiales > Phyllobacteriaceae > Mesorhizobium > Mesorhizobium sp. B2-4-13. The sequence goes on along the minus strand of NZ_VFVB01000003.1, from coordinate 132,510 downwards.
GATGATCAGCATCAGCAAGGTCGAGACCACCAGCAGGTCGCGCTGCTGGGCCGCGACATCGCCTGCCGGCGCGAGCACGACCATATCGCAGCCGCTCAACAGCCCGGTCAGGGGAAACAGAAGCAAGGCCCCAAATCGTTTCATCAGATGCTGCCCTCGATGGACCGCCGCAACGTGGAGGGATGTTGCGGTGCGGTATCAACAAAGGGCTACTGCCGGCGGCGGCGCGCTGACATTGGACAATTTGTCCAATGCCCAGCCGGGGTGGGTCTGGCACAGTGTGCAGCGCACAATGGAATCCCTATGATTGGGTCCCAGATATTTCATTCCACGCGGTGGCGACGGACAAGATGGCTCAGACTTCGACTGCCGAAACAAACAGCGGGCTGATCGGCTCGGACCACGGCCAGGTCAGCGCGGGCGATATCGCGGTCGGCGTGATCGTGGGCAGGACGTCGGAATTCTTCGACTTCTTCGTCTATGCGATCGCGTCCGTCATCGTGTTCCCAAAGCTGGTGTTTCCGACGCACGACCCGCTCGTCGGAACGCTCTACTCCTTCGCCATTTTCGCACTGGCCTTCATCGCCCGTCCGTTCGGCTCCGTTCTGTTCATGGCCGTCGATCGCGCCTATGGCCGCGGGGCGAAATTGACGATCGCGCTGTTCCTGCTCGGCACCTCGACCGTCGCCATCGCGTTCCTTCCCGCCTATGGCGATATCGGCGCGCTTGCGATCTGGCTTCTGGCGCTGGCCCGCATCGGGCAAGGCGTGGCGCTCGGCGGAACCTGGGACGGACTTCCCTCGCTGCTGGCGCTGAACGCGCCTCAGAACCGGCGCGGCTTCTACGCCATGATCCCGCAACTCGGCGCGCCGATCGGCCTCATCGTGGCGAGTTCCCTCTTCGCTTTCTTCGTCGCCAACCTGTCGGCCGACGACTTCCTTGCCTGGGGCTGGCGATATCCTTTCTTCGTCGCCTTCGCCATCAATGTCGTGGCCCTGTTTGCCAGGCTGCGCATTGTGGTGACGCCCGAATTTTCAAGATTGTACGAGAGCGGCGACCTGCAGCCGACGCGCATCAGGGATACGATCAGGGCCGAAGGCCGCAACGTCGTCATCGGCGCCTTCGCGCCGCTGGCGAGTTTCGCCCTGTTCCACATGGTGACGGTGTTTCCGCTCTCCTGGGTGTTCCTGTTCACCAATGAGGGGCCGGCGCGCTTCCTGACGATCGAGGCGGTGAGCGCTCTGTTCGGTATCGCGGCTATCGTCGCATCGGGGCCACTGGCCGATCGTGTCGGACGCCGTGCGCTGCTCGGCGGTTCGGCGATCGCCATCGCGACGTTCAGCGGCTTTGCCCCGCAGCTTCTGGATGGCGGCACCGTTGGGGAGGCCCTGTTCATGGTGCTGGGCTTCATCCTGCTGGGGCTGAGTTTCGGGCAATCGTCGGGCGTCGTCGCATCGAGCTTTTCGCGGCACTATCGCTATACCGGCTCGGCGATAACCTCGGATCTTGCATGGATGTTCGGCGCCGGCTTCGCGCCGCTCGCAGCCCTGCTTTTGGCCGGCAATTTCGGCCTCATCGCGGCGGGCGCCTACCTGCTCTCGGGCGCGGCCTGCACCTTGCTTGCCTTGTGGATCGACGGGCGGCGTTCGGTCGCGGACCGTCCGACCGACTGAACTCTATAAATGGCCGGAAGGGTCAGCGAGCGTCGCCGGAGCCGCTGCCCTCCCGGTCAGCGGAGCATCGAGCCGCCATCCCCGTCGAGCGCGGCGCCGTAGACGAAGCTCGTGGCGTCGGAGCAGAGGAACAGGATCGCTGCGGCAAGGTAAGGCTCGCCGAATACACCGGCGCCGTCACGCTCCTCCATGTCGAGATGGACAGTGGCCAGACCTGCCGCCCGAAACCGGCGCCGAGGTCGGCCTGCGGGCCGAACCCGGGCATCTGCACTTCTTCGACCAGGAAGGGCGGGCGATCTGATCTGCCGCGCCCCGGCGTTCTATTCCGCCGCCAGTGCGGCGACTTCCCGCCGAAATGGCAATGCGTCGCCGATGTCAGGTTCGTCCAGCTCCCGGGCGAAGCGATGGCCGGCATAGGTTGCCCAGGCGATCGGCCCCGGTGCTTCGGCGTCGCCAATGACCTTGACCGAACGGATGCCGTTGTCGCCCCACTCGTTTTCCCGCGCCTTGAGCTCGCGCCAAACGGCGTCGTCCTGATTGCGTGACGTGACCAGGACGACGGCATCGGCCGCCAGATCCTGTTTAGCGCCGGTGTAGACGCAGGCCGTCACGACGCCACCTGAAGCGACACTCGTGACGGTCCTGTTGAGGACGATATCGACGCCGAGTTCAGCCAGGCGGCGGTGAATGGCCCCTTGCTCCAGCGTGTTGCGGGTCCAGTCCGAGACATAAGCCGATGGCGTCACCAGGGTCACCTTCGTTCCCCGAAGCGCCATCAGCTCGGCGAGAACGCCGCCCATGTAATAGTGGTCGTCGTCGAACAGCACGACCTTGCCGGCCGGAACCTTGCCGGCCATCAGATCGTCGGGTGAGTAGACCGGCATCGCGGCGTCGATCGGCATCGGCACGACATGGGCACGCGCGACGCCGTCGCGGCGCCAGGTCGATCCGGTGGCAATGGCGACGTTCTGGAAGCCGAACGAGAGGATGTCACCGGCCGACAGCCGGCTTTCGAAATAGATGTCGACATTGGGCATCTGGCTGAGCTGATACTGCCGATAGTCGCGCACCCTGCCCCAGGCCGACAGGCCTGGAAGTTTGCTTTCGCGCGCCACGCGTCCGCCAAGCTCAGTGCCCGCTTCCGCGATGGCCACTTTATAGCCGCGCAGGCCGAGCGCACGCGCGGCCTCCAGTCCGGCAGGCCCGGCGCCGACGATCAGGACGCTGTCGCTGTCGCCTTTCGCCTGCATGCGCTCAGGATGCCAGCCTTTGCGCCATTCCTCCATGAAGGTCGGGTTCTGCGTGCAGCGTGAGATCGACATGGTCATGTCGCCGGTGATGCAGATGTTGCAGCCAATGCATTCGCGGATGTCCTCGATGCGGCCCTCCTCGACCTTCCTCGGCAGGAAGGGATCGGCGATCGACGGGCGCGCGCAGCCGATGAAGTCGAGCGTGCCCGACCGGATCATCCTGACCATCACGTCGGGCGAGGTGAAGCGGCCGACGCCGACGACCGGCTTCGAGGTCAGCTTCTTGATGCCCGACACCAGGCTTTCCTGCGCCGCCTCGTCCTTGAAGCGTGACGGACCCGAGCAATCCTCCCAAGCGCCGTGCGCGAGATCCCAAAGATCGGGCAGTTCGGCATGCATCTCGATCATGTCGCGGACTTCCGAATTGGCGAAGCCGAGTTCACCGATCATCTCGTCCAGCGACAGCCTGAGCGTCAGGCCGCACGTGTCGCCAATCGCGTCGCGCCCTTCCTCGATCAGCTCGCGCATCAGCCGCGAACGGTTTTCCAGCGAGCCGCCATATTCGTCACCGCGCTGGTTGGTGGCCGTCGATAGGAAATGCTGGATGATGCCGAAGCCATGCGCGCCATAGAGGCAGACAAGGTCGAAACCCGCCTGCTTGGCGCGTTTGAAGGCATTGCGGTGCCAGCGGCGCAGGTCGCGTATGTCCTCTCTGTCCATGGCGCGCGCCTGCACCGGATCATTGGTGAAGGTGCGGATCGGCAAGGCCGACGGCCCGCGCGGCACCTCCTTGGTGTAGAGGTTGGGACCGTTGATCCCGGAATAGGCGAGCTGGATGCCAGCCAGCGCCCCGTGCTCGTGCATGGCCTCGGCCATCTTGGCCAAAGCCGGAATGTCGGCGTCATCCCATAGCCGCAGTTCGATGAAGGGCGTGATCTCGGAGGTATGGTGCATCTCCGTCTGCTCGGTGAAGATCACGCCCCAGCCGCCTTCCGACTTGATGCGGCGCATCTCTGCCGCCGCCGATGGATCGCGATAGCCACCGCCATTGCAGTGCGGAACCTGATAGAAGCGGTTCTTGGCCGTCACCGGACCTATCTTCATCGGCTCGAACAGGATGTCGTAGCGTGGGTCGCGCATGTAGCTTCCTCCCTGCCGGCTCGGCACCGCCGGTGCTGCCGAGACTACTAATAAGTTCGAGCCGGCGCGGGAAAACTACGGATTTCTTCTGTGCCGATTAGGACGCGCCTAATCGCGCGCGCCGGCGCGAATTAGTCTGCGTTGAACCGGGGCTGAGCGAAATGCGAATTCAGAGCATCGGCGGCATGATGCTAGACAGCCAGAACCCGACCGAGAGACAGAAAATGGACAGCATCAGGATTCTCGAACGGCTGATCGCATTCCCCACGGTGAGCCGCGACTCGAACCTCGACCTGATCGGCTATGCGGCCGACTTGCTCGAAGCGAGCGGCGTTGCCTGCCAGATCGTCCACGGCGCGGACAGGCACAAGGCCAACCTCTTTGCCACCATTGGCCCGGCAGGCAGACCCGGTGTCATGCTGTCCGGCCACACCGACGTCGTTCCCGTGGACGGCCAGAACTGGACGCTGCCCCCATTCGAAATGACCGAGCGCGACGGCAAGCTCTATGGGCGCGGCGCGGCGGATATGAAGGGTTTTGTGGCCTCTGCGCTCGCGATCTGCATCAAGGCCTCCAGGATCGCGCTTCGGACGCCGTTGCATCTGGCGCTCTCCTGTGACGAGGAAGTCGGCTGCCTGGGCGTGCGCGACCTGATCGAAATGCTGCGTGCGGCGCCGCAACGCCCGCTGCTGTGCATCGTCGGGGAGCCGACCAACATGCAGGTGGCGACCGGGCACAAGGGCAAGCTTGCCGCTCGCGCCGTCTGCAGGGGACGCGAAGGCCATTCGGCGCTCGCCCCGCTGGCGCTCAATGCGATCCACCTCGGGTGCGATTTCGTGCGCGCCTTGCGTGACGAACAGGAACGGCTGGCCCGCGACGGCGCCCGCGACGGCGACTACGACATTCCCTACACGACGGTTCATGTCGGCAAGATCAACGCCGGTGTCGCGCTCAACATCGTGCCCAACCTCTGCCACGTCGATTTCGAGATCCGCAACATTGCCGCCGACGACGCCGCCAGCATTCTCGACAGGCTGCGCGCCGCCGCGGTGCGCATTGCCGAGGACGCCGCTTCGATCGCGGCAGAGGCAGCGATCGACATCGAGATCACCAACACCTATCCGGGCCTCGACACGCCGGCCGCATCGGAGGCGGTGGCTTTCGTCAAGTCGCTGACCGGTGCCAACGACACGATGAAAGTCGCGTTCGGCACGGAGGGCGGATTGTTCAGCCGCGATCTTGGCACGCCTGCAGTCGTCTGCGGGCCGGGCTCCATGGCGCAGGGACACAAGCCCGACGAATTTGTCAGCGTCGAACAGCTGCGTCGTTGCGACGCGATGCTGGACAGATTGCTGGAACGGCTCACGGACGGCTGGCCGTGAGCCGCATGGCAGGCCTCACTTCACGATGCGCTCGGTACCGAAGACGCCCTGCTCGACGACGAAGCGGCGACAGTGGTCGATGAAGGCCTGCACCGTCAGCGTGCGATGCTCGGCGTTCGGCAGGGCAATCCCTATGGTCAGCGGCCTGAGGTCGCCCAACAAAGGCACAAAGACCAGCAATTTGCCGTCCGGCGACATGGTGTTGAGCGGCCGCATATTGGCGATGCCGTAGCCGAAGCCGTTGGCGACCATCGAGCGCATCACGGCGATGTCGCCGGTACGCTCGACGATCTTGGGCCGCAGGCCCCTGGGCTGGAAAGCCGACAGGAAATATTCTCTGCTGTAGGGCAGGTCAAGCAGCACCATCGGCTCATCGACCAGTTCCTCGGGCGTGATACCTGCCTTCGCCGCCAGGCGATGCGCGGCCGGCAGCATGACATAGGCCGGCAACTGCATCAGCGGCTCGAAAGTCATGTCTTGCGACAGCTCCAGATCGTAGGTCAGCGCGGCGTCTATTTCGCCACGTTGGAGCATCTCGAACAATTGCCCCTGGTTGCGCTCGAATTGCCTGACCCGCACATCGGGATAGGCGTCCTCGAATTTCTTGCGCAGTGCCGGCAGCACGATCTGGGCGAAAGTGAGCAGGCAGCCGATCGCCAGCGGTCCGCGCACCTTTTCGGCGATATCCCCGGCAATGTCGTGCAGCGCATCCGCGTCGTTAAGCAGACGCGCTGCTTCCTTGAGGAACAGGCGCCCGCCCGCCGTCAGCGCCAGCGCGTGCGAATGCTTGCGCACGAAAAGCTGCACGCCGAACTCGGCTTCGAGCTGAGCGATCGACGCCGAGATCGATGGCGGCGAGACATTCACCTGCTCGGCCGCCTTGGCGATCGAACCCGCTTCGCCAACGGCGACGAAATATTCGAGTTGTCTCAGCGTGAAGCGAAGCGGCATGGTGGCTATGTTGCCGGTTTGCAGCCGGCGATCAAGTCGCGGCCGCTTCTCAATATTTTATCCAGGTAGTCTTCAGCGCGGTGTACTTGTCGAGCGCGTGCAGCGACAGGTCGCGCCCGAAGCCGGACTGCTTGAAACCGCCGAAGGGAGTCATCGGGCTCAGCGCGTCGACGGTGTTCACGGAAACCGTGCCGACGCGCAGCCCTTCCGCGAGACGATGCGCCCGCGACAGGCTGTCGGTCCACAGAGATGCGGCCAGGCCGTAGACGCTGTCGTTGGCGATGCGAAGCGCCTCGTCTTCGGTGTCGAAGGCGATCACCGACAGGACCGGACCGAATATCTCGTCGCGCGCAAGCGGGTCGTCGGGCGAGACGTCGTCGAAGATCGTGGGCTGCACAAAACTGCCGCGCCCGTCGACGGTAACCCGGTCGCCGCCAGTCACCAGCCGTGCCGACTTCTTGCCGCCATCGACGAAACGCATGACGGTCGCCGCGTGGCGCGCGTCCACCATCGCACCCATCCTGGATGCAGGGTCGAGCGGATCGCCGGGCTGGGTCGCCGTCGCGCGCTGCGCCAGTTTCTCGACGAGCGTATCCTTGATGCCGCGCTCCACCAGAAGCCGGGAGTTGGCCGAGCATACCTGTCCCTGGTTGAAGAAGATGCTGAAGGCGGCCATGTCGGCTGCCGCGTCCAGATCACCGCAATCGGCGAACACCAGATTGGGGCTCTTGCCACCGGTCTCCAGCCAGACCTGCTTCATGTTCGACTGGCCGGAATATTGCAGGAACATCTTGCCGACAGCGGTCGATCCGGTGAAGGCAAGGCAATCCACGTCCATATGACGGCCAAGCGCCTGGCCGGCCGTCTCGCCGAGGCCGGGCACCACATTGAGCACGCCGGCGGGCAGCCCTGCCTCCATGGCAAGCTCGGCCAGCCTGAGCGCCGAGAAAGGCGACTGCTCGGCGGGTTTGAGCACCACCGAATTGCCCGCAGCCAGCGCGGGCGCGCATTTCCAGGTCGCCATGTCGAGCGGAAAGTTCCACGGCACCACGGCGCCCACGACCCCGAGCGGCTCGCGCCGTACCAAAGCAAGGTCGCCTCGGGCCGTCGGCGCCACCTCGTCATAGACCTTGTCTATCGCTTCGCCATACCATTGGAAGATCGCCGCCGACCCCGGCACGTCGACGGTCGCTGCGTCCTTGACCAGCTTGCCCATATCAAGAGATTCCAGCAGCGCGAGCTCCTGCAGGTTCTCGCGCAGCAATTCCGCCAGCCGCAGCAGCACCCGTTTGCGATGCTGAGGGGTCGCTCTCGACCAGACGCCGGCCTCAAAACTGCGGCGCGCCGCGGCGACGGCAAGGTCGATGTCCTCTTCGCCGCAGGAAGCCACCTCAGCGAGCGTTGCTCCGGTGGCCGGATTGATGCTGGTAAATGTTCTGCCGGAACGCGCGGGCATTGCCTTGCCGTCGATGAACGCCCTGTCGCGAAAACGGATAGCCGAGGCTTTGCTGATCCAATCCTTATGACTGAGTTCGCTCATGCCGGCTCCAGATTGTCGAACTACTCATCACCGGGAACGCCGTAGCTTGGCGCACCGGACGGGTTGAGGGCGCGCGTGACATAAGCATCGAGCTGGGGCTTATAGATGTCCCACAGCATTGCCAGCTGCTCGATCGGACACCCTTCGGTCCAGTCGCAACGCAGGTCGGCGACGGGCCATGACACATCGCGTACCAGTTTCATGCCGGCGGAGCGGACAGGCCCCGCCTCGCCGCCGGCCTCGAGCGCGGCTCGCATGGTGGCGATCAGCCGGTCGCCAAGATCGCCTTCGGAGGCGAGAAAGGCGTCCACCATGGCTTGCGGAACCCTATCGCTGGCAAGCAGGTTGCCGCCGCAGGCGACGTCCTCGCCGCGTGCCTCGCTCCAGATGCCAAGCGCTTTCGGTCCCGAATGGATCGCGCTGCCGCCGGCCTTGTCGACCGCCAGGACCTGCCGGTATTCGCTGAAAGCAGCCGTGCGCTTCAGGATCGCGACGGCTTCGGCGGCGGAGGCGCCTCGCGCCATCAGCTCCAGCGCCCGTGGCCCGAGCGTCGGGTCCGTGACATTCTGGCTGGCAACGGCGCCGACGCCGGCCTGTGCATAGGCGCAGCGGGCCGCGACCGCGGGGGATGACGAGGATACCGCCACTCCGAACATGCCGGTGCGCCGGCACCGTGCGACGATGGAGAAGGTCATGGCGCTCAGTCCGGAATTACGGCCGTGCCGTCGATCTCGACCAGCCATTCCGGCCTTGCCAGGGCCGACACGACAAGGCCGGTCGAAACTGGATAGACGCCCTTGATGTATTCGCCCATCGTTCGGTAGACGGCTTCGCGATGGCGGACATCGGTGATGTAGACCACCACTTTCACCAGATGCTCCATGGTGCCGCCGCATTCCTCGATGAGCTGCTTGATATTCTGCATCACCTTGTGGGTCTGCTCGACCGGATCGTGGCTGGCGATATTCTTGGCGGTGTCGAGATCCTGCGGGCACTGCCCGCGCAGATAGATCGTCCGGCCACCCCGTGTGACGACTGCCTGGCACAGATCATTGTCGAGCTTCTGCTCGGGATAAGTGTCCTTCGTATTGAAGGTACGAATTCGGGTATGCTTCATCTTGATCTCCATCAGGTCGGGCTCGCGGCCGTCGCCAGCTTTGGTCAGGCGTCCACGGCCTCGCGCTTCGCGGCGGCGTGATAAGCGAGATATTTGCGCTGCGTCGAAATACGGTCGGCCACGTGCTTGGCATCGTGCCACACGCCCCAGATGAAGCTCGATCCCCTGCGCGACTGCCAGGGGAGGCCCAGGAAATAGATCCCTGGCTCGGTCGAGACGCCGCGCTGATGCCTCGGCCGGCCCTGCTCGTCAAAGGCATCGACCTTCAGCCAGCTGTAATCGACGGCAAAGCCCGTCGCCCAGATGATCGAACTTATCCCGGCTTCGGTCAGATCGAGCTCGAGGATCGGATTGGTCACGCAGTCCGGGTCAGGACCGATCCGGCGGGCAGCGGGTTCTTCGGGAAGGTCGAGACCGTTGCGCGCGACATAGGCGTCGGCCTCGTCCAGCAATGCCATCAGATTGGCATCACCGCGGGCAATGTTTTTGGCAAGATCGGGCGCGAAGGTCATGGCACCGTCCTGGTACGCCCTCGTCATGCCAACGAGCGTAAGCCCCTGCGCCGCCAGACGGCGAAAATCGATCGTTTCTCCGCCCCGCGCACCGCTCACCGCGATCGTGACATGCTCCGTGCCGGGTCCCGGAGTTTCGAGGTCCCATTTGCCGAGAACGCCCAGCCACCAGCAGAAGTCGCGGCCGCGATAGGCGCGCGGCGGGCGGTCGTGCGCGCCTACCGAGAGATAGACGCGTTTGCCAGCGCGCTGGAGTTCGTCCGCAATCTGGACGCCCGAGGATCCCGCGCCGACCACCAGCACCGCGCCTTTCGGCAACTGCGCGGGATTGCGGTAGGCGCTGGAGTGGATTTGCAGGATGCCGGCATCGGCAGGAACGACCGACGGGATGACCGGGACCTGGAAAGGCCCGGTCGCCGCGATAACGCTGTTGGCCTCGATCACGCCATCGGACGTCTCGACACGGAATCCGGGCCGCCCGATGTTTCTTTGCACAAGCCTGACCTCGACGCCGCAGCGGACCGGCGCATTGATCTGCTTTGCGTAGGCGACAAAATAGTCGGCGACCTCTTCCTTGGAGGGAAAGCCATCGGGACCTGTCATAGGAAATTCCATGCCCGGGAAGCGATCGTGCCAGGCCGGGCCATTGGCAACTAGGGAGTCCCACCGCTGCGAGCGCCAGCGCTCGGCGATGCGGCCGCGTTCGAGAACGAGATGCGGCACCCCGCATTTGCTCAGGTGCTCGCTCATGGCCACCCCAGCCTGGCCGCCACCAACGACAAGCGTGTCTATCGTCTCAACCGACATGCCCAGTCCTTTTCTGACCATCCGACAGCTCCCGCCGCACGCGATGAAACCGATTTCCGCCGGCCGGCAAACGCAGCCCCCGGAGATCAATTTCTCCGTGTTCCGGACAGGCCGTGCGCCATCCGGTCGCCTCCCCATTGGCGCTCACAAGTAGCAGCACGTGCCGGTTGGCGCCCATAACGAATCTCCGAAGTCACGCGTAACCATTTCCGAATTTCTCGTGCCGATGGACGCATCTACAGTTTCAGCGGCCGGATCCGCAGCGCCGCATGAGCTGGCCGCGAAGCCGGGCACGTGTCGGCACCGAATTGTTGCGGAACAGGATGCAGCCTCGCAGCGGCCCGTTCGGCAATGCCACGAGCCGGCATTCTCGAGGGGCTGGCATGAAGACTGAGAGCTATGATTACATTGTCGTCGGCGCGGGTTCGGCCGGATGCGTGGTGGCCAATCGGCTGAGCGCCGATCCGTCGGTCAGGGTGTGCCTGGTAGAGGCAGGCGGCAGCGACAACAGCCTGCGGGTAAGGATTCCGGCGGGCATTCTGTCGCTCTATGGCAACCCGAACTACGACTATTGTTTCGTCGGCGTGCCGCAGCCCCATCTCAACAACCGCCGCATTCCGGTCAACCGGGGCAAGGCGCTGGGCGGATCGAGTTCGATCAACTCGATGGTCTATATTCGCGGTGCCGCGCAGGACTATGACGAGTGGGCCGGGCTCGGCTGCACCGGCTGGGCTTACAGCGACGTGCTGCCGGTGTTCAGGAAGCTGGAGCGCAACCTCATTGCCCAGGACCCACGCTATCACGGCACGGACGGCGAGCTCATGGTCGACAATCCGCGCGATCCGAACGTGCTTTCCGCCATGTTCGTCAAGGCCGGGAAAAATGCGGGCCTGCCCGCCAACGACGACTTCAACGCCGAGAGCCAGTTCGGCCTCGGCATCTACAACGTCACCCAGAACCGGGGCCAGCGCTTCAGCAGCTTTACCGCCTTCATGCGTCCGGTGCTCCATCGCGGGAACCTGACGCTGCTCAGTGCATGCGAGGTGGTCGACCTTGTCATCGCCGAAGGGCGCGCCACCGGCCTTCGGGTGCGCCTCGACGGCGAGCAAAAAATACTCGCGGCCAGCCGCGAGATCGTGCTCTGTGCCGGGGCCATCAACTCGCCCAAGATCCTGATGGCATCCGGCATCGGCCCCGCGGACGAGCTGCGGCAGATCGGCATCACGCCGATTCTCGATCTGCCCGGTGTCGGCAAGAACCTGCAGGACCATGTCGACGGCATGGTCACCGTGCGCTCCAGGAGCACCAGGACGCTCGGCCTGTCGTTTGCCAACCTGCCCCGCATTGCGGCAGCGCCTTTCCAGTATTTCGCGCGCCGCAAGGGAATCCTCACCACCAACTATGTCGAAGCCGGTGGCTTTGCCAAAACCAGGCACGCGAACGGCCTGCCCGATGTTCAGTTCCACTTCGTGCCGGGCTATCGCAGCCATCGCGGCAGGCTCATCGAATATGGCCACGGCTACGCCATTCACACCTGCGTTCTCAGGCCGAAAAGCGTTGGCGAGATCAGATTGTCACGGGACAGTTCTCGCCGTGACGTTCTCATCGACCACCGCTTCTTCGCCAACGAGGACGACGCCATGGTGCTTGTCGAAGGCATCAAGATCGCGCGCAGGATCCTGGCCGCATCCGAGTTCGATGCGGTGCGTGGCAAGGAAATGCTTCCGGGCAAGGATGTCAGCAGCGACGACGAGATCCTGGCCTATCTGCGCGCCGAAGCTCTGACCGTCTACCACCCCGTCGGGACCTGCAAGATGGGGACGGACGCTATGGCGGTCGCTGATCCGGCGACGCTGAAAGTGCGAGGTATGGACGGGCTCCGGGTCGCCGATGCGTCAGTCATGCCGAAGCTGATCGGCGGCAACACGAACGCGCCAAGCATGATGATCGGACAGAAGTGCTCGGAGATGATCCTGGGCTCGGGGTATCGCGGCGAAAGGTAAGGACCCGCCCCGCCTTTCAACATTGTAGGCAGTTCAGCGTTGGCAACGCCGACCTGCCGACGACCCTTTGTGTTTCCTCGAGATTGCTCTCAATGATCCTCATCGATCTCGTCGTGCAAGAGGCCGAGGATGCGGCGCTTGAGGGCGATGAACTCGGGTTCGAGGATCACATCCATCGAACGCGGCCTTGGGATGTCGACCTTGATCTCGGCCTTGATCTTGCCGGGCCGGGCCGTCATCACCAGGACGCGATCGCCCAGGACCAGCGCCTCGTCTATATCGTGAGTAACGAACAGCACCGTCTTTTGCTGCCGCTCCCAGACGCGCAAAAGCAGTTTCTGCATGGTGCCGCGCGTCTGGCTGTCGAGGGCGCCGAACGGCTCATCCATCAACAGAACGGCCGGATCGTTGGCAAGGGCGCGCGCGATCGCCACGCGCTGCTTCATGCCGCCGGAAAGCTGGGCGGGGTAGTGGTCGGCAAACGGCGCGAGGCCGACTTCGTCGAGATACTGGTCGACGATCTGCTTGCGCCGCCCCGCCGGCAGGCCTTTGCGCTTGGGTCCATACTCGATGTTGGCGCGCACGGTGAGCCAGGGAAACAAGGTGTAGCTCTGGAACACCATGCCTCTGTCTGGACCCGGTTCGATCACTTCCCTGCCATCGACCTTGATGCTGCCTGAAGTCGCGTCGTTGAGGCCGGCCGCAAGGTAGAGCAGGCTCGATTTGCCGCATCCCGAAGGGCCGACGATGACGCAGAATTCGTTCTTGGCCACCTTCAGCGACACATCGTCCAGCGCCAGCACGCCGTTGGCGTCGCCGTAACGCAATGTCACGTCCTCAACGGCCATCGTCGTGCCGGTCGAGCGCGGATCGCCGGTCGTCGCGGCCGTGCCGGCCAGATCGTTCGCCTTTATGGTCTCGCTCATTGCTACCCTTGGTCCGACTGCGGTTTGCGAGCTTGCGTTCAAAATCAGGATGCCCATGGCGCGACCCTGGCCCGGATGATGCGGAACGCCGTGTCGGTGATAAGGCCCAGAAGCCCGATCGCGGCGATTGCCATGAAGATCACATCGACCTGGAAGCCTCGCATCGCCTTCAGGCTGATATAGCCGAGGCCGCTCGACGCGGCGACGAGTTCGGCCACGACCAGATAGGTCCAGGCCCAGCCCATGGTGACGCGAAGCGTGTCGAGGATGGCTGGAAGCGCGGCCGGGAAAATGACGTGCCACACCGCTTCGCTGCGCTTGGTGCCCAAAGTGTAGGAGGCGTTGACCAGGTCCCTGGAGACGCTGCGCGCACAGTCGGAAATCATCACGAGCTGCTGGAAGAAGGTGCCGAAGAAGATGACCGCTATGCGCTGTTCGATACCGATGCCGATCCAAAGGATGAACAGGGGCACGAAGGAGGTCACAGGCAGGTAGCGGATGAAGTTGACCAAGGGCTCCAGCGGCGCCTGCACCACCCGATAGGTCCCCATCCACAGCCCCAGCGGCACCGAGATCAGCGAGGAGACGATGAAGCCCAGGATCACCACCTTGGCGCTGGTGAAAGTGTGGTAGAAAAGGCTGCCGTCCACGGACATGCGATAGGTCGTCTGCAGCACGGTTCCGGGCGTCGGCAGGAACATGTTCGGCACGACGCGGCCATAGGACAGCAGCGCCCAGCCGCCGATCACGACCACCCACATCGCCAGCGCGAGTGTCGTTGCCGTGCTGGCGGGAATGTTGGCGAATGGGGTCGTCAGGCGTGTCCACGCCGTCCGCCTCTGTGCCATGGCATGGCCTCCGTTGATTTTCTGAAGCGAGAAGGCTCCGGCCTGTCGGTAAACAGGGGTCGGCCCAAGCGGACCGACCCCGGTTTCTCGAAGGCTCATTGTTCCCTGATGAAGTCGGTATCGAGGATGGTTTTCGCGTCGATCGTCATCTTGAGCTTGCCGGCCTTGCCCCAGATGTCCTGCGCGAAATTCACCAGCTCGGACGCCTCGCTCTTTTCCGGCATACCGAAGAATTCCAGGTTGCGATCGCGATCGTAATAGCGCACGCCCTTGGCACCGGCGGCGAAATCCTCGGGCTTTTCGAGATAGCCGCCAATGCCCTTGGCCATGATCTCATAGGCCTTTTCCGGATTGGTCTTGATGTATTCAACCGCTTTGTAATAGCCCTTGACGAGGGCCTTTACGTCCTCGGGATGTTTTTCGATCAGATCGCATTTGAGGGCGATCACGTCGACGATCAAGCCAGGGGTGGTCGTGGAATCGATCAACACCTTTCCCTTGCCGCCCTTGCGGACCTCGGTGAGGTGCGGCTCCCACGTCACGGCGGCGGGAACCTGGCCGGCGATGAAGGCGGTCGCCGCGTCATCGGCGGTCATGTTGGTAATGGTAACGTCGTCCTCGGTCATGCCTTCCTTTTTCAGGAGCACGTTGAACCAGAATTCGGAAACGGAGCCCTCGTTCAAGGCCACCTGCTGGCCCTTCAGATCCTTGAGGGACTTGATGTCGGGCTGCGTGACGACGCCATCACCGCCGTGGCTGTCGTCGAGTGCAAGGACGTATTTGAAGCAGAGGTCGTCCGAGCGGTACTTCATCAGCTCGTCTACGGTGGAGGCGGCGCCATCGAGATCGCCGCCGGCGACCGCAGCCATGTAAAGCGCTGATTCTTCTATGACCTTCAGGTCGACGTCGACGCCGGCCTCCTTGAAGTAACCGAGGTCGCGGGCAAGAAACAGCGGCCCGTAACCTACCCAGGTCGTCATGCCGAGACGGATGGCGCCCGCATTGGCGGGAGCTGCAAGCCCCAGGCCCAGCAGGCCTGCGCCGACCGCGCCCATCAGGCAGTTTCGAAATGTCTTCATTGTCGTGGTTCCCCTATGGCTGTTGCCGGCATCGGCCTCATTCTCGCGGCCTATGCCGGTTGCGTTTCGGCAGCCGCTCTTGTTTGGGCGTCGCCTCCCAGCGAGCCTTGCGTGTTCTAAGGTTTGCAACAGAGCATCCGGGCCGGATCGCAAAAAGAAGTCTTTTTCTGCCCATTGCTTCGTCGAAACCGAAGCGGCTCGATAGCCGATCGGCGGCCTGGCTCTGGACCTGGCTGGCCATTTTCCGCAGGGTCGCCGACAGAAGCGGCCTCAATGCCGCAGCGCTCGAAAAGACGAGAGCCCCGTGCGCGAACCCCCTCCTGCGGGGCACAGGAACCGACGAGGGCGGCCGACGTTTTCGCCAGATGAACGAAGCTGCCCGCACGCGATTGGAGAGCCTGCCGAAACGCAGGCTCATCGGACTGGAGCCAAGGTGGAACTGAACGGCGGATGTCTTTGCGGCCGGATTCGCTTCAACGTCACAAGCGAACCGAGAGTGCACTATTGCCATTGCGATATGTGCCGGCGCGCGACCGGCAGTGCATTTGCGGTCCTGGCGTGGGTGCCTTCGCCAGACCTGACCTGGGTCGACGCCACTCCCGCCTATCGCCGATCTTCGCCAATCGCCCAAAGGGGGTTCTGTCCTGCCTGCGGATCGCCGCTCAGCCTTGCCTATGACGTCTCGCCCGGGGAAATCGCGCTGCATGTCGGCACATTCGACGATCCAGCGCGGCTGGAGCCTCGCTACAATTACGGATCAGGGCAGCGGCTTGGCTGGGTCTGCTGCGGCGTGGACTTGCCGCACCGCGAAACCGAGGAACGCTGGTAGCGCCTGAAGGCGATGCGGCTCGCTGGCCGAAAGGACGGAGATCGATGTGATGAGTATTTTCTATCGGGCGGCCAAGATTGCGGAGCAGGCGCATGCATCGCAGCATGACAAGACAGGAGGCCCCTATATCGACCATTGCCGTCGAGTGGCCGACGCCGTCGAAACGATAGATCAGAAAGTCGTCGCCTATCTGCACGACGTCCTGGAAAAAAGCGAAGGCTGGAGCCGGGCCAAGCTCGAAGAGGCAGGCTTTGGACCGACGATCGCCGCCGCGGTCGACGCCATGACACGCAGAGAAGGCGAGGACTATTTCGCATTCGTACGCCGGGCGGCATCGAACCCATTGGCGCTGCCGGTAAAGCGGGCGGATCTGGCCGACAATATCTGGCAATCACGGCAGATCGGAGCATCCACGGCCAAGTATGAAGAAGCATTGCGCATTCTTGACGACGAGTTCTCCAAGTGAATGCCGGGATGCTGGCGGCAATCGCGTCCTGGCATGCGACAGGCGCCCCTGAACAATGCCTGTAGTCGCGCGATGCCAGAATACATGGATTACGGGAACCAACCCGTTTGGTAATTTTCGTACCAACGTTTTTAGTGACACGCTGGGTGGGTGGTTTTATGAATCCGACGATCGATCCCCGTCGGGCATGCCTTCCGGTGCGCAATGCCTTGGCTGCCTTCGGATCGCTTCGAGACCAAGGTGACGCCCATGCGGGAATTGCCGAAAGACATCGACGCCGATGTGGTGATCGAAATCAGCAGATTGCTGGACGACAGCGCGCTTTTCGTGCCTGTCCGCGTTCATGAACTCACAGCAAGGGTAAGGCAGAAAGTGAAGACGGGGTTGCCGGATCGTTCGATCGAAGAATTGATCGTGGAAATGGCTTCCTTGCGTCGATTGGCCATGGCCTTTGAGCTGCCCGGATCGGAAAATGTGGTGCAAATTCCACAGCGACTCCTACGCTGACCGCATCAAGGTCACGCGCTCCACCCGGCGGTCAGGAAAAGCGATGCCTCGAACACCTGGGCGCCCGCCTCATTGCGCACCTTGCCGGTATGTTGACCAGGTCGCGATCCGGCATTTCATCGCGAGCGACTTCCTGCGAAATGCGAATGGCTTCTGCCCTCGCCTGTTCTCGCGATTCAAATGGCTGGCCGTCGTCGTGCGGCACGGAGCCATCACTGTTATAGAGATCGAAATGACACCGTTTCATTTTCGGGGCAGCCTTGGACACCTCTAGCGTGCTAATACCTAGCGACACTGGTGGTTCCCGCTCCGGCGCTTGCGCCAGAATACGCGCAGGCTGCCGATGATAGGGTCCGCCATCTTCCGAAGGCCTAAGGTCCGGCTGCTATCCTTGCGTCCAGGACATCTGGCGATCGGCGTTTCAACCCCGATCGCCTCGAGGCTATGATGTTAGAGTCCCTCTATCTGCAACTCGGCCAGCACGACACTCTGTCGGACGTCGAGAAGGTCTTGCTGGCCGAAACGGTTGTTTTCGGACGCGAGTTCGAAAAGGGGCAAGATGTGGTCAAAGCGGGGTCCCGGCCAACCTATAGCACCATGCTGCTGGATGGCCTGGCGGCACGCTACAAGGTGCTCGAGGACGGCGGCCGGCAGTTCACGTCCTTGCAGGTGCCCGGCGACTTCGTCGATCTCCACGCCTTTTTGCTCAAGACCATGGATCACGGTATCGTCGCGCTGTCACCTTGCCGGGTGATGTACGCGGACCACAACAAGCTGAAAGCCATTACGGAACAGGCCCCTCACCTGACCCGGCTGTTGTGGCTCGATACGCTGGTCGATGGGGCCATACATCGCGAATGGATCGTGGCAATGGGCCGCCGCTCCAGGACCTCGCATCTGGCCCATCTCATCTGCGAACTGTTCGTACGTCTGCAGGCGGTGAAACGCACCAGCGGCATGAGTTTCCATCTACCGTTGTCACAGACTGAAATGGCCGACGTGCTTGGGTTGTCGGTCGTGCACATGAACCGGGTGATCGGAGGCTTGAAGAAGATCAAGGTAATCACCTGGACGAACCATATGGTCACCATTTTGGACTGGGACCAGCTTGCCAGGCTTGCCGAGTTCGACCCTACCTATCTGAGCATCAACAACGAACCGAGATGAGCAGCCTTAAACTCAGTTATGAGGCGGATTGCTCCACCACAACTCAAGCGGCCCGCGTTACGAGCGGGCCTTGTCATTCCCTACGGGTGGATAGCGCCTGATTTGGCGGAAAGCCGGTCCAGCAGCTTGCGCGATTCCTCGATTACGCGCCGCGTGTCTTCAATATTCGAGCGAAGATCGGCAATCTGTGCCGCCGCCCTCCGTTGATATAGGCGCGCACTTTCATTGAGGAAGTAGTCAGGTTCCCACAGGTCCATCGCGATCAGATCCGTTGCGCAGCAGTTCGAACGTTACCTTTACCATAACGAGGGGTTTGCTAGCACCAGCACGGACATGCAGGGCAACCTCTCGGAAATTGCCTTCAGGCATCTGGTCCTTTGCTATTTCGAGCAACGCCTTTGCCGCCTCATCCTCAGCTGCCTCCAAGCTCGGAAGCTCGGTTCCTTCAGTGTCCGGGAAGGAGGTTCCGTTGTCGACTAGATCAAAATAATAGCGCGCCATCATCGCTAACAAGGCGGCGCGACCTTTGTTCCTCTCGACTTATCGCGAGTGCCGGGTAACGCATGCTTTGAATCCTCAGTATAGGTTACGCCGCCGATAACAGCGTGAGGATCAGTTTCACTACCGGGCTTCCTGCGCATACAATCCGATAACTACCGAGCTGCGGTCACGCGCCAGACCGTGTTTCCGACATCGTCCGCAATCAACAGCGCGCCCGCCTTGTCGACGGCAACGCCCACGGGCCGCCCATGTGCCTTGTTGTCATTGTCAAGGAAACCGGTGACGACGTCCTGAGGCTTACCGTCAGGATGACCTCCATTGAACGGTATG
Organism: Mesorhizobium sp. B2-4-13; assembly: GCF_006658535.1. Lineage (NCBI taxonomy): Bacteria > Pseudomonadati > Pseudomonadota > Alphaproteobacteria > Hyphomicrobiales > Phyllobacteriaceae > Mesorhizobium > Mesorhizobium sp. B2-4-13. The sequence goes on along the minus strand of NZ_VFVB01000003.1, from coordinate 113,482 downwards.
AAAACGACCTTATAGCCGTTGAAGCGCTTGCGGTTCCAACTGCCATGTTCGCCGACAAAGGCGCCATTGCGATAGGATTCGGGCAGGTTGGTGCCGGTGTAAAATGCCAGTCCCAGGGGCGCGACATGGGAACTCAGTGCATAGTCCGGAGGGATGGCCTTGGCGACCAGGTCCGGCCGCCGCGGCATCACCCGCGGATCGACATGCTGGCCATAGTAGCTGTAGGGCCAGCCATAAAACGCGCCGTCCTTGACCGAAGTCATGTAGTCGGGAACCAGATTGGGGCCGAGTTCGTCGCGCTCGTTGATGACGGCCCACAGCGCTCCGCTCTGCGGCTCCCAGCTCAAGCCGTTGGGATTGCGCAGCCCGCTTGCGAAAATGCGCGAACGGCCTGTCGCCCTGTCGACCTCCCAGATCGCGGCGCGATCCTTTTCCGCCTGGACGCCGTTCTCGGTGACGTTGCTGTTGGAGCCGACACCGACATAAAGCAGCGATCCGTCCGGACTGGCGACGAGAGACTTGGTCCAGTGATGATCGATCGGGCCGCCGGGCAGCGGCGTCAGCACGGTGCCTGGCGCGGTGATCTTGGTCTCGCCGGATGTGTAGGGATAACGCACGATCGCATCCGTGTTGGCGACGTAGAGATCGTTGCCGACCAGGGCTACGCCGAAGGGCGAATTGAGATGATCGAGGAAGACATCCTGCACGTCGGGCACGCCGTCGCCGTTCGTATCACGCAACAGCGTGATGCGGTTGCTTCCCTCGGTGCCGCCGCCCGACGTCGCCATGGACTCGATCCAGCCCATGATCAGGTCCTTCGGACGCTTGATCGCGGCGCCGGGCGGCGCCACGGACTCGACCACGAGAACGTCACCGTTCGGCAAGGTGTAGAGCGAGCGTGGATGCTTCAATCCCTTGGCGAATGCCTGGATCTGCAAACCCTTCGCGACCGTTGGTTTCTCGTCCTGCTTCCAGCCGACGACCGAAGCGACATGCATGGGCGGAACAAGATATTGCGTTGGTTCAGGCAGTGTCGGATTTGGCCCGACCTGGCCGCTTGGGTCTGGGTCGTCGTTGCTGCAGGCGGGCAATGCCAAAAGCGATCCGCACAACAGACCGAACCCAAGGGCACGCCGGATGTGAGTGTTCGAAACCCGCAGGGCGTTCATTCGAGCACCTCGACGCGGGTGCGGCCGGTGCTCCATTCCAGCAACCACACGAGAACCAAGACGATCACGGCCGCCGCGGAGAGGATGAGCCCTGTCGGCACGACCGACGTCCAGGCGTCACGGCTGTGCACCAGCGCGTTGAAGAACGACAGCACAAGCACCACCAAGCCGCCGAGCAGATAGGCTCCGTGCGTACGGAGAATTCGACGGGTGAAGAGATCGAAAAGCGCCGCAAGCACCGCAAGAGCGCCCATCACGAGGCCGGCAAACAGCAGCCATGCGGAAAAATCGGCCCACATCATCTCCGCCGTTCGCCAATAGGTGAGGTCGGTCAGCAGCGTGCCGATGAAACAGGCATTGGCGACCGCCATCGGTGTCCGATGGATCGGACGGCCGACGACCACCGGTATCGATCGCGAATTGGCCACGGATCTTCTCCGCCCCTGCTCCAGATGGCATCTGGGCTTCAAACAAACCTGAAGTTGAGATGTTCCGGGAACTGTTCGCGTTCAAGGACTTGTGATTGCCCTGACCAATGCCGATCGCTGTCGCCGGTGAATGGCGCGAAGCGCGGTGTGCTCCGGGAATTCAAGTTCGCAATGTCCGCAGCGTGAGTAACATTGCCTGGCAAGCGGTGGGACGCCAGTTCCATTCCGTGTGAGATGAGCAGGGCTCGTATCGCCTCCCATCAGTGAGATTAGGTTCGGCTTCGTACGTTTCTTACCGAGCCTTGGCCCTTTATTGTCAGTCATTGGCAGATGACTAGATTAACCAGGCGGCATCCCCAAATCATGCCGCAGTGGCCGATGCGGGCTTAGGCAATGTGCCGTCACCGGCATCGTCGCGTCGGCCACTCCCGCGATCCTCGCCCTGCAATGCCGGCATGGTGGCGGTCAGGTGGGCGGACGGTCCTGCCTCGAAGGGTTCTTTGAACCGAGGTCCCCGACCAGCCGACGGTATTGCAGTTCGGGAGGGCCGTAAGATTCCCGTGCCAGCGCCACGAGACCTTTCCGATCCCGGATCGTGATTTCGCCGCGGCGGGCACGGATGTAGCCATGGCTCTCGATTGTCTGAAGCCCCACGGTAACCCCGGGGCGCCTGACGCCCAGCATGACGGAAAGGAATTCGTGGGTTATCATAAGCCTGTCGCCAACGGTCCGGTCGCTGCACATCAGAAGCCATCTCGCCAGCCTGACCTCCAGGCTGTGCCGCGCGTTGATCGACGCCGTGTAGCTGGTCTGGACGTGGAGATACTGCACGTAGCGCAACAGGAAGGGCCGCAAGGTAGGGCTCTCTGCCAAGGCTTCGACGAACGGCGCGGCGCTCATCCGTATCGCTTCGCTCGTCGACTGGATGTAACAATCGAAGCTTGCCAGATCGTCGCCCATGATCAGCGCCGAACCGGTCATACCTTCGAAGCCGATTATTCCCACCTCCGATTCAGCCGTTCCCGCAGTCTTGGCGACGACCGATGCGATGCCACTCTCCAGGAAATAGACAGCTTCGATCTTTTGGCCTTCGATCTCCAACGGCGAGCGCAACTCCAGAAAAACACTTTCGAGATGCGGCCGCAGCCGCTCGAAATCGGCCACGCTCATTCGGCGCAACAACTCGCTCTTGGCCTGCAGAATCTTGGGATCCACGAGACGCTCTCCACTTGGGCAAGAGCACTGGGATCTCTCGGCCGGCCGCGCCCCTCGAACGAGGGGACGGTGGCAAAACATAAACTGTCCCACCCGGCCAGCACTAGGCAGGCGGCCGCGTCGGTATGAAACCGACAATAGCTGCTGTGGACAAATCGCAAGTTTTGTCGACTACCCATCCTTCGCCAGAAGACGAGCTTCCCTGAGGATCGAAGAGCGGTCGAACCCTACCAGCAACACTATGTCACGTATCTGCTGTTCCGTAGCGCCCGATTCCCGGGCAAGTGTACGAACGGCTTCGGGCGCCAGACCGGGGCGCTCAGGGTCTTTCGTCATGACATCCTAGCCTCACGCTGGGGCAGGAGTGCGATGGTCGCTCCCAAGCGTCAACGCCCGGATCGTGCTGCTGACGACCTCTTTGTGTACGCCTTCGTACCGAACTTGGCGAATCAATTCGAAACACGCCGGTTCGGGTGATTCCGGCGCGCCTTGTTTTGTACTCGCCCAAAAGTCATTGCAGATCATGGCTATGCGCGTTCGGAACGCCGCGCCTGTTTGCCGCGTTTGAGCTTGGATCGCTTTCCATGCACAGGTGAAACCCCATGTTCGATTGGCTGAAGCGCGGCGCGCCAGAACCGCGCAAGGGCATGCCCAGCCCCCGCCTCGACGAACAGGCTTTCAAGCGTCGCTATGGCGAACAGTTCAACGATCCGGCGTTCGAGCCCCTGGCTGCCGACATCGAGCGAATAACGGAGGTCGCCTGGCAGGCCTACAGGGATTCCAGGAAAAGCCCGCGGACCCGAAAGGCGGGCCGTGGCTTCGCCGATCCCGATTACGATCTGGCGGTCGATTGGCTCGAGGCCAGACAAGCAATCGAGCGCGCAAAGCGCATGAATGAACGGAGCAAACGACGCCGCGTCCTGATCGTGAACGGATCGCCGCGCAGCGAGCACACCTGCCCCGGCGAGATGTCCAAATCCTATCGTTTTGTCGAAATCGCCCGGAAGATTTTCAAGGCCGGCGGCGCGGAAGTCGAGATCCTGGATTTGTCCCGGCTGGCCGCCGAATACGGCCGCAAAATCTATCCCTGCAAGGCCTGCTTCTCCACCGCTGCCGCGCTTTGTCACTGGCCTTGCTCCTGCTATCCAAATCATTCGCTCGGCCAGACGCAGGACTGGATGAACGAGATCTATCCAATGTGGGTTGCCGCCCATGCGGTGATGATCATAACGCCTGTCCACTGGTATCAGGCCACCTCGCCGCTGAAGCTGATGATGGACCGTCTGGTATGCGCCGATGGCGGCAATCCCGATCCTAGTTCCACGCACGGCAAGGAGGCGCGGGAGGCGAAGGCGCTGGAACTCGAGGGATGGGACTATCCCCGGCACCTTGCCGGCCGGCTCTTCTCGGTAATCGTGCACGGCGATACCGAGGGAGCCGAAAACGTCCGGCGCTCTTTATCGGATTGGCTGAAATCGATCGAAATGGTCCCGGCGGGGCCGAAGGCCGAACTCGACCGCTACACCGGTTATTGGAAGCCATACGCTACCAGCCACAACGAGCTCGACGACGACATGGACCTGCAGGAAGAAGTCCGAAACGCGGCGCGTACGCTTCTGGCCGCTGCGGTCGCTCGGAAGGAGGGCACTTTCGTCGCCGCTGGACAGTCGCTGACCGATCCTCGGCAAAAATGATGTTCGACGGCTTTAGCCTGGAGATCGTCAAGCTTGCGGATGCGACATTGCGCGTGCGCCATGGTGGGGCTGGCCCACCAGTGTTGCTCCTGCATGGGCACCCGCGAACCCACACCACATGGCATCGCGTCGCGCCGATCCTGGCAAGACATCACACCGTCATTTGCCCGGACCTGCCGGGGTTCGGGCAATCGTCCGTCCCGGCCGATGCCTGGGAAAGCGCGGGATCTTCAAAGCGGGCAAAGGCCGGCATTTGCGTGGCTCTCATGCACAGGCTTGGTTTTGATCGTTTCGCCGTCGCCGGGCATGACCGTGGCGCCCTTACCGCGTTCAGGATGGCGATGGATCATCCTGCCAGTATTTCGCACCTTGTCGAAATCGATGGCATTCCGGTCCTTGAGCATCTGGAGCGTTGCGACAGCCACTTTGCGACAGAGTGGTGGCATTGGTTCTTCTTTGCCCAGCCAGACAAGCCCGAGCGCGCCATCAATGTCGATCCGCAGGCCTGGTATGGCGGATCGGCCGAGGCGATGGGCAGAGAAAACTTCGAGGACTATCAGGCGGCGATCAGCAGTCCGCATGTCGTGCATGGCATGCTGGAAGACTACCGGGCCGGGCTCACGATCGATCGCCGGCACGATGCGGAGGATCGCGCCCGAGGGCTCCGGGTCGAATGCCCAACGCTTGTCCTGTGGTCGCTGCGCGACGATCTTGAACGGCTCTATGGTGATGTGCTGGCGATCTGGCGCCCATGGGCCCGGCACCTGCAGGGCCGAGGCATCGACAGCGGCCACCATGTCGCCGAAGAAGCACCGGACCTGTTGGCAAAGGCGACCCTGGACTTCCTTGCTTGAACAGCCGCTGCCGGATGACACGCAGCGTTCGTTCCCCGGGAACAAATCTCCCTTTGGAAAATTGTGACGCCGAGAAAAATGCCGCATGCTCCGGGCCGGAAATATCGCCTTGCGACGGAGTTCTCATCGAGCAGGGGCTCGCCATACGGTCTGACAAGGCCGGCCAGACGGCGCCAGGGGCGATCGCGCCGGCAAGGATGTCGCCGCTTGCGGGGACAGGGGGCTACCATTGAACGCACCAAATAGGCTTGGGCCAAGGAGGTGTAAGATCGATCCCAATCTGTGGTTCGCCTTTCTCGGCACCGTGATCCTGTTGCAGATGCCGCCTGGGCCCGACAGCATGCTGGTCATGGCACGTGGCATCGGGCAAGGCCGTGGCGTGGCGTTGTTCACGGTCATGGGAATGACATTGGGCGCAGGCATGGTGCAACTGCCGCTGATCGCCCTGGGTGTCTCCTCGCTCTTGCGTGCATCGCCATTGGCATTTGACACGCTCCGTTGGGCTGGAGCAGCCTATCTGGTCTGGTTGGGCATAAGTTTGCTCTCGGACACGAAAAGCGATCTGGATCTCGATTGCGTCGAGCGCGTCGGGCCGCTCGCCGCGATGCGGGAAGGTATGATAGCCAACCTCATCAATCCTTGGCCCATGACCTTCATGATCGCCTTCCTGCCTCAGTTCGTCGATCCGAACCGTGGCTCTGTCTGGTTCCAGATGCTGATGCTCGGCGCGACCCAGAAATTGACTGGCGTCTTGGTCCTGGGGACCTATGCGGTTGCTTCTGGTGTGCTCGGCGAATGGGTCATGCGTCGACCCCGCGTGAGACTTTGGCAACAACGGATAGCGGGCTGCTTCATTGTCGGCCTTGGCATTCGAATGGCCGTGGGCGGCGGGGCCGGCAAGTGAAGCCAAAGTCTCCTCCGCAGATCCAACGATGACAAGATCGAAGCAGGTTTCAGACTGGGCATGTTCAGCGAGCCGCGCAGCACGGAAGCCGGATCTCCTGATCGAGTTGGTTGAAACCGGCGGGGATGCCAAGGCAGAAGCGGGCGCTGCGCTCTATCGCTACAATGTGGCCAAGTCCGGCGTCGCGGATCGAATGCCGATCGGCGCCATAGTGCGGGATGCCTCGGGAAAGGTCGTTGGGGGTTTGTGGGGCAGGACTGAGCTTGGACTGTTGTTCCTGGACATGTTTTTCGTGGCTGAGGATGTTCGAGGAAAGTCGTATGGCAGCCGGCTCCTTTCAGCCGTTGAAACAGAGGCAAGAAAGCGTGGCTGCGCCCGCGCCGTGGTCGAGACCAGCAGCTTCCAAGCACCTGGCTTCTATGTTCGCCACGGATACGAGGAATTTGGCAGGGTTGAATTTGGCATTCCAGGCGCCGCGCGCATCTTCCTGCGAAAAGAGCTCTGAAGATTGGAGCGACAACCCTTTCGCGAGCTGGTGTATCGAAGGCCACGCTTCATTCGAAGCGCCCGCCGCAATCGTGGTTGCTGAAGTGGCGGAGCCCCCACTGCCAATCGGTTGAAGCTCCCGCCTTGCCTTGCGAGAATCGCCCATCGTTGCGGTGGCTCCAGTATCCTCGGCTAGGATTTTTGTTCCGACGGGAGAGAGATCCGTTCCCGTACGGACTGCTCCGTCGTGTCGGCCGCGGACTTGACGATTTCACCAATCTGGTCGGCCACCGTGCCTGCTTGTGTGTCCTGCCGTCCAGCTTCCTGCTTGATCGTCTCATAGGCGTCCGCGGCAACCTGCCTGGCCTGATCGAGGCCTTGCTCGAGCATGGTCTCCGAGGTGTTGCGAAGCTTCTCGCCATAGCCGCCCAGCTGCTCATCCTCCATTGCGGTATGGGGCAACATGGCGCCTATCGCGGCGCCGATGGCGAGACCGACCGCCGCAACGGCGAGGGGCTGATCGTTCAACAGCTCCTGTGCCGAGCGGCTGGCTTTCGCAGCCATGTCGCCAGCCGTCGATCCTGCGCTGGCGGCGTTGCTCGTCAGCCCTTCGGCGACGCCGCTTGCTGCGCCCGATATGGCTGCGCCAGCGCTGCTTGCGGCCGACGTGAGCGATTCAGCGGTTCCGGAGAGCGTGCTGCCCAAGCCGCCGCCCTCCGCCTCGTCACCCCCGCTGGGCGGGGTTGGCGCCGTATAGCCGGCCGGGCGACGGCTGCCGTTCGACGGACCGCTGCCCAGCATCAGCCAAGCCAGACCGGCGCCCACCATGGTCACAGGCAAGGGATTGTCCCTGACCTGCGTTCTCAGGTTGTTGAGCGTTGCCGAACTCTCTCCTCCAGAGAAGATGCCGGTGAATTCGTCCAGCAATTGTCCCGGTGTCATTTTGCCTCGAATGGATTCGGCGGTCTCCACCACCCTGGCGCGCGCGGCTTCCGCCTCGCGTTCGAGTTCGGCTGCGGATTTCTCGGTCATCTCACTTGTTCCTTGATCACAGTCGCGTCGCGCCTGAGCTGTTCCTGGGTTCGGTCGGGAGTAAGTTCGGAAGGCGCCATGCTTGCCATGCCGGTGCGCAGCAGAATGACGCCAAGAATTGCCACCACCACGCCGACCAACAGGGAGGACCACCCGGCCCCCAGCCCTGCCCGCGTCAATGCGATGACCAGTGCCTGAAGCAGCACGAGCAGAGCCGCGAGCAGGCAGATGGCCCCGCCCAGCACCTCGGCGGCGCCAGCTCCCGTCTTGGTAAACTTTTCAGAGAGCTCCGCCCGCAGAAGCCTGGCTTCGGTTTGCACCAGCGTGGTGACGTTTTGGGCCAAGTCGGTCACCAGGGTCGCGAGGCTGGGATTATCTTGAGTGTTCATCTGTCTTGCTCCCCATACTGCGTGGCCAGATCATCAACACCGCCGCCGAATCCTTGCGCCCCATCGGCCGACCAACCAGCAGCTTCGCCGGTCTGCGAATTTGCACCACCCGAGGCATTTCGAGATGCTTCGGGGCTTCTGGGCGGGGAAGCCTTGATGAACCGACCCAGCGCCAATCCGGCCAGTACAGACCCGGCAAGCAGGACACCGGGGTTTTGCCGGCCGAAAGACTGCACATCCTCAAGCACCTGGCCAAACGGCTTTTGTTTCAACGAGGAGGAAAGCCGCTCCAGCCCACCAGCGGCGTCCAGGGCAAATTTCGACGCGGTCCTTTCATCATTGTTGGCCAGATGCTCGCTGGCCGCGCGCAACGCGCCGCCCAACGCCGCCAAGCTCGATCCTATGTCGCGCTGCGCCTCCTCCGCCTTGTCCGAAATAACCTGCGTGGCTTCTGTCGCGTAGTCGCCAGCCTTGCGGGTCAGTCCGTCGCGAGCATCGTGAAGCAACTCGCTCGCGCGCTCTTTTTCCCGGCCAAGTCTGTCGGAGACGTCGCTTGTCGCCTTGTCGAAATCAGTGGGTTTACGGCCCTGGCCGTCATTACGTTGCATGGGTCACCTAGTGAAAACCGAGGAAGGAGAGGACCGCGAGCACGACAACGACGAGGCCGATAAGATAAATGACACCGTTCATGGCACGTTCCTCCTTGGCAGCCCAACTTCATGGACCCTGCGATGTTCCGTCGGCGAAGAGCTTTTTGCGATCCAAGAGCAATGCAGGAAGAACCGGTCCAGAGCGTCGCCAGTTCGTCATCGAGACGAGCTGCCCGGCCCGGGAGTTCCCCTCTGAGCACGAATACCTTCCAAGTGGATTCCACTGAGCCACCGCCGAAGTGCGCTTGAGAGAAATCGCTTGACCAGGATAGGATCCACCGTTCCCACCCGAATGGCAGGATCGCAATGACCCGCAACCCTATCGAGACGCTGTCCAGTCGCGCGCGGCGATGGGCAATCGGGTTGACCGAGCAGAAGAGCGTCACCGGCACGGACGGCGAGGCTGCCTTCGGCCCGTGGCTGGCGGCGGAACTCCGAGAGGAGACGGCATTTCAGAACGCGGAGGTCTGGACGATCGAGGTCGGACCTCAGGACGGCCGTCACTGCGTGGCGATGCTCCTGCGCGGCACTGGTCGCTCGACCGTGCTCTTGACCGGTCACTACGACACCGTCGGGACAAGCGACTACGGACAGTTGGAGCCTCTGGCCACTCGGCCCGACGCGTTGACAAAGGCGTTGCACGGTTCCCTCGTCGCCGCGAACGCTCCAGCCGCCATTCTGGCCCACCATGATTTCGCGGGCGGGGAGTTCCTTGCCGGACGCGGTCTTCTCGACATGAAGACGGGCCTTGCAGCCGGGCTGGCCGTATGCGCCGAATTTGCCGAAAGCGCAAAGCCGGCTGGAAATCTGCTTTTTATCGCAGTGCCGGACGAGGAGAACAATTCCGCCGGCGCCCGCAAGGCGGCGCAGATGCTGCCTGGACTCTGTAAAGAGCGCGACCTCGATTTGCTCGCGGTGATCAATCTCGATGCGATCGCGGATGATGGCGACGGCAGCAAGGGTCGCGTCATCGCTCTGGGGACCGTCGGCAAGCTGCTTCCGGCCGCCTGCGTGGTTGGTGTTCCCACACATAGCGGCTTTCCCTTGAATGGCCTCAATGCCGGCGCGATCGCCGCGGCAATCGCCGCGCGGATCGAATGGGCGCCCGAGCTCACCGACATGTGCGGCACCGAACCCGGCACCCCGCCCAGCCTGCTCGGGATTCGGGACGGAAAGACGGGGTATGATGTCACGACACCGCGGACCGCCCATGCCACTTTCAATGTGCTGAGTTATCGCCGGGCGCCCAGTGAGGTGCTCGACCGGTTCGACAGCCTATGCGCCGAAGCGGCCTCGCGTCTTTTACAGGAGCTCCGGCGGCGCGTCTCCGCTCAGCACGAAACAGGTCTGCTGGAGATGGTGCAATCGATCCCGGTCCATCGGTATGAGACTCTGCTGGCGCGTCTCGAAGAACCGGAGCGGATGCGGCTCGAAGCTGTTTCCGCTTCGATCGCCGGCGACCAGCCCCTGCCCGAGAAGTGCCGATTGATAACCGAGCAGGCCTGGGAACTCAGCCGCTTGGCCGGACCAGCCATCGTGACGGGCTTCGGATCCATTCCCTATCTGCCGACGAACCTTTCCGCGCAGCCGGCAGCCGCCAGGCTGCGAGCCGCTGCCGTCGAGGTGGCCGACGAGGCAGCGGCTCGCTATGGCAGCGTGGTCACCTGCGCGGACTATTTCGCCGGGATTTCGGACATGAGCTTCTTTGGCGAAGCGGCCGAGTCCTCCCTCGACGTCGTCGCCCGCAACACACCAGCCTGGAAAGACAGCGTGCGCTGGCCCCTCACGCGAGCCCTGGCCAACATACCGACAATCAACATCGGTCCGTGGGGACGCGATTATCACACGCCGCTCGAACGATTGCATGTCGGCTATGCGTTCGACGTCCTGCCGCAGCTCATTCGCGATGTCTGCGCCAGGATCCTTCGGCCCGACGCGACCTGACAAGTACGAACGGCACAAAGCGGAAGCGGCCCCCATTTGGCCGCCGCCTTCGGCCTGCGACTATGACTATTCGGCTGCCTTCCTGTCGAACATCTGCTCGCTCTGCGCACCAGAGCTTGGCCGTGGCGGCGAAAGCATTGGCTCCTCGCCCATCGGTGCGCCGGGCACCAGGGAGAACTCGCCCTTGCCGTCCATCGACGGGCCTTCGCTCCAGCGTCCCTGCGCCGGTGCTACACCTTCGATGAAACAGTTGATGAAGGCATAGGATACGTCCTGACGCTCTTTCTCCTGCGGGAAGGAATTGGGCACCGGCAGAGACGCAGTCAGGCCCCCCATGTCCTCGATCGCCGCCAGCCACTGCTGCTGATGCATGGTGTCGCGCGCAATGAGGAATGACAGCATGTCCTTCATTCCGGCATCGTTGGTCATGTTGTAGAGGCGGGTCGCAAGCACGCGTCCGCTTCCTTCCGCGGTTACGTTGGCGACCATATCGGCGGCAAGATTGCCGCTGGCATAAACATGCGAAGCATTGAAGGGAACACCGTTGGAGTTTTCCGGCAGGGCGGCGAGCCCAGTCGACAAGATATGACGGAAATTCATCCCGTTGAGGACAGAGCCGCCGACCGCATCGGACGACACGTCCTCCTGCAGCGAAAGCGGTGCCCCTTCGAGATTGAGCGCGACCGCGGTCGCCAGCATCTCGATATGGGCGAGCTCCTCGGTGGCTGTGTTCAACAGCAGGTCGCGGTACTTGGCCGGTCCACGGCACCCCCACGCCTGAAAGAAATACTGCAAGGCGACACGAATTTCGCCTTCCACTCCGCCTATGGCCTGCTGTAAGGCGCGTGCAAAGATTGGGTTCGGCGTCTCGACTCGAACCGGGAACTGCAATTTCTTGTCGGTGTAATACATGGCTGACTCTCCGTTTGAAGTCAGCCGAACCTCAGCCCGGAAGCATTGTTCCGCCCGGGTAGGCGTTTAATTTGGAAAGAACTGGCAACGGATCGCCTCGTGTCAACGGAACTCAATTGCACGACGACGACAGCCGCTCCGGCCGGTCGAACGCAGTCGTGCCGGCCGGCAGACCAGGATCATGCAACCTTGGAAAACAGAGCCACGTCACATCGGGCCAAGCCGTAGCGCCACCGGTGGTCGGTCGCGGCAACCCGGCTTTGGTAAAACAGGGAAAGCTGGCTGCCTTCGATCATCACCGTTGAATGACCGTTCTCGCCCGGCTGGCCTGGTTCGAGTACCGGGCCTATGGACACGTAAGGTCCGGCAACCTCGTCAGCGATGGCAAAAAACACGCGCTGGCGATTCCCACGAAGGCCATTTGGAAGAAAGCAAGTGGCGTTCAGAAGCACTCGGCCATCCGGCAACTCGACCAGTTGGGCACCTTCTATGCCCCATTCATAGTCGGGGTCCTCTCTCGTATTGTGATGAGGGACATCAGCGTGATCGAGGATCTTGCCGATCCGCTTCCACGGCCCGAACCACGAGTCGGACTGGCTGCGTGCGAGATAGATGTCGGGCTGCGGCACCCTGTTGAATTTCGGCATGGCAGAGTAAACGAGATAGCGCTTGCCACCAATGACCGCCGGATGCGGATCGTAGATGCCATCCTCTTCCGTGTCGGGGATGGCGAGAATGGCCGGGCTGAGAACCACCCAATGGAAGCCGTCGTTGGAAACCGCATGCTCGCAGCGGCCCCCGGATTTCATGAACTCGGTCTGGATGAACATATGGAAGACGCCACTTTCGTGGATGACGCCCGGAGCCGCGACCCCGGTCCCGTTGATGGGAAGCTCGATCGCTTCGTGCTCGGTCCAAGGCCCATAGAGGTCGGGGGCCGTGGCGTGCAGGATCCTCCACGTCTCGGTCGTCACCGTCCCGCTTGAGCCGAACACATGCCACAGCCTGCCATCGAAGACGGGGCATGGGTCCTTGAGATCATCCACGCTTTGCGGATGGAACAGCGGAAACACGTTGGTATCGAAGTCGATCTTCATCTTAGCCCCGGAATTTGCCCTTGCCCCGGACCCGCCCAAGCCGCGGGCGAATCAAGTTGATGTCCGGCACATTTTATAGCCAGCAAGTTCAACGCAAATACGGCGAAGGCGGTTCTCCACCAGCAAACTTGGTCGCGGGCAGTTTCGATGACCCGCCATTTGAGACAGCCAGTCTGCCTCCGCGCAGCCGGCGCTTTGCATTCGTCCAATCCGAAGCGGCGACCGAGGCTCTCCGTTTCACCTTGGAACAACTCACCTACCCGAAAGTTAGGAGCTGAAACCGAAGTCTAGTTCCCCCTCATCCACGATTAACAAATGTTAGTCGCAACATAAACCACCGTCTATAAAAGGAATATCTCAATGGAAGCAGCCTTGGGCAGGGTAACCGTCAGTAAACAGGCTGGCAGGCAAAATCTACTGGTTTGCTTCTCTCATTTAAGGTGGAATTTCGTTCATCAACGCCCGCAGCATATCCTCACTCTCGCATCCATGCAGCAGAGGGTGGTCTACTTTGAAGAACCTGTCTTCGAAGAATTGCCGCAGCCGCTAATGCGGACGAGCGAGGCCTCGCCAAACATTCTGATTGTGACACCAGTGCTCCCGGTCGGCACGTCGGCCGCGAAAGCAGATGCCGTGCAGCGCAGATTTGTTCAGCAGACAATCGCGTCTATGCCGCACAGCCGGCTGATCGCCTGGTATTATACGCCAATGGCTCTCCGCTTCACGGAGTACCTTGAGCCTGACATATGTGTCTATGATTGCATGGACGAACTCTCGGCGTTCAAGAATGCGCCGCCTGAATTGAGGCAGATGGAAAAGGTGCTTCTGCACCGCGCCGATCTTGTTTTCACCGGCGGCCTGAGCTTGTTCGAGACCAAGCGCCACCTGCATCACGCGATCTATCCCTTTCCGAGCAGCATCGACGTGAACCACTTTCACAAGGCCAGGAAGCCGGGAAAAGACCCGGCCGATCAGGCCGGCATTCCTCACCCGAGGGTCGGCTATTTCGGCGTCATCGACGAGCGGCTGGACGTCGATCTCGTGGCCCAGGCGGCGGAGACCATGCCGGACGTGCATTTCGTCATGCTGGGCCCGGTGGTCAAGATCGACGCTGCAAGCCTGCCGCGCGCCGAGAACCTTCACTGGCTGGGCGGGAAAGCCTACCGCGATCTGCCCGACTACCTGCGCCATTGGGATGCCGGCTGGATGCCGTTCGCCCTCAATGAAGCGACCCGCTTCATCAGCCCGACCAAGACGCCGGAGTTCCTCGCGGCGGGGCTGCCGGTAGTCTCGACGGCGATCGTGGACGTGGTGCGCAGCTACGGCGCTGCCGGGCTGGTGGAAATCGCCGACAGCGACGATCTGGAAACCAAGCTCCGCTCGGCTCTTTCGCGACCGCGCCAGATGCTCCGGCAACAAGTCGACGCCTACCTTGCGGATACCTCCTGGGAGCGAACATGGAATGCCATGGCGGCTCACATCGAGCGCGCCCATGAACGCAAGAAAATCGTCCCTCTTCGCAGGAGCGCTTAGCCATGTTCGACTGGCTGGTCGTCGGGGCGGGTTTTGCCGGCAGCGTGCTTGCCGAAAGGATAGCCTCGCAGCGTCACGAAAGCGTCCTGCTGGTAGATCGTCGCGGCCATGTCGGCGGCAATGCGTATGATTGCTACAATGAAGCCGGCATCCTGATCCACCGCTACGGTCCGCATATCTTCCACACCAACAGCCAGGCGATCGTGGACTACCTGTCGCAGTTCACCGAGTGGCGGTCATACGAGCACAGGGTGTTGGCGGCGGTGGACGGGAAACTCGTTCCCATCCCGATTAATCTCGACACGATCAACAGCCTTTATGGACTGGAACTGACCTCGGCCCAGTTGGAGGAATTCTTCGCGTCGCGACGCGAGACTGTGGAGGACGTTCGCACGGCCGAGGATGTCGTTGTCAGCACGGTGGGCCGCGAGCTCTACGAAAAATTCTTCCGTGGCTACACCAGGAAGCAATGGGGCGTCGATCCCAGTCAACTGAGCAAGTCGGTGACGGCACGAGTGCCGACCAGGACCAACCGTGACGACCGCTATTTCAGCGATAGTTTCCAGAAAATGCCGGCCGGCGGATACACCAGGATGTTTGAACGCATGCTCGACCATCCGAACATCAAGATCATGCTGCAGACCGATTTCCGCGAAATCCGTGAGAAGATTCCGTTCAGGCGGATGATCTATACCGGTCCGATCGACGAATATTTCGGGTGGCAGCTTGGGCATCTTCCCTATCGCTCGCTGCGTTTCGAGCACGTCACCCTGGACCGCGAGCAGTTTCAGCCGGTTGCCGTCGTCAATTATCCGCAGACGCAAGATTACACCCGCATCACGGAGTACAAACATCTGACCGGCCAGCAGAACGCGCGGACCAGCCTGACTTACGAATACCCGACGGATATCGGCGACCCGTACTACCCGGTGCCGCGAGCCGAAAACGAAGCGCTCTACAAGCGCTACGAAGCGCTCTCCGCAACCTGTCCCGACGTGTGGTTTGTCGGCCGCCTGGCAACATACCGCTACTACAACATGGACCAGGTGGTCGGACAGGCTCTGGCCACTTTCGCTCGCATCCAGAAAAGTCTGCCGGAATGGGCGGGCACTGGAAGGACGTCCCTGGCCGGACTGGTGGCGAGTTCTCCCGCACATGGGAGCTGAATTAACCGCGGCAGAAAACAAAAGGAGAATTGCGATGGATACAAACTTCAACTCGGAGAGCCGTTCGATATTCATTGTTGGCTTGCGCAACGCCCATGCCATGGAGAACCAAGCGCTGTCGATCATGAAACCACAGGTCGAGCGTATCGAGAATTATCCTGAGGTGGCTGATCGCTTGCGCCGGCATATTCAAGAGACCGAGGGCCAGATCACTCGGCTCGAGACGGTCCTGGAGGGTCTCGATGAAGAGCACTCGACTCTCAAGGACACGGCCCTGTCGATGGTTGGCAGCATGGCTGCCATGGGACACTCGATGGCAGGCGACGAGATCATCAAGAACAGCCTAGCGAATTTCGCCTTCGAAAACTACGAGATCGCTGCCTACAATTCGCTCCTGGTGCTCGCCGAGGCCGGCGGCTTCCAGGATGCCGAAACGGTCCTCAAGCAAAATCTGAGCGAAGAGGAAGCGATGGCCGATTGGCTTAAGGAAAATCTGAGCGACGTGACCCTGCGGTACGCCAAGTTGCGCGCGGCGGGGGAGACCGCAAAAAGCTGATCCAACGGCCAGGGGCGGCATCCACAACGCCGCCCCCGCCTGGTCGCCGGCCGCTCCTTCAACGCGTCCGGTTTGGTGCGAACAGATCTTGCTGCCGAACCAGTTCGGCCGCGACGGGCTGGCGGAGGCGTCGCGTGCCATCCGCCTGGATGACGGAAAACAATCCCACCTCCGCATGTCGGGAATTATCCCACCCGGGGTAAGCGGTTATCGGATACAGGCAAATACCCTCGATCGGCGCTTCGAGTTTTATCGCCGCACGCACCTCGTCGCAGACATAGTGGAGCCAAGCCGCCCCGCCCGATCCCTCCGAGCCGGTTTCGGCAATGAACATCGGCTTGCCGTATCGATGAGCGACCTCGATCAGCATTTCCGACAGAGCACGGTACTCGTGGTGCCCCATCGGAATGGTCGGTCCATTTATGTACCATTGATTGTGTGGGTAGAAGTTCAGGCCCACGGCGTCGACAACATCCTCGCTGCCGCCCAACTCGGGTTCGACGCGGCCCAGCAACATGTCGTAGGCCTCGAACTGTCCCAGTCGGGCGTTTTCGGCGCGGCGCCGTTCGCCGCGGGTCCGGTCGCGAGGCGCGATGTGGATGAGCGGCTCGGCCCAGACAAATCCGCATGCCGGATCGACCTCCCGCATTGCACGAACACCGGCGATGGCAGCCTTGACGAGGTGCCGCTTGAACCATCCCCGCTTGTTCGGTCCTACGCGCGGGAAATAGCCGACCTCGACGGCCCAGGCGAAGAAGGAGATTTCGTTGATCGGACACAACAGAGGCGATGTTCCGGTTATCGAACGGTACACCCTCACGGCTTCCGCCGCGAACGAGGCATAGGCATCGATGAACTGGATGGACCCCTGATCGACATGATCCGGGGATCCATAATGGAAGATGTCCCAGATGACCTGGACCCCTGCCGATTGGGCTGCCTCGACCATAGGCATCCAACTTGACCAGTCATAGGTTCCGGGAGCGGTTTCGATCAGGTGCCAGCGTAGCCCATCGCGAATGGTGCGCAGGCCGAGTTCGGCGCAGGCCCGGTAATCGCCGAGGGCATGCAAATTATGCGAGGTCGCACGAATAAGGTCGAGGCGGACGCCATCCTTGCGCCGATGCGAGGAGCACTCAAAGCCCGCCATGAAAAAACTGGCAAAGCGCGAAGCTTTCGGAGCCGACTCACCCACTTCGTGCCCGTCCGTGCGTTCCACTTCGTCCATTCGAAGTCTCCTTTGGGCAGTCGGTTTCAAACTCGGCCGCCCTGTTTGGACCGCGAATTGCCTTGGCGAAACGCCGTATCCGATCAGGCAAGCCGCGTTCCATTGCTCAGCTCAGCTGACCCCTCATCCTGCCTGAGCGGGGTAAAGCCGAACCGACTGGCCGAGCCTTTGTTCCGGTGGTCGACCAGCCGCGAGCTGGGTGGCGATTGGCGACATCAGGAACAAGGAGGCTCGAGCCAAGTTCGGGGCGATGTAGCACCGGCGTCGCTTAACTCGACCGGCTGCCCGGCAAACAACAGAGGCACGGGATCACATGACCGTTCAAATTCAACTTTCCGATATCGACCACGCCAGGCGCGAGGATCGTGGCGACGGTGCTTGGAGCATCGCACCGGATCTGGGTTATTTGCGGCTGGCAATCGTCAATGTCGTGTTCTTCGGCGCACCGGGCAGCGGAGACCGGAAATGGGTGCTGATCGATACCGGGTTGCCGACGTCCCGGAGCAGCATCCTTGCTGTGGCGGAGAAGCGCTTCGGGATTGACGCGCGGCCGGCTGCGATCATCTTGACGCACGGCCATTTCGACCATGTGGGAACGGTTCTGGACCTGGCGACTACGTGGGACGTGCCTGTCTTCGCGCACCCGCTCGAGCGCCCCTATTTGGACGGGACCACATCCTATCCGCCGCCGGACCCCTGGGTCGGGGGTGGACTGATGGCGCTGCTCTCGCCGCTATTTCCACGCGGGCCGATCGATCTTGGCAACCGTCTGGAACTCTTGCCGGCCGACGGTTCGATCCCCGGAATGCCCGGATGGCAGTGGCTGCACACGCCAGGACACGCCCCGGGGCATATCTCGCTCTGGCGCGAGGAGGACCGCTCGCTGATCGTAGGGGACGCTTTCATCACCACAGGCCAGGAGTCGGTCTATGAGGTCGCCGTTCAGGATCTCGAGATGCACGGTCCGCCACGCTATTTCACGCCGGACTGGGATGCGGCGGAAAGATCGGTGAAGCGCCTGGCCGCGCTGAAGCCGCAGATGGTCATCAGTGGACATGGGGCGGCGGCGGCCGGCATGGGCATGCGTCAAGCTCTTGACAGCCTGGCTGATCGGTTCACGGAGTTTGCCGTGCCGCCGAAAATGAAATTCGTGCGCGAGCCGGCGACGGTTCCAAATAGCTGAGCCTGTCCGAGCGCAGCGCTCTGCTGCGGTTCTCAAGATCTGTCAAAAACGCGCCGGCTTTGCCGCCCGGGCGGCCCAAGACGGGCGGCGGCGGAACAAACGCCACGGGCGCCAGTTAGGCGTTCGTTGGGCGGCAGGCGACACCGGGCGTATCTCGAATTCTGCGTCAGGGAAGACTTAGATGGAAAACGCGAAGAACGCGTGCCCTCACGACGCGTCCTCCCCGAGATACGTGGCGCAGCCACTGTTATTGCCAGCCACCTTCAAGCCGGCGCGTTCGCTGCTCTGGATACCCGCAGCCGCATTCTTGCCCGGCTGCGCGGGGGGCGTGCTCGACCCGCAAGGGCCAATTGGCGCGGGCAATCGCACGATCCTTTTGAACTCGCTGGCGGTGATGCTGGTGATCGTCATTCCGACGCTGATCGCACTGCTGGCCTTCGCTTGGAAATTCCGCGCCTCGAACAGCAATGCCCGTTACGACCCGGAATTCACCTATTCAGGCCGGATCGAGTTGATCGTCTGGTCGATTCCGACGCTCACCATCCTCTTCCTTGGCGGACTGATCTATTACGGTTCCTATCACCTCGATCCGCGCAAACCGATCGCCTCGGCGCAGCCACCGCTCGACATCCAAGTGGTGGCGCTCGATTGGAAATGGCTGTTCCTCTATCCCGAGCAGGGTGTTGGAGCGGTCAACCAGCTGGTCATCCCGGCCGGCGTTCCCGTGCATTTCAAGCTGACCTCGGCCAGCGTGATGAACACGTTCTTCGTGCCTCAGCTTGGCAGCATGGTCTATGTCATGAACGGCATGCAGACCGAGTTGCATCTGCAGGCCGACCGCGAGGGGAGCTATTTCGGTCAGTCGGCGCATTTCAGCGGCGACGGCTTCTCGGACATGAACTTCAGCGTGACCGCGGTTTCGCCTGATGCGTTCACCCGCTGGACGTCATCGTTGCGTGGTGGCGGCGGCGTGCTCAACGCCGACGCTTACCGCGAGCTCGCCCGGCAAAGCACAAACCTGCCGCCGGCTTCGTTCGGCCACGTGCAGCCCGGGCTGTTCGAAGCGGTTGTTCAGCAGACGCTGCCGCCCGGCCCCGGCCCCGCTGAAAGTGCCGGCAGCGGTGAGCCACAGGTCAGTCCGAAGGCGTTACGAGCGGCGGCCATGGCGCACCACCAGCAGGCAGAAGGGGGAGAATGACGATGCTCGGCAAGCTCGATTGGTCGGCGATTCCGTTCGACCAACCTATCCCCCTCGGTGCGGCCTTCGCGGTGTTCCTCGCCGCGGCAGCGGTGCTCTGCTGGATAAGTCTCAAGGGATATTGGCCCTATCTGTGGAGCGAGTGGATAACTTCGGTCGACCACAAACGCATCGGCGTGATGTACATCGTGCTCGCGATGCTCATGCTTTTGCGTGGCTTCATCGATGCCATCATGATGCGCACGCAACAGGTGCTGGCCATCCACGGTCCAGGCTATCTTCCGCCCGAGCATTACGACCAGATCTTTTCGGCGCACGGCACGATCATGATCTTCTTCGCGGCAATGCCCTTCATCATCGGCCTGATGAATTTCGTCGTGCCGCTGCAGCTTGGCATCCGCGATGTCGCCTTTCCGACGCTCAACTCAGTCAGCTTCTGGTTGACGGCTACCGGAGCCCTGCTGGTCAACATCTCGCTTGTCATCGGCGAGTTCGCGCGCACCGGCTGGTTGCCCTATGCGCCCTTGTCGGAAACCACCTACTCGCCGGGCGTCGGTGTCGACTATTATCTGTGGTCGATCCAGATCTCCGGCGTCGGCACGCTGCTGACCGGCGTGAACCTGGTGACGACCATCCTCAAGATGCGTGCGCCGGGAATGGGGTACCTGCGCATGCCGATGTTCTGCTGGACATCGCTGGCATCCAACCTGCTCATCGTCGCGGCCTTCCCGATCCTCACCGCCACGCTCGCGATGCTGACGCTGGACCGCTATCTCGGCTTCCATTTCTTCACCAACGAAGCCGGCGGAAATCAGATGATGTTCGTCAACCTGATCTGGGCCTGGGGCCATCCCGAGGTTTACATCCTGGTGCTTCCAGCCTTCGGGATTTTTTCCGAGATCTTCTCGACCTTCGCGTCAAAGCCGCTGTTCGGATATCGTTCGATGGTCGCGGCGACGATGTTCATCTGCATCGTCTCGTTCATGGTCTGGCTGCACCATTTCTTCACCATGGGCGCCGGTGCCGACGTCAATGCCGCGTTTGGCATCGCCACCTCGGTCATCGCCGTCGGCACCGGCGTAAAAATCTACAATTGGCTCTTCACCATGTATGGCGGGCGCGTTCGCTTCGACACGCCCATGCTTTGGGCGCTGGCTTTCGTCACCACCTTCACCGTCGGCGGCATGACCGGCGTTCTGCTAGCCGTCCCGCCCGCCGACTTCGTGCTGCACAACTCGCTTTTCCTCGTGGCACATTTCCACAACGTCATCATCTCGGGCGTGCTGTTCGGCGCCTTTGCCGGCTTCACCTACTGGTTCCCCAAGGCATTCGGCTTCCGGTTGCACGAAGGTTGGGGGAAGGCGGCGTTTTGGGTCACCTTGGTCGGCTACATGCTGGTCTTCGTGCCCCTCTATATCGTCGGCCTGCTTGGCATGACGCGGCGCCTTCAGCACATCGACATGGATCTTTGGGCACCGTGGCTGGTGGTGGCCGCGTTCGGCGTGCTGGTGATGATCATCGGCGCCGCACTGCAGATCATGCAGCTGGTGGTTTCGATCCGGCATCGCGACAAGCTTCGCGACGAGACCGGCGACCCGTGGGATGGGCGTTCGCTGGAATGGTCGACACCCTCCCCTCCACCCGCCTTCAACTTTGCGCGGCTGCCACATGTCGAGAACGAAGAACCCTACTGGACCATCAAGCAGCGGGGGATCGAGGAGCAGAGCGCGGAGACGGAGGCCGCGTACGAGCCTATCGAGATGCCGCGCAACAGCCCGACGGGCTTCGTCACCGCTTTCTTCAGTACGCTGATCGGCTTCGCGCTGATCTGGCACATTTGGTGGCTGGCGATCGTCGGCTTCATCGGCGCCTACGCCACCTTCGTCGTCTTCGCCTGGCGCGATCATGGCAACTACGAGATCCCCGCCGATGAGGTCGCGCGAATAGACCGAAACGGCCGAGCCGCGCGGCTTGCCTTCCTGCGCAGCTGGGAACGTCCGGTATGAGCGATCACGCCTTCACCACCGACATCAGCGCCGACGGCCAGACACGCGACCAATACCGGGTCAATCGCACCGGCAGCCATGGTGCAAGATCCGCGACGGGCCACGGACAGGGCGGCCCTGCGTCGAAGTTCGTCACCGTTGCCTACGGGTTCTGGATCTTTCTGCTGTCCGACATCATCATGTTCTCGGCTTTCTTCGCCGCCTATGCCGTGCTCGCCAAGGCAACCGCCGGCGGACCGACCGGCAAGGATCTGTTCGAACCCACGCGCGTTGCGGTGCAAACGGGCCTTCTGCTCAGTTCAAGCTTCACCTGCGGCTTGGCAACGCTCGCGAGCCACCGCAGATCGATGGCTGCCACCCAGTTCTGGCTGCTGGTTACGGGCCTGCTCGGGGCAGCCTTCCTGCTCCTGGAGGTGCAGGAGTTCGCGGCGATGGCCGGCGAGCAGGCAGGCCCGTCTCGAAGTGCATTTCTTTCAGCCTTTTTCGCACTCGTTGGTTGCCACGGGACCCACGTCGCACTTGGCCTGCTCTGGCTAGGCACCATGATGGCGCAGCTGTGGGTCAAGGGTTTTCGACCCGATATTTTGCGGCGGCTCCACTGCTTCGGGCTCTTCTGGCACGCGCTCGACATCATCTGGGTTGCAATCTTCACCCTGGTTTATCTGTTAGGAGTATCGCCATGACCGAAATCGGGGGCGAGAGCGGGGCCGGCGAGACGCCAGACCGCCGCGATTCAGCGCCGGGCGAGGAACGCATAACCGAGCACGAAATGGCGGGGGGCCTCTCTGGCTACCTGCTCGGCTTCGGCCTGGCCATCCTGCTGACGATTGCTTCGTTCCTGGCGGCTCAGACCAACCTGATCTACCAGCCGGCGGTGATTTCGGCTCTGGTGGTGCTCGCTGTCGCGCAGATGGGGGTGCATCTTGTCTTCTTTCTCCACCTGACGACCGGACCGGACAACACCAACAACGTCCTGGCCCTGGCCTTCGGCGTGCTGATCGTGGCGCTGGTGGTTCTGGGCTCAGTCTGGATCATGGCCCATCTGGATCAGAACATGGCTGCCATGACGGCCCATCAAGCCGGAGTGATGCCTTGAGCGAACCGCACGCCGGACACGGCATTAGCTGACTTTCGCTCGCCTCGTCACGCGTTTCAGGCGGGAACTTTGGTTCGGGCAGCAAGTTCGGACGCCATCGGAGACAACAGGCTCGCGGTAGATGGGCGCCCAGATCAATCACTTCGTCAAGGATATCCTCATCGAGGTCGCCGAAATGCTTCCGGCCGTGACTCAAAGGGAAAGAACGCCGGCTGACGAACTGCCCGTCGAAGCGCCGGACTTTCCCCACGATCTGGAACCGGTGATCCGAGCGAACCCATCATGGGCGGCGCCGCGCCGGCCGGGCTGCACGCAAGGCACCGAGCACCGAGCGGACGGCATCGATACCTGAGCCGCGAGACTGGATCGGGGGCCTGAAAATCAGCCGGCCGTTGCGGAACTCGAAGCCCTGTGCGTTTTTAAAGCGCCATTTTGATGCCACCGGCTTCTTGCGGAAGGTAATCGCGATCCCTTCTGGTCCCACATCGACTTTGCTGATGCCCAGGTCCGCCGCGGCTATGCGCAACCTGGTCAGTTCCAGTAAATCCGCCACTTCGCCGGGCATGTCTCCAAAGCGGTCCTCAAGCTCTTCGCCGAATGCATCGAGGTCCGTCTCGGCAGCCAAACGAGACAGCCTCGCATAGAGGCTGACGCGCACCGTCGGCTCGTTGACGTAACTTTCGGGAAAGGCCCCTTTTCCGGCGCCGTTGATGTCGGCAAGCTGCTTGTCGGTATCGGCCCCTCCCGCAGCCAGCGAGACCGCCCGCTGCAGAAAATGTTGGTAAAGGCCTGCTCCGATCAGCTTCATGTGTCCGGCTTGATCTTCGCCGAAAAGGTCTCCTGCCCCGCGCAGGTCGAGGTCCCTTTGGCTGATCGCAAGGCCGGAGCCAAGCCGATCGAGCGCAATCATGGTCGAAAGTCGGGCTCTTGTGCCTTCGGCCAGTTCGACGCCAGGCTCGGTCAGAAGAAGAGCAATAGCCTGCACCGCCCCCCTTCCGACCCGGCCGCGAAGCTGGTGCAGCTGTGCCAGACCGAACCTGTCCGCTCGCCAGATCAGTATGGTGTTGGCCCGCGGCACGTCGAGGCCGCTCTCGATGATGTCGGTGCTCAACAGGACGTCGCCGTCACCGTCAGCGAACCCGACCACGATGTCGTCCAGTTGTCTCCCTTTCATTTCGCCATGCGCCGTCTTGACCGCGAGTTCCGGCACCAGTCTGTTTAGCTGCAGGCGAACCGGATCGATGTCTTCGATGCGCGGAACCACCAGGAAGCTCTGTCCGCCCCGACGAAACTCGCGCAAAAGAGCGGCTCTTGCCGAAGCTGGATCGAAGGGCGCCAGGATGGTGCGAACGGGACGTCTTTTGGCGGGCGGAGAGTTGAGGACGCTGACCTCCTGGACGCCTGACATCGCCGATTGCAGCGTCCGCGGTATCGGCGTGGCGCTCATGCTCAGCGTATGAAGGCAGGGCGCCATGTTCCGCAGCGCCTGCTTCAACTTGACGCCGAACCGGTGCTCCTCGTCGATCACCAGCAGTCCGAGATTGGCGAAGCTGACGCTCTTGGCCGCCAGGGCCTGGGTACCCACAACCACCGCGACCTGACCGCTCCGCAGCCGCTCCTTCACCGCTCTCGCCTCCGCCGCTCCGATCATTCTCGAGAGGTGGGCGACCTCGAGGCCGGTTCCCGCAAATCTTCTGCTGAACGTCTCGTAGTGCTGGCGTGCCAACACCGTTGTCGGCGCTATCACCGCCACCTGCTTCCCGCAGAGGGCCGCGGCGGCGCAGGCCCGCAGGGCCACCTCTGTCTTGCCGAAGCCGACGTCGCCGCAGACAAGGCGATTCATTGTTCTCCCCGACGACAGGTCGCCGAGCACGTCGCGGATGGCGGCAGCCTGGTCGGGAGTCTCGGCATAGGGAAACCGCGCCGCGAACCGGGCAAGATCGGCGCGAGAGGGTTTCATGATCGCGGCAGGCTGGCTGGACCTGGCATTGGCAAGGTCCCTCAAGCGCTTGGCCAGCCTGTCGATATCGCGCAGCGCCGCCTTGCGTCGGTTGAGCCACCCATCGCTGTTCAAGCGATCGAGCGGCACCGCACCGGGTTCCGAGCCATAGCGCCATATCCGCCCAAACTCATCGACCGGAACCAGCAAGGAAGCTCCGTCCTGATATTCCAGCCTGACGACATCCTGCTGCTGACCGGCCAACTGGACCTGTTCGACCGCCGCCAGCATGGCCAGGCCATGGTCCTCATGGACGACGACGTCGCCGATGCGCAACTCGGGTTCGAGTATGCTGGTGGCCGCGCCGCCATTTGCTTTCAAGGCGTGGCCAAACAGGTCGGCCGCGGCCACCACCGCGATGCCTGATTGCTCGTCGACAAAGCCTTCGTCGAGAACGATCTCGGCCTTGAGAAGAGAGCCCCCTGGGGCCGAACGGATCCGCGGCCAGTCCGCCACTTCCCCCATTCGCCGACCAAGCTTCCGATCGAGCAGACGATCGGCTCGCCGCAGTTCGGAGGCCTCGCCCGCGAACGCCACAGTGACACCCGACCTTGTCTGCCTTTCCGCAAATTCGGCGAACTGATCCCCGGATCGCGCCTGCTGGAAGAATTTGGGAACTCGCGCGGCAGAAACGGCGAGACTCGTGCCGTGGCGTTTACGGACTGCGACGTCCCATTCTTGACGCGACAGGTAAAACTGTTCCGGCAAGGGTTTGGCGGGCGCGGCAACCTCCTGCCTTGCACCACGAGCATCTTCGATCAGGCCCAGGAAGCGGTCGAGCGGCGCGCCTTCGAGACCTTCCGCGATGGAGACACAGGCGCCGGATGCCACATCGAAGACCGACGGCATGCTGCCGTATAACGCGACGAGGCGTTCTTCCATCGACGTCGCGCGCATCGCTGCCAACTCAGGATGATCCCCCGTTGCGAAAATCAGCTCGGATGCTGGCCCAACCGTGACCGACTCGCGCGACTGTTCGCTAAGCTGGCTTATGGGGTCATAGGTCTTGAGTTCCCGGATGCAGCTATCTGTACCGATGACGACGCGAACCGGGTGATCGGCGCCAGCAGGGAATATGTCCATGAGGTCGCCCCGAAAGGCTATCTCGCCCGGTTCGTCGACCCTTTCGTCGACACCGTATCCAATCGCCTCTGCTCTCGTTCGGAAACCATCCGGGTCGAACTCTTGTCCGAGTTCCAGAATTGTAAAACCGCCAGCAATGACTGGTGCGGGCGGCACCCGCTGGAGCGTGGTCTCGATCGACAGAACCACGATGCGCGGACGTTTTGGCTCGCTCGCGATCTCACGCAGAGCGCGAAGCCTCCGCCCCATATTGGCGCGTGTCGGCCATACCCTGTCGTAAGGCAGGCAATCCCAGGACGGCAGGAAGATGACGTCCGCGCTCGGCAGAAACTGACGCAAAGCCGCAGCGGTCTCTTCGGCACTGCGTTCCGAGGCGGCTATATGGACAATATGCTTGTTTGGACCGCTCTCAAGGGAGTCGGCCAGCGCCGCCGCGATTGCGGCGGAAGGCGAGGCGCCCTGGTCTCTCGCGAGGTCCCCGTCATTCGACGGGTGATGGACTTCTTCGATGATTTCCGTCCGCGAAATGGGTCTGTTCACTGAGGTCTCACCTTGCCACCGTCGGAGAACGTCAGTGGAACCACCCTGTTCCTTGGGGGCGGATAAAGTGTTGCAGGCAGTGGCAGCGTGCGCGGTCTTGCGTTCTATGGAGCAACGCGCCAACGATGCGGCTCTCGATGAGCCGCTTCTGTTGGCAGCGGTCACCGCCGCCGACGATGGCCGTTTAGCCGGCCATGCTTCCAGAATCTCCACAAGGACTTTGAACGAGCTCGTGATAGCGCGGGCGCTACGTGTCAGCCTTGCCGACCAGCGGGCTAGAATGGCCGCCTTGCTCGGAGACCTGGTTAGAATTCGTTTGGAAATCAGAGACGCCGCCGCCGTCCACGCTCATATAAGAGGCACCGTGGGCCTGTGGCTTCAGGAGCTTCGCTTCCCGGACCAAGGACGACCAATTGAGCCCTAGCAGGGCTATCAGTTCGCGGGCGTCTTTTTCGCTGACGCTGGTTTCCTTGATCAGGCGATCAATGAAAGCTGTCTTAGGCTCATCCATGGCGAACTCCCCGAAGAGTCCGACGTAACCGCGAATGCCTACCCTACGTTCCGGCGGAGCGGCGTTAGGTATGAAAACGTACAAAGCCGTGGGTGCGTTTGTTCCATGGGCTGCGGTTTTGATCGCGCCTTTGGCAAACCAGGTTCTGCTCATTCGGATTTCACCGCCATCCGGAACTTTTGGCTGGGATAAAAGTTCGGTGGGCAACATCAGCTAGGTAGCCATTTTGTCCCCCTCTTCGTCCTCGGATGTACTTATCCGCAAGCTTCAGACCATCTCGGACATTCGAGAAGCTGAAATCGCGGTTTTGAAAAGCATACCGATTCAGGAGAAAGATTTTTCGGCCAACCACGACTTGGTGCGTGAGGGTGACCATCCTGTTTACTCGTTTGTCGTCCTGGATGGTTTGGTCGGGTCCACCAAATACACAAGCGAAGGAAAGCGACAGATCACGTCTTTCTTCGTGGCCGGGGACATTCCCGATCTGCACGGGCTGCATCTGTCGGTCATGGATTGTAATTTCTCGACCATGACGCCGGCCCGAGTGGGCTTCATGCGACACGATGTTCTCCGCAGCATCTGTGACCAGCACCCTCGCATCGCCACCGCTTTCTGGCGGTCGACGCTGATCGACGCCGCGATGTACAGGGAGTGGGTCACCAACGTTGGAAGACGTGAGGCTTACACCCGCATGGCTCACATTTTGTGCGAACTCATATTTCGCTTGCGGGCGGTGGGACGCATTCAAGATCACATTGCGGATATTCCCATAACCCAAGCCGCACTTGGCGACGCATTGGGTCTGTCAACGGTCCACGTCAACCGAATGCTTCAGGAACTACGACGTGAAGGCCTGATCGCCACCACGGGGTCGAGAATGCATGCAATCGACTGGCCCGGCCTCACTCACGCAGGGGATTTCGACACGACTTACCTGCATCAAAAGAACCCGGCAGATTAGTGGTGACGGAAGCTCTCCCATGGCACGATTTTTCTTTGACACCGGCGATCGCGATTTGGTCTTGCAGGATGAGATAGGTGTCGAATGCGCTGGCCTAGAAGAGGTGCGCCGAGTCGGATTCGAGGGCCTTATCGATCTTACGAGAGACGCATTGAAAAGCGTCGACGGCCAGAAATTGTTTGTCGAGGTGCGTGATGAAAATGGCGACAAGGTTCTGCGGCTAAGCCTCTCGCTTCAGATCAAATTGATGAGATGAATTCGGCCGATTTTCGCGCCATTATCGGATCAGCCCCCCACCCAACCAGCTTCAACATGCCCATCGGACGGGCATCGAGCCGACATATATCCAAAGCCGCGAGCCATAGATCACTCAGCGCTCGGTCATGGAGTAGATCCATGAATGCAAGCGGGTGGGCGCTTTAATCTATGTAAGTGCGCCTAGTCGGCGACCGGATTAATTGGGTCTGTGCGTGCCGGGGGACAATGCACCCTTGCTCGCACGCAGGACCCTGCTGATGACGGGCCCGAGTATCAGCCTGGAGCAAAACATGACAATTGTCGCTGCTTGGACCCTTCACCCCACCAGATCAGACCGACACGAAAGAGGTCCCATGTCTCTGGAGGATCGGTGTGATGGCTGAACACCGTCGCAAGCTCGAAGCTTCCGATCCGGCGCTTGTGGAGCAGACACAGCCCGTTACCTACCCTGGCGGCTCGTCCTTGCCAGGTTCTGGCGAACAGACGAACCTGGTCGATCTTGTTCCCGCATTGCGGGCATTCGCACGTTCGCTCAGCGGCAGCATCGACGAAGCTGACAATCTTGTTCGAGAAACATTGGTCAAAGGGATTGCAGATCTCGATGGTCTTGATGGAAGCAGGGTAAAGCCCTGGATCTTCGCCACCATGCGCAGGGCTTCCTTGGCCAGGCTTGAAGGCACAGCCCCCCAGGCTCGAGGGTCGGCGAGTTGCTTGTCGGAACCTTTTGCCACCGACACACAGGAACAGATGGAAGCCGGCCCCAGGGTAGCGCGTGCCATTGACCTCCTGGCGGATCCGGAGCGGCAGGCCATCGTTCTGGTTTGCATGCTCGGACTGTCCTATGAAGACGCCGCCGACATCTGCGATTGCGACACAGCCACCATCAAGGGCCGGATACAGGATGCGAGGACAAGAATGGCTGTCCTGTCGGGCGTCCCGGCGGAAGCCACGCCTGAAAAATCGAATTGACGGTGAGCAAAGCGGCCGTGTTCAAGGCAAAAAATTCGGGATGCCTTTCAGGCAGCCACACATCGCTTGCCTTGAGGTGGCCCATAGCTCAACCGCAGGTTTGTTATGCATGACAGGGAACCATGAGGGGATCCGCCGAGTTCGACCCTCGGACAAGTTCGGGTTCCCAACATGGAAGAAATCGGCAAGGCGCAACAGAAGGCCATAGCCCGTCTCATACGTCAGTGGATTGCATCGGACGCCAGCCGTCGCCAGCTTCGCCAGTTGCTGGACCTACCGACCGATGCGGACATGCCGCGCGAGCATCGGTCGTTGCTCGACGAACTCGACCGAAAGCTCGACGAATAAATGCATGCTTGCCGAGACACGGACGCTCAGTCGTCATCTTCCCAGCGGCTGCCGGGACAGCTGTTCAAGCTCGTTCTCGTCCGTGATCCCGGCTTGGTAGTAAGCAAGGATGCGCGATGCGCGCCGTTCTCTCTCGGCTTCAGTCTCGTTCTTGAGATTGCTGCGTGCAAGAACACGGCTCAGTACGGCAAGTTCCGATGGGGTATAGGCATCCCTATGCATTTCATCCCGCCCATGCACTGCAAGAAACCTACAATAAGGATTCTCCGGCGCGCCCTAACGCTGGTCGGGACAGAATGTTCCATGGATTTTCGTGGAAGGAGAAAAAGCTTATCAGCGCTAGATGTGAGTTTCTGGGCCTTGCCGAGCGTTTAAAAGCTGCGAAACGGCGGTTATGATTTGCGGCAGAAAGAAGGGCTTGGTGATCATAATGCTGTTGGGCACTCCTTCCGCTCCCCAGTGTACCGCGCTGTCGCCGCTCATATAGACAACTGGGATGGTCGAGTTGGACCTACGCAAATGCCGGGCGATCTCCCACCCCGATTGTCCCGGCCCCAAACGGATGTCGGTGAGCACGGCCTTGAACCTGGTGGGATCGGGGTCGAAGGCCGCCAGCGCCTCGGCAGCATTTCGAACGCCGACGACCTGAAAGCCAGCCTCCTCCAAAGCTGACTCGAGGTCGAGCAGTATCATCGTCTCGTCTTCGACGATCAGAACAACGCCATCGCTCATCCGGGATATCCCCAAGTCGCCACCGCTACTACGATCTCGGCGTCAACTTGGTTCCATATGACACGCATCGGCCTGTTGTCACCGCGACCTCGCGGCGGAGTCATGTGAAGCCCGCCTCGGAAAGCCGAGACGGGCTGAAGCTGCTTCGACAGCCTCGAAGGCCAAGACAAGGGAGGATTGTAGGCCCGCGACCGAACCTTGAAGTGCAGCGAATGTTCCTCTGGATGTAGGCTCTTATTCGATTAGCCTCCGCGGCAGCCCGCCTCCAATGCGGGGCATTTCGTTTTTGCTCAAGATTTCTCCTGATCTCCAGAAGCTTGCTGGATTTCCGTCATCACCTGCCGGGGATCGACATTCTCGGCCAGTTGCGGCAGCTCCTGATCGGCCGGTGTGGAGACATTGAGGCGCTCCGTCAAAGCAGCCACCATTTCGATGAGCCTCGTGGTTTCGTGCTCGTTGAGAAGGCTGATCTGCAGATCCAGCTCCGCTCGGCGCTCGCTGTGTTCGGCCATTCTGTTTTGGTTGATCAGCACGAAGGTGGACAGGAAGATCGCCTCGACCGAAGCCACCATGGCCAGGATCACAAAAGTTGGGTCCCAGGCTGGGACGGCCGGTATCAGGCCAAGGTTCGCAAGGATCCAGGCGATCAGAATTGCGAGATGCAAATAGACAAAAGGCATGCTTCCCGCGAAGCGCGAAATGATGCCGGCAATTCGCACCTGAACGCCTTGGTGCTCCTCCTGTTGTCGCCTGTGGTCGACCAGAGCCTGTATGTTCTGCTGAAGGACCGACTGCATGTCGGCGGGATGCTGATCGTTCATCTTTTGAAAGCCCGGTTTGGCGGCCAATGTCATCCGAGCGTTGCTCATCGCCCGCCAGGCACGTCCGGCGAGGCTGTACCGCCTGAACTCGCGGGCTCATGGCCGCCGGTCTCTTCAGACGAGGAGTGTCGTCCTGCAATCGTGTCCACCATGGCGATCACCGCCCCCGGGGCGCTCTGATGAACCATATGGCCGGCGCCCTCAACGACGTCGAGGAGGGACCCACCAACCTCCGCATGCAGGCGTCGTGCCTCCCCCTCGGCGTCGAACAGCCGGTCTCCAGAACCCGCCAGGATGCCTGTCGGGACACCAATGTCCGTGTAGCTGGCCTTCGTCAGCAGGGCCGCCGCCAGCATCGATGCCGATTCCGAACACACCGCCCGCAGTTGGGAAGGGCGGCTGGCGATATCTTTTGCGAGAACGGCGAAGTCGGCAGCGACATCCGCTGGGTGGAAGATCTTCTGCATCGTCCAAGGCCAGGCAAGCCTCACAAGCACCGGCAGCAAGGTGTGGCGAAACGCGGTGCCGACGAATGGCAGAGCCGGGAGGGCGGCCAGCGCAAGATCAAGCCGCGGCGGCGGATAGTAATAGCCGGAGACCAGCACGACGCCGGCAACCGAACGAGAATGCCTGCGCGCCAATTCGAGGGCTACCCAAGCGCCCCACGAATGTCCAAGCACGATGTAGTTCTCGATACCCAGCCTGCCGGCGGCGGCATGTATGAGATCGGCTTGGTCGCGGGCAGACCACCGCCGGCCGCGCGACCGCGTGCTTCGCCCGAAGCCCGGCCGATCAAATGCGAGTACCCGATAGGTTTTTGCCGCCTGATCGAAGATGCCGCTCGACTTGAAATCCTGTGCCATGGATCCGTTTCCATGCAGCAGAATGAGCGGCATGCCGGTGCCGGCTTCGATAAAATGCAGGCGAAGACCGTCAACCTCCATGACATGGCCGTGCGCCCGGCCAACAAGCGCACGTTTGGCGCGGGCGTGATTGTACCCGGCAAGTGCCGATAATGCGGCGATGAGCAGCACGGTCGATAGCTTCGGTCCATCCCTGTCGAACGCCATGCCCATGCCTGCCAGCAACTGCCCTGCCCGGTGCCCTGCCTGCCCAAACCTTCGGAGTGGCGGCTTGTTCCGCTGGACAAAGACGACGCTTTGTAGCCAGCTCAAACGGCCTAGGCGGTAAGCTCTCTATGGGCATGGGACGCGGCGATGGCAGCTTGTCCAAACGCGACCGCAATCTGATTCAGCGCTTTCACAACGTCGCCGATGGCGTACATGCCGGCGACGGAAGTCTGCTGGTGCTCATCGACCGTGACGTAGCCCTCCGCGCAACATCTCGCGCCGACGGTCAGGGCGAGGTGCGAGCGCACCTTGCATCCCAAGGCCGCGTAGACTGCATCGAAGCGGCAGGTCGCTCCATCCTGCAAAATCGCCGCGCAACCGTCAGCAGCCGGGCTGAGCCTGTCGAGAGTGTGACGGATGACTATCCCTCTTTCGCCCGCCGCGCGACGCGTGCTGGTTGAAAAGTCCGATGCATGGGTCCCCAGCATCGTTACGTGTGGTGTGAATCGGCTGAGGAAAATGGCCTCGTGCAAGGCTCTGTCACCCTGCCCCACGACCGCTATCTTCCGGTCGATCACCTCATATCCGTCGCACACCGGACAAAGCCGAACGACACCGGCCGCAATTGCCTCCGCCAAGCGGGGCAATTCGGGTGTCGTGTCGACAATCCCGGTCGACAGGAAAACCTTACGCGCGCGGATTGCGCCGATCGAGGTCTCAGCATCAAAGCCTCCCTCGCCAGCGGCCAGCGAAAACACCTGCCCCCGCATCAAGGTTGCTCCGTACAAGCTCGCGTGGCGGCCAAGCCGATCGAGAAGGTCGGGGCCACTTATCCCTTCGGGAAAGCCCGGACAGTTATGGCTTTTCGGGATCAGAGCGGCACGGGGCTGGCCGGCATCGACCACCAGCACGCGATGGCGAAAACGGGCGAGATATTGGGCCGCAGTCAGTCCCGCTGGCCCGCCTCCGACGATCAGCACATCTTCAGCGTCGGCGAGCGGGTGACCGGCATGGCTTTCACCGCAGGTTTGCTCCATCAGCGGCGAACTATCTGGTTCGTTCGATGTTCCAGCACGACACGCGGAGAGACCGCATAAGCCCGGCCGGCTTCAGCCGCAGCCAGAGAGCTTCGATCTCGTTGTCACACCGGTCCTGCTCGGCGTCGAAACCTTCTTACCGCTTCGGGGTTAATCCTGACGGACAAGGTGAGCACCTGCGAAACACAACCGCTGACCTC
Organism: Mesorhizobium sp. B2-4-13; assembly: GCF_006658535.1. Taxonomy (NCBI): domain Bacteria; kingdom Pseudomonadati; phylum Pseudomonadota; class Alphaproteobacteria; order Hyphomicrobiales; family Phyllobacteriaceae; genus Mesorhizobium; species Mesorhizobium sp. B2-4-13. Next base: position 80,213 of record NZ_VFVB01000003.1, on the reverse strand, counting down.
GTCCTCAAACGACGTCGGGCGGCTGGCAGGCCATGAATGATATGAGTGAAGAGCTGAGGCCGCCGACAAAGGGCGCTGCCGAACTCGCTCAAACGGGGAGCGCCATTTTATGAATGGATGCCTCAAGGCTTCAGATGATCCGGGTCGCTACCTTTAACGTAAACGGCGTCAACGGTCGATTGCCGGTTCTGCTCAAATGGCTGGGTGAGACGCACCACGACATCATCTGTCTCCAGGAATTGAAAACATCGGACGAAAAGTTTCCTGCCGATGCCATCAGCAACGCCGGCTACGGGGCGATATGGCACGGACAGAAGTCGTACAACGGCGTAGCCATTCTCGCTCGGGGCAAGCAGCCGCATGAGCGTCGGCGCGGGTTGCCCGGTGACGCCGATGACACGCATAGCCGTTACATCGAGGCGGAGATCGACGGTCTCGTCGTTGGTTGCCTATACCTGCCCAACGGCAACCCGGCGCCTGGTCCGAAGTTCGACTATAAGCTCCGCTGGTTCGAGCGGCTGATCGACTACGGACGGCTCCTGATCAAGGACGCGCCCGCCAGCCTGCTTTGCGGCGACTACAACGTGGTGCCGGCGCCGATCGACGCCGCGGTTCCGGCACGATGGCTGGGCGACGCCGTCTACTTCCCGGAGAGCCGACAGGCTTACGCCGACCTGCTTGCCGATGGCTGGACCGACGCCGTCAGGCTGATCCGTCCCGAGAGAGGCGTCTATACCTACTGGAATTTTTCCTATCGGGGCGGTTACGACCGCAGTTCCGGCCTTCGCATGGACCATCTTCTCGTGAGCCCCTCGCTCACGAACAGGCTGGCCGGCGCGGGCGTGGATGAGACGGTACGGGGATGGGACAAGCCAAGCGATCACGCGCCAGCCTGGATCGAACTCGACTGGCCCCGGTGAACCGAGACATCGGGCTTCAGCCAGACCGCATGACGCCAGGTTCGTCCGCCTCTCTTAATCGTTGCGAATCCTCGGGGGCGGCGACCAGATCCTGGAATCCAAGTGTGACGACGAGATAACCCGCCTCGTCGTAGACTTTCGTCACCCAGCTGGTCGGGTCCGCGCCATCGATAATTCCGCGCTTCGCCTCTTTGATGGCCTCATCCCGATCAGCCATGTCGGCGAAGATTGCAGGCTGGGACATGCCTTCGATAAACTCGAAGCGAAATTTCGGCATCGATCCCTCCTGTCGGTGGTGATAACGGATCGGCCATTGCTGGCAGGGTGACGGTCAACGCCACCGTTTCGAAAAGGATGCACCGATTGTGCGTGCCTGAACCGGAGGTCAGGCAGCGTTGCTGGCTTCCGTTTGCCAGTCGTCCTGCCAACGCGCGCGCACGGCAATCATCAGCATGGCCGATTCCGTGATCCCGGTCTGGAACAGCCTGATCAGCTCTCTCGCGATGGAGTGAGCCGCCGCTGTGTCCGGCAAAATGGCAAACTCCTGGCACATCGCGTCGAAGACCGCGCGAAGCGTGTCCAGGTCATTCGGGTAGAGGGTATCCGTGCGAATGGGTCGGTCAAGCATCAAGCGTCTCCAAACGAGCGAGAGTGCGATGGTCTCCCAAGCAGCGGAGCCCGTTACATGCCCGCTGACCTCTCGCTTATGCGGCACAGCGCACGACGTGTCGCTAACCTATGATGGACCGAGGCAAGTTCGCGCACAAAAGATCCAATTGCGTATAGCGACGCGGCTAGCGCCACGCCCAATGGAAGCCGCACGACCGTTGGAGCCGCGAGTGTTCTAAAGTTCAAGGCGACCAAAGGGACATCGTAGATGTTTCTTGCCGTTCAAGCCGCGTCTCGTCGTGTGTCACTCAAGGTGTTCGCGCGAACCGCCGGCCTGCCCGTCAAAGAAGCGTGCGGGCCGCAATGGAACTCTTGGCCGTCAACTGCATTATCCAGTCCGGGCAAAACGGGGGCGATATGGGGGTCACTTCAGGCGATCGTCAATCTGAACTGCAGCGCTTCGAGCTGTTGGCGGCGCTGGGCGACCGGATTCGCGAGATTACTGATCCTGCCGAACTGGCCCACGCTGCCGCGGAACTGGTAGGGAGACATTTCGATGTCAGCCGAGCCGGATACGGCACGATCGATCTTGAGAAAGAAACCATCACGATCGAGAGGGATTGGAACGCGCCAGGCATCAAAAGCCTGGCTGGGACCCTGAATTTCAGGAACTACGGCTCGTATATCGAGGACTTGAAGCGGGGCGACACCGTTGTCTTCGAAAATGCCGAGACAGACCCGCGAACAAGGGATCATGCAGAGGCTCTCAAAGCCATCAGCGCCCAATCCGTCATCAACATGCCGGTTACCGAGCATGGCGGTTTGGTGGCGCTGCTATACCTGAACCACTCCGCGCCCAGACGCTGGGCCAAGGAGGAGGTTGCCCTTATTTCGGAAGTGGCGGACCGGACGCGTACCGCCATCGAGCGGCTTCGCGCTGAGCGAGCGCTGCGTGAGAACGCCGAACGCCTGGCTTTTCTCGACCGTCTTGGAAGGGAGATTGCCCTCGCGGCCGACGCCGACGCCGTCATGGCGATCACCACTCGTCTGTTGGGCGAACATCTTGCCGTCTCGATTTGCGCCTACGCCGACATGGAGCAGGATCAGGACCATTTCACCATCCGTGGCGACTGGAGCGCACCCGGCTCGCCCAGCATCAGAGGGTATTACAGTCTTACCGATTTTGGTCGCCTGGCGGTCACCAATCTCAGCGCCAATCGGCCGCTCATCATCAACAACAACCTCGAGGAAATTGCACCCGAGGAGGCAAAGACCTTTCAGGACATCGGCATAACGGCAACCATCTGCATGCCCTTGGTAAAACAGGGCCGGCTGACCGCCCTGATGGCCATTCACGACAAGCAGCCCCGCGTCTGGTCACAGCGCGAACTGTCCTTGCTGACGGAGGTGACGGAGCGGTCCTGGGCTCACATCGAGCGCGTTCGCTCGGAACAGGCGGCCCGGGCCAGTGAGGAGCGCCTCCGGCTCGCCACGGACGCAGCCGCTATCGGGACCTGGGACTACGATCCCGTCACCAAGGCGCTGCGGTGGGATGACCGGTGCAAAGCCCTTTTCGGCCTCCCGCCAGACGCGGAGGTAACATATGAAAGCGCGTTCCTGGCGGGTATTCACCCAGAAGATCGGGCCCGCGCCGACGAGGCCGTACGCCAGGCGCTCGCGCCGGGCACGTCTTCCCGCTACGACATCGAATATCGGACGGTCGGCTTGCACGACGGCAAGGAACGCTGGATTGCGGCAGCGGGCGAGTCGCTTTTCCAGTCAGGGCGCGCGGTCCGCTTCATTGGTACCGTCATGGATATCACCGCGCGAAAGCGGGTGGAGCATCAGCTTCAGATGATGAACGTCACCGCTGCCGCGGTAGCGGCCGAGCTCGACGTGGAGCGGATTGTTCAAACGGTAACTGATGCCGGCGTAGCGCTGTCGGGCGCACAATTCGGAGCTTTCTTCTACAATGTGATCGACGACAAGGGCGACAGCTACATGCTCTACGCCCTGTCGGGCGCACCTCGCTCCGCGTTCGAAAATTTTCCAATGCCTCGCAACACGGCGGTGTTCGACCCCACTTTCCGCGGGACAAGCGTGGTGCGCTCCGACGACATCCTCGCCGACCCCCGCTACGGCAAGAACTGGCCCCGCAAGGGAATGCCGGAGGGCCATCTGCCAGTGCGTTCCTATCTTGCGGTACCGGTCGTCTCGCGTTCGGGAGAGGTGCTGGGCGGCCTCTTCTTTGGTCATGCAGAGATCGGCGTCTTCGCCGAACAGCAAGAGAAGGCCTTGCTGGGGCTTGCGGGCCATGCCGCGACGGCAATCGACAATTCTCGACTGTTCAAGGCGCTGCAGACGCTCAATGGCACCCTTGAACAACGTGTCATGGACGAAGTCGCCGAACGCACCAAAGCAGAAGAGCACCTGCGGCAGGCCCAGAAGATGGAAGCTGTCGGACAGCTTACCGGTGGCATCGCGCACGACTTCAACAATATGCTGGCTGTCATTATCGGCGGACTGAACCTTGTGCAGCGCAAGCTCAGAAACGGCGATACCAACGTCCACCAGTTCGTGACCGGCGCGATCGATGGAGCCCAACGTGCTGCAGAACTTACCAAGCGGCTGCTTGCCTTCTCCCGCCAGCAACCTCTGGCGCCCAAGCGCCTGAATCCAAATCGCCTCGTCTCGGATATGAGTGAATTGCTGAGCCGGACGCTTGGGGAGACAATCCAAATCGAGACCGTGCTCGCCGCGGGACTTTGGCATGTGGAAGTCGACGCAGGGCAGCTGGAAAGCGCGTTGCTCAACCTTTGCGTCAACGCGCGGGATGCCATGCCCGCTGGTGGAAGGCTGACCATCGAGACATCCAATGCCCATGTCGACGACCGGTATGCGAGAGAAAACGCAATACCCTCCGGCCAGTATGTGATGATAGCTGTCACGGACACCGGAACCGGCATGACTGCTGACGTGTTGGCCAGAGCCTTCGATCCGTTCTTCACCACAAAGGGGGTTGGCAAAGGCACCGGGCTGGGGCTCAGCCAGGTTTATGGATTTGTTCGCCAGTCCGGCGGCAGCGTCAAGATCTATTCCGAGCAGGGTATCGGAACCACTTTGAAAATCTATCTGCCGCGCTCGCACGGCGACGTGGTCGACAGCCCGGCCGAGTCCGTGGCGGGCGAGCACCCCGGCAGTGAGGACGAGATCATCATGGTTGTCGAGGATGAAGATCGCGTCCGGCTGATGGCTGCGGAGGCGCTGCGGGAACTGGGCTATTCCGTGTTGGAAATGCAAGGGCCGCGGGACGCGCTGGCGGCCGTCGCAAGCGGGCAAGTGCCGTCGCTTCTGTTCACTGACGTCGTCATGCCGGAGATGTCCGGCCGGGAACTGGTGGATCAGGTCAAGAGCATGCACCCGTCGCTAAAAGTGCTCTACACCACCGGCTACACACGAAACGCGATTGTACACAACGGCACACTTGATTTTGGAACGGAGCTTTTGACCAAGCCCTACACGATTGACGAATTGGCAGAGAAGATCCGTAAGGTGCTGGATCGCAAGTGAATGGTCACTGCCCGAGGCACACCAATCCCTCTCCGCTTCAGTTGCTTTACGGGACGCCGCGCTTGGGCGGAATTGATGCCTTCGGCAAGACAACTGCCGTACCGCAGAGGCTATTGGGGCTTCGTGCACCCAACAGTGAAACCTTTTCCCTACTCGCAGCTTGTTTGCGACACCGGAGGAAACGATCGTGTCAAGGCGAGACGGAGAAATGGGGGATCAACCGACCAAGAGGCGTCGTACACGTCCCTTGAAGGGCGAGGACGCGGAGGTCCGGCATGTCGTCGAAACGCATGACCTGTCGCCCGCTCAGGCAAGGGAGCTGGTACGTCGCCACGGCAACGATTGGCGCAAGATCGATGAGGCGGCGAAGTCATACAAGGACAGCACCTGACGGAAGCCTCCAGGTCTCTCGGGAAGACGCTAAATCCTATTTACAGCAGCGGCTCATCTCGCCTGACAGGCTTGTTCGAGAGCCCGCGATTTCCAATTGAAAAAGAAAGCCCACTGCCTCGGGGGAGTGCAGCGGGCGATCGGCTAGGAGTTGAGGGGACATCTCCACGCTGGGTAAACAACAGATCAACAGCGGATCGGTTCCAACGCTGCGCCCGTGGCAAGGAAACCCGACGCCTAATCTCTTTCCGTGCCTTGTTCATCATCAGAATGATCGATGAATTCCCCCTCTTGCAAGCTCATAACCGGGTATCAACCGTAAACCCAGGCAAGCCATGCTCCCGGCGTATTTGAATGCACCAGCAGCGGATCAGGACCATCACCAGGATTCTCGGCCCTCCCGCAGATGGATAGACGTCCCGGCCTACGCCCTGGATCAAGGTGGCCCGGCGCTGCGCCTTCATCAGAAGTTGGGCCCGGCATTTGCAGATGTCGGGATTGCCGATCAGCTCAAGAAAGTCACGGCCCAATATTCCGAAAAAGCCGCTGTGCATGACGGCGTGAATCAACTGTCGTACTTCGAGCTTGCAACTGCCGTCGAAGTCCTGTCCCGCCGGATCGCTGCCGTCGTTCCCGTGGGGCAGCCGATCGGAATTTATCAACCAAACTCCGTCTGGTACATCGTTGCTGTCCTGGCGAGCATGGCGGCGGGAAGGATTTCGCTTCCCCTCAACGCCCGGGACCCAATCGCCCGTGTCAACGAGATTGTCGGCGTCGCGCGGCTCCGCGCCATTCTTGGCGTTGGACACCGGCATGCGGGTTTACCCGAGGACATCCGGTGGATCGATGTGACTGCCAGCCCCGAGTCGACGGCGCCGCTGTCATCGACGCAATTGCCTGCCGTATCCGTCGATGCACCGGCGATGGTTCTTTACACGTCTGGCAGCACCGGATCTCCAAAGGGCATAGTCAACAGCCAGCGCAGCCTGCTCTGGCGGGTGCATCAATATGCCGATGCGTGTCACATCAATTCCGACGATGTCTTTCTCCCCTTGACCGGGCCCGCCACCATAGCCGGATGTCGAGAAATCCTGACTTCGGTCCTGTGCGGCGCCACTTTGCATATGGTCGACGTGGAAGCGATCGGCCTGCGTGCGGTTCGCGAGCGAATGCAGCAGGTTGGCGCGACGCTTACTTACCTCGTGCCCGCGCTGCTTCGCGCCCTCATGGCCAATGCCCCCGCCGATGCGTTCGGGTCGCTCAGGGTGGTCCGCGTCGGCGGCGAGAAAGTGCTTTGGACCGACATTGCCCTTTTGCGAAAGGCGATTCCTGCTCATTGCCTCGTACAGATCGGCTACTCGTCAACCGAGACGACCGGGTCACAATGGTTTCTGCCTCGCGTTCAACCAAAGAACCAAACGTCCGTGCCGGTCGGCCGGCTCTTGCCAGGAATAGCTTTTGCGATCGTCAACGAGGACGGTGACAGCGTACCGCGGGGCGGAAGCGGGGAACTCGTCATCAAGAGCCCCTACGTCTTGCTCGGCCACTGGGAAAACGGCACCGTCATCCCCGCCGAGGCGGACCCCGATGATCCAAGTCAACGGATATTCGCGACCGGCGATCTCGTCCAATTGGACAATCGGGGCCTGCTGAGGATCGTCGGCCGCAAGGGGCGGCAGATAAAGATCAACGGTCGGCGCATCGAGCCGGCCGAAGTCGAAAGGATCCTGCGCTCCGCCTCGTCAGTCGAGGATGCGGTGACGATCGTGACCGAGGCCAACGAACTGGTCGCTTTCGCGATCCCCAGGAATTCCGCCGGTCCGGCCTTCGCCGACGACCTTCGCCAGCTGCTTGCAAAGACGCTACCGCCGCCACTGCGGCCGCTTCGGCTCCACAGGGTAGAGGACATTCCGCGCCTGGCGGGCGGAAAAATAGATGTGGCGAAACTCGGGAAAATGGATCTTCTGGCCAAGAAGCCTACCCAAGTTGCCGATCCACCGATTTCAGGCAGCGATCTCAAGGCCCATCAAGCAGTGCAGAATGCCTGGACCAGGGTCCTCAACACGCGGGCAGCCGTCGGGCGATGGGATGAAGCGGGAGGGGACTCGCTGAAGCTGCTCCACTGCGTCATGGAGATCGAGAACGAAATCGGCCAGGAACTGGATCTTGAGGCATTTACCGTCGGGATGAGCGCCGAAGCGATGGTCAGCGCGGTCGCGTCCGCACAAGCCGGCAATGCGCCCGATCATGTGCTGGAGCATGATCGGCCTTTTCTCTTTCTGTTTCCCGGCTCCGTGGGCTATGGGCCTAGTCTTGCAGCCTTCGCCTCAGCCATGGGCAAAGTCGCAACGGTCCGTCCGATAAGATATCCCAGCCTCGCGACCATTCTCAGCGGCCAGAACGATCTTGCCGCCATGGTGGACGCCGCGCTTGAACAGATCAACCGCATCCAGCCGTCGGGCCATGTAAGGCTTCTCGGCCACTCGCTCGGCGGAGCCGTCGCATTCGAAGTTGCCGTGCGCCTGCTGAAGGAGGGAAGGTCCGTGAAGTTTGTCGGTATCCTCGACACCAGCCTGGCTGGCGAGCGGAGCCGTCCCTGGGAGACAATCACCCGCACCTTGCGCCGGGTCCGATCCAACCGCATGTCACCCTATCGAATGGCTTGCCGTGTTTTGGCGAAGCTCACGGTCAAGGTCGGCCAGGAAGCTCGTCTTGCCCAAGCCATCGACCACTTTTCCCGAGGACAATTCAACGCAACCAGCTTCCGCATCAAGCTGGAGTTGCAGGAAGTCTTGCGTGCGCAGGCCTTCTTCCGTTGGTTGGAGCAGCCAAGAACGGTGCTCCCGATTACCGGAACGCTGTTCCGTTGCGCGCGACCGGGAATGCCTCTTGCCATCGGATGGGATCGGGTGTTCGCGGACCTGCAGGTCATCCCGATTGCCGGCAACCACATTGATCTGGTCGTCGAGCCTCACATCGGCGTCAATCGTCCGCTGATCGAGGAGGCGGTCGCTCGCACTTATTCGCCGGCCGAGTCTTCAACCATGAAAGGCAGCTTCGCGTGACTTCGCGGTTCGGCAAGGATGTTCTGGCACTGGATGCGGCCGCGGAGGTCGACCGCATCGTAGCATCCGTGCGCGAGCAGGTATTGGTCACGCTCCGCCGGCGCGGAGTGGTGGTCGGGCTCTCAGGCGGCATCGACAGTTCGGTGGTCGCGTCGTTGTGCGTGGCTGCCTTCGGCAAGGACAGGGTGCTCGGGATCTTCATGCCGGAGCGTGACTCGTCCGGGGACTCGCTGAGGCTGGGGCGCGTTATCGCCGGTCAGCTGGGCATCGACACCATCGCCGAGGACATTGCGCCGGCGCTCGACGCCATCGGCGCCTATAGCCGGCAGATAGAGGCCATTCGCACCGTTGTTCCGGACTACGGCGAAGGGTGGAAATGCAAGCTGGTGCTGACCTCGGTGCTTGAGAGCAAAGGCCTCAATATCACCCGTCTCACCGTTCAGGATCCCCAGGGGAAGATCGATACCGTGCGCCTGTCAGGAGCGGCCTATCTGCAGATAGTGGCCGCGACCAATTACAAGCAGCGCATTCGCAAGATGACTGAGTACTATCACGCGGACCGACTCGGCTATGCGGTGGCGGGCACGCCTAACCGGCTCGAATATGATCAGGGTTTTTTCGTCAAGCAAGGCGACGGAATCGCTGACCTGATGCCGATCGTCCACCTCTACAAGACGCAGGTCTATCAACTGGCGGAATATCTCGGTGTGGACGGGGAGATCCGGCGCAGGCCGCCGACGACCGACACCTTCTCCATGGCGCAGAGCCAGGAGGAGTTCTACTTCGCCCTGCCCTATCATCAGACGGACCTATGCCTCTACGGCGTGAACCATGGCATCTGCGCCGATGATGTCGCTGATGTTGCCGGGTTGTCACCAGACGAGGTCCAGAAGGTCTTCAAGGATATCGAAGCCAAGCGTCGAGCGGCGCGCTATCTGCACGCCCAGCCTTTGCCTTCGGTGCCAATGACGGTGGACTGAACGGATGTGCGGGATCGCCGGAATTGTTGCGCTGAGCGCCACTGCCCCACCTCCTTCGCGGGAAGCGCTGTTGCGTATGGTGGGCGCGCTTGCACACCGCGGACCCGACGAGCGGGGGCTGTATCGCGACCGACGCGCGGGTTTGGCGCATGCCCGCCTGTCCGTGGTCGACCTGCTGCACGGCCAGCAGCCACTCGCCGACGTCAGCGGCCTGACATGGATCGTCTTCAACGGTGAAATCTTCAACTACGTCGAATTGCGCGACAAGTTGATCGCGCTTGGTCACCGCTTCCGCACGCATAGCGACACGGAAGTCGTGCTCCACGCTTACCAGGCCTGGGGCCAGGCCGCCTTTGAACGGATGAATGGTCAATGGGCAGTCGCGATATGGGACTCTGCTGCCGGCCGCCTGATCCTGTCGCGTGACCGCTACGGCATCTGCCCGCTGTATTATTGCGAGCACGGCGGCCGCGTCTTCTTTGCAAGCGAAGTCAAAGCCATTTTCGCTGCGGAAACAGCGATTCCTCGCGCCTTTGATCCGACAGGAATCGATCAGACGTTTACATTCTGGACGGTGATCTCGCCGCAGAGCGTCTTCGAAGGCGTCAAGGAACTGCAGCCTGGACATATCCGGCTCTATGAGGGTGGCGTGGCCCGGGAGGCGGCTTTCTGGGAGCCGCATTATCCGCGAATTTCCGGTTCCGAGCCTGAATGGTTCACCGGCTCGTGCGACGATGCCGTCGAGGCGATCCGCGGTGCGCTCGAAGCCGCGACGGCGCTGCGGATGGTGCAGGCCGACGTGCCGGTGGGTTGCTATTTGTCCGGTGGGCTCGACAGCTCACTTGTCGCGGCGCTTGGGAGACGTTTCGCGGGGGAGCGCTTCCAGACATTCTCCTTGCGTTTTGCCGACGAGGAATACGACGAGACCTATTTCCAGCGTCTGGTTGCCGCCGCGACCGCGAGCGAGCACCACGAGGTGGTGATTTCCCGCCGCGACATTGCAGCGGTTTTTCCCGAGGTCGTCTACCATACCGAGCGGCCAATCCTGAGAACGGCACCGGCACCGCTCTTCGTTCTGTCCAAGTTGGTCCGCGAGCGCGGCATCAAGGTTGTGCTGACAGGGGAAGGCGCCGACGAGATGTTCGCCGGCTACGACCTTTTCCGCGAAGGCAAGGTTCGCCGCTTCTGGGGGCGTCAACCTGCTTCGAGCCGGCGTGCGCGACTGCTCGAGCGTCTCTACCCCTATCTGTCGCGCTCACCGGTTCACCAACAGGCCATGGCGCGACAGTTCTTCGGGCGCGATCTTCATGCCTGCGACAGGCCCGGCTTTGCACACGACACGCGGTGGCGCACCACAAGCGCCATCAAGCGCCTATTCTGCCCCGACATGCGCGGCGCCTCGCAGCACCGCAATGCAGCCTCCGAACTGCTCGCCCCTCTCCCCGCCGAATTTTCGCGATGGAGCTTCCTTGCCCAGGACCAGTATCTCGAAATCCGAACGCTGATGTCGGGCTACCTGCTCTCCTCGCAGGGCGACAGGATGCTGATGGCACACTCGGTCGAGGGGCGCTTCCCCTATCTCGACGACGATGTCGTGGCGCTCGCGAATTCGCTTCCGGATGCTTACAAGTTGCGCGTCCTCGACGAAAAGCACGTGCTCAAGCGAGTGGCGCAGCCGATCGTGCCACCGCAAGTCGTTGCCCGCACGAAGCAGCCCTACAGGGCGCCAAACGCGCTTAGTTTCGTTGGTCATGATGCACCAGACTACATTCGCGAAGCACTGTCGGACACGGCATTGCGCGCGGCAAATGTCTTCGATCCGAAATCGGTGGCTTTCCTGCTTGGAAAGTGCCGGTCCAAGGCCGGCGACGGCGATCTCTCCAACTCCGACAACATGGCACTGGTCGGCGTGCTGTCGACCCAGCTTCTGCATCAGCAGTTCATCGCGAGCCGCCCACGCGGAGCGGACAAAGCCGAGCTCAGGATCGACGTTGATCACGAGCAGCGGGAAAGGGTCCTGGCATGATGCACGGCGCCGTACCACTCCTGCAGGACTACCTCATCCATTCCGCCGGCCGGCTTGGCGGCAAGGTCGCGTTGGTGGCCGGCAAGCAACGCGTCACCTACGCGGAGATCGATGAGCGCTCCGACAGGATCGCGCATTTCCTGGCCGCGGCCGGCGTCGAGCGCGGCGACCGCGTCATGATCTTCGCCGACAATACGGTCGAAACCGTCGTCAGCTTCTGGGCGGTGCTCAAGGCGAACGCCGTGGTCTGCATCGTCAACCCGCTTACGAAAAGCGAGAAGCTTCATTACCTGCTCAACGATTGCCTGCCAGCGGCGCTGATCACGGACAGCCATCTGCACTCGATATTCTCCCAGCCGTCGCGCGACTGTCACTCGCTGCGGGCGGTGATTGTCTCTGGGCCGGTCGACGAGGCCGAGTTCAACCGATTGCCGCACGCCGTGCGTTGGGACACGATCATCGAAGGACCTTCTGTTGCGCCGCCGCGCAAATCGATCGACATCGATCTCGCCGCCATCGTCTACACCTCCGGATCCACCGGCGAACCCAAGGGGGTCATGTTGACGCACGGCAACATGACTGCCGCGTGCGCATCGATCGCCTCCTATCTGGAGCTGCGTGAGGATGAGGTGATCCTCAACGTTCTGCCCCTCGCCTTCGACTACGGGCTCTATCAGATGATCATGGCCTTTCGCACCGGCGCACGGCTCGTCCTCGAGCGCTCCTTCGCCTTTCCGGCGCAGATCCTTCAGGTCATCAAGGACGAGCAGATCACAGGTTTTCCGGGCGTGCCCACGATCTTCGCGGCGCTTGCGGAACTCAGATCGCTGAAGAGCAACGATTTCGCGAGCATCCGCTATGTCACCAATACCGCGGCCGCCCTGCCGCTCAAGCAGATTGCCATGCTCAGGGAGCTGTTTTCGGGCGCACGCATCTATTCCATGTACGGCCTCACCGAATGCAAACGCTGCAGCTATCTGCCGCCCGACGATCTCGGGCGAAAGCCCCTCAGCGTAGGCATTGCCATTCCCAACACAGAAGTGTGGATCGTCGACGAGAGTAGCAGGCGGGTCGGTCCGGGCGTCGTTGGCCAACTTGTAGTTCGCGGCGCAACGGTGATGAAAGGCTATTGGGGCAAGCCAGAGGCCACGGCAAGGAAGCTGAAGCCGGGGCCGCTGCCGGGCGAGCAGGTCCTCTACACGGGCGACTACTGCCGGATGGACGCTGAAGGCTATTTGTACTTCGTCGGCCGTGGTGACGAGATCATAAAATCACGAGGCGAAAAGGTCGCTCCCAAAGAGGTGGAAAGCGTGCTTATGGACGTCCCTGGGGTGAAGGAAGCCGCAGTTATCGGTGTCCCCGACGACCTCCTCGGGCAAGCGGTCAAAGCATTCGTCGTCATCGAGCAGGGAAGAATTGTCGGCGAAAGGCAGCTCCTGATGGAGTGCCGGAAACGGCTGGAGAATTTCATGGTGCCAAAGACCATCGTCATCGTGCCCAGCCTGCCGATGACCGATACCGGAAAACTCAAGAAAGCGGCCCTGTCGTAGATTGTTTCAGAAGCGCGATCGCAAGTCGCCTTTGCAACGGAGGATGGATTAGATGGATTCCATGATATCGGCCGCGGAAAGCGACGACATTCATATCAACCAGATCCGCAGCTTCCTGGCCTCGAATTTCTACATCGCGGACGTCAAGGCGCTATCCCTCACCGCATCATTGCTCGATCAGGGGATCGTCGACTCGACCGGAGTGCTCGAGGTGATCGGGTTCATCGAAGAGACTTTCGGCATCACAGTGGAAGACAGTGAACTCCTGCCGGAAAACCTCGATTCGATTCAAGGAATCGCGCGGTTCATCGTTCGCAAGAAGAAATGATCTGGCGCAAGAAGCAATGATCTGGACGGTCAGCCCAGTACCGGCCGAACGCAATCATGCCTGCCGCCTGGCCTCTGCCAGGACCACCCGCACTTCGCCGGCATGGTTGGCGAAGGTGCGTATCTGCTCGTAGCCCTTGCTGCGCTCCAGAAGACTTATGACTTGGCGGTCCTGACCAAGCCCCACCTCGAACAGCAGGACGCCGCCTGGTCGGAGGTAGCGCAGCGCGTCCTTGACGACCCGCATATGAATGCTGAGCCCATAAGGACCGGCCGCGAATGCCTCTCGCGGCTCAAGCACGACCAGATGGCGGCGATCACCCTCGAGCCGCTTCTCCGAAATGTAGGGCGGATTGCAGACGATGGCATGAAGAGTGCCGTCGAGCTCCAGTCCGGACACGCCTTCGAACAAATCACCCTGATGCACTGAAATCCGGTCAGTCAAGCCATGATGAACGACATTTCGCCGCGCCGCGTCGATACAGCCGTCGGTAAGATCGCAGGCCCAAACTCGCACGGATTGAATATGGCTAGCGATCGCGCAGGCCAGGTTGCCGGCGCCACAGCACATGTCGACGACACGCGGCGCCGGCAGATCCATTGCGCGCAGGACATCTACGGCAATGGAGCCGAGCAGCTCTGTTTCCGGCCGCGGCACCAGCGCACCGGGCGCAACCAGGATCTCCATTCCCATGAAGGTGATGCTGCCTTTGTTGTAAGCGCCGGCGACGCTGATCTCTTCGCTCACGACCGTTCTCGCAACGACATCGAAGATATTGCCGCTGCCGGCGACGCCGGCAGGGATTGTCTATTGCACCGCCGCGCTTTCGAGCGCGCTGCTGAACCTGACCTCGATCGTATCACCCGGCGCCACCGCGGTATCCTGGTCGGCCGGCTGCTTGCGCCATTGCGCATCGACGGAGCGGATGATCGTCACCTGGGCCCGCACGGTTTCGCCGCCGATCGGCTGCGGCAAGGCGGATGCTCCCTGCGGCTGCAATTTCTGGCTGACCGCGTGCAGCCTTGCGGTGATGTCGGCAAGGCGCGCCTGTGTATCCCGCAACTCGTTCAACAAACCGGCACGCCTCTGGTTGTCATTGCGCTCGATCTGCCTTGCAAGATCATCCTGTTGGCGCCGAGCCCGCATGAGTTCGACCGAAGTTTCAAGCGCACGGCTCGAGGACAGAAGCACCGCGCGCCGGACATCGGCGAGCCGGTTGTTGGTCAGGTTGCCAGCCTTGAAGAGCTTGGTCACCTGCGCCAAATCCTCTTCATCGGCCTTGACTCCATCGGCTTCGTCCTGCTCGCGCTGGAGCAACGCCTGGACCTGGGTCGCTGCATCCTTGGCGCCCTTCTCCAGAAAGCTCTGCTCCTGCCCGAAATTGTCCAGCGAGAGCTTCAGCCCTTCTGCCTCGGCCTGCGCGATTTCGGTTGCGAGGGAAGAAGACAGCGGAAAGCCCTGGGGGGCCTTCATGTCGAAATCGAGCTGCTTTTGAAGTTCGGCACGTATGCGCGCACTGTGGAAATAGTCCTTGATGTATTCTCCCCAGATCGTCTCATAATCGCGCTGCAGGTCCGTTGGGTCCGGCCCAGCCTGGTTCGCCCGTGCACGCAAGAGGCTGAAGCCGCCGGCGACGGCTATCGCCTGCCGAACCGTCATGAGCGGACGAAAGGCTTGCTGCCCAGGAGCGAGCACTTCGCCAGTCACGTAGATTGGACGGTATTCAGCGATGATCGCCGTCACGTCGCCGGGCCTGACGACCGCCACCTGCTCACGGCCGTCCGGCATGCGTATGTGGTAGATCTTGGTCGGCAGGATCGCCTGCAAGCGCGTCTGAAGTTCGGACGGGGTCAGGCCAGCGACAGGCACCGTGCCTGCCTCGGCGAGGACGATGGTGCCGTCCATCTGCACCACCGCACGCTGCGTCCGCTCGGGAAGCGAGGTGATTGCGATCTCGATGGTGTCTCCGGGCGAAATTCGATAGATCGTCGCATCGGCTGCCGCAGCCATCGGCAGGGCGCAAAGCATCGCAAGTGTCGCAAGGAAGAATCGGCTAAGGTTGACCATTCGCGACAATCTCCTTCTTGTCCTGGTTTTCGGGCCAGTCGACGCGGGTGACGAAGTCGTAAACCGGTCCACCGGCCACGCCCCAATTGCTGGACCAGATCACCTGTGTGCCGTCCGGCGAAGGTGACGCATGCGTCTCGCTCCAGTAGTCGAAGGGCGCGTTGCGGGTCTGCACGATGCGCCAAACTTCGCCGCTGCCGTCGATGCGCAACGCGATGACTTCCCGTGCATATGGTGCCCAGCCTGGATTGGCCGATATCTCCTCAGGGTTGCCGCCATAGGTCAGGAAGACCCAGCCGGGCCGCTTCAGAGCACGCGACGATGCATGCTCTGCTTCGCCGTATCCGGTCAGGGAGGTCACCTTCCCATCGGACAATCTTCGCTTGATCACGTGATACTTGTCGGGGCCGGATTTGCTGATGCCAACATAGACCTCGCTGCCGTCGTCATCGAGCGTAAGGTCTCCGTGGCCGGGGCGGTGATGGTCCGTCCACCTCTGTCGCAAGGTGCCATCGACACTGAAAATGGCCCTCTGCTCGGTGCCGTCGGCCAGGTTTTGAAAGCAAAGGATGTTCGTCCCGAGCGGGGAGATGGTGCAGGAGCTGGTGGTTCCGGGAACCTGAGCGAGATCGATGTCCGGGAATTTGAATCGATCCGCGAGATCGAAGGCGAACACCACGGCTTTTCCATCCGCGCGGACAGCGCGGACGGCTATACGTTTGCCGTCACGGCTTGGATTGCCCTTCGACGGCCCGAACTGCA
The DNA here is from genome assembly GCF_006658535.1 of Mesorhizobium sp. B2-4-13. Taxonomy (NCBI): domain Bacteria; kingdom Pseudomonadati; phylum Pseudomonadota; class Alphaproteobacteria; order Hyphomicrobiales; family Phyllobacteriaceae; genus Mesorhizobium; species Mesorhizobium sp. B2-4-13. Next base: position 63,946 of record NZ_VFVB01000003.1, on the reverse strand, counting down.
GATCGTGGTATTGAGCCGTGACGAAGACAACCTCTTCGTGGTTTGTCCTTGGCGCCCATGTCGAGATCTTCCGATCCTCAACGCAGATCATCACGTCTGCGTTTCGAGGATGCCATTCGCATTCACCGCCTTTGTCGCGGTGGAATAGCGGAGCATATGTCTTGCCGTCGAGGAAGCACAGCCCGTTGCAGCCATTGGCCAGCACGAGCAGGCTCTGGTCCGCATTCCAGGCTTGAGCGCTCGAATAGCGATGACTGCAATATTTCGTCCCACACACGACACCTCCCCCAAGTGCGCCGGGTTTGGTGATGCGCATGAAATTCGTGCCGAATGCCGGATCTGTCGCGGGATGCAGATAATCTGGGAGATCCATCGGCATTGGCGCGACGAACGTCGTGGACATGCTGTTTCCCTGGCTGTCGGCCGCCCGCAGCAGGACAGCAAAGGCGATCAGGAGCAGTGTCAATGGGAGTGGGTAAAACCTCATGTCATGTAGCTCATTTCGCGACGTACCCGACCTTCGCCGAGGCGCGCCCGCCACCAATCGATGGTTCTGGCCAAGCCGTGGCGCAAACTCGTTTGCGCAGTCCATCCGGTTTCACGTTCGAGCCGTGATGAATCGGCCAGCAGAGCGCGAACCTCGGAGTTTTGCGGCCGCAATCGACTCTCGTCGCGGTGAACGGGCTTCTTGCAGTTGCTCAGTTCGCGCACGAGATCGAGCACGTCCGATATGGTCACGGCACGCTGGCTTCCAGCATTGTAGGCATGGCCGAATTCGAGTGTGGCTGAACCCGCGCTCAGGAAGGCAGCCGCTGTGTCCTCGACGAAGGTCAGGTCGCGGACCGGGCTGGTATCTCCCACCATGATCGAAACACATTTTGGATCGAGCGCCTGCCGGATGATTGTCGGTATTATGGCTCGTTCGCTTTGTCGCGGTCCGAATGTATTGAACGGCCGGAGGATCACGACGGGCAGGTCGAACGATCTGGCATAGGACTGCGCCATCATGTCGGCGCCGATCTTGGACGCCGAATATGGCGATTGTCCCTGAAGAGGATGGGACTCGCTGATCGGCATGCTGAGCGCCGTGCCGTAAACCTCACTGGTCGAGGTGTGAATGATCCGTTCCGTCTCCCATTGGCGGGCCGCTTCAAGGACATTCAGCGTCCCCATGATATTGGTTTCCACATAGGACTGGGCGGCCGCGTATGAGTACGGGATCGCGATAAGCGCAGCGAGATGAAACACGACGGCTTGGCCGCGCACGATCCGGTTCAGGAATGCACCGTCGCGTACATCGCCTCGAACGAGTTTCAGATGACCTCTGATGTCGTCTGGCAGATCATCCAGCCATCCATGACTGTCGAACGAATTATAGAGGGCCAATGCGGTCACCTCGGCACCGTTGCGGACGAGTGCCTCGGTCAGGTGCGATCCAATGAACCCATCCGCGCCAGTGACCAGAACTCTCTTGCCATTGTAGCTCATAACCAGGTGTTCCTTCTTTCACCTGAAGCGCTCCGGTTGCCGAGCGCGCACACAGAAACAGCCTTCAACGCCTGAGTAGCCCGACAGGCACCCAGCCGATTACCGCCAGAAAACCGAGGATCATCCACACAACATCCGAAGCGATGGTTCGTCGGGGATAATAGGAAAGATCGAACTTGGCTTTGATCGGAAACAGCGCCTCCCTGTAGAAGGACGACAGGTCTCCTGAGACCGGGTAGAGAGAGGCTTCGTGACGGAAAAGAACTTGCGTCGGGCCGACCAAGCCGGGTTTATATCTTAGGACCGCCTCGAAGCCGCCATGGAAGCAGTCAGCAAAGGCGAGGCTTTCCGGCCGTGGCCCGACGATGGCCATGTCGCCTCTGAGCACATTCCAGAGTTGCGGCAACTCATCCAGTTTGGTGCTGGCCAAAATGCGCCCGATCTTCGTCAGCCGGCGGTCGCCTATGCTGGTCAACGCAGGGCCCTGAGGATCACACAGAACCTCGAATTTGCGGAACTTATAGATATGAAACATGCGCCCCCCTGCACCGATGCGAGGCTGCCGGAAAAGCACGGGGCGTCCGCCCTCGAGAAATAGCGCAAATGCAATCAGCAACATCAGCGGCGCGAAAACGATCGCGGCCAAGGATGCGGCCACGACATCCATCGCCCGTCTGCTAAAACCATGGCTCACGCCTGACACGACGGGCGGGTGGATGGACAGATCAAACGCGTTCATGCGGCGGTTCCCGCGTGGATGCCGCTATTGAGCGCGGTCGCCAGGACGTCCACCACGGCTTCAACCGCGGGCGCGGTAATCTGAGGATGCAGCGGAATGGTCAACTCTCGTTCCGCGAAATCCTCGGTGCGCGGCAGTCGGGTACCCGGGTAAAGCTCACGGTAGAGGGTCATCTGATGAACGGGCGGGTAATGGACCGTGGTTTGTATGTCCTGCGCCCGCAGCTCATCGACGACATGCTGCCTATTGACGTAGCGCGGCAAGAGGATCGGCATGATGTGGTAAGCCGAGGCTCGCGGTTCTTCGAAGGGTATTGTGATTGCCGGGCAACGCAACGCGATAAGGCGCCGGTACAACACGACAAGAATGCGCCGTATCTCGTTCCACTCCTGCAGGTTCTGGAGTTGAACCAAGCCGATCGCGGCCCGCATTTCGTCCATTCGGTAGTTGAAGCCGAGCATGGTCACATCGTAATGCGCGGTGCGGCTGTTCAGTCGCTGGCGTGTTCCGGTGGTCATGCCGTGCGCGCGAGCCTGGCGAATCCTGTCCAGCAGTTGGGGGTCCCGGGCAATTACGGCCCCGCCCTCCGCCGTCGTCATGTTCTTGTTGCCGTAGAAGCTGAAGGCGGCGCCCGCACCAAAGGTGCCAACCGCTTTTAGGCCGGGAGCATGTGCCGCATCCTCGATGATCGAGAGCCCGCGTGCGCTGGCGAATGCTTGCCAGGCGTCCTTGTCGGCAAGATAGCCGGCGAAATGAACCAGGATCACGGCCCTGGTGCGAGGGCTGCAGCGTGCTTCTGCTTCTTTGAGCGACATCAGAGGGACGTCTGCCGATTCTATGTCGACAAAGACAGGAGTGGCGCCGACATAGAGCACTGCGTTCGCGGTAGCCACGAAGGTCAGCGAAGGAACCAGCACCTCGTCGCCCGGACCAATCCCCAATCCGTGAAGGATAAGATGAAGGGCTGCGGTGCAGGAACTAACCGCTACGCAGTCCTCTGCCTCGTGCATCAAGGCAAACGCCTCTTCGAAAGCCCGGACCCGTTCACCCATCGTCAGCCAACCGCTGTCGATCACTTTCGCCAAAGCCGCTTTTTCTGGCACTCCCAGGACCGGGGAACTTACCAAGAGCATCGTCACCTCCTCGATGATCCTCGCGCCTGGCCGTTACGCTGCCGCGGCGGCCACTTCGATGGACGCCGACTGCTCTTCCCAGGAAACTGTCTGCGCGTTCTGGAAGTCCTCGACGCGTCCGATGTCGAGCCAAAGACCTTCGTGCTTGTAGACATGCACGACGCGTCCGGCCTGGAGCATCTGCAGCATGAGGTCGTCGAACCCAAACGGTATCCCGGATGGGATGAAGTCGAGGACGTCCGGGTTCATGCAGTAGATGCCCATGCTTACCAGATGCGACAGCGCAGGCTTCTCGCGGAAGACCTGGACGGTGTTGTCAACCTCGTCGATCACACCGAAATCCATCTTGGTAAGCCGCAGCGAAGTCGCTATCGTGACGGAGTCCTTGTGCAGGCGGTGCGCTGCGGTAAACCGGCTGATGCTCAGGTCGGTCAGCACATCGCCGTTCAGGACAATGAACGGCTCATTCAATTCGTCTCTGATCAAGGAAAGCGGGCCGATCGTTCCGAGCGGTTCCATTTCCTGCGTGTAGCGGATCCTCAGATTCCACTGCGAGCCGTCACCGCACACGCTCCGGATCAGGTGCCCGAGATAGCCGGTGGTGACGTAGACGTCTTCGATTCCGCTACGCCGCAGCCATTTCAGCAGCAACTCGAGGACTGGCCGCGCGCCAATTGGCATCAGCGGCTTCGGCAAAACCGATGTAAATGGCCGAAGGCGCGTTCCCATGCCACCGCATTGAATTACCGCTTTCATTCGATCCTCCCTACGCACATGGCCAGAGTTGGCCTTGACGGCTGAAACTGCATCCGGAGCCAAGACGGCGAACCGCCTCGCGCAGCAGGGTTTCAGTTGTCCGAACCTGCGAGAGATTAGGGAGCCAACCGGGATACTGTCGTCGTGCGTTTGAATGGCACGGGCGAATTTCTCTGATCCCGGAACCGTAGGGGACGAAACATATCCCGCGGACCTGACGGGCGTGGTCGAGACGCGCAACAGACCAAGGTCCCACTTGAATTGCGATTGAAGGTAAACATTTTCCTAAAACCGAGCTACATTAGCGTACGGTAATTAGCAGGACGGGGTTGTAGGACGTCGGGGTCCACCTTTCTGGACGTACCGGCGCTCCTGCAAGGCGCGGCCAGGTAGTGCGGGTTGTTTGTGCGTGGGGGTTTCTATGTACAAGATCGTCATAGCCGATGATCATGGCCTTTATCGACGTGGCTTGCGCATGGCGCTGACAGCCGGAATCCCTGGAGCCGAAATAATCGAGGCGACCTGTTTTGATGCCGTGGTTGGGCTCCTGGCCGAACACGAAACAATTGATCTTGCGATCCTGGACCTGAACATGCCCGGGCTGCTCACCCAGGAAGTGCTCGGCGACGTTCTCGCCGCCTATCCCAAAAGCAGGTTTGCGATTGTGTCAGGAAACGATTCACGATCGGAAATTTTGTTGGCCCTTTCAGTTGGCCTCCACGGCTACATCGTGAAGTCGCAGCCGGATGAGGAGGTGGTGCTGGCTGTCAAAGAGATCTTGTCAGGCCGCATCTATGTACCAGCCCTCCTGTCGCGAAGCTCTGGCGCAGCCGCGCCTCAGACGCATAGATCTCCCGTGGAGGCTTCGCACCAGGCCTTGGCCAGCCCAGGTTCTCTGGGAAGGCTCACGTCAAGGCAAAAGGACGTGCTCAAGCTTATGGCCGAAGGTTATTCGAACAAGGAGATCGCCCGCGATCTCGACATCGCCGAGGCCACGACGAAGATCCATGCCGCCGCAATCTTGCGTGAACTGGGAGTCCGAAACCGCACCGAGGTCGCTGTTTTGATGAGGACATGGCTTGGAACGATCTAAGTTAAGGCTGAATCTCGCCCTGGGATAGGCGTAGCTGATATCGCAATCCACCAGCCGACATTTCCAGTTTCGAAGAGTGACCGACCAAGGGCGTTCCATCGGCGCCAAGGACAATCGACCCAAAACCTTTCCGCAGGACAGGCTTGGCATTTCGGCCGCCTCGTTCGATCCAGTCGAACACGATGTCGCCGTCCGAGCCCTCGGGTGCGACGCCCCACCTTACCTCCACCTGGCCTTGGGAGTTCCCGAGCACCCCGTGCTTGACCGAATTTGTCGTGAGTTCGTGGACGACCATCGCGAAGCTTTCCGCAGCGCCTCCGACGATTCTGACATGAGGCCCTGTGATCGTTGCTCTGTGTGCCTCCGCGTAGGGGCGAAGCGCATGTGCGACAATATCGCGGATCGTAGATGATAACTCTGCATTGTTGATCAACAGCAGGTGCGTGGATTCGAGCGCCCGAATTCGCTCTAAAAGATCTCCCCTGTACTTGGAAATATCCTGGCCTGAAGCAGGGATCATTTTCACGACAGCCGTGATCACGGCAAACAGATTACTGAGCCGGTGCCGCTGTTCAAGTATAAGCCGCTCCTGTCTTCTCACCGCGGCCCGCAACAGTGTCGTCTGCCGCCGCTCGGTAAGGTCAGCCGCGATCCCGAACCGCTGATGATAGCCATCGCGGATGTCCTCACGGCCGCGCAGGGCAATCCAGCGGAACTGTCCGTCCGACCGCCGAACTCGAACCTCTGCGTCGTAGTTGGCGGTTGCCGCGATGAATTCTGAATGGGCCCCGAGTTTTGGCCAGTCCGCCGTATGAATGATCGCCGACAGCTCGTCCAGAGGACGGGAAGCGGCTGGCGGCAAACCAAGAATTTCCCAAAATTGATCTGAACCGGAGACAATTCTCTCCTTGTAGTCCACGCGCCATGTGCCAAGCCTTCCGGCGAGCAGCGCAAGGTCCAGCCATTCCTTTTGGCTCAAGAGCGCTTCGCTTGCAGCCCTGCGTTCAGTGATATCCTCGAAGACGACAAATATGCCCATCGGCAGTTGTTTCTCCGGACCAGACCAAGAGAGCGTCACGCGAGCCCAGAAAACAGTGCCATCCTTCCTTCTCAAGCGCATTTCCAAGCCAAACGACGGCGCCTCCGCGCTTAGACCACGTCCAAGCCTGGCGAACAGATCGCGTTCGTCAGGATGAACGAGCGTTTCGATATGCTGGCCGACGAGCTCTTCCGGTGCGTAGCCGGACATACTGCACATACACATGTTGACCTGCAGCAGCTCACCACCGTCATTTGCCGTCGCAAACCCCAAGGCGGCCCGCTCGAAAGCCCAGCGATATCGCGCTTCGGTCGTTTCGATGGCGGTAAGCCTGGTCTCGGCGACATCGAGCGCGCTCCTCAACTCCTGCCTTGAACGATGGAAAAGAAAGGCGATCATCCCGCCGGACAAGGCGAGGAGAATGGCCCCGGAAAGATCATCTCCGACCAACTGACCGTTCGCCGCCAGGCGAACTGCCAAGCCGACAGCCACCATGGCAAACGTGGCAGCCATCGCAGGCCAGCGGTCCTCCAGGAAGGCGATGATGACAATCGCCGGCACACATTCCAGAAAGGCCGCACTGCCACCACCTGTCAGCGACGATTTCATCTCGATAAAAAGGGTAGCCAGCAGGACGGCCGACGAAACCAGATGTTGTCGCAGTCTGTCCGACAGTACGGGACCGACGATCCGCAATCTCATGCTGACTACCTACAACTTTTGGCTTAGCCAATGCGGCTTAGAGCCTTTGGTTATCGGACCTAGTGCTGCTGCTCGCTTTCGCGCGCCGAAATGTCAGCCTATCAGAATCATCAGAAGAAAGTTCCAACACTTAGCCCATGCGCTGCACCGATCTGGCAGCAAAACCGGAAAGTGGTGACGACAATGAACCTGGTCGAACGGCCGAGAAGTACCGTTTTCCAAGCGCAACGAGCGATGGCGGCCATGGGGCCTGGCAGCAGGCCGTCTCCCTTGCGCCATGCCCAAAGCTCCGACCGGCAGATTGAAAGGCCTGCTGCCGCCACCGAGGGTGACCAGCCGCCGCTGCATTCTTTCCCGGGTATGCTTGATCGCCTTGGCTACGGATGTCTCGTGCTGAGCGAAACCAAGAAAGTCCTCAAGTGGAACGCCACCGCGCGCGTCATTCTCAGCGGTTATGGCAGTCAGGTGAACAACGCCGACGGCCTTTCGGGCGCGCTCAGAAGCCTGATCGCGAACGTGCCGTGCCACCTCAACCCCGGATCGTTTGCATGGATTGTGGTCCGCAGCAGCGGAGATCGCCCCGTTGTCATCAACGAGCGCGGCCTCTTCGCAGCGGACAACACGATCGTCGTCGCCCTGTTGGACCGAGAGACGAAATCGGCGCCCAACCCTCAAACCCTGCAGCGAATGTTCGGTTTGACCGGAGCCGAGACACATCTGGCGGTGCGGCTGGCAAAGGGCTACACCCCGTTGGAAATCGCTGAAAGCTGTGCGCTCAGCCGGACGACCATCCGAACCCAGCTCGCATCACTGTTCGCCAAAACTGAAACCAGGCGTCAGGCAGAATTGGTCACCCTTCTCGCACGCGTCTCGGTGTTGCCCTAGTTCCCTGAACATTCGGGGATGATCGTGTCCAGCCTTGCGGCCACCGCAGGGGCGGCTGTCGTGAATCCGTGCTCCATAAATCGGTTCGGCGCGTGCCGCGTCCCGTGCGCGGCCTGAACGGGTCAGCTCCGTCACTGTCTTCGGGTATACCAAGGCCCTAGTACCGGGCGGATCCTGAACAGGTATTCCACGAGGTACTGGCTTGCGATCTTCATCACTGATGGGCGAAGAATTTGCAACGTGTCGCGGATAGTCACGGGCAAGGACTGGTGATGAAATCTGGCGGGTACGCGTGCAACCCGCAATGCTCGCAAGAGGCTCTCAGGGTCAGGAAGATTCCTTCTGTTTTCGAGCAGCTGCCAATTAAGCTGCTTAACCGCAAGCGTAACTTCGTCCACTTCCGTGTAGCTCTTCGATGTGGTGATGCTCGGATGGTTCGTCGCGTCGTAAAAAATCAGACCCTCATTGATCGCAACCATGTCTCCGTGACCGGCCAGGTCCACGAAGAACAGTTGGTCAACGCCGGCGGGGATCGATTTGTGTGCACGCATTCGGCATCCAGCCTGAAGAACCTTGCTGTTGATCAACAGTGTCGAGGGGATGATGCCGAGGCTCCTCGTCGTCCGGACAAGGTAAAGATCCCTGAGGCATTGCTGGCTCGAATAGACTGAAACGCGGTTTTCCTCCGATGGCGTCGAGCGGAGCATGATCCTGCCGTCTTCCACGATATTGGCTGCACAGGTCATGAATGCGGCCGAGGGATGCTCCTTGGACACCTCGGCAAATCGCTTGAGCGCGCCGGGCGCGAGCCAGTCGTCGTCATGCAGCAACTTGATCCAGGTGCCGGTGCAAGCGAGCATGGCGTTGTTGGTATTCTCGACCTGGCCTCGCCCCCTGCCGTTCTCGACAATCCGAATGCGACCGTCGGCACGCGCATATTCGTCGACGATCCTCCAGGACAGCCCTCCTTGCCCCTCGTCGTCGCTAACCACCAGTTCCCAATTCGCAAAATCCTGCTGGAGGATGCTGTCGATTGTCCTTCGAATGGTATCTGGCCTGCGAAAGGTCGGGATGGCCACTGAAATGAACGGCCGCAGTGTCACCAACTCCGCCGACCCCTCATCTTGCGAAGGTCCGACCCCTGTTGGCAGGGCTGCGGAAGGAAGGGCGTCGCGACTGTCCATCTGCGTCATGTTATCTTTCCTCCAAGGCGATGCACCGGCTGCGAGGCGACGTCTCGTCCGGTTGAACACTTTGCTTCAACAGATAGAGAGAGGCTGCCGTCTTGATGAAGAAACCCCCGGCGCCGCCGGCAGCCATGAGATAAATGACAGTGAGAGGTTCCCAGCCAGCTCTGGCGCCGGCTAGAAGCGGACCAAACACGAGCACCGTCCTTACGGCATCGACGACCAGGCGCACCTCCTGCCGTCGCAGGAGAGCCGGCACATCCTGAAGCGGCGTCGACAAAGCTTGCACCGCGCCCATGAACGCCAGCGCCGTCATGATTTCGGCGGCGGGCAGCCATGGCCGTCCCAATAGGGGTACGACGAGCTGCGGTGCGGCGAGGCCAAGAGCCAGAATGGGCAGTGAAGTGAGTCCGCCGGCAAGGATCAGCAGGCCTCGTGCGAGGCCGAGCAGATGCCTGCGGCCGCCGCCCTTATTGGCTTCGGCGACAAAGACATTGCTGAGCGGCGTGGCAATGAGTGTGACGGGGCCGGTGACGAGCCGCGACGCGACGCCCAGATAGCCAGCATAGGCGGTCCCGAACATCGAGCCGACGAGTATCGCCGGAAGGTTGTTGATGGCGAAACTTGCGACCGTTGCCGGGATGTCGAACAGTGGAAATTTGTATTCGCGCCTGGCCTTTTCAAAGACCGTTTGCCACGGCGCGCGGGCAATACCGCACACGTCCTCCCAGCGGAAAATCCGAACGCCAAGGAATCCAATGAAGATGAATTGGCTGAGAATGTGAGCGTGCACCATCGCCTCTCCTCCGAGATGGACGATGCCGAACATCAGCTGCAACAACGCCATCGTCGCGGGCAAGATCAAGCGGCCGAGCGCGAAGTCGCGCAGCAGGCCGGCACGCAGGCTCCAGCAATTCATGGTCTCCACAAGACCTGCGCCTGCCATGCCGATCGGAACCAGCCACACAAGGTCAACAGCGCGGACCGGAACGGTGCTCGACAACATAACCCCCGCCGTCAAGGCAAGAACGCCGGTTGCCGACACGGCCAAAAGAATGAGCTTAACCGTGACGTATGCCTGCGCGTCGCTCTTGACGCCGTACAGCGAAGCCTCAAAGCGCAGTGCTGCAACCGCCCCCAGTATGTTCACGGTCGAAAGATAGATCGTGAACAAGCCGAAATCAGCAGGAGAATAGAGCCTGGCCAACACCGGAATGGTCGCGACAAGAATGAGCTGACCGGCAATTGCCATGGCCGACACGCCACCGGCCGCTCGAAGGACCTTGCCGATCGGGCTTTGAGGAAGTCGGATCATGGCGAGCCTTGCTCACGGCCGATGCCGTTCGAATTCATGAGATCCTCTCGCGCAAAAGATCGGCACTGTCGCCAAACCGATATCTGCCGTACCGGGTGAGGTTCACCCGGGTGAGGACGCTCGCCACCGGAACCGAGAGCGTTCCGTCGCTCAGGAGCTGCTCCACCACCCCGCGCGCGACATGCCGCGAGGTTCTTGCCCAGCGAACGGTAACGAGAACCGCGTCCGCCCAGCTCTTGAGGAACATGGCTTCTGGCCCAGCCAGCCCCGATGGCCCGTTTATGATGACGAGGCTGTACGCCGAGTGCAAATCTTCCCTGCACTTGGCGGTGTCGACACGCGCCAGGAGAGCCAAAAGATCTTCTGCAGGTGCCATGGTCGTCAGGTCGATGCCAATTTCGGGAATGCTGGCGACCGCGTCATCCAAGGTACAACGACTGCTGATGTAATCCGCGAAGGAATGACGAGCCTTGGGTCCGTTGAACTGGCGCAGAAACTCGGGCGTAAGTTGGGAGCCCGCCCGCTGGAGATCCACCAGAAGAACACGATTGCCCAGTCGGGTGGCCGCCAAGGCCAGGCCCCACGCAAGCTCGGTCGCTCCGTCAGCCCGGACGCTTGGCGTGAGCAGGATCGTGTGCGGAGCACGACCCCTTGCCTGATTTGGCGCGGCTGCGACCAGCAGCGACGTCACCGCACGGCTGTAGGCCGACTTGGGCTGGCCCAAAACCAGGTCACGCAACTGTTTGGCGTGCATCCTGCCCGGTTCGGGCACGAGCCCCACGCACGGTATCCTGAGCACGGCTTCCGCCTCCGCTTCACCGCGCAAGGTGCGATCGAAGCGATTTCGCATGAGAACCAAAACGGCGCCAAGGAGGCCGAACGCAATCATTCCCGGTGGAACCAGAAAAACCGGCGGCAATGTCTGCGGAATTGTCGGCGGCCATGCAACGGAAAGGACCGAGACCCCGGCGGACGGAGCTCCGATGCGCCGCTTCAGGTCCTGCTGGCGGCCGAGAAGTTCGTTGTAGCGTTGCGTCAGGAGGCTGACTTGAGGTTCGAGCGCCCGCAAACCGGCGAGCCGGTTGGCCGTGTCGGCCGCGACCGCATCGAGCACACGCATTCGATTTACCAGAGCCTCGACCTGGGCACGATAGATGTCCGCTTCAGCGACGATATCAGCGATTGCCTTTTCGATCGCGACGGAAAAGGCATTGGCCAGATCCTTGTCCGCTGGCGCCCTGGCCACGCGAGCCGAAAAGTCGGCCAACTCCTGCGTGCCGGCGGCCTCGGCCAGGGTCGCGGCCGGCGCGCCCTGCTTTCGAAGCTCCTGGATACGCTGGAGCCGGGACTCCAGCGCCGCCAGATCCGCTTTGGACATCGATATCTGTTGGCTGAGATCCGCCCTCTCCCCGGCCACCTTGTCAGCCGAGCCTTGATCGACCGCGCCATGGCTCAGCCGATACTCCTCGAGCCGATTGGACGCATCCACCAGTTCATTCTGCAGTTTGGGCAAACTGGCGACGACGGCGTCAAGTTCCTGCATGTTCGACGCCTGACTTTTCTGCGCGAGGTCGTCGACATAGATCTTGGTGAATGTATTGGCCACCAGCGCCGCGCGCGCCGGGTCATCGTCCGAGAAGCCGACGGAGATGACCCGGGACCGGAGCTCTTGTCCGACCCTTACCCCTTTGCGCAGCGCTTTCATCTCGGCGGCCTCTGCTGCTTGCGGCGCATTGGTGGATACAACATCCCGCGGCCAAAGGCGCTTCAGCAGATCGCCAGCGAAAGAGTGCGATGTCGGCGGATCGGCGGGCGTTGGCCCCTGGCTGGAGCTTCCCTTCCCGGCTTGCGGTTGTGCGGTCGCGTTGGCCGCGCTCGGTTGACGCAGCGCTGCGGCGACTCGACGAAGGTGACTCTCCGACGAGAGCATCGTGATGTGGTCGTCAATGCTTGAATCGATCATGTCCTGCGCTGAGCCCGGGCTGGCGGGAAGGGCCGCCCTGGCAGGAGCGTCTATGATAAGCTGGCTGGTGGCTTCGTACATGGTAGGGCGGGTTATTCCCGCCAAGGCCGCCAAGATGCCGCCGACAACCGCGAAGAGCAGAATGATCCATTTCCTGCTCGCCAATGTCACCAGCAGTTGGCGAGACGGGGTTGCTGAATTCGGGGCGCTTCTGGGAGGCCGTACGCGGGCCCTGCTTTCAGGAGCCGGGGCAGCCACCGGGGTGGCTCGTGGCAATTCAATTCGGCTGACTGCGGAACCCGCCATTTCATACTCCTGCCAGATCGAGTTCACGGGATGAGTTCGATGCCGACGCCTGCCGCTTGGCCTCGTTGCACCAGGCTTGAAACATCAGCACCGACCACAGTTCACGGGAGTGGTCCTGTCCTGCAACGTGATCGCGCCAGCAGGCGTCCACCTTTGTGCTGTCCAGCAAGCCTTCGCCCTGGTTGCGAACATCGGACAGAATATCGGTGGCCCAGCTGCGCAACGGGCCCCGCAGCCAAGCCGCGATCGGCACGTCGAAGCCCTGCTTCGGCCGGTCGATCAGCCGTTGCGGAAGATAACGACGCAGCACATTTCGAAGGATCCACTTGCCTCTGCCGTTGCGAACCTTCATGGCAGCCGGAAGGCGCCAAGCGAATTCGACGGCGCGGTGGTCCAGCAGGGGACAACGCGCCTCAAGGCTGTTGGCCATGCTGGCTCGATCCAGTTTGACGAGAATGTCACCAGCGAGGTAACCGGACATGTCGTCGTACAGGAGGCGAGACAACAGCCCGTCGAGCCGCGGTGCAGAGACTATGGATGCAGGAGTCTCGTGCCGGGTGAGGTTTTCGGCCGATGATCCCGTCAGCCGCCTGTGCAGCTCGTCTTCATCCTTCGCGGCGAGAAGCCAGGCGAAGCGAGTGAGCCGATCGCTGCGCAGCGCATGCCGCACATGCGACGGAAGTGGCAGGTTGCCAATGAAATCGTGACGAGCCGCCCTGGACAGCATCCCTGCGCCGGCCGCCACCGTTCGTCGTGCACTTGCGGGTAGACCTTGGTACCGTTTCAGCCGGTCCGCCATGAAGTGGCGGCCATAGCCTGCAAAGCACTCGTCTCCGCCGTCCCCCGACAGCGCCACGGTCACGTGCTGGCGGGCCAGCCGCGCCACCAGCAGAGTCGGTATCTGCGATTCGTCGGCGAATGGCTCATCCCACACCGTTGGCAGTTCGGGGATCACGTCACGCGCGGCGGCGGCCGAAAGGTGTAGTTCCGTGTGGTCGGTGCCCAGATGGCGCGCTACCTCGGCGGCGTAAGGGGCCTCGTCAAAGCCGCTCTCCGCGAAGGCGATGGTGAAAGTGCGCACGGGATTTGGAGATTGAGCCTGCATCAAGGCTGCAACGGTAGAGCTGTCGACGCCTCCCGACAGGAAACCGCCCAACGGAACGTCGGCGATCATGCGCTCGCGAACGGCAAGCCGGAGCAGATCATCCAGTTCATTGGTCAAATCGTCGTCACTGCCGGCGATCTGGTGTTCTCGCCCGTTCTTGGCGACTTCGGCCAGCGACCACCAGCGACTTGCGCCCTGCGAAAGGGATGCGCCGCCGCGCCCCTCCGCCACAGTCGCGGCCGTGAGGGTCAGGACCGAGCCGGGTGGCAGCTTGAAGACACCTCGCCAGATGCAACTCTGATCCGGGACCCAACCCTTGGAAAGCATTGCGGTGGCGGCATCCAGATCGATCTCCGGAGAGTAGCCCGAAAAGCGGCTGATTGCTTTCAGTTCGGAAGCAAAGACCAGCGCATGCCTGGCTGAAGCGACGTAGAGGGGCTTTTTGCCCAATCGATCCCGGGCGAGATGGAGGGTCCTCGTCTTCAGGTCCCACAAGGCGAACGCGAACATGCCAGCAAAACGCTGGAGTGCGGCCTCGAGGCCCCAGCTCTCGATCGCACACAACATGACTTCGGTGTCGCTGGTGCCGCGGAAATGGTGACCGACGCCTTCAAGCTCGAGACGCAGGTCACGGAAATTATATATCTCGCCGTTGAAGGTGATCGCATACCGACCGCTTGTGGACAGCATGGGCTGTTGCCCCATTTCCGACAGATCGACGATCGCCAGCCGCCTGTGGCCCAAGGCAATGCCTGCTTCGCGGTCCGTCCAGAGTCCTTCGCCATCCGGACCGCGGTGACGAAGCGCCATCATCATTTGCCCGATCTGATCGAGCGACTTGGGGTCGCCAGCATTGGACGCGAGAAGTATCCCGGCTATCCCGCACATCACATCACCTCTGAAGGCTCAAGCTCGCGCCGGAAAACGCTTGGCGGTCCCGCGACGAGGCAGAAGGTCAATGCAAACCACACGATCGGATGACGAATGATGAGGTGCGGTATGCTGAACACGGCTGCGGACGCCACGAGCACCAAAAGCGCGTCGTAGCGAGCGCGCCAGGCGGACATGGCCGCCGATCCAACGATCCACAGCAAGGCGATGACCGCGACCAGCCCGCCCTGCAGATAGAGGTCGAGAACCGTATTGTGCGCTTCGAACGGCCGCTCCAGAAATTGCATGTCGGCCGTCGGCGGGCGCTCCAGGTGGGGGCCAGGACCGAGGCCGAGCGATGCCGATTGCAGCCCCTTCTGAAGCGCCTCATCCCACAGATAAACCCGAAGCTCGAATGTTTCAGCCGTGGCCTCGCCGCCTCCGTCCTTGGTGAGGCTCTTGGCAAAATTCGCCGCAAAGCTTTCCTCGCTAAGAAGATAGGGGGTCATCGCTATCACCAAGGGGACAGCGCCGACCATCAGCAGAAGTGCGATCTGCCTGGGCAGGCTGGTTCGATTGCCATCGGATGCCAACCATGCCTTCAACCGCAACCCGAGGAAGGCGACGCCGCTTACAATCGTGGTGTAGAGATAGGCATCGCTCCTGGTCAGGCGGCCGACAAAAAAGATGAACACTAGGCTTGAGAGCGCAAGGACCTGACCCCACCGATTGCGAGTAGTGGTTGCAAGGTGCAGCGCCAGCGGACCAAGAAGCGCGCAATAGAGCGCGAGCTGGTTCGGATTTTCAGACCAGCCGCGAAAGCGGTCCCAATACCACGGATCGACGCCGGGCTGATGGAGCCAGCCCCACGCGATGGCGAGTTGGATGGCAAATATTGCGTCGGCGAACACGATTGTCCACCAACCGCTGCGCCGAAGACGACGCCCCGCGTCGGGCTCCACACTCGCCAGGCAAGTGATGCTGGCCAACAGCACGTAGGCCATTGTGTCGTGCAACAACCCTGTCGGGTAAAGCAGGGTGGTCAAGTAGCCGACGATCGTGCCGATCCCCAATGCGAGAGAGAGGAGCAGCCAAAAAGTCGCGAGTTGCGCGAAGGCTGGTGTCGCTTCGACGCGCCCGCCGACCAACATTCGTCCGGCCGACAGCATGATCCAAAGCGCCAGGAGCAGTTCGCCATAGCCGAATGGCATGCCGGGGACGGAGAGCTGCGACGCGGCTGACAGGATGACACCGCCGGCAAGCAACGCGTCGCGCATCATTGCCGCGCCCCGTCCAACCGGCGGTTCGCAATGCCGCTCTCCAGAGGCGATGGAGCAAGCAAGCCGCGAGATTTGGTCCTGAGATTGCTCTTATAGACATCGCAGTACTGGTCGACGATGCCCGGCAGGGCAAAACGCTCCCTGACAAGCGAGGCGGAGCGCTGCCCCATGGCCGCTCCCAAGGTGCGGTCCGACAGTATGTCGACTATCCGGTCCGCAAGGGCGCGAGCATCGCGCGGCGTGACCAGATAACCGTTCCACCCATCTTCCACGACGTCGCTGCAACCGGGCATTCGCGATGCGACTATCGGCAATCCAGCGAGTCCGGCTTCCAGCAAGACGCGCGGAACGCCCTCCCGATATTGTGTTGGGAAGGCGAACAAATCAGCCATGCCAAGCAGACTGGGGACATCATGCCGTTTGCCCAGCACGGTTACATGAGAAGCAAATCGTTGGATTTCGGACTTTTCGACGGCGAATGGTCCTTCCGATTCCCGTGGGCCAACGAGCACGAAACGCGCATGAGGTCTTTTGGAGAGAATGTGCGGAATCGCCTCGAGAAGGGTCGGAATGCCCTTAAGGCGGGTGAGCCGGCCGACAAAAATGACGATCTCGGCCGATTCCAGTCCGAATTCCCGCCGCATTGCCGCTGGTGATGAGGCAAGACGTCTTGCCACCGCGAATGCATTGACGTCGATGCCCGACCCCTGAATAAGGCGTCCGCCGCCGCGTGGGATCAGCCGATAGCGCTCAAAAAAGGCTTGGTCGTCGCGATTTTGGAAAACCGTGGCAGCAGTCCAGAAGGAAGCAACCCACTGCAGACCGCAGAAGGCGGGCCGCATGGCCAAGGCTCGCGGCTCCAGCGATGAGAAGGTCCAGCCCAAGCCGTTGATCGTGCGGACGACCGGGACTTCTCCCCGCACCGCCAGCGGGGTTAGCAAATTGGGTTTCGTATCGAAGCTTTGGACGATGTCGGGGCGGAGTTCCCGCAACAACCTTCGCAATGTCCTGATCGTCCCGGCTTTGCCGCTGCCATTGGCAAAGCGATTGAACTCGTAGCGGCGGTGCGGAATGCCGTGCCGTAAAAACAGAGCTTCATCGCCCGTCGAGACTGCGGTGACCCGAAAACCCCGCTCGCGGAGTTCCATCAGAAACGAGATCCTCAGGGCGTGATCCTCGCCGCCGATGCAAACCAGGTGCGGGTTCATCGTGCCGCTCCCGAAATCCAGCGGGCCTTCGGCTCCCATAAGCGGCTCAAACTTGGATCGTTTCCCATGGCCCGATTTCGTTGCGATTTACACCAGCAATTCAGGCTACGGGCAGGGCTGGCCGTTGTCCTCGTCCGTTCGAATGACGCAACTAGGACCGTGCTTGCGCGCTAACGGCGCAAGGATCAGACCGCGGGCTGGACTGTTTGGATCGAGACACCGTGCACTATCGGGCTGGCCGCGCGAATGCGCGTTTATCGCGAACGGGTGATCGGACTATCAAGATTGCTCGTTGAGGTGGGTTGAGGTCGATCCGAGAACGTATATTCATAGGCTCGGCGGCGGCCGTCTTGCTCGAATACCCGGATCCAGCGGGCCTCGGAAGCACGAAGCGTGATTTCCCGGTTTGTCGCGAGCTTGGCTGCTCGAAACGGAGTTGGTGCGACTACCTTGTGGGTCACCACGACTTGGCCGGCGAAAATCTCCTCGACTTCGTAGCTTGGCACGTCATCCATCCCCTGCGCGATGGCACCAAACCACGATCAAGGCAGAATGTTCCCGCAATGCCTCGGACGGCAGCCGTTTTTAGCCCAAAAAGCGGCGTGCGCGCTCAACTCGACGGCGAACGGAGAAGCCGACCGGCAGGAGCGCTCAGCTCCTGCCGGAAGCACAACTGCGCGCGTCAAACCACGAAAAAGGAGCTCGCGCCAATTGAGAGATGCGGAGCAACGGTCGCAAACTGCGTCTGAGCATGGCCGCCGATACCGTCACTGTCGAAAGAGAGCGCGCCGGTCGAACTGTTATAGATGACGTGGTCGCTTCCATCATGCGCACCTTTGCCGATGTGGAAGTTCGCGGCCGAAAGGGCGCCCTGCTGGAGTCCGGTGAATACGCTGTGATCAAGTTGGATCTTGTCCTGGGAAACCTTGAAGTCGGTTATCTTGTCGATATTTCCAGAGCCAAGCGCGGTGTTGAACACGAAGACGTCCTTGCCGCCAAAGCCCGTCAGCGTATCGGAACCACCCCCGCCATTGATCTTGTTGGCGCCGGCATTTCCTTGGATCGTCTGGGCAAACTCGTTGCCGGTCAGGTTGATTTGCCCCGTTCCCGAAGCCTGCGTGGTCGCAAGTTTCTCGACGGATGAGCCCGCCGAGAGAGCATAGCTCACCGAGGCGAACACCGCGTCCTTGCCGTTGCCTGGCTGCTCCACCACCTTGTCATGCACATTGTCGACAAAATAGGTGTCGTCGCCGCCATAGCCTTTCATTGTATCGGCGCCGCCTCGACCATCGATCTTGTTGGCGCCGTAATTGCCATTGATCGCCTGGCCGAACTCGTTGCCCGTCAAGTTGATCGTATGTGTGCCGCCCGTCTTGTCGGTCGAGAGTTGCTCGACATGCGAACCAGCAGACAATGCGTAGCTGACCGAGGCGACCACCTTGTCGAAGCCGCCGCCTGATGCCTCCATCACCTTATCATGTGCATTGTTGACATAGTAAACGTCGTCCCCGCTGGTCGAATGAAATACGTCCGCGCCAGGGCCGCCATGGAAGATGTGATGGGTCGACTGCGTGGGATCGGGGACAGTCGGCGTGGTGGGCGTAGGCGTTGTCGGCTCGGAACTCGGAGGCGGTGTCGAAGGACTAGGGCTGGCGAGGTTGTGCTGGCGAAAAACGGCCTGCAACTCAGGGGAGTTCTCCAGGGCGGTGTCGCCATTCTGAGAACCCCAGGCATACGCATAGTCGAAGGCTGGGGACGGAACCAGCTTTGCCCAGTGATCGATCATCGTTTGCATTTGGGTCGACGTCGGCATGACGTGCTTGCCGCCGGTGTCCGTCTGCCAACCGCCGCCGCCAAATGTCTGATATACAGGAACGATCTTGTCAGCCGGAATGCCTGATTTCACGGCCGCGGCCACGGCTCTGTCGATCATGTTGTAGTCGACGCTGCTTATCCCCGTGCGAACCGGGTATGGGTCCAGTCCATAGTAGTCGATCCCGGTGTTGGCGGGATTATAGGTGTTGGAAAAGTCCGGGTTGGTGGACGACCCCATATTCATCATGGTGATGAAGGTCTTGGCGCCCGGGAAATGGGAATGGATCCAGTCGGATTCAGCCTTCAGATTTGCCGCACTCGCGTAGGTGCCCCATCTGCCGGTAGGATCCGGCTCGTCCATCAGGAAAAATCCAAACACTTTTGGATTGTTGAGGAAGGGCGTGACTTTTTCGATGAACGACGAGGTCACCCCGTCATGAGCGCTTAGATAGACAAGCCCCTTCATTCCGCTGGGCAGCTCATTGACCTGCGAAAGATACTGAACGTCCGCCAGGTTAAATCCGGCGCCCGCAACTTCGGCAGCCGAACCGCCTGATGCATAATGGAGAGTCGCCATGCGTTTTCCTTCTTGTTTGGCAACACCCCGCCCTGGATGGGGGTTAGACCGAAAACTACATTAGATGAAAATCACATACCAACATCTTTGAACGAAGTTTTTGATCGCTGTGGGGATGGCCACATCAACGGGTCGGTGCAATTTAGTGTAAAGTCAGTGGCTTGCAGAGAAATCTGCGGGTTTTCCACTGACGACCGCATGCACAGTTCTCCACTGTTTTCACAGGCACCCCTCTCCCCACCCCGACTCCCGGCCACGATTTCGCTTCATTTTGCATAAAGTTCGCCATATGTTAGCTAGCCATCATGTCCGGGGGCGCATGTGATATGGTGGAATCAGAAAAGGTTACCCATCGGATGAACAAAGAAAGACACGCGACAACGTCGTGTCATAGCAATAAGCTATGAATAAAGAGCCACAAAGCGCCTCTCCGCTACGCTCCGCAATACTAGACTGCCTGCCCGGAATAGCTGGCATCGGACTCTTTTCCGCAATGATAAACATCCTTGCGTTGACCGGATCCGTTTACATGCTGCAGGTCTACGATCGCGTCCTGCCGTCGCAAAGCGTCCCGACCTTGGTCGGGTTCACCATCGGAATGCTGGGCCTCTATGCGGCCTACGGTCTGCTCGATTTCGTGCGGCTTCGTCTACTGGTCCGAATCGCCAGTCGATTCTACTGCAGTTTGCAGCAGAGAACATTCGCAATTTCGTTGCTTCTCCCGCTCAGGGCCGGTCGAGAAGCGGACCGGGTGCTTCCGTTGCGCGACCTCGATCAATTGCGCGGATTCCTTTCGGGAACGGGGCCGACGGTTCTTTTCGACGCGCCGTGGATCCCGTTTTATCTGCTCATTATCTACATGTTGCATCCGTCGCTCGGCGTGCTTGCGACCCTCGGCTCCGTCGCCGTCGTCGTGCTGACCATCGTGGCTGAGATCATCAGCCGCCGCCCTGCGGCGCTGGCGTCCGAAGCGATCCTGACACAGCGCGCGCTTGCTGATTCCGGCCGTCGGAATGCCGAGGTGGTCCACGCGATGGGCCTCTCCGAACGGCTGGCGGGGCGCTGGGGCGAAGTCACTCACGCTTATCTCTCCTATCAGGAGCGGCTCTCCGACATCGTGGGTGGAATCAGCTCGCTGTCGAAGGCGCTTAGGATGGTGCTGCAATCTTCGGTGCTAGGGCTCGGCGCGTATCTCGTCATCGGAGGCGAAGCATCCCCTGGCGTGATCATCGCGTCGTCGATATTGCTGGGTCGCGCCCTAGCCCCGGTCGATGCGGCGATTGCGAACTGGCGGGGTTTCCTGTCCACCCGGCAGAGCTATTCCCAGTTGAAAGCGGCGCTCCGTGCGTTCGAGAGTCCAATCGAATCCATGAAGTTGCCGCCGCCAGAGGCCCGCCTGGCGGTCGATAGTTTGGCGGTAGCGCCTCCGGGTACACCCAGGCCGACGCTCATCGATGTAAGCTTCCAGCTTTCGAGCGGCGCGGGAATGGCCGTTATCGGCCCAAGCGGCTCGGGAAAGACAACATTGGTGCGCGCGCTGGTGGGAGTTTGGAGCCCTCTGCACGGCACGGTGCGGCTGGACGGGGCCTCTCTCGACCAGTGGGACGCGCAACGGCTCGGCGCCCACATTGGCTATCTGCCGCAGGATGTTGAACTGTTCGACGGGACGGTGGCGGACAATATTTCGAGATTTGGCGGCAAGAGCGACCCCCAGGGCGTGCTCGCCGCGGCGAAAGCCGCGGGCGTCCACTCGATGATCATGCATCTGCCGGCAGGCTTCCAGACGCGCATCGGCGAGGGAGGCAGAGCGCTGTCGGCAGGGCAAAGGCAGCTTATCGGCCTTGCCCGGGCGCTCTACGGCAACCCGTTCCTGGTCGTGCTGGACGAGCCAAACTCAAATCTCGACGTTGAAGGTGACGCCGCCCTGGCCGGAGCCATCATGGCCGTCCGCCAGCGTGGAGGTATTGTGATCGTTGTTGCACACAGGCCATCTGCCCTCACCAACATCGATCAGGTCATGGTCCTGGCGGATGGCAGGCTGCGCACCTTCGGCTCGCGCGAGGAAGTGCTTGCCGGCATGCGGCGGCCGCCCTCGCCTGCCGCGCAACGTCCATCTTCGATCGCGCCCATCCACTCGGGAGTGACCGGACATGCGTGACATCTTGCCCCGCGTGCTTGCGTTCATGCCGACACTTGCCCGGTTCGGAACTCGAGATCAGCCCGCCGAAACCGACTTGCCCAAGGTGCCAGACAGCATCCTTGCGCCAGGGACCCTTTGGCCAAGCATGACGCTGGGGCTCGTTGTGACTGGCCTGCTGGTGGTCGGCGGCGGAGCATGGCTTGGCTTGACCAAGATAGCCGGCGCCGTGATCGCGCCCGCCACGGTGGTGGTCGAAAGCAACATCAAGAAGGTCCAGCACCAGACCGGCGGCACGATCGGCGGCATCTTTGCGCAAGACGGCGACCATGTTCGGGCCGGTGACATATTGGTCCGGCTGGACGGCACGCTGCCACGGGCCAATCTGCAGATCATCAGCGAAGATCTTGATCGCACCACGGTGCGGCTTGCGCGGCTGGAGGCCGAACGCGGCGGTTTGCGTGAAATGCAGCTTCCAGCCGGCCTTGAGGCCGGGATGCGAAAGCCGGAGTTGGCCGCCCTTGTCAGCGGCGAGCGCGCTCTGTTCGAAACCCGTGCCTCGGCATTGGCCGGGCAGAAGGCGCTCTTGTCGAGCCAAACAAAGCAACTCGAGCGTCAGATCGATGGCCTAAAGGCCCAGCAGGTTGCAGCCGATGAATCAGCGGCGCTGCTGAGCACTGACCTTACGGATGTCGATGCCCTCTATTCGAAGAAACTGGTGTCCAAAGAGAGGATTAGCAACGTCAGGCTGGATGCGACGCGTGCCAAGGGCGAGTCGGGACGACTGGCAGCCGCGGTAGCAGAGGCACAGGCCAAGATCAGCGAGATCGAGTTGCAGATCCTGCAGCTCGACGAGCAACGGCGAAGCGATGTGACCGGTGAACTGCGCGAGACTGAAGCCAAGCGCACCGAACTCAACGAACGCAAGATCGTAGCGCAAGACGAACTGACGAAAACCGAGATTCGCGCTCCGCAATCCGGCACAGTTCAGCAGTCGTCCGTTCACACTGTCGGCGGCGTGGTCGCCCCGGGCGAACTGCTGATGACGATCGTTCCCGAGGCCGACAACCTTGTCGTGGACGCGTTGATCCCTCCTTCCCGCATAGACGACGTCAACCCGGGACAGAGCGTTTCGATCCGGTTTCCAGCTTTCGATGCCGGGACTACCCCTGTTTGCAACGGCTCCGTGAAGTACATCTCGGCGGACCTGATCAAAGATCCGCAACGCCAGCTTTCGTACTTTTCGGCCCGTATCAAGGTCGACAGTCAGTCGGAGTGCTTGAAGGAAGCCAGGCAACTCAGACCGGGCATGCCAGCGGAAGTTCACATCCGCACGGATGAACGCAATGTCTGGTCGTATATGCTGAAACCTCTCACGGACCAGATTTCCAGGGCTTTCCGCTAAGCAGACCTGGAATTCGCATGCCGGGTCCAGTCCGAGAGCCATGGGCTGGACATATCATGCGTCCGCAGGATGCCGGCTTCACGGCGCAACTTATAATGCCTTCTGATGAAGGTACTGGTCACCGGCGCTGCCGGCTTCATAGGCTATCATGTCGCCAGGCGGCTCCTGGAGCGCGGTGACGAGGTCGTCGGCATCGACAACATCAACGATTACTACGACCCGCAAATCAAGCAGGCGCGGCTGCGGCTCCTGGACGAGGCGAGCCGCAAGACCAATGCCGGCTATCATTTCATCCATGGCGATCTCGCCGACAGGGGCGTGGTCGACGGCTGCTTTGCCGACCATGGCTTCGACCGGGTGATCCATCTCGCCGCCCAGGCCGGCGTGCGCTACAGCCTGGAAAATCCGCGCGCCTATGTCGAAAGCAACATCATCGCCTACACCAACATGCTCGAGGCCTGCCGCGGCAGCCGTGTCGGGCACCTGACCTATGCCAGCACCTCGAGCGTCTACGGTGCCAACACCGACATGCCGTTTTCCGAGCATCGGCCGGCCGACCATCCGCTGCAGTTCTACGCCGCCACCAAGCGTGCCAACGAACTGATGGCGCACAGCTACAGCCACCTGTTCGGCCTGCCGACCACGGGGCTGCGCTTCTTCACCGTGTACGGCCCCTGGGGACGCCCTGACATGGCGCTGTTCCTGTTCACCAGGAGCATCCTGGCCGGTGAGCCGATCAAGCTGTTCAACAACGGCAACCACACGCGCGACTTCACCTATGTCGAGGACATCGCCGAGGGCGTGATCCGTGCCAGCGACAGCCCCGCCGCGGCCAACCCGGCCTGGGATTCCGGCCGCCCGGATCCGGCGACCAGCAGCGCGCCCTGGCGCATCTTCAACATCGGCAACAACAACCCGGTGAAGCTGACCGCCTATGTCGAGGCGCTGGAAAACGCGCTCGGCCGCAAGGCGGTGATCGAGCTGCTGCCGCTGCAGGCCGGCGACGTGCCCGACACTTTCGCCGACACTTCGGCGCTGCAGGCGGCGGTCGGCTATCGCCCCCGCACCTCCGTCACCGAGGGGGTGGGGCGGTTCGTCGAGTGGTACCAGGATTTCTACAGCTAACGGGTCGGGTTCGCGAGGCGCGGGCCGCAGCCGACGGTTTGAGAGCGGGGCGTGGTTTTGCGGGTCGAGCCATCACTTACTGATGCGCCGGAACATCGCGCAAGGTGCGGTGCGCGAGAGCAAGGGGCGCACCATCGAAGAGGCGATGCAATTCGGGAAAGGACCCCGCTATTGGAGAAGCCTTCTCCAATAGTTTCGACCGGTTATGGGGAGAGTGCTAGTGGTACCGTTGGCTGGGATCGATCCGATGGATAAGCTATTGTTTTTATTCTTCTTTTTGTGTACCTGACGCCAATTTGTATCACAATAGGTATCACAATAGGTATCACCTTTTTGGAAGGCCTGGGCAAAGCCGACCGGCGTCTTATGTGTTGCTCTGGTGGTCCGGAGGGCGCCCCGAAGCTGTCTGAACAACTCTTCGGCGCCTCCCGGCCTGGGAGGTGTCAATGGGCGCCAGGCAATGACCTTGGGCCGATAGAATCGGTTCTTGGCGGTAGCAAAAAAGCCCGCAGCCTACCCATGCTGCACGGACTAGCGTAAGTTCTTCGGCTCGACATTTGCATGCGGGACGGAACGCTGCCCCAGCCGATCGGCCTTTAGACGAGCCGTCTTCTCTTCACGGGCTCTGCGCTCCGCATCGATGACGGCTCGAAATTCGCGGTCAGTCCGTTCGTGCCTTAATTTGTCTACGTTGCGTCGCATTTTCTGGGCCTAAGTGATAGCCCGCGCCCTCGGCAGAAGCGCGGGCAGTTGAGGCCGGACCTCAACCAGCGGCGAGCCTGGAGGGGCCACTGCCACCAAGCGCCCAACCGGTTATGGGCGTTTAGGTTCCAACGAAGGCGCTTGCCACCTTTGCCGACCGTGTGGGCCTGCTTCACCGGCAGGGAAGCGGGGCTGGCTGGGTATCGGGGACCTGACCAGCACGCGAGCTGCCGACCGTCGGACCAAACGAGAATGTTATGTTCAGTTGCCCCTCGCTTTCGATCAAACGAGTAGTGGCTGGGGCTGAGCTCGCCGCACTCTTCGGATGACCTCACCGGCGATCTGATCGGCAGAACCGGTGAAGTCGAGCGGCCTATCATACATTGCCGCTTTCATCGGCATCCCGGCTTTGATCTCGCCGGCCTCGGTAAGGACCTTCGTTGCGCCGCTGGCGTGGGCTATTGCGGCAAGTCCACGTGAGCCATCACTCAGCGAGCCCGATAACACGATGCCGATTGCGCACGTCTTGGCGTGAACGGCTACAGAATTGAAGAGGATGTCGACGGTCTGCCCGCGATGTATGTGTCCAGCGCCCTCGATGGCCTGCAGGTCCTTGGGCAGGTTGCTAAGAAGGTCTTTGATGTCGCTGAGGCCATCTGATCCCGATGCGCCGACGGCGACGAAGAAAGGGGCCACGTTCGTGCTTAGCGTGCGGGATATGCATCTGCTAGGGTAACAGGTTCGCACCAGCTTCGCGAGGATAACCTCAAAGCATTCGCGATAGCACAATATTGCTCCCCAACGGTCCCTCAAGGGCTGCCACCGAGCCCGGCCTCCGGTCATCCAAATGGGTACGGTGAGGGCCGCAGCCGGCAAAAGGCGCGGCCCAGGGCGTCTGGCAGCCTACATGTTGCTGGCGGCGTGATGTTGCGGCGGAGACGGTCTGTTCCTGACTGGCCGGGGTCTGTTGTGAACAGGCCGATCGGCGATTGTGTTCGCTATCGGCTGCATCGCTCGCTGCTTCGCAGCTATCCGCTCGCGTTTCACCAGCTTGGCGATAAAACTTCGCACCTCAAACATAATGGGCTCCTCCCAGATGCCCTCCCGCTAATTTGTCATACGCCGGCTGAAGGCCAAGCGCATCTAGATTCGACAGGGTTAACCAAGCTCCTTTCTGTAGGCGCGTGGAGCCGGATCGAAAGTCGGTCAGTCGTCCTGCTGGATGGAAAAGGAGTCGATGTGTGGCGATGATTGATCGAGCTGGTGACAAAGACGGTGTGCCGGCAGTGGCGATGGCTTGTCGGAATTCGGCGGTGATTTTGCATCTGCATGCACCGCCGGCAAGAGCCGTTCGGCATGCCAGTCTAATCCCGATGGAACTGCATTGGCGCAATTTTGTTTCTCGTCCGCCCCGTTTGTGAGGCAGTGAAAAAAGGAAGACAGTCATGGCAACCGCCAAAAGGGCCTCAACGAAAGGCCTGAACGAACTCTTCGTCGACACTTTGAAGGACATCTATTTCGCCGAGAAGAAGATCCTAGCAACACTTCCCAAGATGGCCAAGGCGGCACAAAGCCCTGACCTTAAGGCAGCCTTCGAAAAGCACCGCGGCCAGACCCAGGAGCACGTCGCGCGCCTGGAGAAAATATTCGAAACCTTAGGCAAGAAGCCCCAGGGTAAGACCTGTACCGCCATCATGGGCATCACGGAGGAAGGCACCGAGATCATGGACGAGTACAAGGGCTCTCCGGCTCTCGATGCTGGTCTCCTTGCGGCGGCTCAGGCAGTCGAACACTATGAGATCTCCCGCTATGGTACGATGCGCACCTGGGCTAGCGAGCTCGGCATGGCCGAAGCGGTTAAGCTTCTTGAGCTTACCCTTGGCGAGGAAAAGGACACCGACGAAACCCTGACGCAGCTCGCAGTGTCAGCCGTGAACGTCGCTGCCGAGGCGGCTTAGGAACTGCGACATCGGTCTCTGTCATCCGCAAGGCTTCTGGCGGTCGCCGTGGCCGGCGGGTGTCTTCCAGACGCTCAGCTCCTGTCTCGAGATTGACGCGAGTACTCATTTGGTCCTCGTCCGAGCAACGTCACCAAAGGTCCGGTTCCCGTCCTTCATCTCCGTGAGCGTAGGCAGTTTTCTTCCTGGCGCCTGACCCCGTGCTGCTCGGCCGAAAACCCGCGCGGTGCCGCGCGCGAAGCGAGCTATGATCCCCGCCAGCCGAATGTGAAATCCCGCGCAACATCACCAGGGGCGGCTCGCATGTGCGCGCGCCGGCGCGACCGTCCGGCCGCGCGGATGGCTCAGCCGGTGGACACTTCGATCTCCCATCTCGGCTTCCGGTGCATCGTCCGGCCGGGCAGAGCTCAGCGATGATTTGCTGAGTGGCTCCAGGAATTGACGGAGCTGTTCGTTCCGATCATCGGCTCATCGCCACAGGCACCATGCAGGATGCGCCGGCTCCGTGTTCCAGGCAGGAACCCGCCCCGAGAACCAGCACGGCGCGCGCCATCTGGATGCGGCATTCGCGCTGGCTCGTCGGCGGCCTGACCTCCCAACTCGCAGCCGACATCGTCGAAACACATCGACGACCACGAACTGGCAAGATATCGGCCGCATCGGTGCGGTCACCGTCATTCGCACGAGCCTGAAACTCTGAGCGCGATCAGCGCGAGGTGCGGGAAGTCTAAGGTGATTATTAGCCCGGCGGGGCTGACCGGCGCGGCTTTCCATTCCAGGCGAATGCCCGCTGGTTCCAGTCCTCGCGACAATGCCGAAACCAGGTCCGGCGCGAGATGGCGGCTCGACATGTCATATGCTCGACGACTTCGCCCTCACGTACGCAGGATCCTGGGCCGGCTATTTCACCTTCAGGTCCTGTGGCAGGATGAGAGGTACGCACGGCAAACACGAAGGCGCGGCGGTCGCGGGCAGGATTGGACAGTCGAAGGAGGGCGGCACTTGGTCGAGGTCTTGTCAGCAATAGTGGTCTTTCTGCTGCTATGCATTGGCGCAGGCTTGGGCGTACTTATTCGGGGCTGGCTTCCCGCGCAGCACCAGACCCCCGAAGCCACGCTGCTGATGCAGTTGACCGTTGGTTTGCTTGCAACCTTTGCCGCAGTTGTTCTCGGTCTTCTCACCGCGTCGGTGAAGCAGGCCTACGACAATTCGGCTCTGGACCGGCAGCAATATGCCCTGCAGCTTGACCTCATGGATGCGTGCCTACATGACTACGGAACTGACGCCGCCCGCATTCGCGTCGACCTAGCAGGTTACACCGCTGCCGTTATTGCGAGCACTTGGCCTAACGAAGCTCGGCCCACCGGTGTTTCCTACCCTGACACGTCGCGTATGCCTGTTGTGGGCGCCACACCGGAACTTGAAGAGCTGATGAACAAGATCGGTCTCGAGGTGAACGAACTCTTGCCGGCCGGTCCGCAACAAACGGCGATCGCAGCGATGTGCCGTGCGCGATATGATAGCGTCTCTACGGCCCGTCTCGGCGTGATCGAGGCGGCACGCAGTGAATTGCTGCAACCCTTCTACGGAATTCTGATCGTGTGGCTCATGATTATTTTCGCCTGCCACGGTCTCATCGCTCCACGAACGAAACTGACATGGACCCTCATGCTTCTAAGCGCGATCTCACTCAGCAGCGTTATGTTCGTTATCGCAGACCTTAGTCAGCCCTACGGGGGATTTTTCAGCATATCCAGCGTGAGCATGCGGCGCGCTTTGCAGGCGATGCTGGCTCGTACGAGTTAGGACATTCTCCGTCCGCCTAGACAATCATGCGTCTGGTTGCAGGTAAGCCAGCCGCCTGCTGCCGCCCTCCGGCGACCCCAACAAACACCCCGCCGCACGCCTGCATATCCCTAAAGGTTGACACAGGAAGTCTCATTGGATCAGCCAGATCACCCCTCGCCATCAAGCTTCAATCAGTCTGTTGCGCCGCATCGATCAGTGGAACGCCTTTGCCTCCGGGGAGCCTGTAACTTCTGTGGCATCTTCTGAACAGAACAAACAGGCACTATCACAGGTTAAGCGCAAGGCGATTCGCAATTCCAAAAAGGAGGATGTTGCCGAGGCTGCGCGTGCGGTTATCAGTGAGCGGAGCGAGCCCGAATCCGCATCGACCTATACGGCGCGCTCGTAACACACTCAACATTTGATGGGCGGTCTTGCGGCTGCTGCGCAGCGGCGGCCGGAGGTAACGAGAATGCTGATTGATAGGTTCCACTTATCCTCCTGCCGCCGGAGGGCATCCTGCGCGGATTTCAGGTTTTCGAGTAAACTTTCAAGCAGCTGCTCCTCTTGCCCTGTCGGCCGCCCGCTTCCTGATTCGCTCCAATATCCGGTCCTGAATGGACAAGGCGGTCCATAGTGGCAAACGATGTCACGAAGATAATCTTTGACGGAATCCATGCTTCCATCTCCCTGCTAGGGCGAAAGCATGATGTTCACTTCCAAACGTCCGATGCCGGCAAATCTCGCGGGCGACGATGTCACCATACGCCCTATGGGGGTGGATAGCCAACCTCAATAGGGAAGGCTATTAGCATGGACTAATTTTCTCTTACATCGCAAGATGCCGTCCATTGAGGGGGCCGGTGTAACAGTCGTGATTTTGGTCGTAGAAGATCACCCGCTAATTCTAATGGAAATTGAATCGGGGTTAGAAGACGCTGGGTTCGAGGTCGTGCGCGCGAAAAGCGCAGAAATTGCGATCGAGGTGTTTGACACAGACCCATCGAATATTCGTGCCCTAGTCACCGACATTCGTTTGGGGGCCGGGAAATGTGGATGGGAACTCGCCAAATATTTGCGCCAGGCCGCACCAGCCATGCCAGTTGTCTACGTCAGCGGTGACAGTGCCTTGCATTGGGCTAAACGGGGCGTTCCAAACAGCATCATGATTTCAAAGCCATTTGCCGTCGCGCAGATCACAACGGCACTAGCCACGCTCCTAAACCAGCAGCTACCACGCGATCCTGGCGCGCCAATTTAAATGCAATTTCACTGGTACCAGCGGTGGATAACGCCCTACTTGCGCGTGATCCATTCCAGCAAGCGCGGTTCGATCTCTTCGTAGCCGGTATAATCACGAAATAGCTGAGCAGCGAATTCCTGCCACTCGCCTTCAGGGATATGTTCCTCACGCACCATGACGCGGAAGGCATCGCGCATAATGTTGCAATCGAACGTCGAGACTTCAGCCCTTGAGCGCAAATCCCCCATTGCAGTCCCCCCGTCCCAAGCGGGAGCACTACCAGGTCCTCAGATACCCCTCGCCGCAAATGGATACGGCCTATCGCAGGGACTCGCAAGCGCAAGTCCGAATGTCAGCGGGCTGCGGGGTTTGGCCCGCGCCCCTCGGCAGAAAAGCGCGGGCCGACCAAGTTTTCCCTTGGGCAGCAGCGCGAAGGAACGTGGGGAGTGCGCTGCGTTGGCCCCAACTTGCATTGGATCGGGCTGTTCCAGAGCATAGCAAAAAGCCCGCCACCTTGCGGCAGCGGGTGGGGTTCATTGTCTTCGGTGTTTGCGGTGCCCTTGCTAGAACGAAAGGCCACGGGTAGCGTCCGCACGTGAGCAGACGGGCGCGGAAATACGCATCGCCCAGCTTTGATGACATTTTCGCCTCAGCACGACAGATCGAACGGGGACTCAACAATCACGCCTAGCCGCCTCCTCGATCCGGCTCCAGCGCCGGCGCAGGGCTTCATAGGACCGGTAGGGGACCGTCCATACACGGCGATCGGCATTCCAGGAGGCAAATGGCACCTCGCGCATCTCATCAACGACGACGCGTGGATAGGGCGTCACCACTTCCAAATGGTCATCAAGCCGACGAAGATACTTGGAAAGGGGGGATCAAAGGCAAAGGCGTCCCGGCATTTGAGATCGCCATGGGTTTCCGTCTGAGAACGCTCTCGTTCGAGCCATCGATCGACGCCGCGCCGCAGTTTTGCCTGGGACGAACCACGCCTTCAGATCGTCGTTCCAGCGGGCGCGAGGAAAGGTCTTTCTAAACCGCTCTACCGTCATGCGGTCGTATGGAAATGCCGCCGTCGCACCGAGACGCCGGCCGTGAGGCTTTGGCCGCAGCTCGGAAAGCTCGCCGTCCAGGCGGGCTTTCTGCACCGTTGACAAATGTTCGATGACCAAGGCAAATCGGGTCCTTTGTTGGAGCTCGTCCCTTGGTCTCCTATGTTCGGCAACGCCTTGCGGAAATCAAAGCGGATCCCGCCCTTCGCACCCGCCCCTCTAAGGGAAAACCTTCGCGACGGCAGATGTCCGTTGCCTCTCGGCTATTCGCAGCCCTGGGCTTCAGCAAGCGATTGCTGATCGTCGTTCATCTGATGGATGGTGAGAAATCCGTGTCGGACCTAGTTTCTCTGGTGGGCGGGACCCAGACCGCCCTTTCACAGCATTTGAGCGGCATGGCCAAATTCGGAATCGTCCGATCGCGTACCGAAGGTAAACGGCGCTTCTATTCCTGTACGTCCGAACAGGCGAAGATGGTGATTGGCTTTCTTAGCGACATCGCCGAAAGCGACAAGCTTCCGCTGCGAAAGAGATCGGGAAAGGGGTCATCTTCTTGGCGCCCCGGCTAATCGGTGGGCACCAAGCCGCGCCGCCTTGTATGTCAGGTCTAGGTGCTTGCCCGCGCAGCCGTCAATCTCTCCGGGGCGACGGCCTCCAGGGCCGTTTCTGAACGCGCCAGTCCTGAGAGCCTCAACCTCCCAACACGGAATGATGCCACGCCGCTTCGATCTGAACATGAAATGGCGCCATCTCATCGAAAAGGCGGGTGTGCACGAACCGATTGGGATCGACACCGGTGTTGAAAAGAGGTGACGGCACGGCCGAGAACGCTTCGGATGGGTCTCACGGCTTGCAGGAAGGTAGGCTCGCTCAGGTCGTAGAGTGAGGTCCGCATTGCCTTCCTCGCTCGAGCAAACTGAATCGCAGTGAGTATGTGGCCGCGACGCTCACAACGGCAAGGCAGGCTCAGTCACAGACTGGCGGTCTTGTCCGGGCTGGAAGCCTGGTTCAGCATCGCCGTGAGCTGATAGGATTCCATCGACTTGGAGTGGCGCGTTATCGCGACGCTGCTACCCGGAGGAAATGAGCACTACTTCAATCGCGGGCGGAGCCAGGACCGGGCAAAGGTCGCGGCAGGATCATGAAGTGAGACAGGAGTCGGGTAAGACCGGCGCGCTTTGCCGTGCTGACGGTCTCGCGTGCGATAATCTGGCTGAAATTATCTCGCCTGGCTGCCACCTCGAGACTAATTTAACGGAGTGCCGAAGGAGCCGCGCAATAGCGGGCGTTCCCGCGCTCGGCGGTAGATTGCTGCCACCGTGCCTTAAGGGCGTGCTGAGCTTAACGGGTCGCCGATGTTATCTGGTTTTGATTGACCAAGATGAGAATGCTGCCCGTATCGCTCCGCCGAACCTGAACAGTCGACCTCCCTCTTGGACCGCCGTGAGTTGCCGGCGTATTACCTGGAGCACTAATCGAGATTACTCGACGAAGGAACATTCCATAGACGTTCGCGGAACCAAAGCGGCCAGCTTAGACCTTAGGAACCTAGGACATGAGACTTAAGTCCTACTGCGTAACCCGCGAAAGGAAAACCGCGAATGCCTTTGACTTTACTTCGCGAACTGCACCATCGTTATCGAGGCAATGGCCCACGTTCGGAAGGGCTATCCTTAAGGTTTAGTTGTGTTGTTGCTGATAGTCGGCGAAGATAAGCACGCCAGTGATGGCCCCGGCCCGGCTGCCAAATAAGTCCAAAAATCATCCCCGGCAGTCGGGCCACAGCCCATCCCAACGGAGCCTCCTACAATGTCGGTGCACCGCTTCAGTCATCCAGTTCACGTGTTCGTGGGGCTTGGCTTTCCCCATCCTGTGACGTCCGTTCAAGAAGCCGTTCAGGTCCTCGATGAGTGGACCGGCAGACGCAGCCCCATCTATGAGGCGGCAGCCGTCCTTTGCCGGTCCGCGCTTGCCGACAAAAGAGACATTGAGGCGGCGTGCGCGACCTTTGAGGCCTATGCTCAAGCCCACGGAATTCAAGCGCCGGATCCAACTGAACTTGCGGTCGCACGCGCGGCGGATGATTGGATGACAGCTTACGACGGGCGTTCTGAATCTTTTTCTGATAATTAGATCGACCGCGAGGGGACAATCCCGGCCGGCTCCCGGAGGAGCCTGAAAGGGTTAGGCTCCTTCCTCCAGGCCCTGGGTGTTTTAGCTGAGGACGACCCCACTTTCGCTCCGCTCGCTCGCCCGCTGATCTGGAACTGAATGAAAGGCGGCATATCCGCCCTCCCCTGCTGCGGCCCGCCGGTCCGAATGAGGCTGGCATCCTTCGACCGGGTGGACTGAATACGTGTCCACTCGCTGCCCTTGCAATGGCCTGACGATGACGCTCTTGCACCAATTATCGATGACTGGCTGCAGAACTCGCGGCGGGCATGGCAGAGATGGTAGAGCGCCGGCTGCCCTGACCCGCAGTCGACCTGCGCCATGCCAGTCGGCCGACATAGCGAGCGCAAGGAGGCGCGAAATCTGCAGGTGGATGGTCAATCTCAGTGGCGCAACTATCAGCCAATAAGGTTAGACCGAACCTGCTCTTTTAGAGGAGCCTCCTCCTCAGTGATTTTGTTGACAAAAACCTGCCCCCCGATACGCTTTTGACAATCAACTGAAACTTGCGACGATTTTTCCGATGCTGCGCATCGGATCAAAGCCGCCGACGGTTCGACATTAGGTGAACGGTTGTTGGAAATTGAGAAGCGGCAAGCTCCACGGAGGGCGGAGGGAAGATTTGCATCGGCTTGTGCAGAGTCCGTGGCTGCAGCTGTCGGCCGTCCACTTTTTGAAAACTCGCTATCGATATTGAACCGGACTGGCGCTTGGCACATCGCCAAGGACCTTTGTCAGGAGTTCGTTCCCGAACACGCGCAGGTTCGGTATTGGCGGCTTGGTGCGCTCGCTCCCGAAGGCCTGGCCCGCAAGATCGCGGCGCGGCTGATGATGCTGGAAATCAACTGGCTCAAGGACAGCCCACGCTGCTTGATCGGCAGCAAAGCCGCCGACCGGAACACGCGCGTCTTTCTCGATCCGCTCTTTGTGCTGAGATCGGAGCTGGCCGAAAAAGATATCGTGCTCTGCCATGACGTCGGCCCTTTGAGCCATAGTTTTCTCTATGACGCTGTAACCGTCGAGAACTACCGTGTCGCTTATGAAAAAATCCGCAGGTGCAGACCCGGGGTCGTTTTCGTCAGCGATTGGTCGAAGGATAAATTCGTTTCGATCTTCGGGCTGCACTTCCGCTTCCTCACCACGATTCCGCTGTACGTGCGTACGGGTCTATTTACCGGAGCCCTGGAAGCCCTTCCTGGTATCGACAGCCCCTTCTTCCTGACGGTTGGCGCCTTTGAGATACGCAAGAACCAGAAGGCCGCGCTTGAGGCATATCGGGACGCCGGGTTCTATGAGCAAGGTATCAAATACGTGCTTTGCGGTCCGCGAGGCGAGGGCCGCGATAAGATCATTGATCTTGCGAACTCGATACCGGGGGTTGTGATGCCGGGATATGTGCCGGACAGCCAGTTGCGCTGGCTCTACGCGCACGCTGAGGCATTCGTCCTGCCGAGCCTCCTGGAAGGGTTCGGCATGCCAGCCTTGGAGGCTGCCCATATGGGCCTTCTCCCCATCGTCTCCGAAGACAGCGCCTTGGTGGAAGCCGTGGAAGGCGTCTGCGCACAAGTGTCGCCGAAAGACACGGCAGCAATCGGACAGGCGATGCGGCGCGCGTTTTTACGGAGTTCTCACGAAAAGGCGCAGACCAGCCTCGAGCTGCGCGACGTTGCTTCCCGCGCCTCGAAACGAAGCTTCCTGCAGGGCTGGAGAAGTCTCCTGCTGGGAGCATAAAATGGGTCCAGGGCGTTGGATTGCCGCCTCGCCCATAGGCGGTCAAAAAGGGGCTGGGCCGCGCGAGATCAAAATGGCATTGCCCGCTGCCAGCGCACGCCTTCATTTTCAGCCCGTCTCGGCGCCAAAAGGGGTAGCGGCATCGACAGCAGGCGTGGGCTG
This sequence comes from Mesorhizobium sp. B2-4-13, assembly GCF_006658535.1. NCBI lineage: Bacteria > Pseudomonadati > Pseudomonadota > Alphaproteobacteria > Hyphomicrobiales > Phyllobacteriaceae > Mesorhizobium > Mesorhizobium sp. B2-4-13. The sequence goes on along the minus strand of NZ_VFVB01000003.1, from coordinate 29,007 downwards.
TGCCGCCCGATAGGGATTGCGCCTTTCAAAATCTGCCGCCATGCGCAAGGCGCTGACCCTGGTGGCAGAGACGACGGCGATTGCGATGAAGAACACGGCGCCGGGGTCGGCGCTGCCACCAGACACCGAGTTAGCGATTATGCCCGCGAAGGCGGCGTTCCTGATGCTCATTGCAACTGCAGCCGTTTCAGGCGCCACCCACTGTTGGACCCCGCCCAAGCCCCTGATCAGGACACCGAGCAGCATTGCCAGCATCAGAGACCCAAACAAACCAAGCTGGGAGAGAACCGCGATCGGCCAGCTCGATGCCCTGGAGCTGCCGAAGCCGACGCCAAGGCCACTGGTGTCGACGAAGGACTGCAGGCTCTTGAGGTTCCAATAGGTGCGCTCATGCCCCGAGGCGGAATCGGCTTTGTTGACGATGGTGCTGTTGATGAGCCTGACGAAGGGGTCCAGCGCGTCGGCCCGGTAGAGGCTGACGCCCATAACAACGGCCACGCCCAGCACCATCAGCACCGTGATCAATATCTCCTCCCGTTCGACTCTTCCCCGGAGAACTGATGCCAGCATTGAGAGGGCGACCGGAATACACAGTAAAGTCAGGCCAACGTAGGCGGTCGAGGACGTCGAAAGGATGGTCAGGAAAATCAGGATGGCCGACAGCCACTGGGCAAGGCGCGATCCGGTCATTCTCCAATATGTGTAAGAGAAAGCCAGGCAGACCAGTGAAGCGCCGGCAAACGAAGAAGCCTCGGAAAAAGGTCCCGTGATGCGCGCGAAACCGGCCTCGTACGCGTCGCTGATGATCGCATAGTTGGCGGTTCTGACCGGGGCGAGCACGTCGCCCACACCGGCATTCTTGCTGACGAAATCAATCAGCCCCATGCCAGCGTGCAGGGCGCACCACAAGAAGAAGCCACGGCGTAGCTGGTCTATCCTGTCGGCGTGCAGCAACAGGGTGCAAAGCGCAATGGTCGTGAGCCCACCGAGAATGAAATAGCCCGTCTGAGAGATGTTGCCTGAAACCGGAGCCAGCGACGCTTCCACGACGGTGCCGCGGATTTTCGACTGGACAAAGACGGCCGTTTGGCCGGCGAAGAACCTTGGAAACAGCCACGCCCCAATGATTGCGTACACCATGAGGCTCGCAAGGATCCAGACCGGGCGGATGCTCCCAAACACGCTTCCCAAGTCAAGCCATATACGTCGTCTGGCAGCGACGGCAGCGACGAGTAGAGCCTCGAACACGGTGTAGATGAGCGGAGATGACCCACCCAAAACAGTCAGGGTCATGAGGGCCGTGGCGCCGAATGCCTGGGAAGCAATCAGCCCAACGATCAGCAGTCCCCGGGAATAGTATGCAATGATCAGAATAGCCGCGCACACCAGCAGACCCGGTAAAGAAACCTGCATTGCTGATCGAGCCCCGCTCTCAGTTGGTCATGGTAACGTTGACGAAAGACGCTATCCGGTGATGCATCTTTCGACAGGCACATAGCTTGGGCAAGAGAGCCAAACGGCGTAGTCCCGTGTCCTGCGGGAGGCCCTAGCACCGAGCAGCGGCAGACCCCACCGCGGCGTTATGCTTGTCGGTGAGCCTGGTAAAACGGGCTGCCAGAAATGGATGGCGAGCATGGAGCGATTTGCTTGAGCAAGAGAAGCACGTGCGGCGTAGGGCCGACACCTCCGGAATTTTCGAGACGCCGCCCTCGCGGATTCCCGCCTACCCCTTCCTGCAAACGGCTAATTGGCAAACGCACACTAAAGAACGCCTCGACGGCGGCGAATGTCACACTTATACACAGAACTGCGGGCACGTCTCTGCTTACAATCGAGAGACGTCGTGTTAATGGGACACTATCGGGAGCTCTTGGCAAACGGGGTGGGTTCTCCAGAGGTCCATGTTGAGGAGGATAAGCGGTATGACCACCCAGGTTGTCCATGGCGCATTTGGCCCTAAGCAGATGATGCAATTGAGGGAAATTTACGAACGGGCGCGCGCTGTGAGCGCCCATTATCCTGAATCCCACCTTGCCAACAAGGCCGCCAAGAAGTTGATCGATGCCTTCGAAACCGTGACCCGCAGCGATGAAAAGGGTAGGCGGTGGCTGAGTGAGACGGATCCCCAGGGAAACGCCTGAGGTCCAGCGTCAATTCCAGGAGCTATCAGCCTGTCAGCCAATGCCGGCAGGCGGATGTCTACTACGCCGTCCTGGCGCTGCTCCCGCAAAGCGATAGAGGAGCCATCGGGGGGGCGGGCGGCTCCCCTATCTTGTCTCGCGTGTCCGCAGACAGACCGCGAAGGCCCGGGCAGACGCTGGCAAATCGATGTTCGTACTGGGCAACGCATTTCGTCAACGAAGCCTTTTGTGGCAAGACGCCACAGAGTACTGCCTGCCCAGCTTCCGCCTATTGAATGAGCATGACGGCTTAGTCAATCTCGGACTATTTGCATGCTTGGTTCATGAACTGAGCTTATCGGCCAGCCCTGTTGCCCGCGCAACTGGCGACATTCGCTCGGCTTGAATAAAAAAATTATCGGAAAATTAACTTAGATTAGCACCCACTTGTAAAGCATAAACTATTCAATCCTAGGTGGCGTTTGGGAAACGAGGAGCGCTCTAAGCTGAAGAAGTCCAGCTAGGCCTTCACGGGACGGGCAGAAAACTTCAAGAAAATCCGGGAATTTGAGGGGGTTATGTCGGCCGCCAGAAGGTCGTCGTGTTTGATCAAGGGTTGGGGTACTAGTATGATTTCTGCAAACGGACTGCATAATTTCGACTCCGCAAGTCAACCAGAAACTCCGTCGAGCAGCATTAGAAGGGGCAGCGAACAAGCAGATAGAGAATGCCTCCTTATTCTGGACGGAAGGGCGTTGGACCGCGAATGTCTCGCATCGGCCCTCGAGGATCATGACCTGGGAATGGCCGTTGCCGCCATGGGATTGATCGAAGAATGGCGTATAAAGAAGGGGGCTTATCCTCCTCTAGCTGCCATTCTATTTAATCTTGGCGGACGCAAATTTACTGACCGTGGGATTGCAGATGAGATCAGAGCCATCTCTTCTGAGTTCAGCTCTGTTCCAGTCATAATCTTATCTGATACAGAAGATCTCGGGCAAATACTAACAGCACTTGAATGCGGCGCACGCGGATACATCCCGACTTCTGTTGGTATTGACGTCTGCGTCGAAGCCGTCAACCTTGCGGCGGCGGGTGGCATCTTCGTGCCGGCCAGCAGCGTGCTGTCGATGCGGCATCTGATCGATTCAGGCAGCCGCGAGACGCGTCCGTTGACGGCTATGTTCACGCACCGGCAAGCTGAAGTGGCTCAGGCGCTTCGGCGAGGTAAGGCGAACAAGATCATAGCCTACGAACTGAACTTGCGCGAAAGCACTGTGAAGGTGCACATCCGAAACATCATGAAAAAACTGAAGGCAACCAACAGGACAGAGGTCGCCTACAAGGTGAACGATCTTTTCGGCGAAGGCGCTCTCGCGCAAGAATGATAGTGGTTTCAGGCGGCCCGTCGGGGATTAGCCCCGGGGGGCCGTATTTTTGTTAAAATCGCTCCGCCATTGTTCGAATGGCGTCTCGTCTGAGCCAAAACGCAATATCGGCTTAAGCACCGCGGTTGTTTTCGCAAATCTATTCCGTTTGCAGGATCATGCACCAACTGCAGGTGCTCTCACACCGACGCGGGCAAAGGACAGTGTCGGTTCTCGCGCCAGGTTTCATCAATCGTGGTCTCTCCGGCCGTCTTAAGAGCAGTGGGGGGCAGCGCTGCAACGGCGGTTCCAACGTCGCGAATGCGCGTGCTGCGACCCTGGCAAAAAGGAACGGCGTTCATCTCGGCAACTCCGATGGGGCGCGGCCACTGTCGCGAAAGGAATTGGCAAATTCGCGCCCCGGCCGGCTGGTGATGCATCTGCCTGATGATCTCGTCCTTCAGGGCCCATGGTATGGCGCGAAACAACCATGCTTGTACAGATTCCGGTCAACCGTGAAATCAGACGGACCTGCCGGCGGTGGCCTCAAGTCTTGTGCCGCGGCCGGAGCAATGGACTTGCAATGCCACCGCCATAACCGGCGTCTTTGCCCTGCTTAGTCGGGCGCGGGCACATCCGAGGCGTCGCGCATGGCAGAATGTCGGGATTTGAATTCGCTCGAGCTGACGATGCCAAAGGCAATGGCATCGCGCGTCATTGATCCTAAGCGCAACTGGCGGGTATAGGTTTCCATACCGTAGCTGTCCGCAGGGCGTTCCAACAAGAGCAGGTAAAGAAACGCGACATAGGCGCGGTCGGTAAGCCCAATCGTGGCATACTTAGCCTCGAATTCTTCGGAGCGAATCATTTCCATGATCACGTTGGTGAGCCGGGCGTCTCCGCTCTCGAGCGTTGCCGACCAGCGATCCAACTCCGCAGCGTCGCCGTTATGGCCAAGTACGAGGCAATAGGCAAAATTTACCTGACGCACATAGGTGAACCCGTCGGCAAACTTGGCACCCGCATCGCAATCCCGGCGCGGTTTGGGCAGGGGCTGCGGGCCACGGGTGATGTCGCGAACAGCCATATAGGCAGGTTTGGGTTCACCTGCTATCCATTTGCCTTTGTTTGCGGCAAGTCTGACCAGCCCCATATTGGCTTCGAAGCTTGGAGCCCAGTAGGTCTCATCCAGCAGCTCGTAGATGTGCGCTGCTTCGACTTTGTACTTGTCCTGGAGTTCGCGAAGCCGTGTCATTGTTTGCTTGACGCCGTCAGCCTGCTGGCGCTCACTGCGCTGACTTCCGTAGGGGTTGTTGAATTCGGTGACCCAGATCGGTTTGCCGTAGGAGGAAATCTCGCGGAAAGCCCATTCGGGATCTTCCCCGTACATGTGCCAGACGGAGATGTCCCAGGCGATGCCATCCTGCTTCATCCGCGCGAAGGCGCCAGTATGGCCCCATCCAGCTGTACCCATTGCCTTTTTTATGCTCGGGTCGACTGCCGTCATGCCCTCGGACAGGCCTTTGAGGACGGCGCTCACCTTCACCCAGCGCGGACCGTAGTAGTCGAGCACTCCGTTTCCACCCGCGGGACCCCACCCGCATGGATATTGCGACCCGTCATCGCGTTTCTCGCAGGGCTTTATGATGGCGTATATCTCCATCTCGTTGCCGAGTTCCCAAACGCGGATATCGTTCTTGAACCTGGCGCCAAGGGCGAACGCCAATTGCCGAGCCTCGCCATAAAGCTCTTCCGGCTTGTCCTTGTCCAGGTCTAGTCCCGGCGTGATCACGGGCAGTATTTCGATCCCTCTTTCTTTGCCGGCCTTTACGAGTCGCGCAAGGGTATCTCCTTGATCTGCCGCCGTGATGTTGACCCGATATGATTTGACGCCGAGATCTCTGACGAAATCGAGTTGTCTTTCGATCGGAACATCCGGGTAGGAAACCACCGGATGGCCGTTCACGCCCCAGAGCAAATCGGCGGATGCGGGCGCGGATGCTGTCAGCAACAAAGCAGCCGCGGCTGCAAAACGAAACGACATAGCGATCATGCCTCCCTGTACGACATTCAATATCGGGATTGTCGGAACTACCGGATGTTGAAGCAATTTGCCTATACGGGGGTGGGAAGCTTCGCATTACCTCCTTTGGAGGCCATGACCTAGCCATCAGGCGGCATGACTATTTGACTGCCACTTCCCTGACAGGACACCCGGATGGGCGTTGATGCGTGCCGTGATGAAACGAATTGATATGTGCTTTGTGCGGCAATCAGTTGGGGGTAACTGCACTTGCGTTCGACTAACCGTAGACTTCCCCGAAATCCGCGTCGACCTGGATCATAAGCTCGAGATACTTCCATGCGATCCATCGCCAAGAATAGCTGCTCGCCCGGGTATGGCCCTTGCCAACCATTCGCTTACGCAAATCCGGGTCAACCGCTAGCTGGCGAACGTTTTCGGCCCATGACTGTACGTCGTCCGGGTCCGCATAGAGCGCGGAATCACCACAGATTTCAGGCAAACAGGGCGAAGTCGAGGCTATGACCGGGCAACCCGAGGCCATCGCCTCGATTGCGGGCAGCCCAAAGCCTTCGATCCGTGATGGAAACAGGAAGCAGAGGGCGCCTTCGAGCGCCTTTTTGAAGTCGTGATCGTTTACGCGCCCAAGAAGGATTAGGTTCGACGGCATTTCCGGGACGTGCCGCAAGACCGTGGTCTCGTCGATATCCCCAGGCATCCAGAGGTCGAGACCCATCCCATCTAGAAACGATGCGAGCTTGGCTAGAAGCCCCATGTTCTTGTATTCTTGATCCCCCCGGCCTAGGCAAACGACATATGGCCTGCCCCGATTGACGGTCAGGGATGATCTTGTTGCGTCCCACTTCTTGGCATGATCGCTGCCGTTGTAGGTAACGACGATATTTTCCTCGCGTGCGATCCCGAACTCGACCAAATGACTGCGGGAGAGTTGCGAAACCGTCGTGATCCGTGCGGCCCGCCTGCCCAGCATTGGAAGGATCAGGCGGTGTGCCCAACGGAACCCTCTCGCGTAGCTCGACGGCATCATTCTCGTATGCATGTCGTGGATGCATGCAATTTGGCGTCTCAGCACGACGGGCGCGAGGTTGCAGAAGCTGAGCAGCCCTCCCGGCACGTGCCAGGGCAACTGCGCCTGCACCCACAACTGCGGAAGTCGAGGCCTGCTGAACTCAGGGACGATCCGCATCGAGATGGCTTTGAGATGAAGAGCCTCGGCAGGCGGGCGCGGCACCACGAGATCGATCTCAAGGTCGCGACCCAAGGGATGCCCTTCGGAAATAAGGGCATCGAGAGCCATCGTCACCTCGTGGGCGTAACGCGCTATCCCATTGCGTCGAAGCGTCGTGAAATCGCCGTTTATCGTCCACCGCCGCTTGGGCGGCTCGAAGTCCGCGGGTGTCCGGCCAGGATGGCCAATCAGGTACGGCGAGCCGTCGGGAAGCGATCTTGCCACCATCGCGGCGGCGCTCTGCCGGCGCGAGTTCCTGGACTGCAACGCCGGCGCCGCATTGAACTCAGATTTGCCCACCATCTCCTCCACCTTGCCGGACCAACAGCCAGACTAACACCGTCGCCAACGCAGCGGCCCTCAAACGTTTGAGGTAGTTCCAACGCTCGCCCTCGCCTGGCTGGATGACCCTCAGCGCGTCTGGATGACCCAACGGCCGTAGTGACCGCACGCGCTAGCGGTTTAAAACTAGAAACATCGAGAGGGTGACATGGCACGGCACTGGACAATAAACGGACGTTTCCTTTCCCAACCGACAACGGGCGTCCAGCGCTATGCGGGAGAGATCGTCCGTTCGCTGGACGCGCTGATCACCGAACAGGCGCCGCTCACCTGTGGGCTTGAGCTCAGGCTTCACTGCCCACCGGGGAGCTCGGACATACCGCTCAATTCTATCGAACGTTGCGTGCTAGGCAGCAGCGGTGGGCATCTATGGGAGCAGACCCGGCTAGCCGCCTCTGTGCGCGGCGGCGGGCTACTCAGCCTGTGCAATACCGGGCCGGTTCTGTCGCGCAAGCATATCGTGTGCATTCACGATGCAAATGTCTGGAATGCCCCACAAAGCTATTCACTTGGCTTCAGGACCTCCTACAAAGCGCTGTTACCATGCCTCGGCAAGATGGCATGCCGCATTTCGACAGTTTCCAATTTTTCGCTAGGCGAACTGGTCCGGCGGGACATCGTCCCAGAGCGGAGGGTCTTCGTTGCGCCGAACGGCCATGAACATGCCTTGCTGTGGAAGGCTGAACACTCGGCAGCGACACGATTGGCCGCCTCGCGCGAAACCATCGTCATGATCGGCAGCGCCGCACCCCACAAGAATGTGAATCTCATTCTCGATATGGCCGACCGCCTTGGCAAAGCTGGACTGAAGATCGCGGTTGTCGGCATGGCGGGTTCGGCCATTTTCAAAACAGGATCGGCCAGAGCTGAAGCCCGAAACATCCATTGGCTCGGACGCATTTGCGACAACGAGTTGGCTGCGCTGTTGACGGACTCGCTTTGCCTGGCCTTTCCTTCACTAACAGAGGGCTTTGGTCTCCCGGTTGTCGAAGCAATGGCGCTCGGCTGTCCGGTTGTCGTGTCCGAACGCGCCAGCCTGCCGGAGGTCTGTGGGAACGCAGCCCTCTATGCTGCCGCTGACAATCCGCAGGCATGGTTCGACCGTTTCATGGAACTCCGCAATTCCAGGACCCTGCGCCTGCAGTTGATAGGGAAGGGACAGGCTAGAGCCTCGGCATATAGCTGGAGAGCAAGCGCCTTGCGCTACCTGCAGGCGATGGCTGTTGCTGACGGTATCGATACAGAAACCAACATAGTCAGGCTGCGTGAACTCACATGATCGCGTGAAGTGCCTGGACCGCTCCTATGGACTCCAGCATGGCGCGGTCGAAATTCTCTTCCGAGAAGCGCTGCGCGTTCTTGGCGCAGGCCTGGGGCGTGATGAGGTGGCTGTGTTCCTCAAACCGTTTGACCGCGTCTATGAGGTGCTCGATGGTCTGAGCCTTGAACAGTACCCCCGTCGGCTCGGACTTTGCTCCCAGGCCTCGCGCGATATCGACCGCGCCGCCTCTGCCGAAAGCGATCAGCGGCGTCCCACAGGCCTGCGCCTCGGCGAGCGCGATGCCGAAGTCCTCGCAACCCGCAAACACCATCGCCTTCGCCCGGGCAAGCGTATCGATATATTCCTTGCGAGGGAGGAACCCCGAAAATGTGACGTTCGGACCCGCCAGCGATCGTAAACTGGCTGATTGCTGCCCTTCGCCGACTATGACCAGCCGTCGCGACGGCATCTCGTTGAAAGCCCTGATCACCAGGTCGGTGCGCTTGTAGGGGGCCAGGAAGGACGCCGAGACGTAGTAGTCGTCCTTGTCCTCTACGCAGGGCAATTCCTTCAGCGAGACCGGCGGGAAAACAACCCGTGCGTCACGTCCGTAAATGTGCTGGATTCGGGAACGGACATAGTTTGAATTCGCCAGCATCAGGTCTGGACCGTGCGCGGTTCTCGTATCCCAGGTCCTCAGACGGTGCAGCATATAGCGGTAGAGCAGTCCTTTCGGACCGAAGCCGAGCTTGCCCTGTTGAAGGTAGGAGAATTGCTCATCCCAGGCATAGCGGACGGGGCTGTGCACATAGCACAGATGCGGCTGATCAGGTCTTGTGATCACACCTCGGGAAAATGCCGCCGAAGACGAGATCACAGCATCATAGCCGGTCACGTCGAACTGCTCGATCAGAAATGGGCAAAAGAAGAAGAGGGACCGGTAGAATTTCCGTACCATCGGTATCCGATTGGCCGCGGAGGCATGAAATTCCACGTCGCGAAAGTATTGCTCCTTCACCTCAGCCGGGAGGAAATCAAAAAGTGTGAACACCTCTGCATGGGGAAATTGCTTGCATATCTGCGCCAGAACTCGTTCGCCACCCCGGAAATTTGGGCACCAGTCGTGAACGACCGCTATCCTGGCATATCTGTCGAAGTCGGACACCGGAGCAGCCGGAAACTCCTCAATCGGCATTTCGACCTTGGCCGCGATGGCCAGGTCGGAAGAGCGTTCATGGAGCATGGTTCTCCCCTTCCCCTTTGAGGCCTCAGTTTCTGTTTTGTCGAAGGAGGATCGCAAGTTGTCCGATCGGTCACGGACTGCTGCCGGCTGGCATTTGCCCTACCGCTTATGATTGTGAGCCGCTTGCGGGAAATACTTCAAAAGCGGGTACCCGGGGGTAGGCCCCGTTGGTCGAGCCCACTTTTATGCAGGCTGCTTGAGCCCTCGCGTCATCATAGGGTCAGGGAAGCGATGCCTGGAAGAAACATGAAACTTGCAGTAATTATCCCGACCCTCGGACGCAGCGAGCAAGTTGCTCGCCTGCTTGGATATTTAGGCGGCCAGACAAGACCTCCCGATGAAGTCATATTGTCGGCACCCGACGCCACACACATCGAACTGCCGGACGGCTGCCCGTTCCCGGTATCGAGTGTTTTCGGTCCGAAAGGATTGGCTGCCCAACGCAACACCGCTCTTGTGCCCGCATTGGGGCGTTTCGACATCATAACATTCTTCGACGACGATTTCGTTCCCTCCATTCGATACCTGGGGCAGGTCGAGGAGGCATTTGCTGGAAATGAGGGATGGGCGGTTGTGATGGGCAGGGTCGTCAGAGACGGCGCCACCAATGCCGGTCTTACCTGGGAGGATGCAGAAGCTGCGCTAAGGGAATCGGAAGGCCACACAGCAAATGGACCCTGCGTGGTCGACCATGTCGGTGCCTACGGATGCAACATGTCGTTCCGTTCCTCGCTGGTTGGCGATTTGCGCTTCGACGAGCGCCTCGTCCTCTATGGCTGGCAGGAAGACATCGACTTCACAAGTCAAATGAGAACCAGAGGTCGCGTCGTATGCGTGACGTCGATCACGGGTGTTCATCTTGGAATAAAAACGGGACGCGTCAGCGGAAAGCGGTTCGGCTACTCCCAGGTCGCCAATGCGGTCTACCTGGTAAGGAAAGGGACAGTTCCAGCCTCTTTCGCGCTTCCCCTTATGTTCAGGAATATTGCAGCCAACCTCGCAAAGAGCCTTTGGCCCGAGCCATATGTCGACCGAAGGGGTCGTCTCAGCGGGAACGCGCTCGCGATCCTGCATATCGCCATGGGGCGAATCGAACCCGAATACATCCTGAAGATCTGACGACGGGGGAAGACAATGCGCAAATTGCTTTCAACAGTGGCAGGGATTTCATTGGCGGCAGCTGCTGCCTGTCCGCTGCCGGCGTCAGCCGCGGAGTACCTGCTTGGGCCGCAGGACAAGGTCAGGCTCAAGGTTTACGAATGGCGCGCATCGCGTGACGTCATCTTCGAGTGGACGGCTCTCAATGACAGTTTCACTGTCGGTGCCGATGGGACGCTCTTCCTGCCATTTGTTGGGCAGATGCGCGCCGAGGGCTCCGCTCCCGGGGATCTCGCTCACGCCATAGGCGATCGGCTGATGCAGCACATGGGTCTCGGCCGCCAGCCGGATGTGGCCGTGGAGATTGCCCAATATAGGCCATTCTATATCATCGGCAACGTCAAGCAATCCGGAGAATTTCCCTACAGGCCCGGCCTGACGGTACTGCAGGCGCTCGGGGTCGCCGGCGGGTTGCCTATACGCGAGGACGATGTGTCTCGGCTTGGACGAGAGTTCATTACTGGCCAAGGCGATGTCGGGCTGCTGGCTTTGAACAATGTCAGCCTGCTCGCGCGCAAAGCGCGGTTGCTGTCAGAGCTGGCCGGCAGTGAAGACATCGCTTTCCCGAGCGAACTGAGGGACAGGGCTTCGAACGCAACCGTTGCGCTGGCAATGGACCAGGAACGCAAGATTTTCGTTATCCGCAAGGATGCACTGGCGACCCAACTGCGCTCACTGCGAGAACTCAAGGACTTCCTGCAACAGGAGCTGGCCTCGCTCGAGCAACAGCTGACTTTCCATGACAAACAGATCGAACTCATCCAAAAGGAGCTCGCGGGTGTCTCGAATCTCGTGCAGAAGGGCCTCGCGGTCGCACCGCGGGAACTCTCGCTGGAGGGGACCGTCGCCCAGATGCAGAGCGACAGATTGGCGGCCGAGACCTCGATGCTGCGTGTCAGGCAGGAGATGAGCAAGACGGACATCGAAATCCTCAACCTCAGCAATCAGCATTCCAGCGAGGTTGCCGAGGGCTTGCGCGAGACACAACAGCAGCTCAATGAGGTCACCAGCAAGTCCGACACCGCGGTGCAGTTGCTGCGCGAGACCCAGGTTGCAGTGCCCGCTCTGCTGGCGCTAAGGCAAAATGCCGCGAGGGCCAAGCCGATCTTCACGATTGTGAGGCCGAAAGACAGCGGCACGGAAGAGTTTGCTGCCCAGGAGACAACCCTCGTCGAGCCGGGCGATACCGTGAAGGTCGAAATCCCGCTGCCGCAGTCGGGCTTAGATAGCTTGCCCGCAGCGGATACAAGCATCCAGGCGGAAACAACTGCTGTTGGAAGTACGAACTGACCGGATCCGGGTTGGGGCCAACCAGGGCCGTATCCTGGCTCGGCCGCTGATCGACCGGGCTGCCCTCTTGCTACAGGTGGCGTTGGACGGGCAGCGGGTCGTGCATGGTCATGCTCGTGGCTATGACCCGAAAAATATGTCGCCCTACAAGTACCCGTTCGCGATATTTCGAACAGCATTCCGACACACCGTCTCTAGCACTTGCCTTGCACTGCGAGGCCGCATATCAGTTGGCGCACGCGGGCTCTTGGCCCCTGACGGAACTCCCTGCCGCGGCAAGCCGACTGGTTCTGCTGGTGCCACTGGAGATATCGGTGCTCACAAGCATACTGGCCGTGTCGGTGGCAGGGATACTACTGGGTTTACGATTCAAGGCTGCGGCGCTGCTGGCAGCGACCGCACTGCTGGTGATCGGGGCGGTCACCTGGAATAGCATGGGGCTGCCTGGCTATGTGACCGTTGGCAAATCTCTAATTCTGGTATTTGTTCTGGCTTGCGCCTACCTCGCAGGCTTGTCTCTAGCGCACTGCTGGACTCGAAACGAAAAGTGATCGTCGCTCGACGCTTCAGGAGGCCCTGTCGACCCGCATGACCGCGACAATGGTCCTGAGCAGGATCACGACGTCGAGCCAGACCGACCAGTTCCGCACATATTGGCTGTCCAGCGCAACGCGGTTATCATAGTCCATGCTGCTTCTTCCACTCACCTGCCAAAGACCGGTGAGTCCCGGCCTGGTTGCGAGGTACTCCGCCTGATGCTCGCCATAACGCCTGAGTTCGTCCTTGACGATAGGTCTTGGGCCCACGCAACTCATGTCACCGCGCAGTATGTTGATGAGTTGGGGAAGCTCATCCAGGCTGGACTTGCGCAGCAGTCGCCCCAAGAGCGTAACGCGCGGATCGTTCCTGATCTTGTGGGTCTCTTCCCACTCCCTGCGTGCGTCGGGGTTGGCATCAAGATATGCACTCAGAACTTCGTCCGAATTGCGCACCATCGAGCGAAACTTATAGCAATCGAATGACCTTCCGCCGAAGCCTACGCGGCTATGCGAGAATATTGGCGGACCGCCGGCCGTAATCTTGATCAACAGACCTACGAGGATCATGACGGGCGCGGCGAAAACGAGCGCTGCGCCGGCGATGACCAGATCCATGATCCGTTTGAGGACGCCTCCGATCGGAGGGTTCGTCGCTCCAGTGATGACATCCGACAGGTCATTCAACACGGTCCCGGCGCCGGCGTAGTCACGCGCAGAAACAACATGCAGGACCGCCCTGCTCTCGACCGCCGCCGGCACAGCGGGCTGGCCCCAAAGCGCCCCCCCCTGGTGCGACTGCTTCTCGAAGGCGTTTGTCATGTGACGGTCGCTGTTTCTCGTTGTTCAACTTCCACAGTCTTCCAAGGACGGAACTTGCCGGCAAGAAATGCAAAGGAGGTAGCGCGATACTCCAACGGCTACCCCCTAATCCTCACGTATGATTGCCCTACACGCTTTGCCGACTTCCGAAAGCGCTGCGCTTGGCCGCAATCCGACGGTGCTTGGACGTCATTGCCCGCGCCTTCGTGAGAAGCACGCCAAGTATCGGCGTCCTGGAGGCCTGCAGCGTCCTCACAAGCTCCCGCAACGTGTCGACGTGCGTCTTTCCCCACTCCGCAACGACCACGACACCATCGAGCACGGATCCAACGATCAGGTCATCCGCCCCGGATTCGAGCGTTGGCAGGTCAACGATGACCATATCATAAGCGGCCAGTTCGTCGGCTGTCGGATCCTCAGCACTGACTTGAGACAGGAAAGCCTGCATGTTTCCTGGCACGAGCAGGCTTTTTGCATCCACCACGGAACTTGAAAGAACGTCGAACCGCCGCCCCAGGGCGCGAATGACATTGTGTTGAAAACCATCCTGGCACTCTTTGCCCTGGACGTTCGAGCGCCCAAGCAGTTGAGTGGTGATCGTCGATCTCCGGACATCGGCGTCGATCACCAATGTCTTTAGGCCGGACATAGAATACAGGGTCGCGAGATTGCTGACGACGGAACTCTTCTGACTGTTGTTCGACACTGCAGTCAGGCCAAGGAATTTCACCGGATGGTTCGTCTCCGCCAAGCTGATTTCGGTTCGCACTTTCCTCAGACTCTGGCTGTATCGCGACCACGGATGCCTAGTCACCTCGTCGACGTTTCCGAATTCCCTGCGCTTGCTGGTGGGCGCCAATTCTCCTACGCACTCTATTTCCAGGTTATCGCGGATTTGACGTGGCGAGCGTATGGTCCAGTCGAATGAATGCCGCGCGAAGGAAAGGCCAATGCCGAGAATGAGCCCTGCGACGCCGGCGAAGGCCAACACCAGCTTCGGTTTTGGAGCGCTTGGAAGAAGCGGTGGTGTCGCGGCCGTGATTACTCTTGCATCGGCGACGGGATAGGATTGCTGGCTTACTGAATTGGTGTAAGCCTGCAGAAAGCTCTCATACATTTTTCGGTAGGTGTCGGCGGTCACCTCGAGTTCTTCGAGAGTAGGTTCAGAATTGACGCCGTCACCGGCACTTGAATCAGCGCCTACGCTATAATCGTGTCGAGAGCGGAATGCCTGTGCCCTGGCCATTGCCTCGTTCATCTGGGTGCGCAGTTGCTGAAGGCGTTTTTCCAACCATGCCCCACCTTCTCTTGCCGACTCGGCCTTGGTGTCGATCTGCTCATGCACGAAGGCGTCGGCCGTTGCATTCGCAATCTTGGCGGCGCCCTCGGGATCGGCGGAGGTGAAGGATATGTCTATCGCGTAGGAGACACCCACCCTTCGCACATCGAGGCCATTGAGGAAAATCAGCATGCTGAGACGTGACTTCTGGTAGTCGGTCAGCTTCGCGACCGACTCCGGAGCGCCTAAACCGATATGCCCCCAGAGCGCGTTCAGCCAGATGCTTTTCTCAAGCCCCACAGCCTGGACCATTATATCTTTGATTTTCCTAAATCTCTCCTGCAATATCGGTGTCTCGGGGCGATTGAAACTTGCATCCTCAATCAGTTTCAACCGACCGATGACCATGGAAGCAATCTTCTCGGATTGCAGTACAGCGATTTGACTTTCTATTTGTGCGGTGTCCAACGAGAGATTTATTTCGCCACCCTCCTGCAGATGTTGGGGCAGCTTCGGTTCAATCAATATCTTCGCGCTGGCTGTAAAAACCGGATCGGTGGTCGAATTGTAAAACCATGCGACCAAGAGTGCCGCGGCAAGGCAGGCCGACATTGTTCCGACATAATATCTCAGAAACTCGGTTATGTCCGAGAGGCCGATGAATTCTTGTCCGGCATTGGCCTGATGATTGGTTGCCAAGGGCCATTGGCTGGCGAACAAACGGTTCATTCAACGTCTCCGGCGGGCATGAAGGAGAATCCTTCGTGCACGCCGCCCGACACAAGAGCTTCATGGCGTCCGCCCGATGTTCTCATAAGAGCCGAGGCCCCGCGATCCCAAGCTTTGCAAGAAAGACTACGCCGACGCGGGGGAAGGTAAACGCCACCAATTGGCGTAGACCTACGCCCTGTGGGAGTGAAGAATGCGCGGCAGACCGGCCCTTATCGTGGCTAGAAATGACTTCTGCCGTTCCAGCAGCAACTGTCGTGCTCGGTTGGCTGCAAGGTCCCGGGCGAGAATATCCAGCTTAGCTGACAGGCGTTCGCTCTTATCCCCGTTTTCCGTTGCCTCCAGGGAAAACGCCGCACAATCTGTCATGTGTTTCCAGGCCCCGCGAAGTCGCTCCGATTCTCTTTCGATTTCTGGCTGAATGCCGTCGAGCGCACGTGCCAAGGCTCGGAAACGCCTATGATCGACGTTCTTCCGAAAAAGGAAACTGAATGGTGTCAGCGGCACTACACAGCCACATTGAGGTTAGCGCCCGACGCGGACCTACTTCCCACGATACTCAACCGCCATGCCCAGACGAGACATCCTTTCGATCATCGATGGGCTCCACCTATTGGATGAGGCGGCACGAAGCGTGGGGTAGCGCTACCCGAATTCATGAAGCGGCCGTGGCTCGCCGAGATGCTAGGAATGTTGGCGCAATTTCGGAGCGAAAGTCGTGACCCTAAACATAGTCGGCCAAGCCAAGCCAAACACATTCGCGTTCGAGAACAATGCTCTCATCAAAGCCACTGGCTTCCGCGAGTATGATGCGCGCTGGTGGTTTGGGCATCCGGGCTCTGAGAAAGAGCCCGAACTCAATTTGATGGGCGCCCAAGCGCTGGGCATGGGTCTGGGTACTCTGATCCGCCGGATGGGCGTGGGCCCTGAGATCATTACCGGCCATGACTTTCGCAGCTATTCGATGTCCATAAAGATGGCGTTGGTGTCAGGGCTGATGGCGGCTGGCGCACGTGTCAAGGACATCGGCCTTGCGCTTTCCCCGACCGCCTATTTCGCGCAGTTCGCACTCAACGCTCCGTCTGTTGCCATGGTAACGGCCTCCCACAACGAGAACGGCTGGACCGGAGTGAAGATGGGCGCGCAGAGGCCTCTTACATTCGGGCCTGACCAGATGACAGCGCTCAAGGCGCTCGTGCTGAACGGCGACTTCGATCTGGTGGGTGGCGGCGGCTACGAATTCGTTTCCGACTTTCGCGAGAGATACATCGAAGACTTGACTGCCGGAAGGAACGTTCGACGCAGGCCGCGTGTCGTCGTTGCCTGCGGTAATGGGACGGCGGGCGCATTTGCCCCCCAGGTGCTGGAGACCATCGGCTGTGAGGTGATCCCCCTTGACGTGGAGCTCGATCACACCTTTCCGCGCTACAATCCTAACCCCGAAGATATGCAAATGCTGCATGCGATCCGGGACAAGGTTTTGGAAACCGGTGCCGATTTGGGTGTCGGCTTCGACGGCGACGGCGACCGCTGCGGCGTGGTGGATAATGAAGGCTCCGAGATCTTCGCGGACAAGGTCGGCGTCATGCTGGCGCGAGATATTTCCAGCCTCTATTCGCAATCCACCTTTGTCGTAGACGTGAAATCAACCGGACTTTTCATGACCGATCCCGTTCTCGCGCAAAACGGTGCACGGACGGACTATTGGAAAACGGGGCATTCCTACATCAAGCGACGGGTTGCCGAGCTTAACGCAATCGCCGGCTTCGAGAAGTCGGGGCACTTCTTCTTCAACCCGCCGATCGGGCGTGGCTATGACGACGGCCTCATAACGGCGATCACCGTCTGCGAGATGCTCGACCGCAATCCGGGAAGGACGCTGGCCGACCTCTATCGCGCCCTGCCCGTAACCTTTGGCACGCCAACAATGTCGCCTCACTGTCCCGACGAAGTCAAATACGGCGTTGTCGACAAGGTCGTCGGCGACTTCATGAAGATGAAGGGGGACGGGACGGTGTTCGCGGGTCAGCCGCTGGCTGATCTGGTTACCGTCAATGGGGTGCGTGTCGTGGCTCAAGACGGCACCTGGGGTCTGGTCAGAGCTTCGTCGAACAAGCCCGAAATTGTCGTCGTCGTCGAAAGCCCCGTCTCGTCGGAGCGCCGTCGCCAGATGTTCGAGGCGATCGACGCCGTCCTGCGCCGCAATCCAGAGGTCGGGGCCTACAACCAGACATTCTGAGAGGAGCTGAAGCATGGCACACCGCATCGTAAGTTTTGTGATGAGCGGAGGAGTCGGGTCCCGGCTATGGCCGCTCTCGCGCGAAGACAATCCCAAGCAGTTCCACGATCTCTCGGGGGACGGTTCCATGCTGGCGAAGACGGTTCGGCGCCTGAAGGCGTGGCCGCACAGCGAAACGCCGATCTATCTGATAGCATCCGAACGTCATGCCGAACGGGTCATCTCGGACATAACTCCGCTTGGGCTGAACGGCGGAAAGCCGATTTTCGAACCCCTGGGCCGCAATACCGCGGCAGCTGTCGCTATTGCGACACTGCAGACGATTTCGAAGCACGGCAAGGACGCGCTTGTGCTCGTGGTCCCCTCCGACCACGAGATATCGACCGAGACGCAGTTCTGGGAGACCGTTGAAGCGGGCATGCCTGCCGCCGACTCGGGAAGCATCGTCGTGTTCGGCATCAAGCCCACTCATCCAGAGACGGGATATGGATACATTGAGGTTGCGGCCAATGGTGACGGCGCGGCCGCGGTTTCACGGTTTGTCGAAAAGCCGAACATCGAGACGGCGCAAAAGTATTTATCGTCGGGAAGGTTCTACTGGAATGCGGGCATCTTCCTGTTTCGTGCCGACACAATGCAGAGAGCTTTAATCGAATTTCAGCCGGAGATATGGGAAACGGCGGAACGCGCCTTCAAGACGGCCAAGGTGGATGTCTCGGGTCTTTACCTGCCACAAGGCTTCTACTCGGCGGTCCCCTCCACATCGATCGACTATGCGGTCATGGAACATGGGCAGGGCATCGCGATGGTGACGGCGTCCTTCCGCTGGAACGACCTTGGATCGTGGCAATCATTGCTGGAGGCGAGCCCCGTGGACGGCAATGGCAACGTGGTAATGGGCGATGTTGTCGCCATGGACTGCGACAGTTCCTACCTCAGAAGCCAAGGTCGGCTGCTCACCGTTATAGGGATGAAGGATGTGGCGGTGGTCGCAACGCCGGACGCAATATTCGTCGCCCCGGTCAGCCATAGCCAGAATGTGAAGAAGGTCGTCGAGCAACTCGAGAAGAGTGGGCGTCTCGAGACGAAATTCACGGCGTCGGAAGACCGGGTCATTGTCAGCGGGTCATGGCGCAAGCGCGTCGAGCACTGGCTCTTCAACGAGACCCTTCCGCTTTGGTCAAACGCAGGGGTCGACAATGTGCATGGCGGCTTCCACGAAGCGCTTCGTTTCGATGCGACGCCATTAAGCAAACCCAAGCGGATGCGGACGATGGCTCGCCAGATCTATGCTTTTGCGGTGGCCAAGGAACGTGGCTGGACCGGGGACGCCGACAAGCTCATCGATCACGGAATCGACTTCATCTCAAAATACGGCCGCACCGATCGCGGAGGGTGGGTACGCACCCTCAATCCGAATGGAAGCGTGGCGGACCCCGTGGAGGACGCCTATGATCACTCCTGCGTGCTCCTCGCACTTGCCCATGCCTATCGATGCGGCCACAAGGCTGGCCTTCAGCTTGCACAGGAGACATTTCAGTTCATCGACTCTCACCTCGAGGATGGCAGCCTGAATGGCTTCCTTGAGACACCTGGCTGGAATGGGGTTCGGTCCTCGAACCCACACATGCACATGCTTGAAGCTTTCCTTGCTTGGTATGCCGTAACCGGCGATCGCGTATATCTGCGTCGAGCGGCTCGCGTCATCGATCTCTTCCGCAGCCATTTCTTCGATCAGGAAAGTTGGACGCTCGGCGAGTATTTCGATGCGGACTGGCTGCCGTTGCCCGGAGACCAGGGGCAGTGGACCGAACCGGGGCACCATTTCGAATGGGCCTCTCTGCTCGTCGACTTCGCGCGGGCAAGCGGGCAGAAAGATCTGGCTGCTTATGCGAGGAAACTCTATTCGTCGGCGGTCGCCAGCGGGCTGAATCGAGCCACAGGGTTGGCGTATGCGGCCGTTTCGCGACAAGGGCTGCCTCTCGACAGGCTCTCGCGTAGCTGGCCGCAATGCGAAGCGATCAAGGCGGCGATCGCGTTGGATGGCATCGGCGGGCCCGATCTGAAACCAGAGATCGAAGCTCGTGTCGCGCGCCTTTTCAGATGGCATATCGATCCCGCACCGCTTGGCCTGTGGATGGACAGGATCGACGAGCGCGGCCGATCGCTGGCGACGGAGGTTCCTGCCAGCATCTTCTACCATTTGGTGACAGCGTTAATGCAATATCTCGACAAGACCGAGGGGCAGGTGGAGGCGTTCCCCGTACCGTCTCTCAAAGACGACAGCGCTGTCGCGAAGCAGAGTTATGGCTAAAGAAAGCGATCGCTCATCGCAAAGGGACGGATCTTCTCCAAACAGAATGTTTTCTCGCCATTCGTCCCTGTGACGCCTTGGACGCCAGCTACCGCTAATTCGGTATCTTCTTGTCTCTGTGTCACCACAGCAAAGTGCGATATCGTGGAAGTCACGCCAAAACGAGAGGATCGACCTGCCTCTCGATCTGAGGCTGCGTAAAGTTGTCAAGACGTGGGAATTAGAAACCGTTGTCCGTACAGTTGAAGGCGACGATGGCAAAAAAGAAATCGCGGCACAGGCGCAGTGGTGATCTTCTGAAGCTGCTTGCAACAAGGCCTCGGGCCGTTGCGCTTGCCGCGCTGCATGTGAGTGAATCGGTCCTCCTGGAACTCGAAGCATCGGAGTTGTTGTCTCCGTCTGAGATCAGGGGACTGCTGAGGGATGCGTCGCTGACGTTGCGCAACGCCGCCGACCAGGCAGATAATCGGAGCTGTCTCGTTGCCAGCGAAATAGTTGAGTCAATGAGGGAGAATTTTAAGAGAAGTAAGTCATAGATGACGCCAGCTCTAAGCGGCGTCAATCGAGCCCTAGCGTGTTGCGAGCCAGATTTCGATACGACATTGACGTCGCGACCTTTCTTTGCCGGGATCCAAAGAGGCGCCCATCACATGAATTTTTATATACATGGTGAAGTTCAGGAAGGTACACATGGAGTTGGCGTAGGGGGTAGGGATGGCGAATGCTTCACGTTCTTTTTCGAGAGGAGATGAGCACCGTTCGACATACGTTGGACTTAGCGATGACGACGCCGCTCTGATCAAGACTCTCGGGTTCACCGCAAAGCGATATCCAGCCGACGCGGTGATCTTCAGCCAAAGTGACAACAAGGATCGTATTTACGTCGTCGAGTCGGGTTGGGGATGCATTTCCCATGAGCTTCCGGATGGCCAGCGACAAATTCTCGATTTTGCCCTGACAGGCGATGTCGTTCTGCCTCAATCACATGGGAGCGGCTCTATTGAGACGTTCGTAGCTCGAACTGAACTTTCGTTGCTTGTGGCACCCACCAAGACTTTGACGCTTGCTGCTATGAAATCGCCTCAACTCTTCTCGTTCATTGTTGGGGCTTTCGTACGCAACGGCGCGGTGATGGCCCAACACCTCGCCAACATAGGACGACGCAACGCATTGGAGCGAACAGCACATTTGCTGCTCGAACTGACAGCGCGCCTGCAACGAGTAGGCGCGGTTGACCGCAACGGCTTCGACTGCCCGCTCACCCAATACGATCTCGCGGACGCCCTTGGTCTTACTCCGATCCATGTCAATCGAATGCTGCGGGAACTTCGCGAGCGGAAGTTTCTCGAATTCCGCCAGGGCCATGTCCGCGTGCTCGATTCTCCGGGCCTGACGAAGTTCGCCGGATTCGACGGCGAATACATCAGGAGCTGAGCACCAGGCGCCTCAGCCCCTTGGGATCCTTGCATTTGAGGGACCTGAAGCTTCGCGTCTGTCTCGAAGAACAGCAAGCTCATCGGCCGCTTCATCAATGCCCTGAGAGGCGGCTCGCTCGAGCCAGATCCGGCCGGCAACTGGCTCGTACTCACCGGCAACACCTTGGGAAAGGTAGCGGCCCAGCATGAGTTGGGCGTGTCCATGCCCTCGCTCAGCGGCGGCTGCGAACCATTTCTGCGCCGCCTTCCGATCCGGAGTAAGCCCCTGCCCGCTCTCGTATAGCGCCCCGATTGCAAACATCGCGCCAACATGGCCGGTGGCGGCAGCCTGCTTGAATAGATGCGCCGCGGCGCGCGCCGAGCGCTCTCCTCCACGCCCATTGTAGAGCATTTCGGCCAAAGCCACCTGCGCGTCCACCATGCCAGCATTGGCCGCTCGGTCAAACCAAAGCCTGGCCTGCATCTGGTCAGCTGGCACACCGCGTCCATTCTGAAGCATGCGCGCATACATATACTGCGCCTGCGCCATGCCTTCGGCTGCGCGCCTCATCCACTTCGCCGCCAGTTCCTGGTTTTTGCTCACTCCGACCCCTTCGGCAAAACAAAGCCCGAGATTGAAGGCCGCGACTGCGTCTCCTGACGAAGCAGTCGCTTCGAACCACTCCGCGACATCGACACCATCAGTAGGGTCGCCGGCGCCTTCCAGGATAAGGTTCGCAAGGTCGACCTGGGATTCTCGATTGCCACCATTAGCGGCGCCGCGCAGCCAGCGCGTTCCTTCCTCGGCGTCCTGAGCTACACCGTTCCCGGAAAGATACAGCGATGCCAAGGCACGAGCGGCTACTGGATGACCTGCCTCCGCAGCGCGCCGGTACCACGTCGCGGCTTCCGCATAATCCGGTTGAGGGCGCTTCACATACCGTTCGCCTATACGATAGGCGGCGTCGAGGTTTCCGGCCACTGCGGCGCGACGCATCCACGCCTCGCCTGCTGCGGGGTCCTGACGTGACAAGCTGCCCTCGATGAGAGAAAGCCCCAGCCTGAATTGGGCCGAAGCGAGGCCCTTTTCCGCAGCCAGCTGATAAAGCTCAGCAGCCGCCTCGCGATCGACGGGCACTCCCATTCCGTGCTCGGTGAGGACCGCAAGAAGGTAGATCGCTGTCGGCAGACCTGCATCGGCCGCACGCCGCATCGCTTCGGCAATCCTAGTCCTGTGCTCCGGTTGCTTGCGACGGGCAAGTGACAGGGCGAGGCCAAGGCATCCTTCCGGACAACCGGCCGCCGCGGACTTCTCGTACAAGCCATGAGCGGCATTGAGGTTGCGCATCGGCATTGGGCCCTTGCTTAGAATATAGCCGAGTATGGCCTGCCCTGTTGCGGAGCCAGCCTCGGCAGCTTTTTGGGCGAACGGAAGCGCTGCCTCGAAATCCGGCTTTCGTGAAGACGGCGACTTGAACAGGCTTTCTGAACTGCTGGTTCCTGTGTTGTCCTCGTGTTCGGCCAGCCCAGTGCTGTAAAGCGCGGCAAGGAGTGCCTGCGCATCGGGGTTACCATGGTCAGCAGCCCGCCGTAGCCAGCGCGTCCCTTCCAATCGGCTTGGCGGTACGCCCGACCCCTCAAGATAGCAGCGCGCGACGCGGCATTCCGCTTCTGGAACCCCGGCACGAGCAGCGGTGGCTATAAGCGGAAACGCTTCGGCAGCTTTGCCTTGTTCAGTAAGCTGAGCTGCCCTGCGCAGCGCCAGCGCCGGGTGGATACGTCCGGCCAACCGATCCATCAACGCCATTTATGGCTCCCGCATTGCTTCCTGACCGATCGGCAGCATCGTGCCGAGGATGTATCTGAGCACCGTGCGGCGGCCTACCTTCACATCAGCTGTGACCGGCATGCCGGGGCTGACCGCGAAGCCGGCGGGCACGCCATGAAGGGCGACGTCGTCGATGGAAATTCTCGTGCGGTAGAACTGGTCGGCATCCGAGGGCAGCATGGCCAACGAGCTATTCGGGTCACGCACCTGATCCCTGGCAGAGAAGGAATCCGGGCTGACCGAGCGTACCGTGCCGTGAGCCAGGCCGTATTGCGAATAGGGGAACGTATCGAATTTGATTGCTACGGGATCGCCGACGTGAACAAAGCCGCTGCTGCGGCCGATGATATTCGTCTCCACCTCAAGCACCGCGTCAGCCGGGACCAGCGTGATCAACCGCTCTCCGGACTGCAGAACCGAACCCACGGAAACTTTAGCCACAGATTGAACGGTAGCGTCGGCCTCGCTCCTGAGCTCGACCAACTGTTTGCGCAGCTTGGCCTTGTTGAGAAGCTCGCGGGCGTCGGATATGCGCGAATTGGCCTCCGACAGGCTCTGCGAAACGTCTGCGCGCCAACTCTGGACAAAGCCGTCACGCTCGGCCGCAACCCCAGCCTGCTGGCGCTTAGCAGCCTCGGATGTCTGCTCGGCGTTGGTGAGAGCTCGCGACATTTCAGCTGTGTTGTCCTCGGCAAGGAGCGTATTGAGACGGCTTCCGACCTGTCTCACTTCGAGTTTTTTGCGCATTTGCTCGATCGACCCCGCGACGGCCAATCGCTGCCGATAGCCATCGGCATCGGACTGGGAGCGGGAGATGACCGAACTGAGTTGGTCACCCTGTCGATCGAAGCTCTCCAGCTTGGCGTCATAGACCGCCTTGCGACGATCGAAGATCGAGGCCTGCAGTGTCCAACTCGGATCCAGGCCGTCATAGGTGAATGAGTTTCCGTCGGCCTCGGCCTTCAGGCGAGCCACCTCGGCTTCGAGGGTCGTGACTTGGGCGGCCAATGCGGTGAGATCGGCCGAGGCAAAAGTGGCGTCGAGTCGGGCAAGCACCTGGCCGGCCTTGACCTGCTGTCCTTCGCGTACCTCGATAGAGCGGACGATGGCTGTCTCGAGCGGCTGGACGACGATGTTTGGCGACTGTGCCACCACCAGGCCCCTCGTCGTGACCACCTGGTCAACCGGTATCAGAGCTGCGAGCATTATCAGCGCGACGACCAGGCTAAATACGACCCAGACGATGCTACGAGCCACTCGCGGAACCGGCGCGTTTGCGACGGCTGTCGATGGCCTTTGGAATTCGAGAATGACCGGCGCCGTCGGATCGCTGGCCTTTGCCCGACGACGGCGAGCAGCAATTGGCGCATAGGGGGTGACGCTCATGGCCGGCTCACATCAACGGAGGGCACAGCCGCCAATCGGCCACGCCGGCCTTCCAGGTGCCGGTTCTGCTGAAGCCAAAGCTGGCGGTAAACGCCACACCGCTCCAGTAGGACGGAATGCGGCGCGACATCGAGAACCTTGCCCTGATCCACCACGAGGATCTGATCGCACTCCGTCAGCGATGCCAGCCGGTGCGAGACGATGATCATCGTTCGGCCGCTGGCGATACGCATGAGGTTGTCGCTGACCACCGCTTCACTCTCGGGATCGAGCGCGCTTGTCGCTTCGTCCAGTATCAGGATGGTCGGGTTGTGAATCAGCGCGCGGGCTATTGCCAACCGCTGCCGTTGCCCGCCCGACAGATTGGGTGAGCCTTCCTCAATGTAGGTATCATAGCCATTCGGCATGCGTTCGATGAACTCAGCCGCGCCGGCGAGGTGAGCAGCACGCATGGCATCCGAAAGCGTCAAGCCCTGACGTCCCGCGATGATGTTGTCCCTTATCGAACCGCGGAAAAGGAAATTATCCTGAAGGACAACACCTAGGCCCTGGCGGAGGTGGCGCAGGTTAATTTCCTTGAGGTCGATCCCGTCGAGCTTGAGGAACCCGCTGTAGTCGCGGTTGATGCCTTGCAGAAGACGCGCGATAGTCGATTTTCCGGACCCGCTGCGCCCGACGATGCCGAACATCGAGCCAGACGGAATGTCGAAGCTGACCCGGTCGAGCGCCGGCGTCTTGGTACCCATGTAAGTGAAGGTCAGGTCGCTAAACTTGATTTCGCCGACAAGTTTTGGCCTCAGGCCCGCGGAATTTGAACTGCTTTCTAATGGACGGTTGAGAACTGACGCCGCCTCACCGATGGCCGCGCCGACTTCTTCGTAGTCCTCTACCAGACGTGCCAGGCCGACAAGGGGCTGCGCGACGCGTTGGGCGATCATCATGAATGCAAACAGGCTGCCGACCATGTAGCCAGTGCTGTCGCTCATGGCCAGATACGCCCCCATCAGCATGGTGCCCAACACCATCGCGCGCTCAACTGGCGTTACGAGGGTTTGCGGCCAATTGGCGAGTTGCCCAAAAGCCAGGCGCGCCTTACCCGCGTCCGCCACCCGTTCGTCCCAAAGCGCCTTGCGTTGCGGCTCGAGACCAAGCGCCTTGACCGTCTTGATGCCGGCGACGGTCTCGCCGAGCGCCGCCGACTTCCAGGTCTCGGCATTCACCACGCGTTGGTAGCTGGCCCGCAGCGGCGCAAGGAAAGCAAGGATGATCAGCATGATCAAGACGGCGCAGCCGAGCACCATCCAGGCGAGTGTTGCGTTGATATAGAACATGACTGGGATGAGCACGCACAGCGTCATCAGATCCAGGAAGGTGCTGAGCAATTTGCCTGTGAGGAATTCGCGGATGCGGTAGACCTGTGCCAGATGGTACATTGTCTCGCCCGCTGGATGGCGCTCGAAATAGTCAAGCGGCAGGCGCAACAGCCGACCGAAGACGTGCAAGTTCAGCTTGGTGTCCAAGCGAGCGCCGACCACGTTGATGATCAGGCGGCGCGCGTGGCCGAGCAGGGTCTCATAGGCGAAAACGACGACTATCACTGCACTCAGCAATGCCAGAGTCGAGATGCTGTTGAACTGCAGCACCTTGTTGACCACAGTCATGACGATAAGGGGCGGCAGAATTGTCAGGATGCTGAGTGTGAACGAAGCGATGCCGATGTCGCGCAGCGGCACAGCCTCGAGCCGCACAAGATCTACGAGCCAGCGGAAGGTGAACGGCGCGTCGGCGGCGACGAAGGATCGTTGAGGACGCAGCAGCACCGCCTCACCCGACCAGACCCGCGACAACCTCAGCTCGTCGATCGCGATCGCTTGGGCATCATCCGGCGCATCTACGCTCTTCAAGAAAATGAGATTGCGTTCGGCGCTAGCACCAGTAAGCAGGCCAGCGCGGCCATCGCTGAACAGCAGAACCACCGGTCCGGTTTGTTCGAAGCGCAGAAGATGCGACCAGCGGACGCGAACCGCGCGCGACCACATCCCGCCGTTCTGCGCCCAGTGAGAGAGATCCGCAGCGGTCGGAGTGGTGCCTACGCTTGCGGCCCTGAATTCGTTGGGGTCCAGCTCGACACCGTGGTAACGTGCGACCTTGATCATAGCCCTTAGGCGCGGTGCGACCTGACCGAATTCGGCAGGCCCGCCTGGACTCCGTTGCGCTTTGCCCTCGCCCGGATGCTTGCCGGCCGCATTCGCTTGCGCGTCATGATGGTTCGGGCTCGGTTTGGGGCCTTGACTGAGTTGTACGCTCACAGTGCACTGCTCCCGCGAACCAGCCTCAAGAGTTCGAAGAGGCTCGCTACGTCTTGTCGCAATGGAAGTTGGCGAGACCGTTCGCATCTCCAACAGGCATACGAGATGAGACGATTGCCGGCGCTGGAAGCGCGCAGGCGCAGACCCCGCCTTCCAGCAGGGTCCGCGTCCACTGTTTTCAACCGCTTAGTCATGCGGCTTCAGAATATTGCTCAGTGTCTTTTTCAGTGTGTCGTCGGTTTGAGCATACCCCGAGCTCTGCTTGTCCGATGTCAGGTCCAAGGTCGAACCGAACGGCTTGTTCTGGGTCTGACCAAAGCCTGCGACAGAAGTGAGCAGGTTCAGGAGGTCCACAGCCACCGAAACAATGGCGAGGCTGATGAGCTGCCTGAACAAGTCCTGGCTGTCAGCGGAACTACTGGACTGTATGAACTGCTTGATATCCTTCAGCCCAAGCGTGTCGGTCGAGATATAGCCACCTTGACTGTTGGCCGACGAACCATGATCCCCGTTGCCATGCCCTCCATGACCATTGTCACGGCTGCCACGGCCATTGTCACCACGGTCATTGTCATGACGGTCACCATTGCCATTGTGGCGATCGTGGTCGTGATTGCCATTGTGACCATGGTGATGGTGGTTGCCGTTGTGGTCATGATCATTGTCGCCATGACCGGTGGCACCAGTGGACCCGGTATGGCCCGTTGCTCCAGTGGAACCCGTTGCTCCGGTGTGCCCAGTTGCCCCGGTCGCACCAGTATGGCCGGTCGCACCTGTTGCCCCGGTGGCACCCGTTGCACCAGGATTCCCTGTCGCACCTGTTGCTCCAGTGTCACCCGTCGCGCCGGTATCACCCGTTGCTCCGGTGGCTCCGGTGTCGCCAGTTCCTCCAGTGTCGCCGGTGGCTCCGGTCGCTCCGGTGTCACCAGTTGCTCCGGTGTCGCCTGTAGCGCCAGTCGCTCCCGTTGCACCAGGGTCGCCAGCCGCACCCGTTGCTCCGGTAGCCCCGGTCGCACCTGTTGCCCCCGTGTCACCCGTCGCGCCAGTTGCTCCGGTGTCACCGGTCGCCCCAGTCGCTCCGGTGTCACCAGTTGCTCCGGTGTCGCCTGTAGCGCCCGTGGCTCCCGTTGCACCAGGGTCGCCAGTGGCACCCGTTGCTCCGGTCGCACCTGTTGCCCCCGTGTCACCCGTCGCGCCAGTCGCCCCGCTATCACCCGTCGCGCCAGTCCCCCCGGTATCACCCGTTGCTCCGGTGGCTCCGGTGTCGCCAGTTGCTCCAGTGTCACCCGTCGCGCCAGTTGCTCCGGTGTCGCCCGTCGCGCCAGTCGCTCCGGTGTCGCCAGTTGCTCCAGTGTCACCCGTCGCGCCAATATCGCCGGTCGCTCCGGTGTCACCCGTCGCTCCGGTAGCCCCGGTCGCACCAGTATCACCCATTGCGCCAGTTGCTCCGGTCGCACCAGTATCACCGGTTGCGCCCGTTGCTCCGGTGTCGCCCGTTGCGCCGGTGGTCCCAGTTGTGCCTGTGCTTCCGGTAGCACCGGTCGCTCCTGTCGAACCCGTGGCGCCAGTATGACCTGTCGCCCCTGTGGCCCCGGTCGCACCAGAATGGCCAATTGCCCCGGTCGAACCCGTTGCGCCAGTATGACCTGTCGATCCCGTGGCCCCTGTCGCACCCGAATGACCGGTTGCCCCAGTTGAACCCGTGGCTCCGGTCGCGCCAGTCGCCCCGGTAGAGCCAGTCGCGCCTGCAGCTCCAGTCGAACCCGTAGCGCCAGAATCCCCGGTTGCACCCGTGGCTCCGGTATCACCCGTTGCGCCAGTCGCACCGATGTCGCCTGTACCGCCGGTGGCACCCGTTGCACCCGAATCGCCGGTCGCACCCGTGGCTCCGGTATCGCCGGTCGCACCCGTGGCTCCGGTATCACCCGTTGTGCCAGTCGCACCGGTGTCCCCCGTAGCGCCGGTGGCACCTGTTGAGCCAGGATCCCCAGTCGCACCCGTGGCTCCGGTATCGCCGGTTGCACCCGTGGCTCCGGTATCGCCGGTTGCACCCGTGGCTCCGGTATCGCCCGTTGCGCCAGTTGCTCCGTTGTCGCC